>NZ_JAUFPW010000009.1 GCF_030409415.1 Pedobacter aquatilis | reverse complement strand
CATCACAGCGAAAGCCTGGTGCAACAACCCTAATAATTGGTCTCAAGAAATTCTATAACATCTATCTAGGATTCGAAATCCAAAAGGATGTGGGTACACGGTAGGCTACTACCGGGTTTAATTAAATCAGTTTGTACAATTATTAATGTTGCGAAGACCATCCCTTGCTCCTCCTTATAAAAAGGAGGGGAGTTGGGCACGGCAAGGAAAATTTTTTGTGGTAATCTGATAGGCTTTGGTTCAATGCTCAACCTTTAAACAATGAATCAAAAACCTCCCAAAGCAGAAATAACTTCCCCTCCTAATTTAGGAGGGGCAAGGGGTGGTAAAATTTAAGAAAAGAATAAACCCTCCACAACTCAATTAATTTTCAAAAAAATTTTTAACAAAAGAATATTTTTTTCTATACTTGCAGCCCGATAAAAAGCCTCCTTAGCTCAGCTGGTAGAGCAACTGACTTGTAATCAGTAGGTCATTGGTTCGATTCCGATAGGAGGCTCTTTTTATATTTACGATTGTAGATTCACAATCTTAGATTTTGTCCAAAATCAAAATTCTCCAGAGTATTTTACTTCATAAATCGATTTCAAATCATATTTCCTAAAAGCAAAATCGTAATTTCGCTTCATGTTAAAATACTTTTCTGCCGATTGGATTTTCCCTGTTAACATCCCTCCAATAAAAAATGGAACAGTTGCCGTTAATGAAATTGGCGAAATTGTTAACTTATTTACAGAAGACCAATCAAAGCGTTTAGAAGTAAAGAAATATACCGGCGCAATTGTTCCAGGTTTTGTAAATACCCATTGCCATTTAGAACTCTCGCACATGTTTAAGCAAATTCCAGCGCAAACCGGCTTGGTAGAATTTGTTAAGCTCATCATAAAAAGCAGGCATAGTAGCGAAGAACAGCTTAAATCGGCTATGGAAATTGCAGATAAGCAAATGTTCGATAATGGAATTGTAGCCGTTGGAGATATATCAAATCAAATTAGCTCAAAACAAATCAAGCTTAACAGCAAAATTGCTTACCATACTTTTATTGAAGCGATGGGCTTTTATCCCGATAGGGCAGAAGCGATTATGGCACATGCCAAACAAGTTGAGCAAGAATTTTCACCATTGCCAACCTCAATTGTTCCTCATGCGCCATATTCAGTTTCATCACAACTTTTTCAGCTAATTAATAAAGCTGCAATTCAAAAACAGAGTTTTCTGAGCATTCATAATCAGGAAACGCCAGATGAAAATCTGTTTTTTCAAGACAAAACAGGTGGTTTTTTAGAGTTATATCGTTTTTTAGGTTTAGATATAGAATTTTTTAGGGCTTCTGGTAATACTTCTTTAAAAAGTTATCTGCCTTACATATCGAATCAAAAAACTCTATTGGTTCATAATACAGTTTCGAGTAAGGAAGATATCGCTTTTGCAAAGCAAATCAACTCAAATTTATATTGGTGCCTTTGTCCGAATGCGAATTTATACATAGAAAATACACTGCCAGATGTCGACTTGCTTATCCAGGAGAATGTGAAAATCACTTTAGGAACAGATAGTTTGGCAAGTAACCATCAGTTAAATATTCTGGCCGAAATGAAAACACTTCAGGAAAATAAAAACGTTAGTTTTGATAAGCTGTTAAGCTGGGCAACTATAAATGGTGCTGAATTTTTAGCTTACGAGAAGGAATTAGGTACAATAGAAATAGGCAAAAAACCCAGTTTAAACTTAATTCAACTTACTGACGATTTTAAAATAATAACGGATAAAGTGACTAAATTGGCTTAGATAATATGAATCCAATCTGCAAACTTTTTAATATAAAATACCCGATTATTCAAGCCGGAATGGTTTGGTGCAGTGGTTGGAAATTGGCTTCTGCAGTTTCCAATGCTGGTGGCTTAGGCATCATTGGCGCAGGCTCTATGTATCCTGATGTTTTGCAAACACACATCCAAAAATGTAAGCAGGCAACCGAAAAACCTTTTGGTGTCAATATCCCATTATTATATCCAAATATTCAGGAAATTATTGATGTGGTGATTGAAGAAGACGTTAAAATTGTTTTTTCTTCAGCAGGTAATCCGGCAACGTGGACAAGCATTCTAAAAGAAAAAGGCATTACTGTTGTACACGTTATTGCCAATACAAAATTTGCTTTGAAAGCACAGGAGGCCGGAGTTGATGCAATAGTTGCCGAAGGTTTTGAAGCCGGAGGACACAATGGTCGCGAAGAAACCACAACGATGTGCTTGATCCCAATGATTAAAGCTGCGGTAAATATTCCTGTTATTGCTGCGGGCGGTATTTCGAGTGGAAAGTCGATGCTTGCAGCTTTTGCCTTGGGTGCTGATGCAGTACAAATCGGTTCTGCATTTGCCGTTGCAGAAGAATCTTCTGCACACCAAAACTTTAAAGACAAGATTGTTTCATCAGCCGAAGGCGATACAAAACTGGCGATGAAAAAACTCGTTCCCGTTAGGTTACTAAAAAATGAATTTGCAGATGCCGTTGCACAAGCGGAGGCTGCAGGTGCCGGAAGAACGGAGTTGGTGGAGTTATTGGGTAGGGGAAGGGCTAAACTTGGTATGTTTGAAGGCGATATCGAAAACGGCGAACTCGAAATCGGGCAAGTATCAGCTATGCTAAATAAGGTTAAGCCTGCAAAGCAGATTCTAGGTGAAATTTGGGCAGAATATGTTTTAGAATTAAAAAGGTTTAAAGAATTATATGATGCAACAGTTTAATAACGATGCTTTATTAACTTTGCAACATTAAAACATTTCAACTTTTACTATAATGAAGCATTTAAATATCGTTGTTACCGGAAAAGTTCAGGGAGTGGGTTTTCGAGAAACTACCAAAATTATAGCCAATCAAATGTCGGTTAATGGTTTTGTAAGAAACGAAAAAGATGGTTCTGTTTATATTGAGGCAGAGGCAGACGATATTTTCCTGGAAGAATTTGTAAACTGGTGCCACGAAGGACCAGACCGTTCTCGCGTTGAAAATGTTTCGGTAAGCGAAGGTGAAGTGAAGAACTATCTTAATTTTGAAGTTTATAAAAAGTAACGGGATTTATGATTTTAGATTTACGAATTACGATTGCAAACCTTAAATTTAAATTATCCCAATTAATAAATAAATTGATTCTAGTTTAAGGAGGTCGAATTGCCAATCTAAAATCTAAAATCTAAAATCTAAAATCCATTGTCTGTATATAAAAAATTTCTTGGGCAAACCATGGTTTACGGTATCAGTACCGTTTTCTCCAGGTTGTTCAATTTTATCTTGACACCGATTTATACAGGTGTTTATCGTGCCGGCGTGTACGGTGTTTTCACTAACATGTATGCAAATGCGTCGCTAATCAACGCAGTTCTGGCCTTTGGGATGGAAAGCACCTATTTCAGGTATTTGAATAAGTTTGAAGATAAGAAACAACAGGTTTACAACAATTCATTCTTATGTATAGCTTTTGTTTCTACACTTTTTCTTTTAACTGGTTTAGTTTTTTCTAATTCTATTGCTTCATATCTTGCTATTAAAGCTTCAGAAATACCGGATTATAAACAATACGTAAGTTTATTTTTATGGATTTTATTTGTTGATGCGATTTGTGTAATTCCTTTTGCCAAGCTTCGTGCCGATGGAAGACCAATGAAATATAGCATTGTTAAATTCTTAAATATTGGGTGTTTTGTAGGTTTTAATCTCCTGTTTATTTTCGTTCTACCAGCAATTATAAAAAATAATTGGATAGGTGCTTCGTGGTTAAATTCCTGGTATCGCCATCAATGGATTGGCTATGTATTTGTTGCAAACCTTATTGCGAGTTTAGCAACCCTTTTGGCATTAATTCCGGAGTTTCTTAAGTTACAATTGCGGTTTGATAGGGCATTGTTTTCAAACATGTTCTCCTACAGTTGGCCAATTCTAATTGCGAATTTGTCTTTTATCGTTAATGAGAATCTTGATAAAATTGTTTTAAAAGAGTTATTGCCTCCAGATATTGCAAATGTTCAGGTTGGGATTTATGGAGCAGTTTGTAAAATCGCCATTTTCTTAAGCATTTTTATTACCGCATTCAGATTAGGTGCTGAACCATTTTTCTTTAGTCACGCTAAAAACGAAAACGCCAAGCATACTTACTCAAAAATTCTGCAATATTTCGTTATTGCATTGGCTGTGTTATTCGTTGCTTTGGTTGCCAATATAGAACTTCTAAAATTCTTCATCAGAAATGAAGAATATTGGGTAGGCTTACCGGCTGTTCCATATTTACTCTTAGGCTATGTTTTTTTAGGTATCTATATGAATCTATCCATTTGGTATCGGCTATCAGACCAAACCCATTTTGGCTTGTATATATCTGTAATTGGCGCCATAATCACAATTGTATTAAACGTAGTCTTGATTCCAAAATTTGGTTATATGGGTTCGGCCTGGGTATCTATGGCTGCTTATGCCAGTATGACGATTATTTCTTACATCTTAGGTCAAAAATACTACCCAATTCCTTACAACCTTAAAAAAATATTAACTTACATAGTTATTTCAACAATCATCGTGTTTACATCATTTTTTGTATTCGATAAAAACATTTACATCGGCAATGCCATGTTAATCGCATTTGTTGCCGGAATTGCATATTTTGAGAAAGCTGAATTAATGAAAATGTTAAAACGTTAAAGCTAAATTTGAATTATTGAATGATTCGTTTTGAATGATTGAATGTTTTCAGCTATCTGAATTCGCCATATCCATGTAAATTATGAAGAAATACATTTTTTTTGCATTGTTAAGTTTTGGCCTTAAAGCTTTTAGTCAGTTGCCGCCTGTAAGTGCAAACCAGGACAGCAATATGGTTAAGCAGCTTTTCTTTGCCGGCTTACGCGAAAAAATGTCAGAAAATTATGCGGTTGCATCAACAAATTTTAATAAGGTTGTTGCAATTGATGTGAAAAATCATGCGGCTTATTATGAGCTTGCAAGTTTGAATTTAAGGCTTAATAAACTTACAGAAGCTGAATTAAACATCAAAAAAGCGATTGGTTTAAATGCTGGCAATAAATGGTATTTGCGTTTGTTAACGGAGGTTTATAAGCGAAATAATAACATGACAGAACTAGTTTCGGCCTTTAATCAATTAATAGCCATCGAACCGGATAATGATATTTATTATTTTGATAAAGCGAACGCTCAGTTAATTGCCAATCAGGTAGAAGAAGCAAAAAAGACTTTTAATGAGATTGAAAGTAAATTTGGTGCTTCCAGAGCATTAACAAATGCCAGAAGAAGAGTGGATGGTGGTAATGCATCTGAAAGCGATATTGTAAAGTTGTTGGAAGGCAACCAGGCTGATGTGAAAAATTACCTATATGCTGCGGGTTTACTCATTCAAAAAAATAATGATGCCGAAGCCTTAAAAGTTCTGTTAAAGGCACAACAAATCGAGCCTAAGAATTTTGAAGTGAACCTTGGTTTAGCTGATATCTACCGCAAACAAAAAAACGATGATGCAGCATTTGCCTCCTTAAAATTGGCTTTTGAAAGTGAGGAAATGCCGATTGACGAAAAGGTTAAAATTGTGGCTGCGCTTTTCCCGAAAATTGAAGAACCAATTGTTGCAAAAAACATTACTGCGTTAAGTAAAAACCTGGCAGAAGCAAATCCTAACGATGCGAAATCACTTGCACTTTATGGCGATGTGTTGTATCAGCAGAATAAATTAAAAGAAGCGTTGGTTCTATATCAATCTGCATTAAAACTAAACGAACAGGTTTATGCGGTTTGGGAGCAGGTAATTAACATTCAAACATTGCTTGGTCATTACCCTGATGCTGTTAAATTGGGCGATGAAGCATTAGCCATTTATCCTAACCAGGCAAGTTTGTATTACTATGTTGCCTATGCGCTGTACAAAACCGGAAAATATGATAATGCTCAAAGCAATCTTAAGAATGCACTTCAACTTGATGTAGATAATAAGAGCTTACAGGCTCAGATTTACGCATTGCAAGGAGACATCTTTATTAATCAAAATAATTTTTCTCAGGCCAAAGTTGCATTCGAGAAGGCGATTTCAACTGAGCCGGATAATTATTTGATTATGAATAATTATGCATATTATCTTGCGCTCAGAAATGATGATTTGGCTAAAGCCGCTAAGTATGCCGAAACTGCGGCGAGTGCTATGCCAGAGAATGCTTCGGTTGTAGATACTTACGCCTTCATTTTATTTAAGCAACAAAAGTACGATTTAGCCAAAACCTGGATAGAAAAGGCCTTGCAAAACAATAGTAATAAGAACGGTGTTTACTTGGAGCGTTATGGAGATATCCTTTATATGAAAGGTGAAAAGGATGCTGCACTTATCCAATGGCAAAAGGCAAAAGAGGCCGGAAATGGCTCCGAAGTTTTAATAAAGAAAATCAATGAAAAGAAATATTTTAAATAGTGTAATGATTCTTTCGGCGGCAACCTTTTTTGTTGCTTGTAAACCTAAAAAAGAAATTGTTGTTGCACCACCAACTACAACTGCCCCAAAAACCGATAATTCTAAAGCCGAAGGCTTAAACTTACTTAATAGCAAACAACTTAAGTTTAACACACTTTCATTAAAGGCAAAAGCTTCGCTTGATATTTCTGGAGATGCTAATGATGTAACCATGAATTTCAGAATGAAAGATAAGGAAGTGATTTGGGTTAGTATTACTGCTTTAGGGGGTATGGCAGAAGTTGCAAGGGCTCTAATAACACCTGATAGCATTAAAATTCAGAATAAATTGAAGAGCGAATACCTGAAAAAACCTTTCAGTTATATTTACAATTTCACCAATAAACAGGTTAATTTTAATACACTTCAATCTATTTTAACTGGTAATGCAATGGGCGAATTTCTTACTGATAAATCTGATATAAAACAAGTTGGAGGTGCTTGGGTTGTTTCTGGAAGTAAGGAGAGTTTAGATTACCGCTTATTGTTTAATACCCTTTTCAAGGTTGCGGAAACTAACCTTAACGATTCAAAAAATGGTCAGGCACTAAAAGTTAATTATTCTGACTATCAAAAACTTAATGAGTTTCTTTTTCCTGGGGCTTTAAAAATCAATACCTTATCAGGCACAAAAAAAATCAATATTGATTTGCAATATGTAAAAATTGATGGCAATGTTCCGGTAGAATTTCCGTTTACAGTACCAAAGCGATATACAACTGTAAAATAGTGGTTCTGGTTTAATTCTTATTAAATTTCTGCATAAAAATTTTACAGTTTTTAATTTCGTTATAGGCATGAAGAATTTGTGAAGAAGACTTGCTAATGCCCTTTGTAACTTAATTTTAATACTTTTTACTGTAAAATTTTTATACTTTTGGCTTAATGAAGCTATACAAACTCCAAATCATCCTGTTTTTAAGCACAATTGCCTTTTCTTCGACAGCGCAAACTGAAAGCCAATTACGGAGAAAAAAAGAAGCGATACAGCGAGAAATTGAGCAGCTACAAAAAAACTTAAATAAAACTGCAAGTGGTAAAAAACTTACATTGCAGCAAATAAACGCTATCAATGCTCAGATTAGGCTTCGCCAAGATAAAATCGGAACTATTAATTCAGAAATAAAAAACCTTGATAACCAAATCTCTCAAAACACAAATACCGTACATACATTACAAGGTCAGCTTGGCGATTTGAAAAAAGAGTATGCGGGAATGATTCGCTTTGCACAGCGCAACAGAAATGCTTACGAAAAAATGATGTTTATTTTTGCTGCAAGAGATTTTAATCAAGCATACAAACGAATTAAATATTTACAGCAATTCAGTCAATATCGTAAAAAACAAGCGGGTTATATAGAGAATACGCAGACTGAATTAAATGGAAAAATTAAAGTTCTGGACAAGACTTTAAGAGAAAAAAGTGAACTTTTAAAAGAACAGGAAAGAGAACGTGAGCGTTTAGGTAAAGATAAAAATCAGCAATCAGCTGTGCTAAATAGCTTAAGTAAACAAGAAAGACAATTTAAGCAGGATATCAATACCAGAAAGAAACAACAGGCGCAGATTGACAGGGCAATTAGATTGGCGATACAAAGAGCGATTGAGGAGGCTAAGCGTAAAGCAGCTGAAGAAGCAAGGATAGCGGCAGCAAAAGAAGCCGCAGCCAGAGCCGCAGCAGTAGCTAAGGCAAAAGCCGAAAATAAGCCAGTGCCTGCAGCAGCAGCACCAGTAAAAGAAAAATCAACAAATGAATTGCTAACCAACGATGCGAGCTCTGCTAAACTTGCTGCAGGTTTTGAAAACAATAGAGGTAGACTCCCTTATCCGGTTTCGGGTACAATTACTGAACATTTTGGTGTTCATAAAGTCGATCAAGCTTCTATGAATAACGAAGGTGTAAATATAACTGCTGCCGATGGAGCTCCAGTTAGAGCAGTGTTTGATGGAGAAGTATTGTTTGTGAACTTGATTTATGGAAAATATGTTGTTGTATTGCAACATGGAAACTACTTTACAGTTTATCAAAATCTTCGTTCGGTGAGTGTTAAAAAAGGTGATAACGTAAATACGCGTGAAACCATTGGTACTTTGGCCGTAACCGGAGATGCTGCTGAACTGCATTTTGAGATTATGAGAGGCCAATCCAAATTAAATCCAGAAGCTTGGATTAGTAAATAACAATAGGCAATTAATGTTTATATTTGTATAAAATAGATTAGTGATGTATCAAGGCACGTTATTAGAGTTTTTAAATATGGGTGGATCTGAGATCGTACTCATTTTAGTAGTGGTTCTTTTGTTATTTGGAGGTAAAAAATTACCCGAATTAGCAAGAGGATTAGGGAAGGGAATTAGAGAGTTTAAGGATGCTTCTGATGGTGTAAAACGTGAAATCCATAGAAATATTAATGCAATGGATTTGGATAAAGACGAAGAACAAAATGCTACAAATACACACAGCCAGCGACACCATCCAACAGATGATTCTTCTGTAGATGAAAAAGTTGAATCAAATTCAGATAGCAATCATTCCTCTGTTAGCAGTACTCCCATTGATGAAAAAATTGTAACAGACAGTCAAAAAGTTTAAACTAAAAAGTTATGTTAAATACAACAATAGCAGCAATGCTTGGCACACCAGAAATTATTATCATTGCAGTAGTGGTATTATTATTATTTGGTGGTAAAAAAATTCCTGAACTTATGCGTGGCTTAGGTAAAGGCGTTAAAGAATTTAAAGATGGTAAGGATGGAGTTGATGGTGAACAAGTTGATCCTTCAAACCGCGATAAAACCGTTTAACACAAATTTTAAGTTTTGAAGAAATACAGTTCTCTTAAAGAGATACAAGCGCTCATTTCGCAAAAGCAATTAACTTTACCCGATTTATTGGCTTATTATTTTAAGCAAATTGAAACAAACGAACACCTCAACGCATTTAATGAGGTGTTTTTTTATTCGGCAGAGGCACAAGCGAAAGCAGTACAGCAAAAAATAGAAGATGGTACGCAAGGTAAACTTGCAGGAATGGTTATCGGTATAAAGGATAACATTTGCTATCAAGATCATATCGTTACGGCATCATCAAAAATGCTCGATGGATTTGTATCTCCTTATTCTTCTACAGTTGTAGAACGTTTATTGCAAGAAGATGCGATTATTATTGGTCGATTAAATTGTGATGAATTTGCAATGGGCGGCTCAAATGAAACCTCTTACTTCGGAGCTGTAAAGAATGCTGCAAACCCAGAACTTGTTTCGGGAGGTTCTTCTGGTGGTTCTGCAGTAGCTGTTCAGGCAGATATGTGTTTGGCTGCATTAGGTACCGATACAGGTGGCTCTGTTCGTCAGCCAGCTGCCTTTTGCGGACAAATTGGTTTAAAACCAACTTATGGTAGAATTTCTAGATATGGTGTAATCGCCTATGCTTCGTCATTTGATCAGGTTGGACCAATAACTTCATCCGTTGAAGATGCCGCAATACTATTACAGGTTTTAGCTGGCGCTGATGAAAATGACTCTACAGTATCTCCAATTAAAGTTCCTGAATATTCTGCTCAACTGAACGATGATAAAAAACAAAAAATTGCTGTTTTAAAAGAGACCATCGAAAGCGATGCGCTTGACCCTGAAATTAAAACGTCGATTTTAAAATCAATTGAAGATTTAAAGCAAAAAGGCCACACGGTTGAGTATGTTTCATTTGATTTGCTTGATTATCTCGTTCCGGCTTATTACATATTAACCACTGCAGAGGCATCATCAAATCTTTCCCGCTACGATGGTGTACATTACGGCTACCGTAACGAAGAAGCAAAATCACTTACAGATTTATATAAATTTTCCCGTTCTGAAGGTTTTGGGGAGGAAGTTAAGCGTCGTATCTTACTCGGAACATTTGTATTAAGTGCAGGTTATTATGATGCATATTACCAGAAGGCACAACAGGTAAGAAGATTAATCAGAGAAAAGCTTGATGAGCTATTTAATGATTTTGATTTGATTTTATCGCCTGTGGCACCAACGGCACCATTTAAAATTGGCGATAATTTGCAAGATCCATTGGTAATGTACATGGCAGATATTTTTACAGTTTTACCATCGCTGAGTGGCAATCCGGCTATTGCACTGCCTTTAGGCAATAATGCAGCAGGTTTGCCGTTAAGTATTCAGTTTATAGCCAGGCATTTCGAAGAAGAAGCATTGCTTGCTTTTTCTAATTCATTTTTATCGTAATACGTCATTGCGAGGAACGAAGCAATCTTTTACAGTTTGAAAGATTTTTATTTTGGAAATGTAAGCAATAGCTTTTGGTTAATATTTCGGGTTTTGCAGGTTTGAAACCTTAATAAAAAACAAAAATTGCCATTTAGCCCCGGGTGCAGCGGTTACCCTGCAGCAAGGATGAAACTGACGCAGCGAAGCGTAAAAGCGAAACACGGGAAGAAATTTAATTAGTGTACATAATTTGCGCTTCAAATTTTTTTTATTAAATCAAAACGCATGATTAAAAAACTACTTTTTACTTGTATCATATCGCTCACCGCATTCTCACTTAGCTCATCTGCACAGCAAATTTTAAAAGTCGATAGTCTTTTTAAAAGGCAAAATAATGTTTTTATCAATACAGATACTGTTTCAGTTCCGCTGGCGATAGAAAACCCTTTGCTGTTAAATCAGAATTATATTTATAAACTACGTTTAGATTCGGTAACCCGTACAGTTCCGCTTCCTCATAACGAATATGTACAGCAGTACATTGATATTTATGTTAAACGTAAAGATATGTTTGGCAAAATGCATGGACTTTCTGATTATTATTTTCCAATTTTTGAAAAAGCATTAAAAGATTATAATATCCCGCAGGAGATAAAATACCTGACAATTGTTGAATCTCAAATGAACCCACACGCAATTTCGAGGGTTGGGGCAACCGGAATTTGGCAATTTATGTTTGGTACTGGTAAAGCTTATGGGTTAAAAATGGATAATTATGTTGATGAACGTAAGGATCCGATTCAGGCCAGCTATGCTGCCGCTGCTTACTTTAGAGATGCTTTTGAAGAACTGGGCGATTGGCTTTTGGCTATTGCAGCTTATAATTGCGGAAAGGGAAATGTTAATCGGGCGATTGATAAAGCAGGCTCCCGCGATTTTTGGGAAATAAGACAGTTTTTGCCAAAGGAAACCAGAAATTATGTTCCAGCATTTATTGCTGCAGTTTATGTAATGAATTATTCTGGAAAACATCAAATTACCGAAATGGCAAGTAACATGATTTTGAAGACTGATACCATGCAGGTTAATCATTTTGTCTCTTTACAATCAATTGCAAAAGTTTTGGATATGGATGAACAGGCATTATTTGCTCTAAATCCTTGGTACAAGAAAAAAATAGTAAACGGTATGGCCGATTTACCAAAACGCGTAATTCTTCCAAAACTCAAAAGTGCTGATTTGGCAGGTTTATATGATGTGCTTAACAACGATGAACCTAGTGGTAGGATGAGTGTAATCGAGGCCAGTACGGATGATGTTCGTGAACTTCGAAAAAAGAAAACTGTTTCGAGTTCCTCAACGGCTGTTATTTACCATAAAGTAACTTCCGGACAGAGCCTAGCTACTGTTGCGAACAAATATGGAATTGAAGTGCAAGATTTAAAGGTTTGGAATGGTTTGAAAAGTAAAACAATTGTTCCCGGACAAAAGCTTAAAGTTTATGCAAAGAAAACAATTGCTTTAAAAGCACCTGCATCTTTTTTAACCTATACGGTTAAACGCGGTGATACACTTTCAGAAATTGCTGAAAAATTTGATGGCGCTACAGTTCAAAGCATTCGTAAAGATAACCAGCTTGCTAAAGCTGGTTTACAGCCAGGCATGGTGCTTAAGATTAGTAAGGGATAAGATTTATAGCTTTTTCGACTAATTATTTAGATTTGTTTATCTAACATAAATAAATGAAGCTAACTTATTATCTAATGTTTTTACTAATTTTTCCTAACGAAATTTTTGGTCAGGAACAGAAAATCAAACATAATCCGAAAGCAGTTGCACTGAATGCTAAAGCAGGCAAATTACTATCTCTTGCAAATGATTGGGATGTTGAAATTCATAGAAATGCGTTGAAATTTCTGGATGGTGCTACAGACATTGAGCCTAATTATGTTTCTGCGTATTCTAATAAACTTAATTCGCTGCTAATCTTAAATCAAAATGAGCGGGCAATCTCAACTGCAAAAAGAATTGTGCTAATTAATCCGAAAGATTTTATTTCATATATAAAACTTGGGGTTGTTTATGAGTCTTTAAAAAATAAATCTTCGGCTAATTCCAATTATAAGAAAGCTTTCGAAGTAGCTGCTCACAGGCAAAAGGAAAAGGGAAGAATATCTCCTTATTATGATCAGACAGTGGTTTATGCACTTTTGTTTTATAAGGGAAAGAAGATAGCTTTAAAACACTTGGATAGTATTACTCAATTCTATACAAAAGAAAATGATCTTAAACAGAACGACAGGCTTAGAAATATTATCACCGCTGAAAACTATGATTTAGATTCTAAGAAGAAAATTTTTAATTATTTCAGTGTACGTTAACTAATTTTCAAATCCCTCATTCTTTTTATTCACTAGCCTTTTTATTTTAAGCCTCATAAAAAGAATTGTACCTTTGCGCCGTCACTAATAAGTTACTTAATGAGTAATATCAATAGAAAGCAAGATGCGCTCGATTACCACTCGCAAGGGCGGCCAGGAAAAATACAAGTAGTACCTACAAAACCAACAACTTCGCAACGCGATTTAACTCTGGCTTATTCGCCAGGTGTTGCAGAACCTTGTTTGAAAATAGCCGCTAACACGGATGATGTTTATAAATATACAGCAAAAGGAAACTTAGTTGCGGTAATTAGTAATGGTACAGCCGTTTTAGGCTTGGGCGATATTGGTCCGGAAGCAGGAAAACCTGTTATGGAAGGTAAAGGTTTATTATTTAAAATCTTTGCCGATATCGATGTATTCGATTTAGAATTAGATACCAAAAATGTTGATGATTTTGTAAAAATCGTTAAAGCATTAGAGCCAACATTTGGTGGTGTAAATTTGGAAGATATAAAAGCGCCCGAGTGTTTCGAAATTGAGCGTCGCTTAAAAGAGGAAATGAATATTCCTGTAATGCACGATGACCAACATGGAACAGCCATCATATCTGGTGCGGCATTACTTAATGCCATCGAAATTCAGAAAAAGAAAATAGATAAAATTAAAGTTGTAGTGAGCGGTGCCGGTGCTGCAGCGGTATCGTGCTCTAATATGTACCTGTCTCTAGGTGTAAAGCCAGAGAATTTGGTTATGTTCGATATTAATGGAATAATTGATGTTAATCGAACCGATTTAGACGAAATGCGTATGCGTTTTGCAACTACCCGCAAAGACATTAAAACTATTGGCGAGGCCATGAAGGGTGCTGATGTTTTTATCGGTTTATCAGCAGGGAATGTTATCCAACCGGAAATGTTGATGGGTATGGCAAAAAACCCAATTGTTTTTGCAATGGCCAATCCAAATCCGGAAATTGCTTACGAACTTGCGGTAAAAACCAGAAAAGATATCATTATGGCAACAGGCCGTTCTGACTATCCAAACCAGGTGAATAACGTTTTGGGTTTCCCATATATTTTCAGAGGCGCTTTGGATGTTCGTGCTACAACCATTAACGAACCAATGAAAATTGCAGCTGTTAAGGCTATTGCAGAACTTGCAAAAAAATCCGTACCGGAAGCCGTTAACTTAGCATATAATGCTCGTAACCTTAAATTTGGTAAAGATTACATCATTCCAAAACCTGTAGATTTTAGGTTAATTACCGAAGTTTCTATTGCGGTTGCAAAAGCAGCGATTGAAAGCGGTGTAGCTCGTAAAATTATTACCAATTGGGATGCATACCACGAAGAATTAAGAAAACGCTTAGGTTTGGACGATGTTATCATGCGTGCCATCACCAACAAAGCGAAGTCTGACCCCAAACGCGTTGTTTTTGCTGAAGCCGATAATTATAAAATCTTAAAGGCGGCTCAAATTGTTAAGGATGAAGGCATCGCGATTCCAATTTTATTAGGGAACAGAGAAAAAATACAAGATATTATTGATGGCCATGCTTTGGAATTAGATGGTGTTGAAATCATCGACCAGATGCAAAATCCGGCGAAAACCAAACAATACGCAGATGCTTTATATAAAAAACGCCAACGTAAGGGGATTTCTGCCAGCGATGCAACCAAGCTTTTGAGGGATAGAAATTATTATGGTGCATCGATGGTTGAATTTGGTGAAGCAGATGCAATGATTTCTGGCTTAACTAAAAACTATGGTGATACCATTAAACCTGCCTTGCATGTTATTGGTGTAGATCCATCAGTTAAACGAGTTGCTGGTATGTACATGATGATGACTAAAAAAGGTCCGGTGTTTTTTGGTGATACTACTGTAAACGTAGATCCAACTGCTGAAGAACTTGTAGCCATTACTTTATTGGTAGAAAAATCGGTTAAACAGTTTAATATTAAGCCAAGAGTTGCCTTATTGTCTTATTCTAACTTTGGTTCTAACGATGGTGTAACGCCAGAAAAAGTTAGAAAAGCTGTAAATATCTTACATAAAGAACACCCTGAAATTGTAGTTGATGGGGAAATGCAAGGAAACTTTGCCATGAATAACGAGCTTTTAAAGGATAATTTCCCATTCAGTACTTTGGCAGATGCGCCAGCCAACACGCTAATTTTCCCTAATCTGGAAGCAGGTAATATTGCTTATAAATTATTGCAGGAACTTGGCGGTGCTGAGGCTGTTGGGCCGATTTTGTTAGGGTTAAATAAACCTGTGCATATTGTACAATTGGGTAGTTCTGTACGTGAAATTGTAAACATGGTTACCATTGCCGTTGCTGATGCGCAAGCTAAAGAAGAATCAATGGGAACAGGCAAGCGAAAAGGCCTTTTTACAAAAACAGCAGTAAAAAAGTAAATTCTTAATTGTTTTTAATCGCAATTAAGCTTAAATTAATAATCTAAAATCGTAACTCGGAATCTTAAAATATGTACGCCTACATTGATGGTAAACTTACCTTTAAAAACCCTGCCTATGTTGTAATAGAAGCAGGAGGAATCGGTTATCATATTAATATTTCGTTAAACACATACAGTAATCTTACTGATGCAGAAAGGTGTAAGCTTTACACCTGGTTGCATGTTAAGGAAGATGGACATACTCTATACGGCTTCGCTGATGAGGGCGAACGCCGTTTATTTTTGCACTTAATTTCTGTATCGGGCATTGGTCCTAACACTGGAAGAATGATTCTTTCATCAATTACGCCAACGGAAATTCAGGCTGCAATTGTTCATGCAGATTATCCTCTAATACAGCGTATTAAGGGTTTAGGTGCTAAGACTGCGCAGCGTCTGGTTTTAGAATTGCAGGATAAATTAAAAAAGGAAGGTGTAGATTCATTAATTTCTATGCCTCAACACAATACCATTAAAGATGAAGCGTTATCAGCATTAGTGATGCTCGGTTTCGCCAAACAAACAGCCGAAAAAACTATCGATCAGATTTTGAAAGTAACAGAAGGGACGCTTTCGGTAGAGCAGCTAATTAAACAAGCCTTGAAGAACTTATAGATTTACCGCCTTTGAAGAGAATATTTACCCTATTAATTCTCATCCCACTTCTATTTGCCACAAAAAACAGCTTTTCACAAGTTGTTACAGGCAAAGCGGATACCGCTTTGTTAAAAAATAATTTCAGTCTTCGCGAGAAGCAATTATTGGGCTTAAGTCCAAGTACCAATCCTTTTTATCCGCTTCCAAATGGTTTAAAAAGGGTTGTAGAATTTGATGCTAAAAATAAAAGATACATTGTAAAAGATTTAGTTGGTGATAAATATGTAACCAGCACGCAATACTTAACGTTAGATGAATATCAACGATTGGTAAACAGCGAAATTAAACGTGGTAACTGGAGAAGTATTTCGAACGCTGAAGTAAGTGATTTCAGAAATACAGGTGTAATTCCACAGATTCAAGTTAATAGCAAGGCATTCGAAAAATTATTTGGAGGTACAACTATTGACATTCAGCCTCGGGGCGAAGCTGAATTAACTTTCCTTGGTCGCACTAACAGAAATGAAAACCCTTTGTTTAACGAGCGACAAAGGGTTCAAACGAATTTCGATTTCAATCAAAGAATTCAGATGGATTTGATTGGAAATATCGGTACAAAATTAAAAATAAAGAGTAATTACAATACAGAAGCGCAGTTTGATTTTGAAAACCAGATAAAATTAGATTATACTGGCGGACCAGACGATATTATTAAAAAAATTGAAGCGGGTAACGTAAGCTTACCATTAAATACGAGTTTAATTTCAGGTACACAAGCTTTGTTCGGGTTGAAAACGCAGCTTCAATTTGGTAAGTTAAATGTAACCAGCGTTTACACGCAGCAGAAATCTCAATCGAGAGAGATAAAAATAACTAATGGCGCCCAATCAAATGATTTTAGGGTTAGTGCAGAGAATTATGAGGCCAACCGTCACTTTTTCTTATCTCAATATTTCAGAAATACTTACAATAGAAATTTAGCGAATGCCCCAATAATCACTTCACCCATACAAATTACAAAAATTGAAGTTTGGATAACCAATAAGGCTGGTAACACTACAGATTCAAGAGATGTTTTAGGTTTAATCGATTTGGGCGAAAGTACCCCATTTAATACTGCACAAATTACCGGAGGAGGCTCTGCACTTCCTGCAGGAACAACGGCTACAGGATTTGGACAGCAATCAAATAATCTGTTACAAAACCTTCCGGCAGGTGCAAGATTTACAAACTCAAACGACGTAATTTCCTACTTCCAGGCTAATGGCGGTACAGATAACTTTGCAAAATTAATCTATGCGAGGAAGCTAACAGATAGGGAATTTACCTTTCAGCCTCAGCTTGGTTATATCTCCTTAAATAATGCCTTGAATGGCGATGAAGTTTTAGCGGTTGCTTATCGTTACACTTATAATGGCGTAGAATATCAGGTTGGAGAATTTTCTACTGATGTTACTTTTGATGGTGCAACACCAAAAGTTTTATATGCAAAATTATTAAAGAACGAAACGACTAAAATTAACCTTCCAACCTGGGATTTGATGATGAAAAACATCTATTCTATCGGTGGATATCAAATTAGTAGTCAGAATTTTAGGTTGGATGTTTACCGCATTGATAACCAAAGTGGCGTTGAAAGTCCGGTGATGACTGAAGGGCAAAACACCGCCAATAAGCAGTGGATAAATCTGACCGAAGTAGATAGGTTAAATCCACAAAATGAGAGAAAATCGGATGGAGTTTTTGATTTTGTGCCCGCGAATAATGCTTTTGGTTCTGCAACTAATACCTATACGGCAAATAATAGCTCAACCTTTGGTTCTAATTTAACGGGAACGGGTTTATCAGCTTTGCTGAATAATACGAATACAGGCTACATAACAATAGACCCCGCAAATGGGCGGATAATTTTCCCGGTTATTGAGCCGTTCGGAAAAGATTTGGCTGCCAAGTTTGCCCCGGGAGAGCAAGCATTAATTGATAAATATACTTTTACGGCTCTATACGATTCTACCCAAACAATTGCTAAACAATTATTTCAGGATAAGAATAGATTTGTTTTTAAAGGTCACTACCAATCTGATGTTTCATCAGAATTTAGCTTAAATGCCATAAATGTTCCTGAGGGTTCGGTGAAGGTTTTTGCCGGAACAATGCCTTTGGTAGAGGGTGTAGATTTTACTGTAGATTACCAAGGGGGGCGGGTAAGTGTCATCAATCAGGCACTTTTAATTTCTGGACAGCCCATAAGAATTACAACAGAAAATAATGAGCTTTTTGGTTTACAGCAACGTTCTTTGTTTGGTACGAGGTTAGATTATAAGGTAAATAACAAATTGAATTTGGGTGGTACGATAATGAATCTTACCGAGAAACCTTTAACCCAAAAAGTTAATCTTGGAGAAGAACCCATTTCTAATACCATTTGGGGCGCAGATATTAATTACAGTTCACCATCCAGGTTTTTAACAAAGCTGGTAGATAAATTGCCATTTATTTCAACTAAGGCACCATCAAGCGTTAATTTTTATGGTGAGTATGCGCAATTAATTCCTGGTCATCCTAGGGCTTTAAATTTTGCCGGAAGTAGAAATGGAGTAAGTTATCTTGATGATTTTGAAGCATCGAGGTCTGTTATCGATTTGAAAGGTGCAATTTCCTGGCAGCTTTCTGGTACGCCACAACTTTTCCCAGAATCTCAATTAATTGATAATCTGGAATATGGTTACAACAGGGCAAGAGTTGCATTTTATAATATCGACCCAACTTTTTACAATGCAGCGGCATCTACAACTCCTGCTAATATCCGTAACAATCGAAACGAGCTGTCAAACCATTACGTTCGTGAGGTTATAGAACAAGAGGTATTTCCATTTAAACAAACAGCTACCGGACAGGCATTAAATATTACAACTTTGGATGTTGCCTATTATCCAACCGTTCGTGGTCCTTACAATTTCAGAACGACCGGATTTAACAGAGATGGCGCATTATTAAATCCACGAAATAATTGGGGCGGTTTCCAGCGAAGGATAGAAACCAACGATTTTGAAGCATTAAACGTTGGTTTTATTGAGTTTTGGGTTTTGGATCCTTTTATCTACAACAAAAGTAATACTGCCGGTGGTGATGTTTATTTTAACCTTGGTAATATTTCTGAGGATATTTTGAAGGATGGCAGAAAATCATTAGAAAATGGTTTGCCTGCGAATGATGATCCTACAAAATATGATGAAACAAATTGGGGTCGAGTTCCAAGATTACAACCCGTAATTCAGGCTTTTGATAACGATCCTGATGCACGTAGGGCACAAGATGTTGGTTTGGATGGTTTATCAAACCAGAATGAGAGAACAAAATTTGCCAATGCAATTAATACAATTAAAGCACAGTTAAGTCCGGCTGCAGCTGCAATTATAGATGCCGATCCATCATCAGATGATTATGCATACTTCCGTGGACCAGCTTTAGATCAAATTAACGCCGGCATTTTAAAGCGTTACGAAAAATACAATGGTCCGGAAGGAAACTCTAAAACTTCACAACAATCGCAAGCAGAGCTGGGTTTAGAAAATTCGGCTTCAACATCTTTACCTGATGGAGAAGATATTAATCGCGATAACAACATGACGCAAAGCGATGAGTATTTTCAGTACAAAGTTTCTATGCGTCCTGCAGATTTAGTTGTTGGTCAGAATTACATTACGGATAAGGTTACATCAACGGTAAGACTTGCCAATGGAAATAGTCAAGCTGTAAACTGGTACCAATTTCGTGTACCAATCGGAGATTATCAGCAAAAAGTAGGTAACATTCAGGATTTTAAATCTATCCGATTCTTTAGAATGTTTATGACGAATTTTGCCGATACAACGATTATGCGTTTTGCAAAATTGCAGCTCATACGTGGCGAATGGCGAGAATTTAATACTAAAAATGGCGCAGATCAGGTAATTGTTGATCCTAGTTTACCGTTATTAACTCCAGATAATTCGACAGTAGAGGTTGCTACCGTAAATATTGAAGAAAACGGAAGACGCACACCAATTCCTTACGTTACTCCGCCGGGAATTATCCGTGAGAGAGATTATAGCAATTACCGCGGAGATACCCGTTTAAATGAGCAATCTTTAGCGGTTACCGTAAAAACTTTGAGGGATGGATACGGGCGTGCTGCCTTTAAAACTGCTTACAGCGATTTCCGCTCATATAAGCGTTTGGAAATATTTATTCACGCGGAGGCGATAAATAATCAGATTTTGAATGATGGCGATGTATCTGCTTTCTTAAGAATTGGAACTGATAATCAGGATAACTATTATGAATATGTTATTCCGTTAAAAATTACAACACCCGGAACTTCTGACCCAGATGCAATTTGGCCAGAAGCAAACCGAATGGATATTGATTTGCTATTATTTCAAAATGCCAAACTCGCCCGTAATGTTGCAAAACAGCCTAACGGACAACCGTGGCCAATAAATCAGCCTTTTACATATTCTGATGGTGTGCGGACGATTATTGTAAAAGGACAACCAGATATGAGCAAGGTTAGAATTTACATGTTGGGGGTTAAGAATCCGCTGAGAAATTTAGCTGATCCGGAAGGTGATGATGGTTTAGATAAAAGTGTTTTAGTGTGGTTTAATGAGTTGCGATTAACGGAGTTTGATGAGCGTGGAGGTTGGGCGGCAACTGCCAGATTAAACTTGAAATTAGCAGATTTTGCTGATGTAAATATTTCGGGAAGTAAATCATCCATCGGTTTTGGTTCTATTGATTCTCGTGTTAGTGAAAGAAATCGAGCAGATAATGTTTTGCTGGATGTTTCTTCAGCGGTTGAATTGGGTAAGTTTTTGCCTCAGAAATCTGGTGTAAAAATACCAATGTTTGTAAGCTATTCTAAACAGGTTGCAACGCCTCAGTATAATCCAAAAACGCCTGATATTGAATTGAAGAATGCACTTGATCAGGCAACGAAAGAGCAAAAGGATTCGATATTAAATTTTGCACAAGATTATACGGTTAGGCGAGGCATAAACTTTACAAATGTTAGAAAAGAACGAACGAATAATACTAAGCCAGTTCGACTTTGGGATGTTGAAAATTTCTCGGCAAGCTATGCTTATACGCAATTCGATCATCGCGATTTTATAAATCAAAGTAGTATCCAGAATAACTACCGCGGTTCTTTACAGTACAGCTATTCGAAAGAAGCGAAAAGTTATGCGCCTTTTGAAAAAATTATAAAGTCGAACATGCTTTCTATACTGAGGGATTTCAACTTTAGTATTTTACCGAGTGCCATTAATTTCCGTGTTGATGTGGATAGATTATATTCCGAAAATACCCTGAGAAATAACGATCCGAATAATACCATTCCTTTATTACAAAGTGGCTATGGAACAACTTTTAATAAAAATTTCAGAATGAGCCGCTTGTATGGAATCGCCTGGAATTTAACACGTTCTTTACAGCTCGATTTTAATGCAACAAATTATTCGATAATTGATGAACCTGATGGCAGAATTGAAGGTTTAAAGAGAGATACCGTTTGGCAGAATTTAAAGCGTTTGGGTAGGACAACAGATTACAACCATAACCTAAATGTAACTTATGCTGTACCAATTAATAAAATACCTGGTTTAAACTGGGTTACGGTATTAACGAAATACGGCACAAACTTTAACTGGCAAACAGAACCGTTAGCAACATTGAATGATCCGAATATTAACTTAGGTAACACCGTTCAAAACAGCAGGAATATTCAGGTAAATCCAACATTTAATTTGAACAGCCTTTATAGTAAGTTTGGTTTTATCCGCAATGCGAATAACAGTGAAGAAGGCGGTGGTGCAAAGAAATTTTTTATCAACCTTTTAACGAGCATAAAAAATGTGAACGTAAATTATGTACAAACAAAGGGTACATTTTTACCAGGTTATTTACCACGAACCAGATATTTGGGAATTGATAATGTTACCGGAGCGCCAGGATTAGGATTTGTGTTTGGTAGCCAGCGAGATATAAGAGATATGGCGCTAAATAATGGCTGGTTAACAACAGATACACTTCAAACGCAGCAATATGTAAATACGCTTCGAGAAGATTTTCAGTTAACAAGTCAAATAGAGCCGATTAAAGATTTACGAATTACGTTGAGGGCAAATCGGGCACAAACCAGAAACTTTTCTACTAATTTCAGGTATGTGGCAAGTGTAGCTTCATTTGAAAACTTAAGCGCAATTACTACCGGAGATTACAGTATATCATACATCGCAATCGGAACAGCTTTTAAAGAAAATAACGCAAGTACAATTTCTACATTATACAACAGGTTTATATCAAACCGAATGGTCATGTCGAGGCGTTTAGGCGGACAAAATCCAAACTCTTCAGGTAGTACAAATGGCTATGCAGATGGTTATGGTAAGGAAAGTCAAGATGTGGTTATTGCTGCATTTTTAGCGGCCTATTCGGGTAAAGATGCAAGTAATTCTAAATTGAGTTCTTTCCCTAAAATTCCATTGCCAAACTGGAGTTTAACTTATAATGGATTAACAAAAGTTCCATTTATTGCAGATAGATTTTCATCAGTTGATATTAAACATGGTTATCGTTCTGCATATAACATAAATGGTTATAATTCATTACTTCGCTATCAGGAGAATAATGGTTTTGTAAGTACAAGAGATGCTAATAATAACTTTTTACCACAATTTCAGTTTGCTCAGGTTACCGTTTCAGAATACTTTTCTCCATTAATTGGTATAGATACGCGTTTAAAAAATAACATCACGGCAAACATCGAATTAAACCGTTCGCGACTCTTGGGTCTAAGTTTAACGAATAGTCAGTTGGCGCAACTTTCCGAAAATAATATTGTTGTTGGATTTGGATATCGTACCAATAAATTCCGTTTTCCTTTTGGATGGTTTAAAAGTTTAAAGATGGATAACAACATGGATTTCAAACTGGATGTAGCCATTAGAGACAATAAAACAGTTATTTACCGAACAGTTACCGATGGAAATAATCAAGAAGTTGCACAAAGGGAAGTGTCTTCTGGAGCAAAAAATATTACGCTTAGACCAACTATTGATTATGTATTAAACCAGAAGTTTAACATCAGGTTATTTTACGATTCAAACATCACTAAACCATATACGTCGCAAACGTTTAATACATCGTTTAGTAATTTTGGTTTTAGTTTGAGGTTTACGCTGAATTAGCAAATTAACAAAATTGAATAGATAAAATGCTTAGATTTAATTAAGATTATTATTGATAATTTTAATTAAATCGGGACTTTCTGGTCCTTGCGCATCTGCATACAACAGTTTGCCTGTTTTATCAAAGAGTAGATAACGAGGTATGGAACTTAATTTTATTTCTTTTAAAAATTTTGACGTTCCATTATTTAGAATTCTGTAACTATGTGACACATTGTTAATCTTTTCTAAATGAGCTGCTTTAAGCCATTCGTCATTATTTTTGTCTGTTGAAAGATATATGAAAATTATCTTTTTTGTCTTGAATGCTTCGGCAAGTTTCCTAGATGCAGGCATTGCATCTCTACATGGGGCGCACCAGCTTGCCCAAAAATCAACGTAAATAAGTTTGCCTGTTGATGATTTAATAATCTTATTTAGTGAAGTAATTTGACCTGCTGAAGAAATAAGTTTTACATCATTTTGATCGTTCAACTCACTCTGTAAATTCAGTTGAAATTTTTTATCTAAATAGGAATTTAGGCTAGCATCTTTATATCTTGTTTTAAAATCTGAATAGTATCTGGAGAGATCTTTTATAGATTCTCCAAATTCTACCATTTTTTCGATACAAATAAACCTGCAATATTTTTTAAGGTTGTTATCAAGCGAATCAGGAATCCCATCGTATGCCTCTTTATAATCCAAATATTCTCTAGATTTTGAGAAATTTGATATCCCTTTGAGAATAACATCTTCTAGATAAGTTCCTAGAATTGACATGGAATATGAGTTCTTTAAAAGGTTATCATTCATTATACCTTTATTATAAACTGTTTCCAAAACATTGCTGTCCCGAAACATTCTATATAACAACTTATGCTGAATCGTAAATTTGTTGCGCAGTTGATAACTTAGTGCATTATATAGACCTTGCCCTAAAACATCCTGATTATTATATATAAAATTATTGTCTTTAACATATTGCTCTTCCAATAAATTGGTTAGCAAAATAAAGGTTGGCTTATTTCTTTCATAAAAATTGTAATTTACCTTTAATGGAGACATTGACATTTAATCAAAATCTCCAAAAAATTCCGTTGGCTTTGTATCGCTAGTTCCATAAAAAAGGTTTTTTAAGGAATCAATGCGGTATTTTAATGAGACATACTCTGAACTTTTGATGAATTCTTGAAACAATGAAAGCCTGTTTATAAAGGTTGCATCTTTGTATTTAACAATTGATTTTATAGCAGTAGCATTTGAATTTAAAATTAAAGTGTCTCCTGCGCTAATTAACAAAGTATCCTTTTCAACACCCTTATGACTATACCAAATAAATTCTGTACCAGTGATTGATAACTGTAGTGTATCTTTCTTTTTATGAGAAATCACTTCGTAGTCCTTAAGCTTTAAATAGCTTCTTCCACTACCTATTAAAATCGGGTTTTGTGTGCTGTTTTGAATAACAATAGTGAGTTTTGTACTATCGCTACTAATTTTCTGGAAGCAAAAAGTTTTTAAGGCGAACAATGTAAATGAGATGGTAAAGATTAAGTTCTTATTAATCATAAATTTAGATTTTGACACAGTTTATTAACTTGAAGGTGTTTATTTGGTTAAAAAACAGTCAATATGAATATAATATCAATATATCAAAATAAATTATCAAATTCAAACTGTCATAGTGTGCTTTAAAGTCCTGTGTAACCTTTTAAAAACATTATAAGTTAGTTTAACTTCAATTGCTAATAGCGAAACTTAATTGTATTTTTGAGCCAAGAAAGCGCACTAACATTTAAAGTTTTTGCAATAGCCCAGAATTATCTAACTTAACTTTTTGATAAACAAATAATTATATACTAATGAATTTTCCATCAGAAGGAAAATTGTGGTAATTTGTAACTGTTTTCAAACATTTCTAAAAATAATTAAGCCCCTTTAGATATACGTTAAAGGGGTTTTTTATTTGTGGGTGTTTTAGTATGTGTGCAATATGTTTGCAATTGTGTGTGCAAGTGGTTAATTTTGGCTATGGCTAACGTTGCAAAGTTTCTTGATAAAAGGTTTGAATTGATTGATGGCACTTACCGCGTAAGGCTTCGTATTTCTCATCAGAGAAAATCTATCTTTATAAATACCGGTTATTCATTTACTGAAAAGGATTATGCAAAGTTGCTTACTGGCCGGAACATGAATAATGATGTCGATATGCAGAAGGCAAAAAAGAAGCTTGCAGACTTTGAAGATAGAGCCAATGAAATCATCAAAGACCTGAACGTTTTTTCTTTTGATGCATTTAAAGTTATCAAAGCATAAAGTAAAAAGACAATAGGTATTGCCAATGATAGTATAGAGAAATTAAAACACATCACTCCCAGCGATTTGGGCATCCGAAATGATGATGTTTCTGAACCATCATAATTTCTTGACAAAAGAGCCTGTGTACTGAACATTAACCCTAGTTTTGTAACGTCATCAATATCAATATCGTACTCACCTAGTTGGGCTTTAAATTGTTTGTGCTTCTGTCTCAAAATGTTTGATTGATGTTGTTCGAAAGTTCTTTCTATTCTATTAATGTTGATTGTATAACGGTCATTGATATAATTGAAAAAGAACTTTCCAATTGTGTATAGAGGTACGTTTATCGCAAACCCTACAAATAGGGCTGGGATTAAAACCTGCCCAATTTCTTTAGTGGTATCTAAAAACAGGGCATAGGAGGTTATGCAGAATAACAAGCCAGGTAAATAAATTCTGAATGTTTCGTGTAGGCTTAATTTATCCATGTATAATATTAGTCATTTCCTACACAATAATTAAAATTGCCTGCGATAATTTTCAACATAGAGTTAAAAATAATTGAGTTTTTTGAGTCCATACACGCGGGCAAGCGTGTAGCGGATAATGAACATAAAAAAGAAATAGTTAATTTTAGTGCAACCTGATTTAGTCCACGATGAAAGCTCTCAAAATAATCTATATTGTTATCATATCCTATTGTGCATTGCAGTTATTATTATTTTCAATAATGCCCTTTGTAGGACCTTTAGGTATTTACTATTTCATGAGGGATGGGTTGTTTACGGCCCAAGACGGTGCTAATGTTATTCCAACAAATGAAATATACTATCCCAATAATATTTATGTTAGAAATCTTGCATTGTTTAATCGGATATGCACAATCGGCTATTTCGTTTCTTTATTCGGGGCTTGCTTCTCTCTAGCGTTTTTTAGTTTTAAGCCGATAAACAGGTATAAAACGGGATTCATATTTTTCATTTTCTCTCTCGTTTTCGCTTATGGAGGCTACGCTATTTGGCGCCATTATGTTGGTGTTTATATTGAGGGCAAGCATTAATCATTTTTGGTTAGAGTAATACTAGGAAAACCGAGCATGAAGTGCTTTCGGAGGCAGTCACTCGAGGTGAGATAAATAGTAAAAGCCCCAATAACATAAGCAAATCATTACGCTCTAGTCTTGCTAGTTTAGATCCTAAAGGTTCGATGTTCGGTAACTGATGGCCTTCGCACAAAAATACGACTACAGCTTGTAGAATTACAAGTGCCAGAACTGCTCATTACTTAGATTTTATCATATTGATTATTGATATTTGTCAAATGAATTCTTGATGTGAGAACTTATTCTATCCACCGCAGCGACTATTATACGCTGCGTGATTGTGTCCATTTCCACACAGCTAATCTTTCAACTATAAGCTTAAACACGCCTTTGGGCAAAATGAAACTTGTTGTATGCAGCCATTCATCACCCTTTAGTTCTAGAATGCCAAAGTATGAGCTATCAATATAAATTCGGAATTGTGGTAGTTTTGGGTCAACTCGGCTTACAATTATAGTACGATTGTCATACATAACAATCCGGGTACCTGGATCCGAGTTATTGAACATTATGATATTATTATTGGCTAGTTAATCCTTTAGGAATTGAAAAACACAACAGACAAATATCTTTATTGTTTTTTAAAGGTTGTAATGTTTAAATGCTGATAAATAATTTTGCTGCCTTACAATTTAGTAATAATTGGAATAACACTAAATGACAGTATCTAATTCTATGAAATTATAGGAACCTTCAGGTTGGTTACTAAAAATTCCCGCACCTTTTCCGGAATAGTTATACCTTGCGGCAAAGACCAAACATTGTTGCTAAACAAAATTCTGCAAGTATAGTCTCCTCCATTGTATATTCTAAACTGAAAGGTGTTGAAGTCTAAGCGTGTTATGTTAATGGTGTGGTCTTCAAGATGGATAATCCTTGTTCCATTAGGGGGGATTCTAAACATTTAAAAGGATGATTTATTACCTTAACTACCTGTATACAGGTAAATATGTTTTGTAAATTTTAGAATACAAACGAGGGTGTAAGTTTAAAATGCTAAGCATTACCTCGTTAACATGTTAACAATAGCAACAGCGTCCTCGATATTAAAAGGTTTTTCAATGAAACCATCAGCTTCACACAGTTTACTTTTATTTGGTAGAAATCCAGCAGTCATTAAAATAACAGGAATATTTGAATACTTCTCGTTTTGCTTTATACTGTTACAAACATCAATGCCATTTGTTGGTCCTAGGAGAATATCAAGCATAATGAGATCAGGTTCAACTTTATCAATGAGGTCAAATATTAAATCATATTCGCTTGTAACATGCACATCGAATGTATCAAAAATCAGTGGCGCAACCTCTAGTAACGAAGGTTCATCGTCGATGAATAGAATTTTTTTAATAAGAGTTGTGAGTTTAAAGTAAATAATGCTACTGAATTTAACACTAAAATCTGCAGAGCAAAGTAGTAAGCAAATCGCTAAACTCACTACTTTGACCCGCTAATACCTTGGTAATTTAATTCTATCAAAAGCATCTTTTAATCGAGCAAGCTTTTGACGATAATCTAAGTTGCAAATCAGTTAATTCCAGACTTACCTTTCAAAGGTAAAGATAATATATGCATCTAAGCATTTCGAATGTATCATGCCTGTTATGATCTGAAAAACAGTATTTTGTTGTCGTCACATGCGTATTTATTCAATATCGAACAGAAATTAAGAATTTATACTCATAAGGATAACTAAAATTCAAATGCGGATTAGCAAAACTTCAATGTTTCCATATGTGTTATGATACCATGGAAACACAAGTGCCTGGATTACTTTTATACAAGGATTTTATTACTGCCGACCAGGAGCAAGAAATGTTCGATGAAATTGATAGCCAAATATGGATGGTCGATTATGCACGAAGGCTTCAATATTATGGTTTTAGAAATGAACTTGAAGAGCCGTATGATTTGATACAAATACCTGTTTCCATACCTCAAAAAATATTGCAATTGTCTCAGGAGATTGTTTCGAAGAATTTGCTCGACATTCAACCGGATCAGGTGATCATAAATGAATATCTCCCAGGCGAAGGCATCCGGCCCCACAAAGACAGAAATTATTACGAAAACCAAATTTGCGGTATTAATTTAGGAAGCAGTTGTGTGATGCGGTTTATAAAAGGTAAAAATCTTGAAGTCATTGATATTGAAGTCCCGCAGCGCTCAATGTATATTATGCAAGATGATGCCCGAAAAAAATGGACACACGGAATACCTCCAAGAAAAAAGGATGTAATTAATGGAGAAGTTCATCACCGAACTCGCAGGGTTTCGATAACATATAGAAAGGTAAAACCTTCAAAAGTGCATATAATAAATCCGATGGGGAAGGTGGCAATAATGCTTCGGGATAAGTTTGGTATTTCTTTGTTGACCTATTACCAAATTTAATACATTTAACAGGCAAAATACATGCATAAACTGCACTTTTAACGGGCGAATAACAGGCGAAAATCCCACACAGTCCAACACAAAAAAAGGGGGATATTTTGGTAATTAGTAAAGAAAGCTTCATAAAACCTGAGATATTATCAATAACCCGCCCATATCAAAGTATTACCACCGCAGCTACATTGAAGATAAAGTTAAAATTCCTTAATTATTTAGGCTTCATTTGAAAAAAAATATTTCAATTTATGCCATATCCCACTCAAGGCCGAACGATTTTTGATGATGTAAAACGGTTAAATATGTCCAGGCTTATTGAAGGAGGATATATTGATCCTGGCAAGCAAGCCAAAGGGAATTTAGTTTGGAGTGAAAACTTCAAAATGCGTGCAAAGGTTGGTGTCCATAGTCTCAAGAGTATTGCTGCCGGAACTGGCCTAGTTGAATTGATCTACACATGCAATGGCGAACCTATAAATTATTTTATTGACGTTGTATCAAAGAAGTCCAACCTTGCTAATGGTGGTTTAATATGGTATTTCGTATGCCCGCAAACTGATAAGCTTGCGAGAAAGCTTTATTTCAATGGCAGAGTTTTTATCCATCAGTCCGCTATTGATGGTATTTATAGAACACAGACCTTATCTCATAAATCATGGGATATGGATAAGCTATTTGGTTATCTTCTCGGACCTAATGATGTTTATAAACAGCTTAGCGAAAAACATTTGAAGAAGTTTTATAAAGGAAGCATTACTAAGAAGTACAAAAAGCTATTAATTTGGAAAAGCCGGGTTGATAGAATAACTCATGAAGATGTTGAAAGGCTGCTGATAACTGGTAGTTTTTAATAGTAAAACCTTACTAAACGTTACCTACTTTCAACAATTGTTTGCTGCGGCCTCCTGCTGAAGTCCTTCGAAAACTTGTCAAAACTTGACATAAAACCTCAATTTCTAGTGTGTTGAAGATTTTACTACGGTCAATTATGTGCGCTGGGGATGGACCATCCATGTTGACAAATGTTGACATTTGTTTACATAAAATCAGAAAATACAACTTGTCAAAAGTTGACATTCAAGCCAAGATTGTTATTAAATATTATGGTTAGATGCTGACAAATGCTGACATGATTTGAATTGTCGCCGGTCTTGACACAGGCGGGGGAGATCGTGAATGCAAAACCACTCCTTTGGGTTGTGTACATTGTACACTATCTAAGCTTGGGGCAACATTATTCTTTAAGCGAATGACTTAAATATAATCAAGGCTGAAAATGGTATGCATCTTGTAAAAGATTGGCAACCTATCAACCTGAACTATGTTTACTAAAAGCAAAACCAGAATTTTATTTTTAAATAGCGAAGTCATTGTCCTAACTAAGATCCAAGCTGATATTGTAAAATGCCAAATCTTCGTTGATGGAATTAATAAAGGCCATCTGGTAGAGCTGGATGGTATGTTTGTTCCTGAAGATAACTGCAACATCGCTCCATTTATTTTATCCAGGATTAATGCTCTGGCCCTTAAGTCTAAAGCTGCTTAAGTTACGATATTGAGAATTCTTTTGAAATAATAATTGCTAGGCTTGATCAGATTGATGAGCGTTTGGTTAATTTGGAGAATAATGCTAATGTAGAAGAATCGTATCTTAAAATTGAAGCAGCTGCAGCTTTCTTAAGTTCTACTCGAGGTGCTTTTCAGATTATGACGCATCGCAAAACAATACCTCACATTAAAAAAATGGGTAAGCTTTATTTCCGAAAGTCAGATTTAGTCAAATGGCTGGAAGATGGCGCGGTGGATGCTCAATAAAATGTTACCTATACTACAATTGCTAAAAGCAAAACTAAATTGTACTTTTGAACCTAGCAAACCTCTTAAGGATTTAAAATGTTTGCAATTATGTGTGCAACACATAAAAAATAGGAAACATAACTTATTGATAAACAAATAATTACAAACAAATGAATTTTCCATCAGAATTAAAATATACTAAAGACCACGAATGGGTTAAAGTAGAAGGAAACGAAGCTTATATCGGTATTACTGATTTTGCACAGCGTGAACTAGGCGATATCGTTTATGTAGATATCAATAGCGTTGGTACTGAAGTAGCTGCTGAAGAAGTTTTTGGTACTGTAGAAGCTGTTAAAACTGTTTCTGATTTATTTATGCCGATTGCTGGTACAGTTTTAGAAATTAATGCTGAATTAAACGATAATCCTGAATTGGTAAATTCTGACCCATATGGTAAAGGCTGGATGGTGAAAGTTTCATTATCAAACGCTGCTGATGTAGATGCACTACTTACTGCTGAAGCTTATCAAGCATTAGTTGGTGCCTAATTCTACAACATTGTTCAAAGCACTAAAAACACAGAAATGGGCCATTTTATGGACAGCTGTGACTTTGGTGCTTTGTAATATTCATCTGCCTGAGAAAGAAGGCTCTAGTTTTTTCTTTATCGGATTTGATAAAATGGCTCATCTGGGTTTCTTTTACATTTTATCAGTTCTGTTATTTTATGGAAAAATCAATTATCAGCATAGCTTTGGTTTCAGAACCTTAACAATTTTTAAAATAATACTGATAAATGCAATAATTGGTGGCGGTATTGAGTTATTGCAATGGAAAGTGTTTACTTATCGCTCTGCCGAATGGTGGGATTTTACATGCGATATGTTAGGCTGTTTTATGGCAGTATTTAGTTATGTTTTGTTACATAAATTAAATTTTAATGAAAAAACCAATTAGTTTAATCTGTTTATTAATTGTATTAACCTTAAGTAGTTGCAGCATCTTCAAAAAGGGTTGCAATTGCCCTAAAGTGTATTATAAGTCCTACCCATCCCAAAATAAATAACATTCTAAATCGCAGTTTGGCATGCTCCATTGTTGCTGTATTTAAAATGTTACCTTGTTTTTAACACACCTTAACAAACCTTTCAGCAATCCCTTAGTCTGATAGCATAGTTTTGTATTAATTATATTCAAATTTTGATGAAAATTTACGTTCGAAGAGCAATATTCCTTGTTCTTATTTTTTGTGGATACTTTGCTCAAGCGCAAAATGGCGGGGCAATTAATGGTCGCGTTATTAATGCGAAAGATAAAAAACCAGTCGATTATGCAACTATTGCAGTTAAAAGTTTAAAAGACTCGTCTATCGTGGCTTCTGGTCAATCAAATCCTGATGGAACTTTCAGTTTTAAAAACATCCCGGCAGGTAATTACAGAGTTATAGCAGCATTTTTAGGTTTAAAAACAACCAATAAAAATATTACTGTAGCAAAGGCAGCAGTAAATGTTGGTGATATAGCGATGGATGATGATGGCTTAAACCTTAATGATGTAAACGTTACCGCTCAGGTACCAACCGTTGTGGTTAAAAAAGATACTTTAGAATACGATGCAAAGTCGGTTAAGGTTAGGGAAAACGCAGTTGTAGAAGATGTTTTAAAGAAACTTCCGGGTGTGGAAGTTGCTAAAGACGGAAGCATTAAAGCTGGTGGCGAAACGGTAACACGTGTGAAGGTAGATGGTAAAGAGTTTTTCGGTAGCGACCCATTATTGGCGACAAAAAACCTACCTGCGGATATGGTCGATAAAATTCAGGTTATTGATGAACTGTCTGAGCAAGCACAATTTACAGGTGTTGATGATGGTACACGTAGTAAAATCTTAAATATTACGACCAAAAGTGGCATGAAAAAGGGTTACTTTGGAAATAGTACAGTAGGTTACGGAACAAACGACCGTTACGATGCTAGCTTGAATGTAAATAAATTCGATAACGACCAGCAATTCAGTTTTATCGGGCAATTTAATAATGTAAACAAGCAAAACTTTGGCGGCGGCGGCGGTCAGGGTAATGGATTTGGTGGCGGTGGAAACGGCGGTCGTGGTTTTGGCGGCGGCGGTGGTAATACAACATCAGGCGGCGGGGGTATCACCACTACAAATGCTGCGGGTTTAAACTTTGGCGATACTTATAAAGATGGTACGCAAATTCAAGGAAGTTACTTCTTTAATAAAGCTTCTGTATTTAATGAGCAAACCAGTAATACACAAACTTTGCTAGGTAATTCTTCTCAGAATGTAAACAATTATTTAAACAGTAATAGCGATAGAACGAATCATAGATTTAATTTTATGATTGATACAAAACTAGATTCTACTACAAGTATCAAAATTCAACCAAATGTTGCTTACACCGAAAATAGCGGATTAAGTCTTCAAAATTATAATAGAAATAATGTTATCGCTAGCGGAATTACAAATACGGTAGGTAATCAGAATTTCACAACAGATAATTCAACGCCTGTTATCACCAACAATATATTGGTTCGTAAAAAGTTTAAGCGTAGAGGTCGTACGTTATCTTTAAACATTAATACATCAATTAACGATAGCGATTCTGACAACATTAACTATATTTTAGAAAATAGTACAATTAATGGTGCTACAACACAAAAGCTAACAAATCAGCTAAATGATTTAAGTAGCAGCAATATCAGCAATACAACAAGAGTTGTATATACCGAGCCCTTATCCAAAACAACCAGCTTAGAATTGAACTATCAAAACGGTATCATCAACAGTACATCAGATAGAAATATTTTCAATTTTAATACAGCAACGGGTAATTTTGATTTGGTGGATAATACCTATTCCAATCATTTTGAAAACCAGACGTTAACAAATGCTGCTGGTGTGAGTTATACTGTAACACAGAAAAAATACAATTGGAATATTGGTGTTGCCGGACAACAAACCAACAGAGAGAATACTAACTTGACTACTGGTGTGGTATTTACCCAAAACTTTATCAACCTTACACCATCTGCGCAGTTTAGGTATAATTTTAGCAATAGTAAAAGATTATTTATAAACTACAGAGGTACAACGCAGCAACCAACCATTGACCAAATTCAACCAATTCCGGATAATACAAATACACAATCTGTGATTTTAGGTAACCCAGATTTAAAACCTGCATTTAACAATACATTAAGTGTTCGTTATAATAATTTTGCTTTCGCGAAAATGCGTTTCTTCGCCGTGTTTTTAAACTTAACACAAACGTTTAATGCATTTGCTTCAAGTCAATCGGTTATTACAAATCCAGCAGATATTAACTATGGTAAAATTGCCTCAACTTTTATAAATGTTGATGGAAATTATAGCGGTAATGCAAATGTGGTTTTAGGTCAGCCAATTCTTCCTAACAATAAATTAAACTTAAATGCAACTTTGGGTGGAAATTTTTCTAGAGGTACAAACATTACAAGTGGTATAGATAACATTACCAACAACTGGAGTTTAACCAATAATTACAGGTTTGTAACCAACTTAGATAAACTTGATTTAACCGCAGGAATTGGCGGTACAGTTACAAGAGCAACCTACTCTGCAACGCCAAACTCAAATACAAGGTTCTTTACTTTAAACCCAAGTTTTGATGTTTCTTATTTATTCCCAGGAAATATTCGTTTAGCCGTTGATTTAGATTATATGAAAAACACAGGTAGAGGAGAAGGCTTCAATACCGATTTTACTTTGGTTAATGCTTATGTTAGTCGCCAGTTTTTCAAAAACCGTGGTACATTTAAATTATCTGTTAACGATGCTTTAAACCAAAACCAAGGGATTAGTCGTACAGCAACTGCAAATACAATTACCGATTTAAATTATAATGTATTAAAACGTTATTACATGTTCTCGTTTACATATTCACTAACACGTATTGGTGGTAGAAATATCGGTAATGATGTGCAAATGCCTGGAATGGGCGGTGGTGCTCCACGTATGAGATTTTAGTAAAGACAGTTATTTCGCATTAATAAATTCTTTAAAGGCCTATCATTTTAAATGGTAGGCTTTATTTGTATTCCATTTGTTACTTTTTGTAAAACAAACCTTTTGGTAGGTTGGCAGTCAATAACACACAACTACTCGTTAACCAAATGAAAATATTTTTTACCTGCCTCTTACTTTTTTTATGCCTATCAACATTTGCACAACAAAAATCCGGAACGGTAAGCGGACGCATCGTTCAATCAAAAGATAAAAAGCCTTTAGATTATGCTTCAATCGTAATTAAAAACCTAAAGGATTCAAGTACAGTAGTTTCAGGAACAACAAGTGCAGATGGTAAATTTGCTTTTAAAAATTTGCAGTTTGGTAATTATAAAATTTACGCTGCCTTCATTGGATTAAAAAATAACAATAAGGATTTTTCTATTTCTGCTGATAAAAGCGATGTTGCATTGGGCGATATTGTGTTAGATGGAAGCGCCATTGATTTACAAACGGTAGAAATTAAAGCCGAAGTACCACCAATCGTAGTTAAAAAAGATACGCTTGAATTTAATGCCAGTTCTTTTAAAACGGTGGAAAATGCAGTTGTTGAAGATTTGTTAAAAAAGCTTCCAGGTGTTGAGGTTGATAAAGCTGGAGCCGTAAAAGCACAAGGAGAAACAATAACCAAAGTTATGGTTGATGGAAAGGAGTTTTTTGGTAATGATCCATTATTGGCTACAAAAAACCTTCCGGCAGATATGGTTGATAAAATACAAGTTATCGACCAACTTTCAGACCAAGCGCAGTTTACAGGTGTTGATGATGGAACCAGAACTAAGATTATTAACATCACCACAAGAAAAAATAAGAAAAACGGTTATTTCGGTAATACAAGTATTGGTTATGGCTCGGATGATAGATACGATGCGAACGCAAATTTAAATCGCTTTAATCAAGACCAACAGATGAGTTTGGTTGCGCAATTTAATAATGTAAATAAGCAGAACTTTGGTGGTGGTTTAGGTGGTAATGGTGGTGCAGGTGGCAGAGGAACTGGTATTACAACAACAAATGCTTTGGGTTTTAATTTTGCAGATACCTATTCAGATCAAACTCAAATTAATGCCAGCTATTTCTTCAATAAAACCGAGAATCTTGTGCTTAGAAATAGCGTTACGCAGAATCTTCTGGGAGACATTACTACTATTTTTAATAATAATCAGAACAATGTATCTAATCGATTAAATCATCGCTTAAATTTTATGGTTGATACCAAGATAGATTCGCTAACCTCTTTAAGAATTCAGCCAACGCTTAGCTACACTAATAATGAGAGTTCGAATAATAGTATCTATACCAGGGATTATAGCACCTATACTACAAATGGAACGCAAGCTTTAAATAACAAAAATGCATCACCATCAATAAATAATAATATTTTATTAAGGAGGAAATTTAAACGCAGAGGTAGAACGCTTTCGTTAAACTTAAATACCAGCATTAACAATAACCATGCTGATAATTATAACAACATTGTAGATAATACCACCAATGCAGGAGTAACAACTCAAAAAATTACAAATCAGCTTAACGATCAGACTACCGAATCCATCAATCAAAGCACGAGGATTGTTTATACCGAACCATTATCCAAAACTTTAAATTTGGAGCTGAATTATCAGAATGGGTATAATCATAATACATCCGATAGGTTTACATACAACTTTAATCCGGCAACGTTACAATATGATATTTTAGATTTAACCTACAGCAATTCTTACGAGAATACAATTTTAACCAATACCGCAGGTTTCAGTTTTAACGGAAACGGCAAAAAGTTTAACTGGAACGTGGGTATGGCTGTGCAAAATACCGACCGTACAAATGATAATTTAACGCAAGGCTTTACCTTAAAGCAAAATGTATTCAATTATACACCATCGACAATGTATCGCTATAATTTTAGTAATAGTAAACGTTTGGTTATTAATTATAGAGGTTCTACAAATCAGCCAACCATTCAACAATTACAGCCTATTCCAAATAATACAAATACACAAAGTATTCCGGTTGGTAATCCCGATTTAAAACCTGAGTTCAATAATAATCTTCGTATAGCTTATAATACATTTACGGTTGGCAAGAATCGGTCGCTTTTTGTTAATTTAAATCTAACTCAAACGCTAAATAGAATTGCAAACAGTAGTAGTTTAATTCAAAGTGGAATAGATCAGGGTAAACTTGCTATTTTACCAGTAAACGTAAATGGAACTTACTCAGGAAGTATTTCATCTTCCTTAAGTTTACCATTTTTGCCAGAAAATAAATTAAACTTTCATATCAATATCGGCGGAAACTACGATCGTGATGTGAATTTTACTAATACATTAAAAAACATAACTAATAGTTGGGGCATAAACAACGGTTATCGATTGGTATCTAACTTAGATAAATTGGATTTAACTGCAGGTATAAACGGCTCAATTAACAGAGCTACTTATTCTGTACAACCAAATTCAAATACAAGATTTTATACTTTTAGTCCGAATGTGAGTGTAAGTTATCTTTTTCCAGGCGATATCCGTTTTAATATTGATGCAGATTACAATCAAAACACTGGTAGAGGAGAAGGGTTCGATACTCACTTTACATTGGTAAATTCTTACATCAGCAAGCTTTTATTTAAAAACCGCGGAACACTTAAGGCGGCGGTAAATGACTTGCTGAATCAAAATCAAGGCATTACAAGGACAGCAAATAATAACACCATTCAGGATGTAAGCTACAATGTTTTAAAACGTTATTTTATGTTTTCTTTTACATACGCACTTAATCGCATGGGCGGAAAAAATATGAATATGATGCGAGATCAACGTAACGGCGGTGGAAATCGAGGTGGCGGTTTCGGTGGTCGTCGAAATTAATCAGCTTACAGTCAAGGATTGATTTAAGGCATACGATTGTTACCCGCTTATTTGGAATAAATCTAAAGAAAGGCTAAATTGCACCAAAATTAACAAGTGATGCTTTTTTCGGCATTTAGTTGTTAAATAAATAACAATGCAAATGAAACTTTCACAATTAAAGGTCGGCGAAAAGGGAACCATTACATCGTTTACAGATTTAGATCTTTCTGTAAAATTAATGGAAATGGGCTGTTTACCTGGCGAAGTTGTAGAAGTAGAGCGCTTTGCTCCGCTAGGAGATCCAATGGCAATTCGAGTTGCAGGTTATCAGCTTTGCTTGCGTAAAAGCGAGGCCGATGTCATTATCATACTATAAATAAAGCTGGTTTGAATATTAAAGTTGCATTAGTTGGTAATCCCAATACAGGTAAATCTACTCTGTTTAATCGTTTAACAGGATTAAACCAAAAGATTGGAAATTTCCCGGGCATCACTGTCGATAAAAAAACAGGGTTTACAAAACTTGGTAATGGGAGGGAAGCCGAAATTATTGATTTACCAGGAACCTATAGTTTGTATCCAAAGAGTGCTGATGAAAGCATTGTTTTTCAGGTGCTTGCCGATAAATCTAATGACGCTTTTCCTGATGTAATCGTTTTAATTGCAGATGCTTCTAACCTAAAGCGTAATCTATTATTGTATTCGCAGGTTGCGGATTTGGGCATACCAATGATTTTGGCTTTGAATATGATCGATTTATCTGAAAAGCAAGGGATAAATATCAATTTAGATAAGTTAGCCCAAAAATTAGGCGTTCAAGTGGTTTCTATCTCTGCCCGTAATAATATCGGTATCGATAAATTGAAGCAAGCTATTGCCAATACAAATAAAGTGGCTACTCAGTTTCAAGATGTTGATGTAAATATTTTGGCACCTGATGCGATTAATGCAATTAAATCGAAGTTGCAGTCTGATAACGATTATTATGCCTTGCAAGTTTTGCATCAACACGAATATTTAAAGTTTTTTACAGCGCAAGAGCAAGATGAAATAGAGCAGATTGAGGGTTCACATAGATTTGAATCTTCAAAAGTTCAGGCAGCAGAAACCGTTGCCAGGTATAAGCATCTAAATACTTTGCTTTCTGGAGTTGTTACTGATAATGGGTTAGCCAAAAAGTTTACTTTAAGCGATAAACTGGATTCAATTTTAACACATAAAGTTTGGGGTTTTGGTATCTTCCTCTTAATTCTTTTCGTAATTTTTAATGCAATTTTTGCATGGTCATCTTATCCAATGGATTTGATTGAAAGCACATTTGGTTTAATAACAGAACTTGGTCACCAATACCTTCCGGCAGGGATGCTAACCGATTTGGTTTTAGACGGTGTAGTTGCCGGTTTAGGTGGAATATTTGTTTTTATCCCGCAAATTGCCATTTTGTTCGCTTTTATTTCTATACTTGAAGATACCGGTTATATGTCCAGGGTTACTTTTATGATGGATAAAATCATGAGTAAAGTTGGCTTAAACGGCAAATCTGTTGTGCCGATGATTGGCGGTTTAGCCTGTGCTGTACCATCAATTATGGCGGCCAGAAATATCGAAAACTGGAAGGATAGAATGATAACCATCATGGTTACGCCCTTAGTGAGTTGCTCTGCCAGGCTACCGGTTTATATTTTAATTATCTCACTAATTATCCCCGAAAAAAACGTTTTTGGTATTTTCAGTCTGCAAGGTTTATCCTTAATGATTATGTATTTGGTGGGTTTGGTGGCTGCGGTTTTGGTGGCTTGGGTTATGAAATTCATCATCAAAACCAAAGAAAGAGCCTACTTCATTATGGAATTGCCAATATATCGCATGCCAAGGTGGAAAAACGTACTATTTACCATGTACGAAAAGTCTAAAACCTTTGTTTTCGAGGCAGGTAAGGTAATTATCGCAATATCAATAATTTTATGGGTCTTAGCATCTTTTGGACCTGGCAACCGTTTTGAAAACATTGAGAATAAATATAAGTCAGCATTAAGTGATACCACAAAAAATACAGCACACATTGAAACTTTAATCGCTACTGAGAAACTCGAAAATTCTTATGTTGGAATTTTAGGCCACTGGATTGAGCCAGCAATTCGCCCATTAGGTTACGATTGGAAAATTGGCATTGGTTTAATCACTTCATTTGCTGCCCGTGAAGCCTTCGTTGGCACAATGGCAACCATCTACAGTGTTGATGGCGGCGATGAAGATACATCAACCATCAGAGAGCGTATGGCTGCTTCCGTAAATAATCGTACGGGTTTACCTGTTTATTCGTTCGCAACTGGCATTTCGCTGATGCTTTTTTATGCCTTTGCTATGCAATGTATGAGTACTGTGGCAATTGTTTACCGCGAAACTAAAGGCTGGAAATGGCCGGTTATCCAATTGGTTTACATGACGGCAATGGCTTACTTTGCAGCGCTGATAGCTTATCAGTTACTGAAATAAAAGCTAATGGTTTTGAAAAATCTTTAGAAGAGCAAGTTCGTACTTCTATTGATGTTTCTTCCCGCTTTCCGTTTTACTCAACCACAGCAGGAAAAGCTGTGGCTTCGTGCCCACTCCAATCGGGTCTATAAACAAAATTTGTGTAAGAGATTTCGTTCTGCATTTACCGTTGTTCGCTTAAGTCTTTATTCCTTGCTCCTTAATCTTTGCTCCACTAACCCAACTCAATCTGCCTTTTAATACTTTCTTCCAACGAAATTAAAGTTTCAGTGCGTTGAATACCGTTTACTGCTTGTATTTCTTCATTTAATACATGGCGCAAATGATTTGTATCTCTACAAATAATTTTAGCGAACATACTGTAAGCACCAGTGGTATAATGTAATTCTACAACTTCCTTAATTTTACTTAATTGTGCAACAGCATCTTTGTACTGAATCCCTTTTTCAAGGTAAATACCAAGAAATGCACAAATGTCATAACCAGCCTTTTGTGGATCAATAATCAAATGCGAACCTTTTATAATACCCATTTCCTGCAATTTTTTCATTCTAACGTGTATTGTACCGCCTGAAACAATTAGATCTTTTGCAATTTCTGTATATGGTTTGGTCGCATCCTGCATTAATTGTTTTAAAATATCAATGTCTAGGTTGTCAATTTCTAAATTGGAATTATCTTTTTTAAGCATATTTTCTGATTTTGATAAGCAAATTTAAATAAAATTATCAATATTATAAAAATAAAATTAAATGATTAAAATATTTGCAAGGTATTAGTTGTTCCTTTACATTTGTATTAAGCAAATCACAAAAAGGAACGTTCTTTAACAATTTGTTTAACATACTGTAGGGTGGTGAAACAGGCAGACACACCTCCTTGTCTCGGTGGCGGAGAATTTGGAAAATCGGAAACGGCTAACCACTCCTTGAAGGTTCGATTCCTTCCCCTACAGCACTGAAGTTATAAGTTAACAGTTTTAAGTTATACGTTTCGCATTTCGGAAACTGACTTATTACTTACAACGTAAAACTTATAACTTAAGTAATAATGTTGGGTGGTGAAATTGGCAGACACGCCTCCTTGTCTCGGTGGTGGGGAATAATGGGACAAACGCAGTTTATTGGGTTGACCACAATTAATTTTTTGAACTGTAGCTAACTACCCCTTGAAGGTTCGACTCCTTCCCCAACAGCATTTTTTATGAATAATAAGTTAGTTAATCGAGCAATCCCGGATGGGTTGCTCTTTTTCTTTTTAGGGGCATTTTTAATCGTTATACAACAAAAAAAGGAACAAATCTCTTTGTTCCCTTCAAATATCAAATCGTAAAGCAGTTAAACTGTCATTACATCTTTTTCTTTAGCTTCTGCGTGTTTATCAACCTTTACAATATATGCATCAGTTAGTTTTTGCACTTCGCCTTGACCTGTTTTAATTTCATCATCAGAAACACCTTCGCCTTTTAATTTTTGGATTTTAGTGTTTGCATCTTTACGAATATTACGAACAGTAATACGACCACGTTCAGCTTCTTCTTTTACTTTTTTAACTAAGTCTCTTCTACGTTCTTCAGTTAATGGCGGTACAACCAAACGAATAACTATACCATCATTTTGTGGGTTAATACCAATATTTGCTACCTGAATAGCTTTTTCAATTGGCACAAGCAAAGCTTTTTCCCAAGGTTGAATCACAATCGTTCTTGCATCAGGCGTATTAATGCTCGCCACTTGAGCCAAAGCAGTAGATGCACCGTAATAATCAACAAAAATACCATCTAGCATTCCTGCTGATGCTTTACCAGCTCTAATTTTAGTTAATTCAGCTTCACAATGATCGATTGCTTTCTCCATCGAAGATTGAGCATCCATTAATTGTAATTCTATGAGTTCGTTCATAATGTGTGTATTTCTACAAAAATAATAAAAATTTAAACGCTTATTTTACCAAAGTACCAATTGGTTCACCATTAGCAATCTTCATAAAATTACCATGCTTATTCATGTCAAACACAATAATCGGAACCTGGTTTTCTTCACATAATGTAAATGCGGTCATATCCATTACGTTTAGCCCTTTTGCATAAACTTCTTTAAAAGTTATTTCATCGTACTTAGTCGCCAACGGATCTTTTTCCGGATCTGCGGTGTAAATACCATCAACTCGTGTTCCTTTTAAAACTGCGTCGGCTTTAATTTCAATTGCTCTTAAAGCAGCTGCAGAATCAGTTGTAAAATATGGGTTTCCCGTACCGGCTCCAAAAATTACCACACGTCCTTTTTCCAAGTGACGAACAGCTCTTCTGCGGATAAATGGTTCGCAAATTTGCTCCATTTTGATTGCAGTTAATAAGCGGGTTTTCAAACCAACTTTTTCTAAGGCATCTTGTAATGCCATTGAGTTAATTACAGTTGCTAACATGCCCATGTAATCGGCCTGCGCTCTGTCCATTCCACTTTTTTCGGCACTTAAACCTCTAAAAATATTCCCGCCACCTATAACGATTGCTATTTCTAATCCTTTATCGTGTACAGCTTTGATATCTTCAGCATATTGTTTAACACGTTCATTATCAATACCGTATTGTTTGTCGCCCATTAGCGATTCGCCGCTAAGCTTTAGTAGGATGCGTTTGTATTTCATGACCTCAAAAATAGGATAATTGTTTTAATGTTGGAAAGTTTTAATGCTAAAGGTTTAATTAAATTAATTCGCCCTTAAATATGACTTGCTTTAAGTTTAATTGCTCATCAAGAACCAATAAATCTGCTGATTTATCAACCGCAATTTCGCAGGTTAATTTTTCAATACCGATTAGTTTAGCCGGATAAGTTGTCGCCATTTTTAAAGCTTCTGGTAAAGAAATATCACAATGCTCTACACAATTTTTAACAGCTTGTAACATCGTTAGTGAAGAACCTGATAAAGTTCCATCTGGCATTACGAATTTGTCGCCACTTTTTACGTGTTGGTATGGTCCATTATTACATTCGGTTACCGCATCTGTTATCAGAAACAATCTTTCTTTTAATAGTTTCTTTGCAAATTTTACGACTTCAAAATCCAAATGTTGTCCATCGGCGATAATACTTGCAACTGCTTTATTATGATTGAAGACAGCCGTTGGTATTCCAGGCTCACGGTGATGTATCGGGCTCATGGCGTTGAATAAATGCGTGGTGGTTTGAATACCCTTGTTATAAGCACTTGTAGCTTCGTCAAATGTTGCGTTGCTATGGCCCAATGAAACCACAACACCATTATCCAATAAATAACTAATTACTTTATCATCCTGAAGTTCCGGAGCAATCGTCATCATTTTAATAACACCATCTCCAAAATCTAAAAGCTCTTTAATTTCATCTAAATTTGCTTTGCGAACAAATTCTGGAATATGGGCACCTAAACGTTGCGGGTTTAAAAACGGACCTTCTAAATGTAAGCCTAAACAATTTTTTGCGGTTGAACGATGTTCTTTTGCTGCTTTAATACACTCGTTAAAAACTTCTGGTGTGTTAGTTGCCATGCAAGCCAAAAAACCAGTTGTACCTTTTTTTAATAAATCATCTTCTATAATCTGTAGCGATTCTACTGTTGGCGATGCTGAGAACAATCTTCCGCCAGCACCATAAATTTGTAAATCAATAAATCCGGGAACGGTTAAAGAATCATCAGTTTCCGAATCTGCTATAGATATAATTTTACCGTTTTCAATATTGATTGTTTTGTTTTCATTCACAACATCATTGCTGTAAAAGCTCGTATTAGATATATTAGGCATTGTTGGTTATTTACAGCTGCTAAGTTACAAATATGAATCAATTGATTTTTTGGAAAGCAAATGCAGTAGAAATATTAAAGTTAGTCGGGCTCTCGTTCCAATTTCCGATGAAGAATCGTAAGATTTCCACTAAGTCCCGTTTAGATAACCTGGGTTTTTGCTACAATTAACACTTGCAAGGCAACAAGCTAAACCCAAATGTGATTTGCTTTGTATATTAAACCAGATAGCGTGGAAATACTTTTTGTTGCAACAACCTTGAATATATGGTGTCATGCTGAGTTACGAAGCACCCGATGAAACAGATTCTTCGTTCCTCAGAATGACAGAAGTTTCAAAAAGATTGGAACAATAGCGGGGCTGCAATTGCCGAAGAACATAACGCTATCATTTACTAAAAAAACAAAATCTAAGCGCAAAAAAAAATCCGTTCCAATTTTACATCGGAACGGATTTTTATATGTTTTATTAATGCTTATGCGCCTAATTGAACACGTTTGAAAGCTGTTACTGTTAAACCTTTAGATGTGTTATCTAAATATTTACGAACATCCATCGAACCATCTTTAACAAACTCCTGGTTTAGTAAAGTACTGTCTTTGTAGAATTTATTTAATTTACCAGCAGCAATTTTCTCAACCATTTCTTCTGGTTTACCTTCTTGACGGATAACGTCTTTAGCAATCTCGATTTCACGCTCGATAGTAGCCGGATCAACACCGTCTTTATCAACAGCAACCGGGCTCATTGCAGCAATTTGCATTGCAACATCTTTACCAGCTTCAGTAATATCAGCACCGTTAGCGCCTTGGAATACTACTAAAACACCCATTTTACCGTTAGAGTGAACATAAGAAACAACCTGTTCGCCAGAGATATTTGCATACTCCTGGATAACGATTTTCTCGCCAATTTTACCAGTTAATTCAGTAATCGTTTCAGCAACTGTACGTCCATCTTCTAAAGTAATTGCAGATAATTCTTCTGCAGTAGCAGGATTGTTAGCAACCGCAGCAGCTAAAACAGCTTGAGCTAAATTACGGAAATCTTCAACTTTAGAAACTGGCTCAGTTTCGCAAGCTAAAGCAACTAATTTACCGTTTGTACCATCAGCTGAAACAGCGATTGATACCAAACCTTCAGATGTAGCATTACCAGAACGAGCAGCAGATACTTTTTGACCTTTTTTGCGCAATAAATCAACAGCTGCTTCGAAATCGCCGTTAGCTTCAACTAAAGCTTTTTTGCAATCCATCATACCAGCACCAGTTTGTTGGCGTAGTTTATTTACATCAGCGGCAGTAATTTGTACTGTAGACATTTTATTTCTTTTTTAAAATTTACGATCTTGTTTATAACAATTACAGGTTACAAGTTACAAGCGCCAAGTTAAACTCATGTTAAGCCAACTTAAAACCTGAAACCAGTAACCTGCAATTAAAAAATATTACTATTCTTCTGTTTTAGTTTCTTCTGATGAAGATGCTTCAACTTCTGCTTCAGCAGTTTTTTTACGTCTTGGTTCTTTAACCTCTGGCGCATCAGCTGCAGTTTTAGCTGCTACTGCTTCTTTTTCTGCTTCATCATCTTTTTCGCGTTTACGCTCGTCTAAACCTTCTTCAATCGCTTTAATAATTACATCAGTAATTAATGAGATAGATTTTGTAGCATCATCATTCGCCGGGATTGGGAAATCGATGTTTGAAGGGTCAGAGTTTGTATCAACCATCGCAAAAGTTGGGATGTTTAATTTTAACGCTTCAGTTACCGCAATGTGCTCTTTCTTAACATCAATTAAGAATAAAGCTGCTGGTAAACGATTTAAATCAGCAATACCACCTAAAAGTGATTCTAATTTAATACGCTCACGCTGAATCATCAAACGCTCTTTTTTAGATAAAATAGCATAAGTACCGTCTTTAGTCATTTTATCGATGGTAACCATCTTTTTGATTGACTTACGTACTGTAGCAAAGTTAGTTAACATACCACCTAACCAACGCTCGGTTACGAAAGGCATGTTTACTTTTTTAGCTTGCTCAGCTACGATTCCTTTTGCTTGTTTTTTTGTTGAAACAAATAATACTTTACGTCCTGATTTTACGATTTGTTTAATCGCAGCCGCAGCTTCTTCAGTTTTAGTTAAAGTTTTATTTAAATCTATAATGTGAATTCCATTACGCTCCATGAAAATGTAAGGAGCCATTTTTGGATTCCATTTACGGGTAAGGTGACCAAAGTGTACACCTGCATCCAATAAGTCTTGATAAGTTGTTCTTGCCATTGTTCTTGCCTCCTGTGATTAACGTTTACTGAATTGGAATTTCTTACGAGCTTTAGCACGTCCTGGTTTCTTACGCTCAACCATACGCATATCACGCGTCATTAGGCCTTTAGCACGTAATGCAGGTTTTTTCTCCGCATCTAGTTCAACAATCGCTTTAGCAATAGCTAAACGAACAGCTTCTGCTTGTCCTTTTACTCCACCACCTTGTACGTTTACTGTGATATCATAACGGCCAGTAAGCTCAGAAACCTCTAAACTTTGGTTTACGATATATTGCAATGGTAAAGTTGGGAAATAAACTTTGTGATCTTTACCGTTAACGGTAATTGCTCCAGCACCATCTTTTAAGTAGATACGTGCAACAGCTGTTTTTCTTCTTCCTGAAGTGTTAGTAACTGACATTTCTTAAAGTTTAATGGTTTTTGGAGATTGAGCTGCATGAGGGTGGGTTTCACCAGCATACACAAAAAGATTGGTGTAAAGTTTTTTACCCAATTTAGTTTTCGGTAACATACCACGTACCGCTTTCTCGATTACACGTTGAGGGTGTTTCGCCATTAACTCTTTTGGAGAGATAAAACGTTGACCACCTGGATAACCAGTATAAGAAACATATTGCTTTTCGCTGAATTTGTTTCCTGTCAATTTAACCTTGTCTGCATTGATAACAATTACATTATCTCCGCAATCTACGTGTGGGGTGTATTCAGGCTTGTTTTTACCACGGATGATCATAGCGATCTTCGATGACAAGCGCCCCAAAATCTCGCCTTGTGCATCAACAACAATCCACTGTTTGTTAACAGTTTTCGCATTGGCAGAGACAGTTTTGTAACTTAACGTATTCACTTGCTTGTATTTAATTTATTAAACAATTATTTATTCCCATTAAAATTGGGACTGCAAAGATAGATAGAAAACTTTTATTATCAAATAGTTGGTAAGAAAAAAGTTGAACGTTTTATGTAGTAGGTTTAACTTCCACAAAGCTATCGTTAAGCTAAACAATTTCGTCATTGCGAGAAGCTTAGCGACGCGGCAATCTCATTCATAAATATGTAAAGCAATTTCACTAGTACTTTGTTTGGGTTCGGCCCCGCTTTTTGTTGCAATCTTTTTTGAAACAGCTACTGCCTTTAATATTACGTCATTGCGAGGCGAAACGACGAAGCAATCTATCTTAGGTAGAAGAAACAAAAAAAGTATTTCCACTTCAATCGGGTTTGGATTAGAAAGGTAAATCGTTATAACTCATCAGGCTTAAACCCAATCCTCGTTCTTGGCTCGTTTTTCTTCTCCATCAATTTATCCAGGTAACTAAAAACCAATTCTATGCTTTTGTCCTGGTTCTTAGCCCCATTTTATCTGCTTTGGAGGTCACAAATTGTGACCTCCAATCTTCAAGTTCTTCTTTATTAAGCTCAAACATAAAGTCGTTGGGGAATCTATCAATATTTCTTTTGACTGCTTGTTTTAAAACTTTGGTTTCTATACCATAAAGTTCCGCCAAATCCCTATCCAGCATAACTTTTTGGCCACGGATTTCATAAATCTTATTTACTAAAATATTTCCAGGGATGATAGAGAGCGTTTGTTTAGCTGTCATATCATAATTGGATTTAAATTGAATAAACAAAAATCAATTCAATCTATGAGGTCACAATTCGTTACCTCATAGATTTTTCACTCCAACTCCAGCATCATATTAATTATTGCTTTTACTTTATCCTCTCTTTCTTTGTAATCCCCTTTTATTTCGATGTATGGAACACTTCGCTTATCAAGCTCATTTTTAAATAGAGCAAACATCTCTTTTCTCCTGTGTCCTTGGTCTCTTAAATTATCAGCAACCCATTCTATATCAATATCTAAAAGAAAATATAAGTCATATTTAATTTGGGCTTCAAGTTCAAAAAGTATCTCAGGAATGGCTCGTAAATAATGTTGCGAATAAATCTGTGTGGTAATAATATCTGTATCGCAGAAAAGAACTTTGTTTGCAATTCGTGTTTTATCAATTACGCGTTGCGTTTGTGCGTTCCCAATCTTAATAATATCATCAACAGAAATATCATTCGAGGTAATTAATTCTCTGGCAACTTCTGGAACAAATTCAGTTTCATAAGTCAAAGCCATTTTTTCAGCCATTGTAGATTTTCCGGTGCTTTCTGGACCGTAGAAACAGATTTTTTTAACGAAATGTGGTTTAACGTCATCAGGAATATAGTTCCAACATCTAAGGGGATTACTGCGTATCATTGTTGCAGAGACTGGAATTACAAGTCTCGCCTGGTCGAATAGAAAGTGTTTTGCTTGTAAATTTAAGGCAAATGGTTCGCCATATTCTTCTGAACTAAACAATACATCAATTTTTGGATAAACCTCCTGCATCTTCCTTGCCCAAATTTTGGTTCGTTCTTCTAGGGCTAAATTGTCATTATCAAAATCATCAGCAATTAAAGCTGGTTTAATATTCGGTTGGGTTTTGAAGATTTCTTTTATCCAATTAAAACGCAATTCTGCATTTATTGGGTCGCTTGGAGTGTAACTCATTGATACGATAAGTTCATCACATTGTGCTGCTGCGAAGTTAATTAATGCAACATGGCCATTATGAATGGGCATAAACTTGCCGATTACTAAGCCTCTTTTCATGCAGTTTTATTATAACTTTTATACTCTTCAATCCAATTCCATAGGGCAAATGCGGCAATAATGGTAAAGATGAAATATTCAACTCCGAAAAATTTGGCTCCTTTTAAAAAGTATAAATAAGTGGCTACAACATCAATCAACAACCAAATAATCCAACATTCAATTCTTTTTTGAATCATTAAGAAGGTGGTTATTACACTCATCACTAAAATAAATGAATCGACAAATGGGTAGGCACTTGGCAAATTAAACAGCAGCGGAAACCAATTATGAAGTTGGCTGGCTAACATGCCGATGAGTATAGTCCCTGCAACGCCAACGGCAATGCAAATGTAAAACTGCTTTCGAGGCATGAAACTTACCTTCAGTTCTTTCTTTTTGTCTTCTTCTTCGGGTTTAGGGTTTGCCCATCGCCACCAGCCTAAAATATTGGTTACGAAAAAGAAAACCATCAGAAACATATCGGGGTACAGCTGAATTTGATAATAGAAAAAGGCAGATAAAAAAACATTTACAATGCCTGCCGGCCAACTCCAGATGCTTGCTTTTGCCGAAAGAATAACGGAAATTATACCCGTTATTACTGCGAAAAACTCCAAATAGCTCATCTGGTAACCAAGAATTGTAAAAAATATACTGTGGGAACTGAAAAAATCCATGTTAGAATTTCGTTTTGAAATACAAAGTCCTAAAAGTATATAATTTATTATTGTTGTGCCATTTCTTTGGTACAAACAAAAGTGAAAGATGCTTGTTGTTAAAGTATCTATGGCTTTTCAGCCTAATTTATTAACCAACAAATTTCTTAAATGCAGTATTTAGATAATATTTTCGGTTATCCTATTCCGTTATTTTTAAAGAACTTAATCATTGGTATCATTGCAATATTGCTGGGTATTTTGGTTAAGTTTATCATCCATAAAGTATTTATTTTGCTATCTCGCTGGTGGGATTTCATCATCATAAAATCTACCATAAAACACCTCCGCAGACCAATCGCAGTTTTTATTCCTTTACTATTTCTTAATTTTTCACTGGATTTAATGGCGATATCTGCGAAAGTAAAGTTACCATTGGATAAAGTATTAGAAATATGTTTAACTGCAACTTTTGCTCTTATTTTAATTCGATTAATAAATGTGCTCGAAGATTATTTCTACCTCAAGTACGACCTTAACAAAGAAAATAATTTAAAGGAACGAAAAATTAGGACGCAGCTGCAGTTTGTTCGCAAGTTCATAGTTTCACTAATCATCTTAATTACGGCCGCGATTATTCTGCTAAGCTTCGAAAGTATGCGAAAAATAGGCGCTGGGCTATTAACTGGTGTTGGTATTGGCGGAATTATTATCGGTTTTGCGGCACAAAAATCGCTTGGAAATTTACTGGCAGGTTTTCAAATTGCTTTTACACAGCCCATTCGTATAGATGATGTTTTAATAGTTGAGGGCGAATGGGGTAGGGTTGAGGAAATTACGCTGACCTATGTGGTCGTTAGTATTTGGGACCAACGGCGGTTAATTTTACCCATCACTTATTTCATCGAAAAACCCTTTCAAAACTGGACAAGGGTTTCGGCTGATTTACTCGGAACGGTTTTCCTTTATCTCGATTATACCATCCCAATTGAACCCATGCGCCAAGAGCTAACCAGATTGCTAACTTCAAATCCCCTTTGGGATAAGAGAGTCAATGTGGTGCAAGTTACGGATAGTACGAAAGATGGCGCTATTGAAGTTCGTTATTTGATGAGTGCTTCTAATTCCTCCAGAGCTTTTGATTTACGTTGTTATGTGAGGGAAGAAATGATAGCTTTTATTCAAACCAATTACCCTGAAAGTTTACCAAAGAAAAGATTGGAATTTAAGGATAAGTTTGATGGGATTTAGTATCATTTGTCGTCATCTCGACTGGAGCGCAGCGGAATGGAGAGATCTTTGTAATATGTAAACAAAGTTCAAAGATTACTCCACTACGGTCGAAATGACGACAATATAATTTACTTAAACATCCCTTTCAACTTCGCTAATTTTTCCTGTAAATCGCCATCTGCATCTTTAGGTTGAGATTGAGGATGAGATTGAGCTTTAGGCTGAGAACGAGATTGAGAAATGATAGCCTTTATTCAAACAAATTACCTTGAAAGTTTACCAAAGAAAAGATTGGAATTTAAGGATAAGTTTGATGGGATTTAGCATCATTTGTCGTCATCTCGACTGGAGCGCAGCGGAATGGAGAGATCTTTGTAATATGTAAACAAAGTTCAAAGATTACTCCACTACGGTCGAAATGACGACAATATAATTTACTTAAACATCCCTTTCAACTTCGCTAATTTCTCTTGCAAATCGCCATCTGCATCTTTAGGTTGAGATTGAGGACGAGATTGAACTTTAGGCTGAGAACGAGATTGATTATGCTTTGCATTCTGTTCTTTATTCTTTGCTCCTTGCTCCTTATCCTTCGTCCCCACTTCAGTCTTCATCGATAACGAAATCCTTTTACGAGCCACATCAACCTCCATTACCGTAACTTCAACTTTTTGATGCACCTTAACTACATCGTTCGGGTTAGCAACGAAACGATTAGCCAACTGACTGGTATGCACCAAACCATCCTGGTGAACGCCAATATCTACAAAAGCACCGAAATTGGTTATGTTGGTTACAATTCCAGGTAATTTCATTCCAATTCTTAAATCAGCTATTTCATTAACACCATCCGTAAAACTGAAAGCCTCGAATTGCTCACGCGGATCGCGACCGGGTTTTGCCAGTTCCTTTAAAATATCAGTTAAAGTTGGCAAGCCGATTTCATCGGTAACATATTGTTGAGGTTTAATTTGCTTTTGAAGTTGCGCATCTTTCATCAAAGTCGAAACAGTTGTACCCAAATCTTTGGCCATTTTATCTACCACAGCATAACGTTCTGGGTGAACACCACTGGTATCCAAAACGTTTTCTGCATTGCGGATACGTAAGAAACCAGCCGCTTGCTCGTAAGCTTTATCGCCCAAGCGAGCTACTTTTTTCAAGCTTTCACGGTTTTTAAAAGCGCCGTTTGTGTTTCTGTAATCCACAATGTTTTGCGCCAAGGTTGGTCCTAAACCAGATACATAAGCTAAAATTTGTTTCGAAGCCGTGTTTAATTCTACACCTACCGCATTTACCGCACTAATTACGGTATCATCCAAACTGGCTTGTAGTTTAGTTTGGTCAACATCATGCTGATATTGCCCAACACCGATAGATTTCGGGTCGATTTTTACCAATTCTGCCAATGGGTCCATCAATCTACGACCAATTGAAACCGCCCCACGAACGGTGATATCTTGTGTTGGAAATTCCTCACGAGCCACATCAGAAGCAGAATAAATTGAAGCACCACTTTCATTCACCATCACTATTGTAACATTTGGTAAATTTAACCCGCGAACAAAAGCCTCGGTTTCTCTACCAGCCGTTCCGTTGCCAATAGCAATTGCTTCAACATTATGTTTTTCGCAAAGTTGTTGAATCGTAACTTCTGCATTTTTAACGTTTCCTTGTCCGGTATGCGGATAAATCGCTGTGTTTTCTAATAGCTGACCTTGCTTATCCAAACAAACCACTTTACAACCCGTACGGAAACCTGGGTCGATAGACATTACATTTTTTTGCCCCATTGGTGCAGCCAACAATAACTGACGGGCATTTTCTGCGAAAACACGAATCGCTTCTTCATCGGCTTTTTGTTTGGTTAAAACACGCAATTCGGTTTCCATTGCTGGCTCTAATAAACGTTTGTAACCATCTTCTAAAGCTTGTTGAACCTGTTTCGAAGCCGCATTATTTCCTAAAATGAACTGTTTTTCTAAAATTGCTAAAGCGTCTTCTGCGGGAGGCAAAGCGTCTAAACGTAAAATCAATTCCTTCTCACCACGGCGCATGGCTAAAACACGGTGCGAGGCCGCTGTTTTTACTGGCTCAGTCCACTCAAAATAATCTTTATACTTAATGCCCTCTTCTTCTTTTCCTTTTATCACTTCCGATTTGAAGACCGCCTTTTCCTGAAAATAAGTGCGCATTTTTGTACGGGCTTCTGCATTTTCCGAAATCATTTCGGCAATAATATCTCTTGCGCCAGCCAAAGCTTCATCAAACGTATTTACGCCTTTCTCGGTATCAATAAATTTATCGGCAGCAGCTTCTAAATCAAAGCTTTTCTGCTCAAAAATTTGTAGGGCCAATGGTTCCAAACCTTTTTCTTTTGCCATCGAAGCACGTGTTTTGCGCTTCGGTTTGTAAGGCAGGTAAATATCTTCTAAAAGCGAAATGGTTTCAGCTTCGTTTATTTGTTTTTCCAGTTCTGGCGTTAGTTTTCCAAGCTCAGTCATCGATTTTAAAATCGCTTCGCGGCGCTTGTCTAAATCGCGTAATTGCAAAACCCTGTCGCGTATTCCTGCTACCTGCACCTCGTCTAAACTCCCCGTTAATTCTTTACGGTAACGCGAAATAAATGGTACTGTTGCGCCCTCGTCTAACAAATTTACGGTTGCGGTTACTTGTTTTTCTGCAACGTTTAATTCGGCTGCAATTATTTTATGGTGAGCTAACATATTCAAAAATTAATGTCGCAAAGCTAATCAGGATTTACTGGATTTAAGGATTTTTAAGATGAAGTTTTCCACCAGATATTGTGAGTAAAATTATGGTAGGATTTACAGGGTTTTTGTGAGTTTTAGAGATTGATTTTTTGAAAAGCAAAGACAGTAGATTTTATTAATATCCGTCGGGCTTTACGCTATATTCCCGATGAAAAATCGGGATATGCCGCTTCAATCCCGTTTAGAAAATTCTGTTTATGCAACTATTTTGGGTTACATGGGGAATCGTATCAGAATGTGTATTATTTCTTTTTCTCCGCTTCTTTTTCCAAATCTCGCTCTGCTTTAAATTTTGTAATTCTGGTAATCAAATCCAAAGGCATTGGTTTATTTATGGGAAACTGTACTGCACCTTTGCTCCATTTATAATCGCCAAATTCGTGTTGAAAGGCTTCGATGCCTGAGCCTGTTGGATAAAAACCAATATGTTTTGCATAACCTGCAAAGTAAACTAAAATACCATTTTGCTTAAATGCCGGCATTTTATAGCTAATTACTTCTGTTGCGTTTGGCACAGCATTTTGAATGGTTTCTCTAACTTGTTGCAAAATTTCTTGCGTTTTTGCAGGGAATAGCGCAATGTATTCATCGATGGTTTTTGGGTCTGTCTTTTCCATAGCAATTGGTTAGTAGCTAAGATAATAAATTATATTTATTTGCTTTTTGATTTATGCAGGAACCCAATTAAGTTTTTAGCACAGGTTTTTGTTAAATAAACCAGACAGAAATGGAAATACTTTTTGTGATAATGACGAAAAAAAAGCTACGTCTTTCCGCCACGCAATGGCGAGAATTGACGCAAAAACAGTAGTGCACAAAAAGATTGAAATGAATGGCGGGACTGCTGTAACCGAAGAATTACGGATATTGGTTTTCAGAAATATTTGACCATGTAAGGAATGTAAGATACATATGAGCCCGGAGAAGAAATCTTTACGCTTTTATTTTAAAGTAGTTATATGTGAAAAGAACACCCCGCCCTACGGGCACCCCTCTAAAAGAGGGAATAAAAAATCCCCCAAATTGCTTTGGAGGATTTATATTTTTTTGTCTTCTAATACTTGTCCCGATATTTTTAGGGAAGCTCAGACTGACAGGTTGTGCTTATTTTGTAGCGTACATTACTTCTTTAACCGCTTTGATAACTTTTTCTGCGTTTGGTAAGCTTGCAGCAATTAATGTTGGCGAGTATGGAAGTGGAACATCTGCACAAGTGATACGTAAAACTGGCGCATCTAGGTAATCGAAAGCTCTTTTTTGTACCATGAAAGCAATCTCACCAGAAAGTGATGCTAACGGCCAAGCTTCTTCAACCACAACTAAGCGATTTGTTTTCTTAACCGATTCGATAATGGTATCGTAATCGATAGGACGAACGGTACGTAAATCGATAACTTCTACGTTAATTCCTTCTTTAGTTAATTCTTCTACAGCAGGGTTAACTACGCGGGTTAACATTTTACCGAAAGTTACGATGGTTACATCAGTACCTTGTTTGGTTACGTTTGCTTTACCGAATTCGATGTAATATTCTTCTGCGGGAACATCGCCTTTATCGCCGTACATTACTTCAGATTCCATGAAAATTACTGGGTCTGGGTCGATAATGGCTTGTTTTAATAAACCTTTAGCTTCGTATGGAGTTGATGGAACAACTACTTTTAAACCTGGAGTGTTTGCAAACCAGTTTTCGAAGTTTTGTGAGTGTTGTGCACCTAATTGACCTGCGTTACCTGTTGGACCGCGGAAAACCATAGGGCATGAGAACTGACCACCGCTCATTGATAAAATTTTAGCTGCGCCGTTAATGATTTGGTCGATAGCTACCAATGAGAAGTTGAATGTCATAAATTCGACAATTGGAATAAGGCCTGCTGTTGCAGCACCAGTTGCAATACCTGCGAAACCTAATTCGGCAATCGGGGTATCGATAATGCGTTTCGCACCAAATTCATCAAGCATGCCTTGACTTACTTTGTACGCTCCGTTATATTCTGCTACTTCTTCACCTAATAAAAAAACGCGGTCATCTTTACGCATTTCTTCGCTCATGGCTTCGCGTAGTGCTTCTCTAAATTGGATTTCTCTCATTGTAAATTTTAATAACGGTGGCAAATATAATTATTAAAAGCATTGAAACCAAAGGGAATTAGGCGTGTATTTTGTAATAATTATGCTTGGTTTTAATGGCTTTTTGCAGGTTAAGGTTTCTATTTTAATGGTTTTTGGATAATAGCTAAAATATTATTTCGCAATGGGATGAGTTAGGTTGTTTTTGTATTACTCTTTATCTATTTCTCCAAATATTTAATGATCAGGATTCATCAAACCATAAATTTCGCTGTCTAAAAACTGCCCGCGGAAATAATAATCTTGCTTAAAATGCGCTTCTTTGGCAAAGCCGTGTTTAATAAGCATTTGCCTTGATGCATCATTTTCTACATTAATGTTTGCTTTTATGGTGTGCAAATTCATATCCTCAAAGCCAAAATCTATGGTTCTTTTTAAGGCTTCGGATATCATTCCTTTCCGCCAATAATCGGGGTGAAGCATATATCCAACTTCTGCCCGGTGGTTTGCATAATCTGTTCGCCAGAAACCAATGGAGCCAATCATTTCGTTGGGATTTTCTTTTAATGCAATTACCCAAGCAAGGTTGTCGCCATTTTCGAAGCCCTCGTTAAACTTGGTAATAAAGGTTTTGATTTCCATTAAATCTTTTGGTCGCTCACGGTCAATGTACTTCATAACCGTTTCATTGGTGCGCATTGCGAATAATGCCTCGGCATCTGCCAAATTGTGTTCTCTTAAAATCAATCGCTCGGTTTCGAGGTTTGGAAATTTAGTGAAGTTGAGGGTTAGCATTATATTTTTTTTATTATCTCAAATTTATATTTATCTGCGAATTCTTTTACTTCTGTTCCAAATGTTTTTTTTGAATGATGCGACTCTTGATTTTTGATGTAGTTTGTAACCGCTTCTAATTGTGATTCGCTTACTGATACTGCGAAATAATCATCCTGCCACATGAATGTCCCATCAACAAGCATATTTTTGTTAATCCAAAACCCAGATTCGCCTTTAATAAGCTGTGCAACTTTGGCGATATTTTGTTCTTTTCCTAAAGATATTAAGCAATGCAGATGGTCTGTGTATCCATTTATAGCTTTAAGGAAGATGGATTGTTTTTCACAGTTTTCAATAATGTGTTTTTGAACTTGATAACGGATGTTTTTGGTTAAATAGGGATGTCGGTTTTTTGTTGAGAACACCAAGTGAACCCAAATTTTTACATACGACATATTTTATGGTTTGGCTAAAGCCAATATAAGAAAATAATTATTATCCGTCGGCTGAAGCCAGACGGCAAAGAGATAACTGAGGAGAGTGATATTGCCTTTATGCGTTTGCTAAGATTAATTGCCGTTGGTTTCAACCAACGGTTAAAGTTTATGCATTGCCAAAGCCAATATAAGAAAATAATTTTTATCCGTCGGCTGAAGCTGGACGGCAAAGAAGTGACTGAGCAGAGTGATATCGCCTCTATGCATTTGCAAGATTAATTGCGGTTGGTTTCAACCAACGGTTTAAGTTTATGGTTTGGCTAAAGCCACCCAAATATTTAATATAGGCAGTCAGCTAAAGCAGACTGCAATTAATGCATGTATATTGGGCGATTTGAAATCTTCATTGCCATTGGTTTCAACCAACGGTTAGAGATTGGTTGCCATTTGGCTTTAGCCAAACCTATTTCCCAAACAAAGTTTTATAAATCGAATACTTATAATTATCGGGTATCTCGCTGGCTTTAAAATAAGGTGCGCCAAATAATTCGGTTAGTTTTTCTTTAAGTTTAGCCAGAAACATAGGTTTTATTTCCTCAAGGAAATCGCCTCGCAAAACTTGTCGGTTAGATTTAAACCAAACGCCGCCATAAACTGGGTCGTTCATGGTTTTAACAATATATAGATTTGGCTCAACACAAGTTTTTCCAGCAGATTGCTCGTAAGCATAAGTATAAAGTAACGTTTGAATTAATGCTTTGTTAATGTGTTTACCGTCAGAATTAAAAAGTTCTTCAACATCCTTAAAAGCTAATTTGTCGCTCCCTGTTTTATAATCTACAATTTTGGTGATGCCATCCTTAACATCCACCCTATCGATATAACCGAAAATTTTAATGCTTTCCTCTTTGCCATTTAGCGAAAAACTGATTATGGCCTCAACTTTTTGCTCCAAACTGATGATGGTAAATGGCGTTTGCGAAATATCCTGGTCTAAAATGATTTTAACATAAGCTTCCACGATTGCAAGTATCACTTTTTGCATGCCTTTATATTCCATCACCAAATCTGGATGGTTAAACATTACCGCGTTAAAAGCTTTTTGAATGAGTTTTGGAACCAACTTCCTTTGCTCATTAATTCGTTCGGCAGTAATTTCAGCTTTGCGTAAATCCTCATAAAAATATTCCATCACCTTGTGCAAGATAGAACCAATTTCATTTGCTTCTACAACGGCACTAATCTCTTTAGGCTCTTTTATGCCTGCAATGTAGTTGAAGAAAAAATCAATCGGGTTCGAAATATATTGCGTTAGAGCCGATGGAGAAAGGATTTTCTTTTTATCCAGATATTTTTGCAACGTTTCCTGAATGAAAGCATTGTTGGTTTTCTCAATCTGAACTTCTTTAAAAGCTTCGGTTTTTACTTCGAGATTTAATTCGTGGTAAGTAAAGTTAAAACCACTTTCGTATTCCAATTGCTTTAAAATTCTGCTGGCTTCGCCCGATGTACTTTCATCCGTTAGGCTGTTGTAAACAAAATTGATGTTTTTTGCCCTTTGCATCAATCTGTAAACCATATAAGATGAAATCGCATCTAAATTCTCCAGAACTGGCAAGCCATAAACCCTGCGGATGGAATCCGGAATAAAGCTATTTCCGATGGATGATTTTGGAATGATGCCCTCATTAAAGCCTAAAATAACAACCTTGTCAAAATTTAGATTTCTGGTTTCGAGCAAACCCATAACCTGTATGCCATTGAGCGGGTCGCCAGAAAGCGGGACAGCGATGGCTTGCAGCGATTTTTGGACCAAATAAATTACGAATGGAATCTCCTCCTTCCCTATATGACTGTTGAAAGTATCGTGTAAGCGGTTTAGCTCCTGAATGGTTTTTACGAAAAGCTCCGCATCGATTTTCTTTAAGGTTTTCGCATTCGATAATCTGGTTAAAACAAAATCCAAAACCTCGAGTAAATTCGTGACAACAAACTGCGGTTCCTCAATTTTTTTGTAGAAAACTTCGAATAAACCATTTTGCCTTAAAAGGCGTTTGTGGTCTATCTCAACCTGATTTTCTTCCAAAAGTGCGGTCAGGATTTTATCACGCATTTTTTGCGACAAACCTGTTAATGGATGGGTTAGAAAAGCTTCAACACTTTTGTAGCTAATTTTATCGCTCTGCAAAACCTCTAGCTGGCTGGTTAGCCATAAATCTACCAAGCCAAAAATGCTTGAAGTTGATAAAGCAAAACCCATCGTTACATTGAGGTCGATTTCAGTTCCATTGAAACTTGCCGGAATGGTTTGTAGAGTTGGAATGAGCAAGCTTTCATCGGCTAAAACCACAACTGTTTTGCCAACCGTTTCGGCATTCGTATAATCTTCTTCTAAAATATTATTAAGAATTTTTGCTTGCGCAGATTGCCCCTGAACCTTGAAAACGCTAACATCATGTTGCTCAGTTTTCATTAAACTTTCCCGGTTAGCAAACTCATTTTTCAAACCAAGCAGGTTAAGGTTTTTCCTTAAAAACAAGCCAGCTTCCTGAGAAGTATCATCTAAATAATAACGGTCTGCATCGAAATAAAAAAGTGCTTTTTCGGCTTCCTGCAATTGCGTAAAAATTTTCGCTTCCGCACTGCTCAACGCATTAAAGCCAACAAATATGATTTTTCCTTTTTCAAAGTTGGAAATAAATTCCTGGTGACTTGTAATATCATCAGCCAAATGGCGATATACAGAACCATTGGTTAAATAACCCTGTTCCTTTAATACAGTGTGAAATTTATTATAAAGTTTGGGCATTCTGCGCCACATTTTTATAAAAAGTTCTTGCTGTTTTTTATGTTTTCCCTCAGAATAAGAAGTCCAGAATTGGGAGAGAAACTGATATTGTTCAGGGCTTAAATAATCGAAATCTTGGTTGATAATTGAAATATCTTCCAAATCGCGATACAATTTTTCGGCATCAACTAAATCCGCATCAATTTGGTTAAAATCGCTCAAAATAATTTTTGCCAGCGGAAAAAATTTATGGCTTGAAATGGTTTCGAGTTTTTCTTCAGCCAAAAGCTGATTATAAATTTTGTGTAGCGTAAAAAACTGCAAATAGAAATCGGCAATTTTAAAATTGGTAGAGCAGGCAAAAAACTCTTGTATGGTAAAAAAAGATGGGCTGAAAAATGGCTTGCCAATAATATCAGCAAAGTGTTTTTGCAAATAAGCGGCTGGTCTCTTGTTATTAAAAACAATGGCGCAGTTTTCTAGCTCATTTCCAAATCTGGCAATTAAATCTTCGGCAACTTCTTGTAAAAATGGTTTCATTTAATAAATTTTGCTTTGTTATTTAATCGGTTCTCAATCTAAATTTTTTACCTCCAAAGGTTGATATATTATAATTCAATCCAAAGTTAACTACACGCATCACTTGGTTATTTCTGCTTTCGATAATGGTATTCCCAAATATACTCTGCGAAATATTATTACCTTCATTAAGTAAATCGTTAACACTAACTGTACAAGATAGACTTTTACTTTTTAAGAATGATTTTCCAACTCCTAAGTTAATAATCAATGGATTTATATTATTTAAATTATAACCTTTAGTAAATCTTTTATTTCCACTGAAGTTAAAATTCCATGATTTAAGGGCTGTTCCATTTCCAGATGCACCAAGGTTAAACGATTGTGTTTTAGCATTTATATTTTGAGTAATTGTATTAGCAGTATTATTGTTGTTGAGCATATAATTCCCATTAAAACCAAAGCGAAAATTTTTAAGTCGTAAAGATGACGAAATGTTGCTGCTTAAACTTTTGGTTGTAAAAAACGATTGACCTGTATTCATTAATAAGTTATAGTTAAAAGAAGGGTCGGTAGGCATAGGATACATGAAGTTATTATCATTATTTGTGCTCATACTGTAAGTTAAACTTACATTGGTGGTTACCTTTTTCTGGTTCATTGAGCCATTAATGCTTTGCGAAAAATTTAGTCCCTGATTATATGTTTTTATACTATTTACAATTGCAATCTTTCTAGAATTACCAATAGTACCGTTTAAACTAATTGAAAATTTTCTTTTATTGAATGGGATATTTAGATCATAGTTTCCATTAATACTATAGTTTCCATTCGCATTCTCAAAACGTGTTTCTTGCTTAAAGGCCCCAAGTGTATCAGAAATAAAAGTAGTGCTGTTAACAATCTCATTCCTGATTGTATTATAGCTAACACCAGTCATAAATGAAATGTTAGATTTTTTCCCAAATGAATTAAAACTGGCTGAAAGTGAATTACTAAATGATGATTTCAGATTTGGGTTTCCAATTACAATATTCTGCAAATTACGTGTGTTTCTTACAGGTTGAATCTGCATAATGGACGGATTACTATTCTGTCCACGATAAAAAATCGATAATGATTTTGAACTACTAATTGTCTTTGAATAATTAATGCTTGGAGAGATATTGATATAATTATTATTGAATGTTGAATTTAGTTCGGGATAGTTATTCTTTATTAAGTTTGGACTAATATTTAGCCCAGCACTCATCCTGTTTTTCTTGCCAGATTGGTTATAATTAAGACTTAAAGACTGATTTATTGAGGCATTTCTGGTAAATATACTCAATGAATCTATTTTAACATTTCTACCAGTTGCAGGATTAAGCACCAGCGTTTGTAAGTCGCTTTCGGTGATGTTTGCTGAGCCATGATAGTTAACGGATAAGCTTTTTGTAAAAATAGTATCCTTTTTTAAGAGGAAACTATAACTTACACCGAAATTAAATCGTTTAGTATCTCCGTTATTATAAACTATTCTATTAAGTAATGAATCCTTTTGCAAAATGCCAGCTGCTGAGTAATACAATGTATTTGTGCTGATATCTTGATTAGATTTATTGGTAGAATTTGAAAATGAAAAATTTCCTGAGAAGGTATTTTTATTAAGTTTCTTTGAGAAATCTAAATTTACTTGCAGATTAGGTGCAGTATTACTGGAATTAGAGTTATTTTTAAAATCTTGTCTTATAAAACCTGTTTGATTATTCAAAGAATTTGCAGCTGATTCAGATTGATTGTAATTTAAGGATGCTGAGCCCGTAACAAAAATATCTTTAGTGGTTTGATTCAAATTTAGGCCAAAATTATGACCATTATTAGAAGATTGATTAAAGTTTTCTAGTCGGCTATTTAATCTTCCTAACTCACTCACGGTTTCAGCAATCTGCATGGTTCTATTATTATTGTTATTGCCATTAAAATTATAGTTAGCGCCAAACCGAGCGTTTTTATTAATTTTATCGTTAATGGAAAGTGATGTGTTTTTATTTTTTGAAAGTCCTGCTCCATTATCGGCAACATTGTAGCCCATCCCTCCACTAATTTGTTTCGAACCCTTCCAGTAATTACCATTCGCACCTCCTCCAATTTGTCTGTTGGTTCCACCGTTTAAGGCAATAAAACCAAACTGCCCCTTGTTCATGCCTGGTTTTGTAACGATATTCAGCATTTTGTTAGGCTCACCAACTTTAATGCCCGTAAAATTTGCCATATCGCCGAAATCATCAATTACTTGTATTTTGGCAACAATTCCTGCAGGAAGTTTTGAAATAAAGTCTTTAACATTATTAGTAAAAAAGTCTTCACCATTAACCCTCAGCTTAGTCATGCTTTTACCCATGGCAGTAACATTTTCATCATCATCAACCTCTACACCAGGAAGCTGTTTTAATAAGTCGCTTACTCTATCATCATCCTGAACATTAAATGCATTTGCATCATATTCAATAGTATCTTGCATGTACTTAATTGCCACAGGCTTTGCTTTAATTATTACATCGGGCAAGGTTATTTCTCCTGCTGATAAAATTATTGTGCCCAGGTCTATTTCCTGCATATCAGGCTTTATTGTGTATTTAGCCATTCGGGTGTTAAATCCAACAGCACTAATGTGTATTGTAATTTGCTTTGCATTTATTTTAGAAAATGTAAAACGACCATTGTCATCTGTTGTGGTACGCAGAGAATCTTTAGTAGAATATAGCCTTACCGTGATATTGCTCATTGCTTTCTTTGTCGAATCAGCAACTACGCCAGTAACCTCACAGTTAGTTTGTGCAAAAAGAGATTTGCCAAATAGTAGTAAAATTACAACGAGTGGAACTAGAAAGTTTTTCAATGAGTAGCGTAATTTTATAAATATGGTTTTAGCTTAAGATGGATTTCCTTCAAAATTTCCATAAGCATCAGGACATATTAATTTGGTTAATTAAATACTGGTTTCAGTTTTTGATTAACTGCATAAAACAAATAGGCATGAATATTTTCATATCCCATTTGACTAAGTAATTTTTTATAATTTAATACCTGTTCAATGTGTTTATCGCTTTCTTCCAAAGTAAATTTATAATCCAGAATAATCACTTCATCGGCGTTTATTAAAACCTTATCTGGTCGATGGAGCTTGCCGTTTGCATCAATAATGTTTTTTTCGGTGATGCTTTCGGTTGCTTTATTTAAAATCTCTTTTAGTTCTGGATGATTTAAAACTTCCATTGCAGATTCCGCCAGTTTTTCCTTTTCTTCTGCCTTGATTATGCCTTGTAGAATAAGATTTGAGATGTAATCCTCCACACCTTTTTCGGTAGTTGCGCTCGCTAAAATATCATGAAGCAAAGAACCTTCTCTACCAGAATTTTCGATGTTAACCAAATGCTTTAAGTGCTTTTCTTCTGATGGAATATAAAGCTCAGATAATCGGCTAGTGGTTGGATAATGCTTTAAATTAATGAAATTCGTTTCTTCAGTTTTGCTTTCATTTTTTATAAAATCCACAATTTCGTAAACGCCATTTTCATCAAACTGTTCATCGAAAGTGAAGTTTATCACATCGCCCATGTTCGAAAGTTTTGGCTCTTTTTTGCCCATCGTAGCGATATATAAATAATCTTTCGACCGCGTTGTGGCAACATAAAGCATGTTTAAGGCATCCATATTGTTGTAGAGCAATTCTTCATAATAAGCTTGTGCAATGGCAGAATCGGCCAAAGCCTCATTATATTTTAAAGGAATTCCTCTAAGCTCTTTATAAATCGTATCTTCTGATGAAACCCAGAAAGTTGAATTTGTTTTACCCTTAACTTCCCAATTGCAAAACGGCAAAAAGACAGCTCTAAAAGCTAATCCTTTAGATTTATGGATGGTAATAATTTGAATGGCATCTGCACCTTCGGGCGATGGAAGCGATTTTTTTATACCATCTTCATCCCACCAGGTTAAAAAGGAAATGATGCCTTTTTCACCAAGTTTTCCCGCATTAGCGGTTAAATCTCTAAAAGCTAATAAATAAGGTAGATGCTGATTGAGGTTTTTAAGGTCGTACGCTTCAAATAAAATTTCGACTAATTCTGCCAAGGGAAGTTGTAGCCACGATTGCCAGTTTTCGCAAAGCGATTTTGGTAAAACATGACTTAAAGAACTTAATGAGGTATTATTTAAGTTTAAATAATGATTTGCATTTGCTTCTTTTTCGTGCAGCGAATGGTAAAGTGCAATGCAGTTTGCCTTGTATAAAGCGGTTTGCGCATCTAAACCAATTAATGTTTTCAAAGTATTGATGATAAGTTGTACAGCAGAATTATTCGAAATCAGCAAGGCATCACCAGATAAAACAGGAAGTTTTTGCTCCATCAATTTTTGAACGGTTAACATGGCCTCGCTATTGGAGCGAACCAGGATTGCAATATCCTTTAGCGCATAATGCTGTTCATTTTTTAGGTAGAGAATCTCCTCAATAATATCATTCAGCGCAATATCTCTGAAAATTGTTTCCGTAAAACGCACTTCATCTGGCGCATGTTCTTTGCTAAATTTTTTAATTTTTATGGTTCCGCCCTTTACGGTTTGTGGCGCAAAATTTTGCGTAGAACCTGCGTAAATATCAGTAATTATGGAGTTGTAATATTGCGAATCCCACCAGGCTGTAATATGTGCGGGTTTGCCAGTAATATTCTGATTCAGCTCTTCCTGAAGTGTTGCCGGTATTTGTCGGTAAAGGAAATTATTGAAGGTGATGATGTTTTCGGTACTGCGATAATTTTCTTCTAAACTATCTTCGATAACATTGTGCGCACCAACATCTAACTTTGCATGTTTATGTAAGATGTTCCAATCGCCATTTCGCCAACGGTAAATAGATTGTTTCGTGTCGCCAACAATCAGATGGTCGGTTAAATCTAAGCTTGGCGTGGCAATGGCATTGGTTAATAGGGATTTAAAACTTCCCCACTGACTGGTTGATGTATCCTGGAATTCATCAAACAAAAAATTACGGTAACGATTGCCAACTTTTTCCCAAATAAATGATGGATTGTCGCCTGCATCTTCTGTAATTCCCGAAATTAATTTTTGCGCATCACTGATTAAAAGATTATCATTTTCTGCCCGATATTCTTTCAGCAGGACTGCAATTTCCTGCATCAAACGTAAATAATACAGGTTTTTATTAAAGGCGATTGCCAACTGGTAATTTGGCAAATGATTTAGATAATGTGTTTTAATCTGCTGTAAAATCGGGTTAACTGTAGCAAAAGCTTCAGGATTATCTGCATTTTTTTGAAACCATTCATCAGGCTCATCGATAAGGTTAAAAAGCGCTTCAATTTTTGAAAAATCACCTCTTGCCACCACAACTAATTTCGTCAGCGGACTTCTAGATTTTCCTTTTAACTGATCGTTTTCTACACCTAAAACTTCAAGTGCTTCACGGGCATCAGTTGCTAACTGAATAATTTCGCTCTCAAAATTTTTGATTTCATCTTTGGTAACACTGATGTATTTTTTGAATAGTTCATCAATGTTCTCTAATCCTAATTCTTCAACCGCAGATTCAAAAATCTGAAATCGTTCTGAGAAAATTTCTCCAATAAGGTTATAGAGTTCGATTTTGTAATTCCAACTTTTATTATCGCTGATGCGTTCGATTGCCAAATCAATAATCCACTGTAAAAGTTGTTTATTGTCATTTAAAGCTTCATCAAGCTTATTTACCAAATCGTCTTTTACCTTATCATAATTCATTTCTAAATTATAATCGGCATTTAAACCCAACTCAAATGCGAAGCCACGAATAACTTTTTGCACAAAACCATCAATAGTACTTACCGAAAAACGACTGTAATCGTGAAGAATTTTTCGGTAAATTTTATCTGCTTTGCTTTGAAGTTCCTGAGAACTCAATTGTGGATAAGCTTTTAGAATCAACTTTCGGTAATCATCAATTTTTTTTGAAGGATTTCCTTGAGCCAGGCCAATTAAAACCTCTAAAATTCGGGTTTTCATTTCTTCTGTAGCCTTGTTGGTAAAGGTTACGGCTAAAATTTCTCGGTATTTATTCTCGCTAGAAAAAAGTAGTGTGAGGTAATGTGCAGTTAAACTGAACGTTTTACCTGAGCCTGCAGAAGCTTGAAGAATTTTTAAAGGTTGAGGCATAAAATGATTTCGTTTCGGAATTTAAACTTACAACAATTTAAAATCCTCCCGAAATTAGAATATCCACAATAGTTATTTTTTCTTGAGCTTTCTCTTGGCCAAAGTTTTATGACTAATCCTTGCTGGTCTTTCGGCCATTTCTATTTTTAAACCAAGTAAATCGCGAATAACAACTGAAGCGCAAGTACCACCAAAAGCTGCAGGGAGGTAAGAAACTGTTCCATAAGCAGAACGTTTGAAGTTACTTCCATCAGTCATAATCATGGAATTTTTATCCATTTCCTCGGTAGAAAAAACTGCTTTTATCTTTGCTGCACCAACCAATTTATTAAGCCTTTTGCGTACATAACTGGCAAATACACATTGATAGGTATCGGGAAGCATGGCTATTCTAAGCTTTGTGGGATCCATTTTGCCACCAGCACCCATCGAGCTTACAATCGGAATGTTTTTTTGTAGTGCTGTACCTAATAAGGTAATTTTCGGCATTACACTGTCTATACAATCCATAATGTAATCGAAATTTGATTCCAAAATTTCTCTGCATTTTTCTGGTGTTAAAAAAGTATTCACAACGTGAAGTTTCAGTTCAGGGTTTATTGCAAGCAAGCGTTCTTGCATAATTGCCGCTTTACTTACGCCATGATTAGTAGCTAAAGCAGGTAATTGTCGGTTGCGGTTTGTTGGGTCGACCACATCGCCGTCTACAATAGTCATTTCACCAACACCTGCCCGACAAATAAATTCGGCAGCAAAAGAGCCCACGCCACCCAAACCAATTACCAAAACGTGTTTCGATTGTAATTTATCAATTCCATCATTTCCTACCAATAAGGCAGAGCGTGAAAGCCAGCTTGTATCAGACATTTTTTAAGTAAAGTGTAATGTAAAAAGTAAAAACTGAAGGTAAAAACGGTTACAGCAAACTCAATTTATCCCAGTTTGCAAAAATAAGTGCTTTTAATTCATCAACAGAACATTTTTTTAGATTCGCAGCCGCTTGATAAAGTTCTTCAATTGAAACGTCCGAATCATCTGTTTCCAGAAAAAAATTATTGGATTCTTGTATCAGCTTTGCTGCACCAGAATTTTCTTTTAAAATCGCTACTCCAAACGACAGCAAAAAACCTTTATCTAAAAGCTGTTTACCAAGAATTTCATTTTTAGCAAAACCGTGAATTATCATCGGAACTTTAACTTTCAAACGCTCTTTGATTTCTATTAATTCAGAAAAAGCTTTTACACAATGTAGAATTAAGGGTTTGTTTAATTCTTCAGCGATAGATATCTGTTGCTCTAAAATGTAGGTTTGGATTTCTAAACTTTCACCTCTTAGCTTATCTAAACCACATTCGCCAATCAGTTTTACATTGCATTGTTTCGATAATACTTGTAAATACCTCAATTGAATTTCAAGTTTATCCTTTGAAGCATACCAAGGATGTAATCCGATTGAAATGGGTTTAGTTTTAGGCATTGCTAAGAAAATATCACTGGTTAGCGATAGGCTCTGAATGCTGTAAACATCCTTTCCCTGCGAGGTTTTATGAGTATGTATGTCTAAAAAATCCATTGTGATGCAAAGATAAGCTTTGCAAAAATGTATTCCTTCTGTAAAAGATAGGATTGATAATCTATAAAGTTAGTAGTCTTTGCTATTTTTGTTCCATCATTCTTAAAATCATGAAAAAGATAATAACAATATTGGCTGTCCTTTTTATTTCGGTAACAGCTTTTGGTCAGGTCAAGAAAGAAGGTGTTCATATTTACAATCCTGAAGCAAACGCTATGGCAGATTTGAAAGCGGCTACAGAAAAAGCAGCCAAAGCAAAAAAACATGTATTGGTGCAGGTTGGGGGTAATTGGTGTACTTGGTGCATCGCCTTTCATAATTTGGTTGATATAACCGCAGTTTTAAAACAAACAATAAGCGATAACTTCGAATATGTTTTAGTGAATTGGGATAAAGATCATCATAACGATGAAGCCATGAAATACTTGGGTTTTCCAAACCGTTTTGGCTATCCTGTTTTTGTTGTCTTAGATGGTAAAGGAAAAGTATTACATATTCAAAACTCCGCTTATCTTGAATCAGAGGAAATTGGAGCGGATGGGAAGCGCAAAGTTGGTCACGATGTTAAAAAAATTAATTCTTTTTTAAAAGGGTGGACTGTTGCAGCTGTAGATCCAGAAACTTACAAGCCTAAAGCGAAATAGGTTGCATGTCAAAAAATTCAAAGCCACAAATTTTTAGTTGTTAACTGCTAATTTGTGGCTTTTTTTTAATCTTCTGAATAATCTTCCTTTAAATCATCTACATTTAACTCGTAAGATGGTCTCGAAGCTTCATCAGCTTGTTCTAACAAATCTTTATCGTGTTCTATGTTAGAGCTTTCGCCATTCAATTCATTAATATTTTCTGTGTCGTCTTCTCTGCGTAGAGCATCATTTGGGTCGTTGGAATAATCTTCGTCTTTTGGGTCTATCATAACATTATGTTTTATTAATATATAATGATTTAAAGAACGATATTGTTTTGAATTTTAATAAAGAAAGCTTCTTAAATGAAATGAGGGCTTACATCCCGTCGCCAAACTTATAATTTGGCAAAATACTAACTGGTAATTTGCCTGTAGGAACTAATCTGTTATTAATTACGGCTGCTGCAGAAATTTGCATATAATCTTCCTTTTGATAGCCAACCACCAAACCTTTACTATTTTCTAAACCAGGCAAACCTGCAAGATTATATGGGTTTGCGAACAATGCAAAAACTGCATTTCTGGTTGATAAATCTTTAATAAAATTCTTAACGCCGGCATTCAGCTGAATGTTATTTCCAGGTCTCGAGCGACTATCATGAATGCCAACAATAACTTGGTCAAAGGCTGCAATCTCTCTTGCAACATTCGAAATTTGTGTTGCGCTTGCATCTTTATCTAAAACATAATACACCGAATTATAGAAACCTTTCGAAATTTCTTTCTGAAACTTAGTTACAGTTGGTACGCCAATACTAATAATAGCCGTTCTTCTTATCGGAATCAGGTTTTTAATATAATCTTTACCTTTTAACATCGTAACAGAAGCATTTGCCAATTCCTGCACAAGCGCATTACTAGAATTGCGATTAATTCCGGCTATTAAGCCTTTGGTCACAATAGTATCTTTTTGCGCTAATCCTGCCCAATATTTAGCTGTTAAAATTTTTCTAACACTCTCATCTATTACTTTTATATCAATCTTGCCCTGACGAACAGCTTTTCGAACTAAATGGATTGCTCTGTCGCTATTTTCCGAAAGTTCTAAAATATCGTTACCAGCTATAATGCCCATCAAATCGGCCTCGCCGTTTTTAAAATATTTCACAACACCTTTCATGTCCATTGCATCAGAAATGATTAAACCTTTAAAGCCCAGTTTTTGCTTCAAAATACCCGTTACAATTGGTTTTGATAATGTAGAAGGCAAATTTGGTGTATTATCCAATGAAGGAATATTCATATGAGCAATCATAATGCCCGAAGCACCTTGCTTAATTAGTTCCCTAAAAGGGTACATTTCTAACGTATCCAATCGCGTTGCGCTAAAAGTTAGCTGTGGTAAATCATAATGAGAATCTACATCAGTATCTCCATGACCAGGGAAATGTTTCAATGTGGTTAGTAAGCCTCCATCTTGCATCCCCTTCATGTAAGAGCCTGTTTTTGTCGTAACATTAAATTTATTTTCTCCGAAAGAACGGTAGTTAATAACCGGATTTTTTGGATTGTTGTTTATATCCGCATCTGGAGCCAAATTCATTTGCATACCCAAACGCTTATAATCTTTGGCAACTTCCAGGCCCATTTTATAAAGCAACTCTTTATTTTGGATGGCACCCAATGTCATTTGGTATGGGTAAGAAATTGTACTATCCAAACGCATACCCAAGCCCCATTCCCCATCATTAGCTACAATTAACGGTACGCGACTTACCTTCTGATAAGCATTTGTTGCCATGGCTTGCCTTACTGGCCCGCCTTGAAAAAATATTACTCCACCAAGCTGTTCTTTCTTAATCACTAAACCAACCGAATCAGTATATTTCTGCCCTAAATTAGTATGTGCCCTCACAAAAAACATTTGGGCAATTCGTTCTCTTCTGTTTAATTTTTTAAATACCGAATCAACCCATTTAGGTTGGTTTGCCAGCATTTCTATATAGCTAATTTGTTGTGCACTTGCAGAAAATGCCAGTGTGCAGATGGTTATAAGTGTTAGTAAGTTCTTTTTCACAGTGTTTTGTTGTAGCGGCTAAATTAATAAGTTATATGCTAATAAAACAAAAACCAATCCAAGTAATCGATTTAATACATTTTAAAAGTTAAGGTTGTACTAATTAAAGCGTTTTGAAAATTACCGTTCAGTAGTACTTTCAAAAAGTAGTCCTGCTTTCTGTTACAATCTTTTGTCTAAACTTATGAAGTCTCTGCCCCGATGGCGATATTCAGACTTCGTAAGTTTGGTAGGCCAAAAGTATTTTCACGCCAATCAGGTTTAAGTACAAAGCTGTTGCTACTATGATGGGTTTCCCTTGCATAAGCCAAAGTAAATAGCCCTAATTGTAGCGAAAATACTTTTTGATGTAGTGCTTCAATAAGTTGCTGATAACATTGGCAAAAAGATTGAAGCATAAAGTAGGACTAACTATTAATAATTGTACAAGCTTCGCGCTTCAAAAAATATAAATATTTATAATTAATGAATAGGCAGTTTATAAAAATGTATGGAGCCTTTTAAATTAAAAAATTAAAACTTTCTGCAATATCAAAAGTTAATGTAATAGCGCTTTACAATAAATGTTAAACTAAAACTTTTAACCATGAAAAATGTAAATACACCAAAGAACAATCCAACAGTTCAAGGAAGTTCAATCGCCGATAGAGCAAATCACGATGTAAAGGTTGATAAGAAAATTCAAGGTATTACTAATGGAGGCGGACAACGTTCAGACCAAACTTCGAATAAAGATAACCAACGTAAACACGACAATAAAAAATAGTTACGATGTGAGCGGTAAGATGGAAATGTAAGATGGGGGATGTGAAACGGAATAGATACTTTGCTTTACATTTGCCCTAATCCATTTTACATTTCCATTTCCAATCTTCCGTCCTCCAATTTCCACCTTTAAGATGGTTCATTAGCTAAAGCTATAATATCTTTGCCTTCTAATGCTCTACGTTCATTGTTATGGCTTAACGTATTAATCATTGCATCTCCAAGCTCTTCCATTTTACAAAATCCATTCGGGAAAAATTTTCTCCCGATGGGGAACATCCAGTTTATGTATTTATAAAATTTGTGGGCAAATTTTTGTCCCTCAATTGGTTTTATAAAACCTGGCCTGAAATTATAAACCTGCTCAAAGGGAAGTTTCATTAAGTCATTTTCAGTTTTCCCCTTTACTTTTTGCCAATTTAACTTTCCTTCTGCATTAGTTCCACTGCCAGAAACATAACAGAAAGTCATATCATTATTCAACTCAGCTAATATTTTTGCGATATGTAAAGTTAAAGTATAAGTCATTTTGTAATAAGTGTCGTTGTCGGCACCTAAAGAAGTAATTCCAAGGCAAAAGAAACAGGCGTTATGACCTTTAAGCTGTTCCTCAATTGGTGTAAAATCTAAAAAATCTTTGTGAATAATTTCTTTCAGCTTGGCGTGTACATAACCACATGGTTTACGGTTAATCACTAATACCGAATCAATTTCAGGACTATTTAAACACCTGATTAAAACACCTTCCCCAACCATTCCTGTGCTTCCGGTTATAATTACATTATTTAATGATCTCGTTTTTCCCATATTTGCTTTAATAATATTAACCTCCAAAGGTAAACTTTGTTTTACATCAACTATGTTGTAATAAAAAAGGATAGCCGTTTAGCTATCCTTATTAAATTATCTTGTCGGACCCTTCATTTTATAATCTTTAGGTGGTTCAGCACCCAATAAATGTTGCACAAAATAATCCCATCTTCTTCTCATCATGTAAGCCGAATATTCTCCAAAGCCATGTCTGCTGTTAGGGAAAATAACCAAATCAAATGATTTGTTTGCTTTTTGTAGAGCTTCCACAACTAACAATGTGTTATAAGGAGGAACGTTATCATCCATCAATCCATGTACTAACATTAGCTTGCCTTTTAAATTTTTGGCATAATTCTGATTGGCCTGAGCTTCGTAATCAGCGTTTTCAACTAAACCGTTGTATCGTTCGCCCCAATCATCCTCATAGTTTCTATTATCATGGTTTCCAGATTCAGAAATACCAACCTTAAAGAAATCTGGATAACGAAGCATTGCCGTTGCAGTAGCAAAACCACCGCCCGAATGCCCCCAAATACCAACTTTGGCTGTATCAATTGGGTATTTTAAAGCAAGTTGTTTAATCGCAGTAATCTGATCTGGAAGTGTATTTTCTGCCATATTTCCGTAGCTCATATCGTGGAAACTTTTAGAGCGGTCGGGATTGCTTGTACCTTCAATCACTACAACTATAAAACCCAATTCGGCTAAAGCTTGGTTATCGCCACGAGAGGCCGCAAATGCCCAGCTACCAACACTTCCGCCTTGTGGACCAGGATAAATATAATCAATAACGGGATATTTTTTTCCTGCTTCTATTTTAGTTGGTGTAAAAACTAAACCGTAAATATCAGTTTTACCATCATGCGCTTTTACTGTAACCGGAGTAGGAGCTTTCCAACCGGTTGCCGCCAATCGTGTTACATCTGTTTTTTCTAAGGTACTGATAAGCTTGCCGTTTAAGTCTCTTAAAACAGTAACCGATGGAACATTTGGCTGAGAATAAGTGTCTAAAATGTATTTTCCTGTTGGAGAAAAACTACTAACGTGATTGCCTTCTTGTGGTGTTAATGAAACTAATTTTTTGCCATCAAATCCTATTTTATATAAATGTGTAAAATATGGATTTCCAGCTTCTTTGCCATTTCCTACAAAATATATTGTGCGGGTTTTTTCATCAACCTTTACAACCCTTGCAACCACAAATTCGCCTTTTGTAATTTGATTTTTAACTTTTCCGGTAGTAGCATCATACAAATAAAGGTGGCCCCAATTATCGCGTTCCGAATACCAGATAATTTCTTTCGATGCTGGTAAGTATCTCCAGTTTATCGCACCTTGTCCAGATTCGTATTGTGTTTTCACAACTTCTTCAAAAACTTCACGTACTGCACCGGTTGTTGTATTTGCGATACGGAATTTTTCTATTTTATGATCTCTTGATGTAGAAACAAAAGCAACTTCCGAGCCATCTGCTTTCCAATCAATATCATCAAAAGTGCCACTGCTCGAAATGTCATCGCTCAAAGTAGCACGATGCGGATCTGGAGCTACGTTTAATGAAATAACTTTTGGCTGCTCAACATCGATAATTACTCGTCTTATTGTTGGTATTTCCTTATCGCCAGGTAAAGGATATTTCCAGGCTTCTAATTTTGGCGAACCAACATTTGTGGTAACCAAATACATATCTTTTGTATTGCGTTGATCTTGCTGGAAGGTGGCAATTTTCTTCGAATCAGGCGACCAGCGAAGTATTGCGCCATCGCTATGCTTCCAACCTGCATTATCGGTAGCATAGCCGTAATCTTTAACACCGTCGGTTGTTAATTGAGTTAATTTGCCAGAAGCAATATCTTTAACATATAAATTATAATCTTTTATTAAGATTGATTTTTTGCCATCCGGTGATAAAACTTCTCCTCTTCCTCTGCGTGGAGCTTGAACCGGGCTGCCAGATTTATATTCGGTTGTTAGTGTTTTTGTTTTAGTTGATGGATCGACCAGGTAAGTTTTTTCTTCACCATTTATCTTTACAGTGTACCAAAATTTATCGCCGTCTAGCCAGTTTGGTCTAACATTACCACCATCAATGAATTTTTCTGTATTGTAACTCATAAAACTTTCAGCACGTTCATAATCTTGAACGGTAAAAGTATTTTTTTGCTGTGCATTAGCCGATAAAGCCATCGCCACAGCCGTTACGCTTAATAAATGCTTATTCATATTTTGTTTGTTCTTTGCGATAAAATTAAAACTGTTTTATCATTAGATTTTAATTTATCAAGAATAATACAAAATATGGTGAATTAATACTTACAAAACGAAGTATTTTACTAAAGCGGAGAGGGCGGGATTCGAACCCGCGGTACCTTGCAGTACACACGCTTTCCAAGCGTGCTCGATCGACCACTCTGACACCTCTCCGAATTATATAATATTATTTTGCTTTAGATAAATGTAACCATTTACCGATTTGTAATATTGTTCCCTTCTAAAGGCTTCACTTCTTGTGTTAAACACTTCATAAAAATGAACAATGAAAGGCCTTCTATTTTTTGTTGATTTTGTACCTCCATTATTATGTTTGATCTATGTCACTTCTAAGTTTTCAGTACTGCCATAATAGTACTTTCCATCCTTGCAGCTTTTTAAAATGTAACTATAAAACATAATTATCTTCTAATGCAAGTTAATAATTTTATAGAAAGTTTATTAGAGCTTTCCAAGCGTGCTCGATCGACCACTCCCCATAGGGGTCCTTTGGACTGACACCTCTCCGAATGGATAGCAAAAGTATATTTTTTATTCAAAAAAAAATGCTTCCAATTAAATTGGAAGCATTTAATATTTATTTGTCGTTGAAATTAATCAATAACAGTAATTTTTAACATATTGGTTTTACCTTTTGCTTCCATCGGGATAGCAGCGGTATTAATGATAATATCACCTTGTTTAACCAATTTTTTGCTTTTTAGGAATTCATTAACTTCAATAATGGTATTATCTGTACTCTCCCATTTATCGTAGTAAAAACCTCTAACACCCCACAATAAACTTACAGCGTTTAACAAAGCACGGTTGCTTGTAAATATGAAAGTTAAAGCTTCTGGTCGGTGACTAGAAATTTCAAAAGCAGTATAACCACTTAAAGTCATCGAGACAATACCAACAGCATTAGTTTGTTTAGCTAAGAAACAAGCCGAATCGCAAATTGCATCACTTAAGAATGATGGAGATTTTGGTTTTAAAAACTTATCCGGATGGAAAGGATAGTTATTTTCTTCAATGTTTTGAATAATTTTTTGCATCGTTTCGATAACAATCAGCGGGAATTCACCTACCGATGTTTCGCCACTTAACATTACCGCATCTGCACCATCTAAAACTGAGTTAGCCACGTCATTCACCTCAGCACGAGTTGGACGAGGTGTAGTGATCATGCTTTCTAACATTTGAGTAGCAACAATTACTGGTTTCGAAGCTGCTCTACATTTTGCTACAATCATTTTTTGTAACAAAGGCACTTCTTCCATTGGGCATTCAACACCTAAATCTCCGCGGGCAACCATAATTCCATCAGTAACTGCAATAATCTCATCGATATTTGCAATAGCCTCAGGTTTCTCAATTTTTGCAATTACACGGGCAGTTTTACCACGCTCAGCAATTATTTTTTTAAGTTCGATAATATCTTCAGCCTTACGTACGAAAGATAAACCAATCCATTCAACATCATTTTCAAGAACAAACTCCAGGTTTTCTCTATCTTCTGGTGTTAATGACGGGATAGAAACTTTTGTATTAGGAAGGTTAACACCTTTTCTTGATGTTAAAATACCACCATGAACAATTTCGCAAACAACCTCATCTTTCAAGTTAGTAGATAGCACTTTCATTTGCAGCTTTCCATCATCCAAAAGAATAATTTCTCCTGCCTGAACATCTTGAGGGAAATTTTGGTATGTGATGTAAATACGTTCTTCATTACCAATACACTCTTGCGTAGTGATGATTGTTGTTTTGCCGTTAATAAGATTAATTCCACCTTCTTTAACTAAACCAATACGGATTTTGGGCCCTTGTAAATCGGCCAAAATACCCACATTATAATCGTATTTTTTATTCAAATCGCGGATGGTATCCAAAACCGCTTGATGATCTGCTTGTGAACCGTGAGAGAAATTTAAACGACAAACATCCAAACCTGCATTAAACATGCTATATAATACATCTGGTTTAGCTGAAGCGGGGCCGAGTGTGGCTACAATTTTTGTTCTGGAATGAAAAGGTTTCATTTAATTATTTGATTTAGCAATGCGATTTCTGTTTCTAATTAATTATCTAAATTAATTAAACCGCATTAATTTTTATATATATTTTGTTTTGTACAGTTTTTTATAACCCTCAAATATAGTGTAATTAATACACCAAGTATATAATTTTTATATTACCAAATTCTCTTTCGATTTTAATTTAGTTGGGTCTATCTTTGCAGCTACCTGAATATCAGGTAGTTTATTTAATCCGTTTATTAAATAATTCAAATCTTCCTTATCTATAAATTCTTTAATAATTATAAAAAAGTCAACATTATTCATTTCCGGAACCAATACACCATCACTGCTTTTATTACTAATTAGGTAATATTCCACTTCACCTTGCTCAACAAAAAAGTAATACTTGGAGAAATACCATGCTGGTTCATCAATGTTAAAAAATATTTCATGGTCGTCTATCTTCTCAAATTGAGTGTTTAAACGCGTATTAATTTTGTGGCATAAAACGTAGTCTTTCAGCGGTGCTGTTACCGCAATTAGTGTAAAATCAAGGTCTAAGGTTAATTTTAAGTAAGTTTTATTCAAAGCGAAATAAATTATTTACAGAACGAAATTAAAAAACTAATTCTATATTCGCTTGTTATTTGAGAGCCAAAATTAGGTGTCGAAATAAAAACATTTGAAAATTGTAAGAATTTATTTTTCTTTGCACAGAATTATTTAACCATTAAATTATAAAATTATGTCTGATATTGCTTCAAGAGTTAAGGCTATTATCGTAGAAAAACTAGGTGTTGACGAAAGCGAAGTTACGCCAGAGGCTTCATTCACCAACGATTTAGGTGCAGATTCTTTAGATACCGTAGAGTTAATTATGGAATTTGAAAAAGAATTCAATGTAGCTATTCCTGATGATCAGGCTGAAACCATCGGTACAGTTGGTCAAGCGATTGCTTATTTGGAAAAAAACGTTAAATAGAATTACGCTTTTTCAGTATAAATGGAATTAAAAAGAGTAGTAGTAACAGGGTTGGGTGCGCTCACTCCTATAGGCAATAATGTTCCCGATTTTTGGGAAGGATTGACTAATGGGGTGAGTGGCGCTGCTCCTATTAAGGGTTTTGATACTGAAAAGTTCAAAACTAAATTCGCATGCGAGGTAAAAAACTTTAATCCGGAAGATTTTTTGGAAAAAAAGGAAGCCCGCAAGCTAGATCCGTTTGTACAGTATGCCCTTGTAGCAACTGATGAGGCCGTTAAGGATGGAGGATTTGATTTTGAGAAATTGGATACTAACCGTATCGGAGTTATCTGGGGTGCAGGCATCGGTGGATTGAAAACTTTTTTAGATGAAATTTCTAATTTCGCTAAAGGAGATGGTACGCCAAGATACAATCCATTTTTTATTCCTAAAATGATTGTAGATATTGCTCCAGGGCATATCTCAATTAAATATGGCTTACGTGGGCCAAATTTTGCAACTGTTTCGGCATGTGCTTCTTCTACAAACGCAATGATTGATGCATTTAACTATATCCGTTTGGGTATGGCAGATGTTATCATTAGCGGTGGTTCTGAGGCAATTATTAACGAAGCAGGGATGGGTGGTTTTAATGCCATGCATGCATTATCTACACGTAATGATGATCCGCAAACCGCTTCACGTCCATTTGATAAAGATCGTGATGGTTTTGTTGCTGGTGAAGGTGCTGGAACTATTATTTTGGAAGAACTTGAACATGCTAAAGCAAGAGGTGCAAAAATTTATGCAGAACTTGTTGGTGGTGGTATGAGTGCTGATGCAAACCACATTACCGCACCGCACCCAGAAGGTTTAGGCGCCAAAATGGTAATGGCCAACGCCATGAAAGATGCAGGATTAACAACCGCAGATATTGATTATATTAACGTTCACGGTACTTCTACTCCGCTTGGAGATATTAGTGAAACTAAAGCAATTGGCGATTTATTTGGAGAAGATGCTTACAGATTAAACATCAGCTCTACCAAATCAATGACTGGCCATTTACTTGGTGCCGCTGGCGCTATTGAATCAATTGCTGCAATTCTTGCTGTTAAAAATGATATTGTTCCTCCAACAATTAATCACTTTACAGATGATCCGCAATTTGATCCGAAATTGAATTTTACATTTAACAAAGCTCAAAAACGTACCGTTAGAGCTGCATTAAGTAATACTTTTGGTTTTGGTGGTCACAATGCTTCAGTAATTTTCAAGAAGTACGAAGAATAATTTCATCAGCCCTGCTATATAATTTTGTATGCTAATTAAAAATAGATAACTTAGTTAAATATGCTGATTAGCCGTTAATTTGTGTTATTTATTTAATGCCGTTATTAAAATTATATAAACTTTACATCTCTCCCGAAAAGGAATTTGTTAAAAAGCTAAAGAATATTCTTGGGTTTATACCAGGTAATGTTTCGCTGTATAAAATGGCGTTCAGGCATCGCTCTGTGGCTAAAGTTTTAAAAAATGGCAGTAGAAGCAGTAACGAAAGGTTAGAATTTTTAGGAGATGCAGTTTTAGGTTCGGTAATAGCAGAATTGCTGTTTAAGCATTATCCTTACAAGGAAGAAGGTTTTCTAACCGAGATGCGTTCTAAAATTGTAAATCGGGCTAATCTAAATCAATTGGCTAAGAAAATGGGCTTTGATAAGTTAATCCAATTTGATCAGCGTTCTGTAAGCATTCAAACTAAGCACAATTCTATGCTCGGCGATGCATTTGAAGCCATAATTGGTGCAATTTACATGGATAAAGGCTACAATTTTACCAAAGAATTTTTACTACGTAGAATTGTTAAGCCTCATATCGATATCCATACGCTTGAATTAACCGAAACCAATTTCAAAAGTAAACTTATTGAATGGTGCCAAAGACATGGTAAGGATATAATATTCGAGCTGGTTGAAAACGGTGAAGGCGAAAGCAATAAACTATTTACTATCAGTGCTGTTGTTGATGCGGAAAAAGTTGGAATTGGTAGAGATTACAATAAAAAGAATGCTGAAAAACTAGCTGCTGAAAAAGCTTGTGAAGCACTGTCTATTTAGTTAACTGGTTCATTTTCCATCCGGCTTAACCATTCCACTATTTACACTTAGATTTCTAAATCTTTCTGCTGTGATTTGATAATTGATTCTTGAAAATTGGGATTTTATTATTGATAATTGGATTTTGAAAATTACCAACCCACTATTTCCCTTTTCCTAAAGTATCGGTAAATTTCTTTGAAGTCTCTTTAATGTATTTTATGTAATCGTAGCTGTTCCAGTACTGCACTTTTTGAAATTCCGGACGGTAATCGATCATGTATTTTTCAAGCGTATCGCCTCTTAATTCTGTATTGTTTTTAATTATTGAGGGATTAAAATAAACATCAATCTGCGATTGCTTAATTTCATTATCTGCATATCTGCCAAATCTTCTGGCATTTTTAGGATCTTTACCAAAAAGATTATAAATGGCATTTAATGGATGAAATACAGAAGATAGAATAGAGGATTTACCGCCATTGTAAACGCCCTTATTTTTAAACTCCTTACTAATTTCTGCTAAATCTTGTTTTTTAGTGTTACCGTAAATGGTAACTTCATTTAAAGCTGTACTTCCTCTAACTAAATAAATCAAAATATCTTGCTGACCATGGATAATAATTCTCTGGTCGTTCATGTAGGTTTTGTTAATTAAAAGTGTATCGCCAACAGCAGCTTTGATTTGAAACATCCCCAAATCATTACTGGTTACGCCAATTTTTGTTCTAACGTTGGTAATATTGGCAAGTGCAATTCGAACATTAGCACCCTTTTCAAATACAACTCCCTTCACAATAAAATCCTGTGCCTTTAATGATGTACACACGGTAACGGTAAGGAAAAGTAAAAAGAGCAGAGAATATTTGAATTTCATTTGATGAGATTTTCTTGTAAAATTAACAATTGTAGCTGATGTAAACTGTTAAAAAAACGTTAATGCGCATCGCTTTGTTTGTGGCGCAGCATTATTTGTGTTATTTATTTAGCTTACCGCATAAGAAATTTGCCATGTTTGCAAAACTTGGTTAAATAGCCACGACATAGCGAAAATACTTTTGGCTTAGTAAATTTAAAAAGTTTCCACTCAAGGTGTTTATTAAACTTCGTAAGTTTAGGTGCACAGGTTCTCCAGCCAAAAGATTGCAGCATTGGCGGGACTGTGTTTGCCAAGAACCACTGTTTTTCCGCTTCTAAAAATAAAGAGGCTTTTTGAATTTAGGAGCACCTTATTGCAAGGTAAAACTCTTCAAATTTTTCTTACCTTTGCGCATGATAAAATCCATGACAGGATACGGACTGGCTACAGCCGATTATGCAAATGCTAAGTATAGTGTCGAAATCAAATCGCTTAACAGCAAATTTCTTGAGCTGAACTTAAAATATCCTAAAGCTTTTTCTGATAAGGAGCTAATCCTGAGAAACATATGCAGTAAAGATATCGAACGTGGTAAAGTTAGTTTAAGCATTACGGTTGATAGAAATTTAGGTGAAGTTACCGGAGCAAATATTAACACAGCTTTACTTGCTCATTATTACAAACAGTTATTGGCGGTAAATAATGAATTGCAGGCCAACAGTAGTAATCTATTGCAAACGGCATTAACTTTCCCTGAAGTAATAAGTTACAAGGAAGAAAGTGTTAGTGAGGATGAATGGAATGAGTTGTATAAAATTTTTAATGATGCGCTGGTTAATTTTAACAAATTTAGAGCAGATGAAGGCGCTGTTTTAAAGGCAGATTTAGAGTTGAGGATTAAAAATATTCTTTCCTATTTCAAATCGGTAGAAGAACTTGAACCTAAACGGATTACTGCAATTCGCGATAAATTTACCCAGTTTTTAGATGAGGCGGTTGGAAAGGTTAATATAGACCAAAACCGTTTTGAACAGGAATTGATATACTATATTGATAAAATTGACATCACCGAAGAAAAAACCCGTTTAAAAAGTCACTGTGACTATTTTCTTCAAACATTGGGAAGTAAGGAAGCAAACGGCAAAAAGCTAGGTTTTATCTCTCAAGAAATTGGTAGGGAGATTAATACAATGGGAGCCAAGGCAAATGATGCACAAATGCAGCAGTTTGTTGTGGGCATGAAAGAAGAGTTAGAGAAGATTAAAGAACAGTTATTAAATGTGTTATAGAAAGCATAAAGCTTAAAGCTCAAAGACTAAAGCTTTGGGCTTTAAGCTTTATGCCTTAGTCTCAGAAATATGAAGCAAGGCAAATTAATTATATTTTCAGCACCATCAGGAGCAGGTAAAACCACAATAGTACATCATTTACTTAAGAAATTTCCTGAGCTGAGTTTCTCCATTTCAGCTACAACCCGCGAATCAAGAGGTGCTGAGCAGCATGAAAATGATTATTATTTTATTTCAAAAGAAGAGTTTTTGCATAAAGTTGCACACCAGGAATTTGTAGAGTTTGAGGAAGTTTACAACGGAACTTTCTATGGTACTTTACGCTCAGAAATAGAACGCATCTGGAATGCAGATAAGCATGTTATTTTTGATATTGATGTAGAGGGCGGTCTTCGTTTAAAAAGAAAATATGAAGAAGATGCTTTAGCCATTTTTGTTCAGCCGCCATCATTAGCAGTACTAAAAGAACGCTTAAGCGGCCGCGGAACGGATAGCGCCGAAAAGCTTCAGGAACGTTTTGTAAAGGCCGAAAAGGAATTGCTTTATGCAGATAAATTTGATGTGATTTTAAAAAATTACGATTTAGAAATCGCCTGCGCAGAAGCTGAAAAGCTTGTTGGCGATTTTTTGAAGAAGTAATTTTCTGCAAATTTTAATAAATATTCGCCATTGCGAGATACCAAGCAATCTATTTTGTAAGAAAGATTGCTCCGTACCTCGCAATGATGTTTTAAACAAACTGAAAATCTCCATATGAAAATTGGTCTATTCTTCGGTTCTTATAACCCAATACATACCGGGCATTTGATTATTGCCAATTACATGGCAAATCATACCGAATTAGATGAAGTTTGGTTGGTTGTTTCGCCACATAACCCTTTGAAAGAGAAAAGTGGTTTGGCTAATATGTACGATAGGTTGGAAATGGCAACATTAGCAACTCAAAATGCGACTAATATTAAGGTGAGTAATATCGAATTTAATTTGCCGCAGCCATCTTATACAATTGATACTTTAACACATCTGATGGAGCGTTATCCAAATAATAAATTTGTTTTGATAATGGGTGCTGATAATCTGGTATCATTTAAGAAGTGGAAAAATTACGAGATTTTGCTAAAAGACTACGAAATTTTTGTTTACCCACGCCCAGGTGCCGATGTAGCAGAATGGGAAAACCATCCATCAATTACATTTACGAAAACACCTTTAATGGAGATTTCATCTACATTTATTAGAAAAGCCATTTCTGACAATAAAAATGTACAGTTCTTTTTGCCTGATAAAGTAATTGATTTCATTGATGCCAAAGGTATGTATGGAAAATAGATTAAAAGAGCAAGGAGATAATAGGTTAATTTAACCTTTGTTCCTTGCTCTTTTTTCTATCATCCCCTTAATACAGCAAAAATATGGTAGGTTGCTTATGTAAATCAATTTTTTCTTTGCGCCAGTTGTAAACACTTTGTGTTTTTATAAACTCATTTCCGGCGGTTAAATTACTTGCGATACAAAGTTGGGTATTCGGTTTACAGCTTTTCAACACTTCTTCAAGCATTTGATTATTACGGAAAGGCGTTTCTATAAAAATTTGCGTTTGCTTATATCGGCTGGCTGATAAATCTAAATCTTTTATACGTTTGGTGCGCTGTTCTTTATCAATAGGCAAATATCCCCAAAAGGCAAAACTTTGTCCGTTAAAGCCAGAGGCCATTAAAGCCAAAAGAATTGAACTTGGACCAACTAATGGCATCACCTTAATGCCTCTTTTATGTGCTTCTGCAACAATATCTGAACCTGGGTCTGCAACACCCGGACAACCAGCTTCGCTCATTAACCCAACATCTTTACCCGCCTTAAGTTCGTGAAAAAACTGATTCAAGTCGCTTCGGTTGTGTTTGCCATAATCATGTACAATTAAATCCTTTTGTGGAGTGTTAAGTCCAGCTTCTTTTAAAAATTTGCGGGCAGTTTTGCTGTTTTCAACGATGTAAGTATCAATTTTATTGATCGTTTCTACCAAATATGGTGTAAAAGTTTTAGCTGCTGCTTCTTCCGCAAGCGGTACAGGAATAAGATATAAGGTGCCATTTTGCATAATGCAAAAATACTTACAATTAATAGAATATATGTTTTAAAAATCAAATCATTCGCGATATATTCTATTTTATAAACACTGGTGTAGCAAATTTTATTCCTGATTGACTTATTTTCTGCACAATTAATATCAATTCAAATCGTTAATAATTAGTTAAATATGCCCTCCATGTCAGTATTTTCAATCATTTAATAAAACTATGCATGCATATTAAACCAAATCTAAAATTGGTTCTCTAATTGATACACACAAATTAGGTTATTAAATAAACACACAAATGAAAACACTGAAAACTACGGCGCTTGTGCTGGGGCTTTTTTCGCTCCTTGCCGGAACCACATCCTTAGCCAGGGCGCAAGGCTACGAAGAAAACTACCAGAATGATGGTTACAACACTGGTAATGTCTCTTTGCAAACTTTCTATGATGAGCTTTCTCCTTATGGTACCTGGATTCAAGACCCGCAATACGGTTATGTTTGGCGTCCTGATGTAGACCAAAGCGATTTTCGCCCATATTATACAAATGGTAGATGGGTAATGACTGAATATGGTAATACTTGGGTTTCGAATTACGACTGGGGTTGGGCACCATTTCACTACGGAAGATGGGTAATTAATAACTACAGGCAGTGGATTTGGCTTCCCGATACAAACTGGGGACCAGCGTGGGTAGATTGGAGAAGTGGCGATGGATATTATGGCTGGGCACCAATGGCTCCGGCAATCAGTATAAACTTAAGCTTTGGTCGCCGCTATGTGGTTCCAGATTTTTGCTGGAATTTCATCCCTCAAACCAATATTTATATTAACAGATTCCCGAGGTATGATTATGGCAGAAACAATGTTTACATCCGTAATACAACGATTATAAATAATACTTATGTGTACAACAGAAGAAGTTATTACGGTGGTCCGAGGATGGAAGATATTAGAAGAGCAACCAATAGAGATGTTAGAGTTTATCGCTTTGAGCAGAGTAACAGACCTGGTGTTGGAAGAGTTAATGATAGAGCAGTTTCAATTTATCGTCCGAGACCAGAACGTGGTGCGGTAGATAACAGAAGCGCAGCACCTAGAAAATTTGAGCAAGGCAATGCTGGTTTCAACAGAAATGGTAGGGGAGATACTGGTTACGCTAACCGCGATCAGCGAGATGGAAACAGAAACGATAATCGTTTTGGAGAAAGAAACGATAACAGGATGACTCAACCTAATAGAAGAGACAATGGAAATGTTGATAATCGTAGAGATAATCAACCTAATAACCGTCCTGAAGTTTATAATCGTGATGCAAATGGAAGAACGGACAGAGCGAATCAAAATTTAGGTGATGCCGAGCAAAGAAATAGGCAAGCGATGGACCGTACAAGAGAACAGGGAAACCGTAGTCAGGAACGTATTCAACAAATGCAGCAACGCAGCCAACAGGAGCGAGTGAGTCGTGAGCAGCAAAATACGCAGCGCAATGAGCAAATGCAGCAACAACGTTCTCAGCAGTTTGAACAACAACGCCAGCAAATGGATCAGCAAAGAGCACAGCGTAATGAACAAATGCAACAACAACGTTCTCAGCAAGCAGAACAACAACGTCAGCAAATGGATCAGCAAAGAGCACAACGTAATGAGCAGATGCAGCAACAACGCCAGCAACAGCAAGAGCGTTCGCAGCAAATGCAACAGCAAAGAAATGAGCAAGTTCAACAACAGCGTCAACAACGTTTTGAACGCCCTGCTGAAAATAGACAACAAGCACCTCCCCAACAACAAAACAGAGGTGGTGGAGAAAGAAGTAGTGAAGGTGGAAGACCAACAAGAGGTGGCAGAGGATAAATCTAAGTCCCGATGAAAATCGGGACTTTTTTAATTTTTAAGCTTGACCAGCAGCCTCAGGAAGTGTTTTCAAATCAGTTCCTCTAAATGTAGTTTGTGCATTAGGATGAATATTGTCAGGATCTAAAAGAAAAGTTGATAGCCCTAGTTCCAATCCGAATTTAATTTCGGATTCTGCATCATCTCCGATAACTAAAATTTCATCAGGATTTAATTGGTGCTTTTTTATTAATGCTTCAAACGCATCCTTTTTATTTTTATTTGAGGTTGTTACATCTACAACATATAATTCTTCAAAATCATCACTAATACCCAGCATTTTTACCTTGGTGGTTTGCTTTCTTAAAAAACCTGCGGTTACAATAAATTTTCTGCCTTTTAGATTTTTAATATAATGATAATCATCCGAAGGGTTTAAAGGTGCTGTCACTTCTCCAGTTACTAAATATTTAACGGCTTTATCAATAGCTGTTTGTTTGAAACCATACTTAGCTGCAACTTTTTGGAACGGTGTTCTAAGCATTTCTGCCTTTGCTTCGAGATATTTTTCCTCAGAAATTCCCAAATCTTCAGTTTCTAAAACCTTATAAAGTCCACCCATTAATTGTTCTTCATTAGGTTTCGTAAAATAAATCGTATTATCTAAATCGATAAAAAAGATATTTTTCATTATGGATTGGTTTTTGTGTTATTAAAAAAAATAAAAACAGCGAGCACTAATTTATGTTTAATAATTAAAAATAAGATTATGACAAAGGAAACAAAAATAGTAGTAGGCGTACTAGCCGGAGCAGCATTGGGTGCTACAATTGCATTAGCGTTATCTTCAGATTCGAATAACGATGTTAAAAACAAATTATCAGATTGGTTCTGCGATTTGTTAGATTCATCAAAAGAAAAGCTGTCTGATTTGGCTGGTAAAGCAAGCGGAGTTGCCGATAAAGTAAAAGATAAGATATCTGATATAAAAGCTTAAAAATAATTGGAGATGCCGGATAATTCCGGCATTTTTATTCAATTATAATTTCTAACCATCGATAAATGAAAATTGCCTTTCATGGTGCTGCCCGAACCGTTACGGGAAGTAAACACCTTATTACGCTCAAAAATAACACTCAAATATTATTAGATTGCGGCCTTTTTCAAGGAATGGGACACGTTACAGATAAGCTAAACGGCTTTTTTGGTTTCGACCCAAAAAAAATAACGCATATGATCCTATCGCATGCGCATATAGATCATTGTGGCTTGCTGCCGCGTTTAGTTGCCGAAGGCTTCGATGGTAAAATCTTTTGCACTGCCGCAACTATGGATTTGGCCAGAATTTTAATGATGGATTCTGCTAAAATACAGATGCAAGATGCTGAATTTTCTAACCGCCATTTAAAACCAGGGCAGGAAGAAGAAGTGCCGCTTTACACAGATGAAGATGTAACTAAGGCAGTGGGGCGGATGAAAATTGTTGATTATGAGGAAGATTTCGAAATACAATCTGATATCCATTTAAAATTTACAGATGCTGGTCATATTTTAGGCAGTGCTGCCGTTCATTTAACAATAACTGAAGATGGCAAAGCAACCCGAATTACCTTTAGTGGCGATGTGGGCAGGTATGGAGATTTGTTGCTTAAAAGTCCGCAACAGTTTAGTCAGGCAGATTATATTTTAATGGAATCAACCTATGGCGATTCTTTACATAAGGATTTGGAGCCTATTGAAGATATGCTTTATGAGGTGATTAATAATACGTGTAAAATAAAAATGGGCAAAGTTATTATCCCTGCATTTAGCGTTGGGCGTACGCAAGAGCTGTTGTATGCTTTAAACAGTATGGAATTAAAAAACAAACTCCCCGATGTTCAGTATTTTGTTGATAGTCCTTTATCATCAAAGGCAACCGAAATTTTGAAAAATCATCCTGAAGTTTACAATAATGGAGTTAAAGAGATTTTAAAAATTGATCACGATATTTTTGCTTTCAAAGGTTTACGTTTTATCGAAAGTGTAGAAGAATCAAAAGCCTTGAATGCCGACCCAAGACCATGCGTAATTATTTCTTCATCGGGAATGGCAGAAGCCGGGCGTGTAAAGCATCACATCAGAAATAACATCAGCAATTCTAAAAATACAATTTTAATGGTTGGTTATTGTGAGCCATCATCTTTAGGCGGTCGCTTAATTGCCGGACAAAAAGTTGTTGAAATATTTAATGACGAATACGATGTGAAAGCAGAGGTGCAATCTATTAAATCTATGAGTGCGCATGGCGATTACGAAGATTTATTACAATTTCTATCAGGCCAAGATCCTGAAAAAGTAAAACGATTGTTTTTAGTGCATGGAGAATATGATGTGCAGCAGAATTTTGCTACGCGATTAAAAGAACAAGGCTTTAAAAACGTTGCCATTCCAGAATATCATCAAGAATTTGAAATAGACTGAATCTATTGATAAAAGTTTTATCCTAGCCACAAATTAACAGATTATTTTATTTTAAATCTGTTAATCTGTGGCTTTGTTCTTTATTCTTTGCTCCTCAATCCTTGTTTCTTATATTTACCGCATGGACGTTTTTGGAAAGGCAATTGCAGATTTTTATGAGACTGGTGAAGCCGATATACTTTGGTTACACAATTCTTATGATGCACCTGAAGAAATGCCTGTTGATTTTTTCTTCAGAGATGATGAGGATATGCCAGTGCTCGAATTACAAGCTTTACAAATGTGCAATGGTAAAGTTTTAGATATTGGTGCCGGTGTTGGAAGTCATGCTTTAGTATTGCAAGCCTTTAATATTGATGTAACTGCAATAGATATTTCAGCATCTGCTGTTAAAATTATGAAGGATAGAGGGGTTAAAAATGCAATCCATCAAGATATTTTTACTTTTAACGAAAAATTTGATACCATTTTAATGTTAATGAATGGTATTGGTTTAACTGGAACTTTACCAGGCTTTAAAAACTTTCTTATCAAGTTAAAATCGTTAATAAACCCTGATGGGCAAGTCCTTTTTGATACATCTGATATTGCTTATTTATACGAGGATTTGCCAAAACCTCAAAATAAGTATTATGGTGAAGTTTCCTACCAATATGAATATAAAGGCGAAAAAGGCAGTTGGTTCAATTGGTTATATATTGATAAGAAAACCATAGCCGAGATGGCAACAGAAACTGGTTGGACTGCAGAAATTATTTTTGATGATGAGGAAGATCAGTATCTCGTTCGGTTGGTACTGGCTGAATAATTATCGTCATTTCTTGGTACGAAGCAATTTGCAAGCATTGATTCGTACCAAGAAATGACGATAGTGGGTAGCGTTAACTCAAAAGTTTTTATTACTTCAAATCATTATAATTTATAATTTTAACATCGCTGTTTTTGGCTAGAATTTCTTCCAATATTTTGCGATGTGCCGCACCTACACCAACCACAACTCTTTTGGCATTTTTTGCTTTTGCTTGTTCCATAATGTTCTTACACATGCCCTCATTTCTTAGGGTCCATTGTGCTATCATTTCTTTAACCGCTTCGGTTGGGAAGCCTGCATAGCCATAAAACTTTTTGCCACCGTAAAAATTCCACGCATCATTAAGTTTTGCGTATTCATCAGTATTCATGCCTGCATATTCGTCGTTAATAAATTTCTTCTCTTCGCTATCTGCGTAGTTTGAGTATTTTTCAATTGCTTTTAAAGTTTTTGCTTCAGGAGAAAGGCTATCATTTTTTGCCTTAGCCGACAAAATTTTAAAAAGTGAATCAGTTTTGCCCCATGCAGCACCCCAGGGTTTGTCATAAGCCTGGCAATCCATATTGTAAATTTGGTTTTGACCAAGCTGATAGATTAGTGGAAAGTAAATTTTATTGTATTCACTGGCAGGCCTGAAAACATTTAGCTTCTTTAAAGAATCCGTACCGCCAAACATTTTATTGTAAGTGGCTTTTTCCTCGTTACCAAAATTTTGCTTCATGTAACTCTCCAAAACGAAAATCTGATAGTCGAAATTTCCTCTATCCCAATTCTTAGCATATTCAACAGCCAATTCCATTCTTGTTTTATGGTAATAAGGGAAAGATGAAAGTGCTTTTTGATTTTTTTTAATCCTAGTATTTAAATTTTTAGGGGTTTCTGGATTAAGTCTTTCTATGAAACTCACTTTTTTTGCAAATCCTTCTTTAGCCCAGTTATTATCTTCAAGTTTTGCGTAGTCTGCTGCTGGTATGTACTCGCCGAATACCATATCAGGTTGGAAATTCTTTAATTTTTCTATTACTGCCTCAAAGTTTTGTTTTGATTTAGAATTGTTATGACTTGAACCAACAATTACAATTTCAATTTGCGCTTTTGAAGTGAGTGTTGCGCCAATTAAAATTAATAGCGATAAGCAGATTTGGTGTATCTTTTTCATAGAGAATTTTGTTTTTAATTTGTTGATTCAAATATTAAAAGAAGATACAACTGTGAGTATTTAATTATTCCAACGGGTTAAAATTTTATACCAATGGTTTATTTTAAATATAAATGTTATTTTACCTAAAAAATTAGTTAGTATGAAGATTTCTTTATTTTTTCTCTTATCGTTTATTGCATTAAATTCGTTTGGGCAATCAAAAATAAATTCAGCTTTAGCAAAAAGCATAAATATGATGTTTGAAGAGGATCAAAAATGGAGAGCTGAATACAACAAAATTAATTTTGGCGAAAAATCTGACTATGATGAGCCTACGGTAAATAAGATGTTAGCTGAAACTGATAGTGGGAATTTAATTTTGGCAAAAAAAATTATTTTGAAATACGGTTTTCCGGGATATAATTTAGTTGGAACGGAAGCAAGTAATCAATTTTGGTCGATAATTCAGCATTGCGATGACGATTTAATTCTTCAAAAGAAAGCGCTATTCTTAATGGACAAAGAAGTTAAACGCAAAAACGCTTCGGCTTCGAATAATGCTATGCTTAGAGATAGAATTTTAGTAAGTGAGGGTAAAAAGCAAATCTATGGAACACAAGTTCGATATAATGTTGAGTTGAAAAAAAGTCAGCCGTTTCCAATTACAGACCCTGAAAATGTAGATATTAGAAGAAAATCTGTGGGGCTTACAACTTTGGCTGAGTATTTAAAATTATTCAATCGTTAGCCTACTCCATCATTTTTTTATTAAAACTAATAATCAACTTAAATAAATCATTGTATTCTGTTAAGGGGAGATCTTGCTCTGTGTCGAAAACATCGTGGTAAGCAGTTGGCCCTCCTTGGGTGTAAAAGAAAAACGCAGGTACTCCTTTTTCACTAAAGAAATAATGGTCGCTGTTTGCTGCTTTCCCTCTCGGGTTAATTTTGGAAATTAACTTTTGTTCTTGATTAACCTCATTTAATAACGCAAAAGCTTTTGGATAAACACTTGCATTAACAACTGTCATTCCTGCTTCGCCGGTTCCAACCAAATCTAAATTTAGCAGGAACTTTATATTACTTAATGGAACTATTGGATTTTCCACAAAATATTTAGAGCCTAATAAGCCAGCTTCTTCGGCAGCAAAACATATAAAACCGATTGAATAGGATTGTGGGTTTGCCGCATAATATTTTGCAAGGCTTAACAAGGTTGCAACGCCAGCAGCATTATCATTTGCACCTGGGAAATAAGTGTTTGATCCCATTCCGCCAAGATGATCATAATGTGCGGTTATCATTAAAACCGAATCGGGATATTTTGTGCCTTTTACAATCCCAACAATGTTCGACGCCTTGAAATCGGGGAGAAATTTATTTTCAATATCAACCTCTATCAATTTGTAAGGCTGATTAATAGCAGATTTTTTAACGATAAGTGTTGTCCTATCTTGAACTTTTTGCGCTACAGACCAGGTTAATCTCTCTTCAACTTGAAAGTTTAATCCTGCCACATCTGCTAAATTTAAGCTATCCTTAATCACATCTATAATTGCATTTATGCTATTACTGGATGGTTCAACAATGAAATCTACACCCGGAACTAGTTTTTTGCCATCAATTTTCAGGTTCATTTTACCGGGGAAAGTATTTACAGCGAAAGTAAAATCCTGTTTATAATTTTCACTCAAAGTTGACACTCCAATTTTTTTGTATTCGGATGATAGAAAATTTGCTGCTTTTGCCATCCCATCTTTAGTATAACCTCTTCCCCAAAAACTTTTTGAAGTTAGGGTTTTGATGATATTACGAGTGTATGTTGAGTCTTGTGCAAAGCCATTTATCGAATTAATTAGAAACAGCAGCAAAAGAATTTTCCTTATAGATATAATATGCATAAGCTAATTTAGTGAATGAAATTTAACTCAAAATAAAAGCCATTTAACTTTTACATTAAACGGCTTTAAAGGGGTCTGAATATCTTCTTATTATTTAGCTAAATACGGTTGTAAGGCGGTTTTCACCTTTTCTTTGTTTTGTGTTGCAGTCCATTTTTCTTTAATAGATTGGTCGCCAAGATTAAAAAGTGTTTCGTACAGTAATTTTCCATTCGCCATTGTTTTTACTTTAAATGTATCATTTGAGCCGATAATATCTGCCCATACATTGCGTACATCTGCCCAATAAGTTTGTTGGCTAGCCCACCATTTTTGTGCAAAGGCAAAGGCTTTTGGGTCAATTTTGGTAAATTCTTCGTAGCCTTTTTCTACTGCAATTAATTTATCACCTTGTGGAGAACGAACAATTTTTTTATTGTCTTGTTCAAACATCCAACCATCTTTCGTAATGTTAATTCTGCTGCCGCGATTTAAAACGTTGTAATCTTTACGTACTGTCGATTCCCTTCTTGGAAGGGGAGAATCTGTTTCGCTAGACCAAGAATCATGTCCGCCAATATGGCTCCAAGTTCCTATTCCCTGATAACGGGGACTATCATCAACCTGATAAACTTTTTGAGTCCATTTCCCTTTAACATCTGCAGCTGTTAAATTCCCTTTTTTCCAAGCATTATCCTGCGTGTAAAGCATAATGTTGGTGTCTTCGTAAGTCCAATCTTGGCGCCAGTGTTTAATAACTGTAGAATCATTAATCGCTAACATGTGCTGAATAACAATTCTTTTTGGCTCATCTACAATAATTTCTGCCCATTCCTTACCATGACTTCTGTAAGGTTTGCTGAACTGATAATTTGCATCTGGAGAAGTTACTTCGCCATAATTGAAATTTACTTTATAAAAACCAGCCAATGATTTAATAGCTTTTCGATCTTGCTCTAATTTATCTTGAGCGAAAGCTTTAACAGAAATAAGTGCTGCTAAAACTAATATTAAGTTTAAAATTTTCATTTTATTTTTAATTATGATTGTGTTAATCAAACCGCAACTGCGGGATTTTTTTTCTTTTTCTTTTTGCCCCACCAAATAATGAAACCGGTAATTGGTAAACTTGCTGCGATTAAGCTTGCAAAAAAAGCTAAAATTTTTCCAGGTAAACCAAGTATTGCACCAACATGGATATCGTAATTCATTCGGTAAATTTTATCGGCAACTGTTGCATTTTTAATTTTTCCGAAAACATGTTTAACTTCCAATTCCTTCAATGTGTGTTGGTCGTAATATCTGTAATCTGATTTCCAGTAGGTTTCAGGATCTGGGTTTTTAGCAATTTCTATTGATGCTTTTTCATTTTCCGGAACGTGCACATCAATACTACCTTTAAATTTTGGGTCACTTTCTAAGTATTTTTGCCAAATCTTATCTGCTGCTGATGCGTTAATTTTCAGATTCGAATTAGAGGTTGTATCAGAGAAAGTCTCCGTAAATTCTGTTAAGGATTTTCCTCCTGATGTTGCGAAGTACATTGATTTGGCAAACCATTGGAAACCCATTACCATTCCCGATAATGCAATAAATATGACGATCCAGGTCATATAAAAACCCAGAATGTTATGAAGATCGTAATTACGCCTTTTCCATTTTGCATTCCATTTTATCGAAAACCGTTGCTTTGAAGCAGCTTTTGTTTTAGGCCACCACAACACCAATCCGGATATTAGTAGAAGTACAAAAATTAATGTAGCACTTGTTAATATAGGCTGACCAATATTTGGAGGAAGCCAAAGGTAATAGTGTCCCATGATAACGATTCTAAAGAAATCATCATTCATGTTTTTAACATTTAATACTTCACCAGTATATTGATTTACAAAAACGATGTAATAGTATTCTGGGTCAAAATTATAGTAAACAACTTGCGTGGTTTTACCAGGCTGATAGGTAACACTATGGGCGTGCTTATTTGGAAGTGCTTTATCAGCAATTTCTTTTAACTGCGTAGGTGATAATAAGGGTTTATTCTGGATTTCCAGTTTCCTGTAAGGTTGGGTTACATTTTCAATCTCCTTTTCAAAAGCTAAAATACAACCGGTGATGCCTAAAAAGCATACGAATAGCCCGGATGTTAATCCGAGCCATAAGTGAATTTGTCCAATCCAATATTTTAAAGTTTTTTTCTTTTTCTTTACAAACATTGATGTTAATTAAAATTTATAAGCAACAGTAATTCTGTAATTTCTTGGCGCTTCTGCCTGATAGTAATACGCGTTTAACCACTCGTAGTAAGAACCGCTGAATAGGTATTTATTAAGGATATTAAAGGCATTACCTGTAATTTTAAATTTCGGACGCTCGTAAAATAAACCTCCATCTAGTTTAAAATAGTTCGGTAACTTTTGTAAACCAACACTCCAGGTATCGGTTGCTCTATCAGCTAAATATGTAAAGCCTGCAGAAATACCAGAACCTTTTAATGAGCCGTTTTGTAAGGTATAGGTTAACCAAGCATTTGAAACATGCTTTGCGAAACCTGGAACTACATCACCAACACTAATTCCGGTAACTCCTGGTGTAACTTCGGTTACTTTAGCATTGGTATAAGCGTAATTTGCAACTAAAGTTAATCCATCAGTAATTTTACCTCTTAAATCAAATTCAATTCCTTGTGCTTTTTTCTCTCCCAAAACAACACTAAAGTTGGTTCCAGGTGTATTTGTTGGGTCGGCTGTTAGCTCATTTTGTTTAAGGATTCTATACGCTGATAAAGTAGTGTTCCACTTACCATCAAACCAATCTTTTTTAATACCGATTTCATTGTTTGTGCCAGTAATGGGTTGTACTTTTCCGCCATTGCGGAGTAATCCACTTTGTGGCGTAAATGCTTCATCGTAAACCGCATAAATTGCCGTGTTTTTATCAAGTGATACACTTAAACCAACTCTTGGTGTAACTTTTTTAGCTTTATATGGTGCGCCACCCCAATTTGCCTGACTAACATAAGTATATCGCCCAGCCAATGTTAAACGAATTCTATTTGCCCAAAAACCTAACTCATCCTGAACGTAACCACTTAAATATTTAGAATCCATTAAACCTCCAGCATTAATTGCCCTTTGTTGCAAAGATGTTGCACGGTCGAAGTTTGGATAGCCATTTGATGGAAAATTATAGTTAGGATTATTTAAATCAAATGGTGAAGAAGCTAAGTCTAAATCGTGAGATTGACCCCAGTCTGCAAGATAGTTTTTCTTTCCTCCATCAAAACCAGCCAAAATACGGTGATTAATTCCACCGGTTTTAACTTGCCCATTAATAAATAACTGTGCTAACTTCATGCTACTCTCTGCATCCCAAATTGCAACGTTTCTGATAACCGTGCTGTTTGCGTTTACTGCAGAAGGCCACGAACTGTAGCCCATTTGATCGTATTTAAAATAAGCAGCCTGAGCGGTTAATTTCCAATTCTCATCAAAATTATGCTGCAAGTTTAAAAATAAACTCTGGTCGTTAATACGTGTCGGCGGAACGCCAGGCTGAGTCATTGTTAATTCTCTTGGATAGGCTGCATAACCATTTGGCGAGAAAATATAATAAGAGCCAACTTCAGTCATTTTCGCATTTTGGAAAGTATATTCCGCAGTGAATTTTGTCTTATCAGTAATTTGATAACTTAAAACAGGAGAAATGCTATATCTGTCGTTTTGTTCGTAGGGTCTGAAAGAACCTTTAGTTTGCGCTGCACCATTTAACCTGAACAATAATTTACCATCGCTGGTTAATTTGCGGTCTAAATCAATACTGGTTCTGTATAAATCATAACTTCCTAATGTGAACGACACTTCTCCGCGATTAAATCCAGTTGGTTTTTTTGTTACCACATTATACATGCCACTTGGGTCGCCGTTTCCTAACATAAACCCCGCCGGACCTTTAACGAACTCAATGTGATCTACAAAACTCATATCTTCAGTAAGTGGGCCCCAAAATGATGAAACGACGTTAAAGCCATTACGCATGGCCTGAATTTGAGAACCACGCATAGTAATGTTGGTGTACATATCTCCCCAGTGTTCTACACGTACTGCACCACTTACATTTCTAATCAAACCATCACTCATACTAATAATTTGCTGGTCTTTTATAACTTGATCACTTACGGTCTGAATGTTTTGAGGTGCTTCAAGTAAAGGTTCGTTTAATCTTAAAGATGCCGATGGAAGGCTGATTTTATATCTGTTCTTCTTTCCTGCGATAATTACATCCTCCAAAGCCTGATCGGTTTCTTGGAGTGTAAAATCTACTGTTTTGGATTCTCCGGCAAGAATAGTTATTGATTTTTCTGCTGACTCTATACCAACGGCTGATACTTTGATTGTATATGTGCCTGCCTTGATACGATGGATGGTATATTGTCCATTATCATCTGTAGTGGTTCCATTTCCGCTACCTTTTAATCCAACTGAAATATATGCTGCGGATTTGCCATTTTTGGTTCTGATAACACCCTTAATTGAACCAAATTGCTGGGAAAAAACTTGTATGGATGTAAGTAAAAGTAAAATTGTTAAATAAACAGGTATAAATCTTTTCATTATATTTATTTGGATTAATTATAAACAGTTGCAAAATAACGGTTCATATTTCTTTTATCCAAATTTATTTTGACTAATTCTAAATAAGCTATTATTGTTTTAGATTGCGTTCCAACTGAGTAGATGTAACAAAAAAAGGCCAGTTGTGAAACTGGCCTGAAACGAAGAGAATTTATGTTTTGTGTTAACTGTTTTTAATTAATTATTTTATAACTAGAACCTGCAAGCTTAGGGGTTTTTCAGTATCATTAGCCGGCGTTACCAAACCGCCACAAATAATATCATAATGAAAACCCGCAGCGAGTGTTACATCAGCCTTTGTTGTTTTGATGGCGCCAGTTGCGGTATCTTTTACATCTAATGAAATCGTACCGGCATCAACAGTGATAAAGGAACTAACCGTTTTATAAGCTTTATTATTAATTAATGATGTTGCAGCACCAGTTTTTGCTAAATCTAATGCAGGCGCATCAACAGATAAATTTATAAAGCGAATGTAAGCTTTATCGCTTGTTGATAAGGAGACATCATCAGCAACTAAAAAACCATCTAACTGCCCAGGCTTATTTACCAGATAATAAGAATAGTTCGAACTTGGGTTTAAGGTTATGTCCTTAGTATGTAATGCATCTGTGCTACTTGCGCTGGTAAATTTTAAGCCATAAGCACCTGAGCTTCTTGAAACATAGGATGTTGAGCCCAGAAATGGTAAGGCAGCAGAATTTATGATATTGCCAGATAAATAAACATTAAAGGTGGATAAACTAGGAGAACCATTAACAACTCTCACATAAGAAATAGTTGTATCGATTGTTTCAGTTTTACCGCAAGCGCTTAAAATGGTTGAGCATACTGCTAAAGCAAAAATTATAAAACGTGTTTTGTGTTGAGTAAAGTTGCACATAATTAATAGAGGATTTTGTTTAAATTTTAAAATTGGAACGAATTAGGAATCGCATTCGCTACACTATGCAAATATTGATTTAATAGATGTTTACAAATGTTAAATCTTGTTAAGCATATGTTAAAGTCCGTTTCAGCTGTAAATTTTACCTCGTAATCCATTTCAGAATAGCTTCGTTAGTCAGATTAGTTTAAAAAATCATCATTAAAACATAAAAAAATCAGTTTAATATTGTGTAACTCAATTATTATTTAAACCTTTGCACCTCAATGGAGTTAAAGCCGTTTTAATACGTTAAGAATGATTAAACAATTTTTACATAAACTTTCGAATATCACAGCATATTTAGTAGCTGGTGAAAGTTTATTTATTAATCGTTTTCAACCCGTATTTTACTATCCCACAAGTCGGCAAAATTTTACTCCGCGTATTTAGTACTCAACTAAACGCTATGAGGAATTGATCCTCTCTAAAAACCCAATTAACAAGAATACTTATAATTTTTCGTTAGAAAACGAATGGATATTAACGAATTTATAGTGCAGGTTGCACTTCCTGAACATCGTGTATTTGCAGAACAAATCGTAACCGAGATGGCCGAATCTGCTAAAGCACGTGGTACGGGCATTGCAAAACGTTCTCCTGACTATGTTGCAAATAAAATGCAAGAAGGTAAAGCGGTTATTGCATTCCATAAGGATGGTACGTGGGCTGGCTTTTGCTATATCGAAACCTGGAGTCATGGGCAATTTGTTGCCAACTCAGGTTTAATCGTATCGCCTGAATTTAGAAAAGCAGGCTTGGCCCATGCCATCAAAGAAAAGGTTTTTGAGCTTTCCAGAAGCTTATATCCAAAAGCGAAGATTTTCGGGTTAACTACGGGTTTGGCTGTAATGAAAATTAATTCTGATTTAGGTTATGAGCCAGTAACTTATTCTGAATTAACGCAGGATGAAGAATTTTGGAAAGGCTGCCAAAGCTGTGTAAACTTCGAGATTTTGAAAATGAAGGAACGTAAAAACTGCATGTGCACTGCTATGCTTTACGACCCTGCTACGCAAAAGCACGATGCTGCTAAAAAATTTGCTGAAGAACTGCAAAAGAAACCTAAGTTATATGAGCGATTTATGCGCATAAAGCAACGTTTAGTTGTTAAACCTAAGCCTAAATCTGGCTTAAAAGTAATAATGTTTTTATTTACCCTATTATTCAATAAGTAATGAACAAAGTAGTTTTAGCTTTTAGCGGAGGTTTAGATACCTCATTTTGCTGTATTTATTTAGCACAAGACCGTGGATTGGAAGTTCACTCTGTAATTGTAAATACTGGTGGTTTTTCTGATGAGGAATTGGAGGAAATTGAGAACAGAGCTTATGCTTTAGGGGTGAAATCTCACGCTGTGGTGGATGAAACTGAGAGTTACTATGATGAGTGTATTAAGTATTTGATTTACGGAAACGTATTAAAAAATGCAACTTACCCACTTTCTGTAAGTGCAGAACGTGTTAGTCAGGCTACTGCAATTGCTAATTATGTTAAAAAAATTGGTGCAGATTACGTTGCGCATGGTAGTACGGGTGCAGGTAACGACCAGGTACGTTTTGACATGATTTTTAATATCTTAATTCCAGGTGTAGAAATCATTACACCGATTAGAGATTTAAAATTATCCCGCGAAGCGGAAATAGAATATTTAGCCGAACATGGTGTTGAGTATAGTGCAGCTAAAGCAACTTACTCCATTAATAAAGGTTTGTGGGGAACTTCGGTTGGTGGTAAAGAAACTTTAACCTCCCATGATACTTTACCCGAAAGTGCGTGGCCAACTCAGGTAACTGAAACAGAAGCCCGTAAGGTTGAACTTACTTTTGAAAAAGGTGAATTAGTAGCGATTGATGGTGAAACCTTAGCACCTGTTAGGGCAATTCAAAAACTTCAAGCCATGGCTCAACCTTTTGGTATCGGTCGCGATATTCACGTTGGCGATACGATTATCGGTATTAAAGGTCGCGTGGGTTTTGAAGCTGCGGCACCAGTTTTAATTATTAAGGCACACCATACTTTAGAAAAACACACGCTTACGAAATGGCAGTTAAGCTGGAAAGAGCAATTATCTTCTTTCTATGGTAACTGGCTGCACGAGGGTCAATTCCATGATCCAATTATGCGCAATATCGAAGCTTTTTTAACAGATACGCAGAAGGTGGTTAGCGGTAAAGTTTTTGTTGAATTGTTGCCTTATCGTTTCCAAATTATTGGTATAGAATCGAAACATGATTTGATGAGCAATAAATTTGGCAGCTACGGCGAAATGAACAATGCCTGGAGCGGGGAAGACGTTAAGGGTTTCTCTAAAATCTTTGGTAATCAGGTAATGATTTGGCATAAAGTGAACTCTGAAGTTCAGAGTTAAATGTAGAAAGTTTAAAGTTATATGCAGGATTATAAAGTGCTATTGGTTTGGAGAAAGGCACATCATTTCACATTAAAAATGTACATGCTCGTTGCTACTTTTCCTAAAGATGAAACATATAACTTAATTAGCCAAGTTAAAAGATCTTCATCATCAATTCCAACTAATATTGCGGAAGGCTGTGGAAGATTTACACAAAAAGATTTGGCAAATTTTTTACAAGTTGCTCTAGGCTCTAGCCACGAGTTAGAATACCAATTATTATTATCAAAAGACTTGGGATTTATTCAAGCAGAACAATATTTAGAATTAGAAAAGGAAGTTGGAGAAATAAAAGCAATGTTAATCTCCTTGATTAAAAAGGTTAGAATTTAAAATATGCTTTACGACTTTATACTTTCAACTTTAAACTTTCAACTATGTTAAAAGCAGGAATTATCGGTGGTGCAGGTTATACAGGCGGCGAAATGCTCCGTATTCTGATTAACCACCCAAATGTTGAAATTGCTTTCGTAAATAGTACCAGTAACGCTGGAAATTTAATTTCTGATGTGCACACTGATTTAATTGGTGACACCGATTTGAGGTTTACAAATGAAATCTCACAAGACATTGACGTTTTGTTTTTATGTGTTGGGCATGGCGATGCGAAGAAATTTTTAGCCGATAATCCGATTAACGACAACGTCAAAATTATCGATTTATCTCAGGATTTTAGGTTAGCTCAAAATTCGTCAATCGAAAATCGTCAATTCGTTTACGGTTTACCAGAGTTAAATCGCGATGAGATAAAATCTGCAAACAACATTGCTAATCCAGGTTGTTTTGCCACTTGTATTCAATTGGGTTTATTGCCGTTGGCTGCAAAAGGCTTAATAAATGCAGAAGTTCACATCAACGCAACTACAGGTTCAACTGGTGCCGGACAAAGTTTAGCTGCAACTTCTCATTTTAGCTGGAGAAATAATAACCTTTCCATTTATAAAGCTTTCGAGCATCAGCATTTGAATGAAATTGGCGAAAGTTTATTACAGTTACAACCCTCACTATCGGAGGCTTTGAGTTTCATCCCGCAACGCGGAGATTTTACAAGAGGTATTTTGGCTGCGATGTATTTGGAAAGTGATTTAACCTTAGAAGAAGCGCAAACTATTTACCAAGATTACTACAACAATCATCCTTTTACTCACGTAAGTCGGAAAAACATCGATTTAAAGCAGGTTGTAAATACCAATAAGGCGCTGGTTCATGTAGAAAAACATGGCAACAAATTATTTATCATCAGCATTATTGATAACCTTTTAAAGGGCGCAAGCGGACAAGCGGTTCAGAATATGAATTTAATGTTTGGCTTGGAAGAAAATGCGGGACTGAAATTGAAAGCGGTAGGGTTTTAAGTTTTAAGTAATACGTTATAAGTGTATGCAAAATTTTAAAGAATTGAAAGTTTGGGAAAAAGCACATCAACTTACACTTAGTATTTATAAAACAAGCGCCAAGTTTCCAAAAGAAGAGATTTACAGTCTAACTAATCAACTTCGGCGGGCGTCGGCGTCAGTACCAGCAAACATCGCCGAAGGTTGCGGTAAAAATTCACAAGCAGATTTGGCTAATTTTTTAAATATTTCTTTAGGCTCGGCCAATGAAACTGAATATTTTTTGATATTATCAAGAGATTTGGATTACCTAACTGAAGAACAATTCACAATTTTATCAAACAGTATTAACGAAGTTAAGGCAATGCTTATCAATTTAATTTCGAGAGTGAGAGCAGCCAAACCTATAACTTAAAACGTACAACTTATAACATAGTAATATGCAGCTATTCGACGTATACCCTCTTAACGATATAGAAATTACAAAAGCATCTGGCAGCAATGTTTGGGATGCTAACGAACAAAAATATTTAGATTTATATGGCGGTCACGCGGTGATTTCCATTGGCCATACCAACCCTCATTATGTAAATCGCTTAACTGAACAATTAAACAAAGTTGGATTTTACTCTAACTCGGTTAAAATTCCTTTGCAAACACAATTAGCAGAGAAATTAGGTCAGGTTTCTGGTAAAAAAGATTACCAATTGTTTTTGGTAAATTCTGGTGCCGAAGCAAATGAAAATGCTTTGAAACTCGCTTCATTTTACAATGGAAGAAAGAAAGTAATTGCTTTTAGTGGCGCTTTCCACGGTCGTACTTCGTTGGCAGTTGCGGTAACGGATAACCCTAAAATTGTAGCGCCTGTTAATCAAACTGAAAATGTAATCTTCTTGCCTTTTAATAATGAAGTGGCTTTAGAAGAAACCTTCAAATCGCAGGGCGATGAAATTTCTGCGGTGATTATAGAAGGCATTCAAGGTGTAGGTGGAATTAAAGAAGCTTCAAAAAGTTTCTTACAAAAAATCCGTTCACTTTGTGATGAATATAACGCGGTTTACATTGCCGATTCAGTTCAATGCGGTTATGGCAGAACTGGTTTGTTTTATTCTCACGATTATTCTGGTGTTGAAGCTGATGTTTATACTATGGCAAAAGGCATGGGCAACGGATTTCCAGTAGCAGGAATTTCAATTGCACCAAAATTTAAACCTTGGCATGGCGAGTTAGGTACAACCTTCGGCGGTAACCACTTGGCTTGCGCTGCGGCTTTGGCTGTTTTAGAAGTGATGGAGCAAGATAATCTGATGAAAAATGCAGAGGAAATTGGTAACTATCTAATCACTGAATTGAAGAAATTTGAGCAGGTAAAAGAAGTTCGCGGTCGTGGTTTAATGATTGGTATAGAATTGCCAGAAGAATTGGCGCATGTTAAAAAAGAGTTATTATTTAAACATTTCATCTTTACTGGCGAGGCAAAACCGAATGTTATTCGTTTATTGCCAGCTTTAAATTTAACCAAGGCACATGCTGATGAGTTTTTGGCGGCTTTCAATTTAGTTTTAAGTTCTAAGTAGTACGTTTTAAGTACACAGAACTTTATTTGTAAATTATTTAGACGAGGGATACGAAACTTACAACGTATAACTTACTACTTACAACGTTTTAAAATGAAACTTTTCACTTCCGTACACGATGTTCCAAGCATCAAACAATTTGTAAAAGATGCGCTTGAATTAAAGGCGAATCCTTATGCGCATCAAAGTTTGGGTAAAAACAAAACCTTAGGTTTGGTTTTTATGAACCCAAGTTTACGTACCCGTTTAAGCACTCAAAAAGCTGCCTTAAATTTAGGTATGAATGTTATGGTAATGAATCTGGATAAAGAAGGTTGGGCCTTGGAAACTCAGGATGGTGTGGTAATGAACGGTTCAACGGTTGAACACATTCGCGAAGCTGCAGCGGTAATGGGGCAATATTGCGATATCTTAGGCTTGCGTTCTTTCCCGAAATTAAACAATCGTGAGGAAGATTACAGTGAAGATTTCTTTAATAAATTTGTGAAATATTGTGCCGTTCCTGTAGTGAGTTTGGAAAGTGCAACTCGTCACCCTTTACAAAGTTTTGCAGATATTATTACCATTCACGAAACCTGGACTAAACAACCGGATGGCAGAAAACCAAAGGTAGTTTTGGCTTGGGCGCCACACGTAAAAGCTTTGCCACAGGCTGTTCCAAACTCTTTTGCCGAATGGATGTGTAAAGCGCAGGATGAGGGTATGATTGATTTTACCATCGCTCAGCCTGAAGGTTATGAGTTGGCTGAAGAATTTACGCCTGGAGCAGATATTCAGTACAATATAGAAGAGGCCTTAGCTGGCGCTGATTATGTTTATGTGAAAAACTGGAGCAGCTACAAAGAATACGGTAAAGTTTTAACTTATCCTGATGGCTGGATGATGAATAACGAAAAGCTGAAATTTACAAATGATGCTAAAGTGATGCATTGCTTGCCAGTTCGCAGAGATTTGGAATTATCTTCTGAAATTTTAGATGGACCGAACTCATTGGTTATACACGAAGCTGGAAACCGTTTATGGGCTGCACAAGCAGTAATTAAAGCGGTTTTGGAAGAATTGAAATAAACAGCACGTCATTGCGAGGCACGAAGCAATCTCTGCTTGAAAGATTGCTTCGTGCCTCGCAATGACGAAATTATTAATAAAATGAAACAACTCACCATCATCAAAATAGGCGGAAACGTAATTGATAATTCTGAAAACTTACATCAGTTTTTATTGGATTTTACGGCTTTGCCTGGCTATAAAATTTTAGTTCATGGAGGTGGTAAAATTGCCACCGAACTTGGCGAAAGCTTAGGTATTGAAGCCAAAATGGTTGAAGGCAGACGTATTACTGATATTGAAACTTTGCGGATTGTGACGATGGTTTACGCTGGTCTAATCAACAAAAACATGGTTGCGCAATTGCAAGCTAAAGGTAGTAACGCAATCGGTTTAACTGGCGCAGATGGAAATATAATCAAAGCTAAAAAACGTCCTGTTAAAGAAATCGACTATGGTTTTGTTGGCGATTTAGATGAAACATCGGTTTCTTCAACTACGTTGGATAGTTTGTTAAAAGCTGGTTTAGTGCCTGTTTTGTGTGCGATTACACATGATGGAGACACCCAACTTTTAAATACCAATGCAGATACCATTGCTTCATCGGTTGCTGTTGCGATGTCATCACTTTACGAAACTCGTTTGGTATATTGTTTCGAGAAGAAGGGTGTATTGAGAGATGTGAATGATGATGCATCAGTTGTTCGGGAAATAAAAGCGGATGAATTTGAGGGTTTAAAAGCCGATGGAACTGTTCAGGGTGGAATGATACCAAAACTGCACAATGCTTTTGAGGCGATTAAAAAAGGTGTTTCTGCAGTTTACATCGGCAAAGCCGATGAATTGAATGAGCTTGAAGAAGGAACATTCGGAACGAAGATGCTGAAGTAAGGTAAAGGGCGAAAGGTATAAGGACGATGGCATTTCGCAATGTCGGCGTAAATAAACCTGATAGGAGCGGAAATACTTTTTTTAGCAGAAACCCTGAATATCTGTCATGCTGAGGTACGAAGCATCTGCAAACGATGAAACAGATGCTTCGTACCTCAGCATGACAAGAAGTTTAAAAAAGATTGAAGTGAATAGCAGGACCGAACCACAAAAAGAAATACGGAACCTGCTTTTCAAATAATAATATCGGTATAATCAATCCGAAGGAAAATATAAACGAACCACATGAAAAAAATAGCCATAATTGGTAGCGGAAATATTGGATTATCTTTAGCAAAAGGCTTGGTGAAAGCCGATTTTGCAAAGGCTGAGGATATTACGTTGACACGTAGAAATATCGACCACTTAAAATCTTTTACAGACGCCGGATTTGGAGTGAGCAATAATAACAAACAAGCGGTTGCTGATGCCGATGTTGTGATTTTGGCCGTTTTACCGCAACAGTTAAATACGGTTTTGGATGAAATTAATGCATCGATAGTTGCGGCTAAACATTTGGTTATTTCGGTAATTTCTGGTGTAAGTTGCGCTGCAGTTCGAGATAAACTGGGCGAAGATGTAGAAGTGATTCGCGTAATGCCAAACACTGCCATTGCAATTGGTCAATCGATGACTTGTATGGCGAGCGATAATGCATCGGCTGAAAACATTGCTGAGGTGACCAAAATGTTTGAAACGGTTGGTTCGGTCGTGAAGATTAATGAAGATTTAATGACTTCGGCAACGGCACTTTGTGCTTGCGGTATTGCCTTCTTTTTGAGGGCAATCAGAGCAGCATCTCAAGGTGGTGTGGAAATTGGTTTTCACGCAGATGAGGCTTTGAAAATGGCAGTTCAAACAGCAAAAGGCGCAGCCGATTTACTTTTATTACATGGCACACATCCAGAATCAGAAATAGATAAAGTAACTTCGCCGAAAGGTTGCACCATTGCAGGTTTAAACGAAATGGAGCACAATGGCTTTAGTTCATCCTTGATAAAAGGGATTAAACTTTCAGCTTTAAAGGCAGGAAACTTATACACGAAAGAAGATTAAAGGTATCAGGTTGAAGGTAGAGGGTTTTGCTCAATATCTTGATACTTGATACTAAATACTTGATACTATGTTGTTAGAAAATATACAGAACGAGAGCTTGGATTTATTGCGGCAGTTGATTCGCATACAATCTTTTAGCAAGGAAGAAGATAGAACAGCAAATTTAATTGCTCAGTTTTTGGAGGAGCGTGGTGTAAGCATTCATCGTAAAATGAATAATGTTTGGGCTTACAACAAGCATTTCGATGCCAGTAAACCAACCTTACTTTTAAACTCGCACCACGATACCGTAAAACCAAATTCTGGTTACACCCGCGACCCTTACGATGCCGCAATTGAAGGTGATAAGCTTTTTGGTTTGGGTAGTAATGATGCAGGTGGCTGTTTAGTATCATTAATCGGTACGTTTTTGTATTATTTCGAGCAAGAAAATTTAAATTATAACATTTGTTTGGCTGCAACTGCGGAAGAGGAAATCTCTGGAAATAATGGTTTAGAATTGGTTTTACCAGATTTGGGCGAACTAGAATTCGGAATTGTTGGTGAGCCAACCGAGATGAATTTAGCAATTGCCGAACGAGGGTTATTGGTTTTGGATTGCGTAGCCCACGGAAAAGCTGGTCATGCGGCTAGGGAAGAAGGTGAAAATGCAATTTATAAAGCTTTGGCAGATATTGAATGGTTTAGAAATTATCAGTTTCCGAAGGTATCAGAAGTTTTTGGTCCGCTGAAAATGACGGTTACGATTATCAATGCAGGTTCGCAACACAATGTAGTACCTGCAAATTGTACGTTTACGGTTGACGTACGGGTTACGGATGCTTACACGAACGAAGAGGTTTTAGAGATTATCCGTGCGAATGTAGGTTGCGATGTTACGCCTCGTTCTATTCGTTTAAAACCATCTTCGATTGATAAAAATCACCCAGTAGTTCAGGCTGGTGTGGCATTGGGCAAGACTACTTATGGCTCACCAACTACTTCAGACCAAGCTTTATTGGACATTCCATCGGTAAAATGTGGGCCAGGTTTTTCTGGTCGCTCGCACATGGCTGATGAATTTTTATATGTGAGGGAAGTTGCTGAAGGTGTTGAGGGATATGTAAATATGTTGAGTCCAGTTATTATAGGATAAGCCTAATGTCATTGAGAGGTGAATTAAACAATTAGCTTGGCGCTCTTTGCAAAAAAACTTAGTGCTATTTGCAGTTAATCTGGTAGAATTGTCTTGTTATTTGCTCATAAATAAAAGTTTTATAATATTGTTTATCTTTACCTTATGAAAAATTATTCAAATTTCATCGAAATAGATTCTAATAAACGTTTTGGTAAACCTTGCATAAAAGGTACCAGAATTGCCGTTTATGATGTTTTGGGATGGTTGGCTAATGGTATGACTGTACAAAATATTATCGAGGATTTTCCAGAGATAAGCGAAGAAGAAATTTTGTCTTGTCTCGCATATTCTGCAGATAGAGAACATAAAATAAGAGTCGCTTAGTGAAACTATTATTTGACCAAAACATATCTCATAGAATCATCAAACTTTTAGAAGCTGATTTTTTGGATTGCAATCAAGTGAGGCGATTAAAATTAGAAAACAAATCTGATAAGGAAATTTGGTCTTTCGCAAGCGAAAACGACTATGTTGTGGTCACGTTTGATGCCGATTTTTATGAGTTTTCTAATTTATACGGACATCCTCCAAAAATAATCTGGCTTCGCTTTGGAAATAATACAACTTCGGGAATAGCTCAAGCATTTGTTGAGAAAAAACAATTTATTTATGAGTTCATAAAACAAGATGAGTTTTCTTGTCTTGAACTACAATAATCATGGTTGCGGGACGAAAGCAAACTCTTTGCATAATGTCTAGCTTTGAATTTTTGAATATAAAAGAGAGGATTGCTTCGTGCCTCGCAATGACGGAGTTGAAATATGAAGATTTGGCAAAAAAATATAGATGTAAATAAATTCGTAGAAAGTTTTACGGTTGGTAAAGACCGCGAATTGGATTTACAAATGGCAAAGTTTGATGTTTTGGGCTCATTGGCGCATACGCAAATGTTAGAAACGATTAATTTGCTTACTGCTGATGAATTGGCAACCGTTCAGAAAGAGCTTAAAAATATTTATGCTGACATTGAAGCGGGTAACTTCACGATAGAAGATACTGTAGAAGATGTGCATTCGCAGGTTGAGTGGCTACTTACACAACGTATCGGCGAAGCAGGAAAAAAAATTCACAGCGGCCGTTCGCGTAACGACCAGGTTTTAGTTGATTTAAAACTATTCTTCCGTGCTTGTATAGAAGATATGGTTGGGCAAACTTCAACTTTGTTTAACCAATTAATCGAACTAAGTAATACGCACAAAGATAAATTGCTGCCAGGTTACACGCATTTGCAAATTGCGATGCCATCAAGCTTTGGTTTATGGTTTGGTGCTTATGCCGAAAGCCTTGCTGATGATATGGAATTAATGCTTGCAGCCTGGAAAATCACGAATAAAAATCCATTAGGTTCTGCTGCGGGTTATGGTTCATCTTTTCCGTTGAACAGAATTTTAACTACTAATTTATTAGGCTTTGAAAGTTTAAATTACAATGTAGTTTATGCACAAATGGGCCGTGGTAAAACAGAAAGAATTTTAGCACAAGCTATGAGTGCGGTAGCAGCAACTTTAGCCAAGATGGCGATGGATGTTTGCTTGTTCATCAATCAAAATTTTGGATTTATCAGTTTCCCACCCGAACTTACAACAGGTTCGAGCATTATGCCGCACAAAAAAAACCCTGATGTTTTTGAACTGATTCGTTCACGTTGTAATAAAATTCAGGCTTTGCCAAATGAAATTGCAATGATGATAACCAATTTGCCATCAGGTTATCACCGCGATTTACAGTTGCTAAAAGAAAATCTTTTTCCAGCAATTACTTCATTAAATGAGTGCTTAGAAATCGCAACTTTCATGTTCCAAAACATTAGCATTAAAGATGATATTTTAAAGGATAAGAAATACGATTATTTGTTTAGTGTAGAAGTGGTAAACGATTTGGCTTTGCAAGGCGTTCCTTTTAGAGAAGCTTATAAAATAGTTGGCGAACAAATTGAAAATGGTACTTTTGCACCATCGAGCCAAATACATCATACACACGAAGGTAGCATCGGTAACCTTTGTAATGAACAGATTGCTGAAGCAATGCGAGCTGTTTTAGCTCAATTTGGTTTCGAAAAGGTGAATAAAGCGATAGAAGAGTTAATTCGTTAAGTCGTCATTGCGAGGTACGAAGCAATCTCTGCTAATGGATTACTTCGTACCTCGCATTGACGAAAGTAGAAAAAAGTATAACATATGAAAGTTTCAGTATTAGCCAGCGCATTAATTGGCTCAGAAATTATTAAAATTGGTAATGAGGTTAACGAAATGAAGCGTAAAGGCGCATCTATTGCTAACTTAACTATTGGAGATTTTGATGCAAATATCTACCCAATTCCAACAGAATTAAAAGCCGGAATTGTAGAAGCATACAATGCAAATCAAACCAATTATCCGCCAGCTGACGGTGTTTTACCTTTAAGAGAAACGGTTTCTGAATTGCTGAAAGAGAGATTTGGCTTGGAATACAATACTAACAGCATTTTGGTTTCTGGCGGTTCTCGTCCGTTAATTTATGCTACTTACTTAGCCTTAATCGACCCAGGTGATACCGTAGTTTTCCCAGCACCATCTTGGAATAACAATCACTATTGCCATTTAACTTCTGCAAAATCTATTGCGGTTGAAACGGATGCGGAGAACAACTTTATGCCAACCGCGGCACAGTTGAAGCCACATTTAAAAGGTGCAACATTATTAGCTTTATGCTCACCGCTAAATCCTACGGGAACCATGTTTGATGCCGATTCTTTAGCTGAGATCTGCGATGTAGTTTTAGAAGAAAACGCATCCCGCGGAGCGGATGAAAAACCTCTATATTTAATGTACGACCAGATTTACTCGCTTTTAACTTTCGGTAAAGAACATGTAAACCCGGTTTCGTTGCGCCCAGCAATGCGTGAGTTTACCGTTTTTGTTGATGGTAGTTCTAAATGTTTGGCTGCAACTGGTGTACGTGTAGGTTGGGGTTTTGGACCAGAAGATATTGTTAATAGAATGAAAGCATTAGTTGGACATATGGGGGCTTGGGCGCCTAAAGCCGAGCAAGTTGCCATGTCTAACTATTTTAATGATAAAACACAGGTTGATGCTTTCTTAACCAGTTTTAAAGGTCAGATTCAAGATAGCTTAAACGCACTTTACAATGGTTTTAACGAACTAAAAAGCGAAGGCTTTAATGTGGATGCCGTTGAGCCAATGGGCGCAATTTATTTAACCATTAAAATCGATTACATCGGAAAAACTACAGAAGATGGACAGCTTTTAAAAGACAGCGCAGATGTGAATTTCTATCTGATTAAAGAAGCAGGAGCAGCCTTAGTACCTTTCTCTGCTTTCGGAAACGAAGACAGTATGCCTTGGTTTAGAGCATCTGTTGGTGCTTGTACTTTACAGGATATCAAAGATATGTTGCCAAGAATTAAAACTGCTTTGAGCAAGTTGAAATAATGTTATCAACCTTAAAAAGAAACCCTCTTCAAAAACAACTTTGAAGAGGGTTTTTATATTATGATGCTTTTTAAATTAACTCTTAAACTCACTCGTTTTATGGAAATCAATATCCGGGTAATCCTGTTTGGTTAAATTAATCATGTAATCACTATCCGATAAATAAACGGGTTGTTCTTCTTTATCGAAACCGATATGTTGTTGCTTGCGTTTTACAAACTCATCCAGTTTCTTTCTGTCTGTTGAGGTTACCCAACTCGAACGTGTGTAACTCAAGGTACGAAAACGACATTTAGCACCATATTCATGCTCTAAGCGGAAATTAATTACTTCGAACTGAAGCTCACCAACTGCGCCAATTACTTTTCTATTACCAGGTTGCATTACAAATAGTTGCGCTACACCTTCATCTGTTAATTGATTAATGCCTTTTTCTAGCTGTTTGGTACGCATCGGATCCAAATTTTCTACCTCCTTAAAAATAGAAGGCGAGAAACTTGGAATTCCTTTAAACTGCAACTTTTCACCCTCTGTTAAAGTATCGCCAATTTTAAAGTTTCCGCTATCATACAAGCCAACTACGTCACCAGGCCAGGCTTCTTCTAGTAAATTCTTCTCATTTGCCATAAAATCCATCGGGTTGGCAAACTTCATTTTTTTATCCTGACGGGTATGGTAATAAAATTTATTACGTTCAAATTTTCCTGAACAGATGCGTAAAAACGCAATTCTATCGCGGTGTTTTGGGTCTAAGTTGGCGTGAATTTTAAAGACAAAGCCTGAAAAGTTTTTCTCTTCAACCAATACATCACGTTCTTCAGCTTCGCGATGTTTAGGACTTGGAGCAATCTCGATGAATGTATCCAAAATCTCTTTTATACCAAAGTTGTTAATCGCCGAACCAAAAAACACAGGCGCTAATAACCCTTCCTTATATAGTGACACATCCAAATCACCATAAACACCATGCACCAATTCTGTTTCACTTTGTAAAGCTTCAACTTCCTTTTCCTGCAAATAATCTAACAAAGCAGGGTCGGTTAAATCATTAACCTTAACCACCGAATCTGTAACCTTAGTTTTATCAGAGTGAAATAAATTTAATTGATTATGATAAATGCTATATACACCTTTAAATGTATGTCCTTGACCAATCGGCCAACTTTGCGGACATAAACTGATGTTTAATTTTTGCTCAATTTCATCCAAAACATCAAATGCTTCCTTACCCTCACGGTCCATTTTATTAACGAAAATAATAACTGGAGTGTTACGCATACGACAAACTGACATCAATTTCTCCGTTTGTTCCTCAACACCTTTCACGCAATCTACTACCAGAATCACACTATCTACAGCAGATAAAGTACGGTACGTGTCTTCAGCAAAATCCTTGTGGCCAGGTGTGTCTAAAATATTAATACGTTTTCCACTATATTCAAAACCCATTACCGAAGTCGCCACCGAAATACCACGCTGTTTTTCAATTTCCATAAAATCGGAAGTGTTGCTTTGGTTCGCTTTGTTACGTTTTACCGCACCAGCCGTGTTAATTGCGCCACCAAAAAGCAGAAACTTTTCTGTTAATGTGGTTTTGCCCGCATCGGGATGACTAATAATGGCAAAGGTTTTGCGTTTTTCTATTTCAGGGTTAAGCATAATAAAATTTTGGGTAAAAGAGGCGATGAAACCTGGTTAAAGGAATTTAACTGCAATAAGATTTGAATAATTTTGTTTCATCAGGCTGCAAAGATAAGAAAATTGCTTAACTGTTTGAACTGCTTAAGTGTTTAATTAAAAACCAAATCTATCAATTTTTTTGAAAAGCAATTGCAGTAATTCTTCTTAAACATCAGTCCTGCCATTTGCTCCAATCTTTTTCTAACTTCTGTTAAGCTTAGGTACAAAGCATTAGTATCATCGGTTGCAGGTACACAACATTCAAGGTTGCTGCTAGCAATAAGTATTTCCGCGTCTGTCAGGTTTAGATACAAAGGTTATTTCGCTAAAGTCGCAAAAGCATTATTAAAAACAGGCAGCTAAAGCAGCCTGCACTGAATGACAAGTGGTTTACAAACAAGCGTATTAACCACTATGCAATTCATTGCCGTTGGTTTCAACCAACGGTTTAGAAATTTTTAGTTTCAAAATGATTAATCAATTGGATTTGGTTTCAACCAAAGTGCCAACTAATAAACCCCGCCCTGTTTTGCCAAATTAAATCCGCTTTTTAAGAAATCCTTTTGTTCACATTTATCCCACAGTAATTTATTGGTATGGTTTAAATGGATGAAGTGAATTTTCGATTTAATATTTAGAGCTTCATTTTCAAATAGTTTGGTGGTTTCAGTAACCAAAGGATGTGGCACTTCGCTAATTGGTCGGTTGCCAAGTTCTTCAGCGTTAAAAAAAGTGGCATCTAGAAAAGCGAAATCAACCTTTTTCACACGTTCAATAATACTTTGATTCCATTTGCTCCATTTATCAATATCTGGGATGAAAAGATATTTTTTAGTTTGTGTCGAGATTTCAAAACCAGCTGTTTCCGAATATTCATCGCGGTGCGGAACGGTAAAAGCAATTACATTACTTTCACCAATCGTAAAGGGTTTATCTTGCGCTAAAGCAGTAATTCCTATGTTTTGCAATTTCACCAATTGGCTCCAAGGACCATTTGCTTCCAAAAAGGATTTCAATTTTGGTAAAACATAAACATTTAAGTTTTTGGTATTCATCACTTCTCTGCCAAATTCCATTAAACCTGTATAATGACCTATGTGTGCATGTGTAATAAAAATACCATCTGGTAAATAAGGATATTTATTTTTCGTTTTCTCACTAAAATCCTTCAATTGTTTTTTAATATCTGGTGTGGCATCAAATAAATACCACTTTTTTTCTTTTGGGTCGACTAAAGCTATTGAACTGACAGCTTTCTGCGTTTCTGGATTTTTCCAAGCATTTGTACAACATATTTTAGTACAGCCCATGTGCGGATAACCGCCATCTTGCGCTACACCCAAAACCAAAACATAAGGCTGTGTTGTATTTTGTGCAAAGCAAGTTATAGACAGAAATAAAATTAATATAATGGATTTTGAAAGCTTTGTGAGCATATTTTATTCATAAATGCTCACGAATTTAGCAAAGTAATACGTTTCTTTGCTAAATATTGGCTAATTTTAATTCATCCCGCCAAATTTTTAAACAAGCACTTTTTACGAAAATGCCAGAATTAGAAGAAACTTCTATGCCCGCAGAAATTGCGGCAAAATTTGTAAATTACACCTCTAAACATGTTTTTTTAACAGGCAAAGCTGGTACGGGTAAAACTACATTTTTACGCAAATTAATTCAGCTAACGCATAAAAAAGCAATGATTTGTGCGCCAACTGGTATTGCGGCAATCAACGCATCTGGCGTTACCATTCACTCCCTTTTTCAGCTGCCATTTGGTGCATTTTTTCCAGATGCAGCAGCTAATATCATTAATCAAAACATCACTTTTAACTTTAATACACCCCGAACGATTGTTAAGCACATGAATATGCAAGGCAATAAAAGGCGGATGTTGCAGGAGCTGGAATTGCTGGTAATTGATGAGGTAAGTATGCTCAGAGCGGATATGCTTGATGCAATAGATTTCGCTTTGCGCTATATACGCAGAAACAGAAATGTTCCTTTTGGAGGTGTTCAACTTCTTTTTATTGGCGATTTGCATCAGTTACCACCAGTTGTAAAAAACGACGAATGGCGAGTGATGGCGGGTTTTTACAAAAGCATTTATTTTTTTGATGCCTTGGCTTTAAAAGACAATCCTCCGATTTATATCGAGTTGGATAAAATCTATCGACAAAATGATTCGGTATTTATTAATTTTTTAAATAATCTTCGTAATAATAAAATAACAGCCGAAGATACCAACTTGTTGAAACAGCATTTTAAACAAGATTTTAAGCCTTCTGCTGATGAAAATTACATCACTTTAACCACACACAATAATAAAGCAGATGCCATAAATCGCGAAAGATTAACACAGCTTAAAACAAAATCTTATTTCTTTGACGCAAAGATTACAGGCGAATTTAGCGAGCACTCTTTTCCGAATGATAAAAGTTTGGAACTGAAAGTTGGCGCTCAAATCATGTTCATTAAAAACGATATGACAGCCGAGAAGCGTTACTATAATGGTAAAATCGGTGTTGTTCATCATATTGAAAAAGATATTATAGAAATAGAATTGCCTGATGATAAGGAGATTATACAAATATCTCCTTACACATGGGAGAATGTAAAGTATAAACTCAATGAGGCAACCAATGAAATTTCAGAAAGTGTTGCAGGTTCATTTGTTCAATATCCAATAAAACTGGCTTGGGCAATTACGGTGCATAAAAGTCAGGGTTTAACTTTTGATAAGGCAATAATTGATATTGGCGATGCCTTTGCACCAGGACAAGCCTACGTTGCGTTATCGCGTTTGCGGTCGCTTAATGGGTTGGTATTAACTTCGCATTTGCGAGAAACGGGTTTGCAGCAAGACCAAAATATTCACTATTTTTCGAGTACCAAACAGTCTTCGGATGTGCTTAAACAGCAAATTAGCTTCGAAAGTTACGATTTTATAAGAACGTATTTGTTGGCCGCTTTTGACTTAAATTTGGTTCGGTATTACCTTAAAGAGCATGTGCAAACTTTTGATAAAGGAGAAAAATCTACCAAACAACATTATGATGATTGGACGATGGAGCTCTATCGCGATTTTCAGAAAATCACCACTACTGCCGATACTTTTATCAACCAGTTAAAGAATTTATTTGCTACGCAAACCGAGCATACATTATTTAATGTTTCCAAAAGGGTTGCTGCCGCCCTGAAATATTTTAATCTCTTAGTTAAAGAAGTTTCTGACAGACTTTTAGCGCATATTGAAGCAATAAAAGATGAAAAACAAGTTAAAACTTACTTAACCGAATTGCTTGAACTGGAAATTCTGGTTTATGAACAATTAAAGAAAATGCACAAAAGTAAGGCCTTGCTTCAAGCCATGATAGATGGTAAAGAATTTAATAAAGCCGATACCGATGCACTACTCAATGCATCAGAACGTGAAAAACAATTGCAAAAAGCCATTCAGCTAAAAGGCGTTGCATTAAAGGTAAAATCTGCAGTAGAAAAGAAAAAGAAGGAATCAAAAGTTGACACCAAATTGGTGAGTTTTGAACTTTATGAACAAGGTAAAAGCTTGGCAGAAATAGCAAAGGAGCGAGGCTTTTCTGCAAGTACCATAGAAGGGCATTTGGCATATTATGTTTCAACGCAGCAAATTGATGTGGCAAAATTGGTTAAGCCAAACAAAATCAGAAACATTGCGGATGCGGTGGAGAGTCAAAAGACTAAATCTATGTCGGTAATAAGAGATTTTTTAGGAAAGGATTATTCATTTGGAGAGATAAAGTTGGTGTTGGCGTCGTTGTTTCCAACGGAGGAATAGGTTTGAAATATTGTCGTCATTGCGAGGTACGAAGCAATCTTTCGAGAAGAGAGGTTGCTTCGTGCCTCGCAATGACGGAGTGGAAACACATGCTGTTTCAATCAATGTTTCTCTTAAGTAAATCTTTGTGTCCTCAGCGGTTAAAAAAATTAAAATAATTATCTTAGCCATCGTGGAGAAAGTTAATGTTTTAGCACAATACATGCCCACTGAGGCTGCACCGCTAATTGCAAAGTGGATAGATTACTTTCAATGCGAATTTAAAATCGCTAAAACACGTTCTACTAAATTGGGCGATTACCGCCATCCATATCGAGATAAGGGCCACAGGATTTCGGTAAATTACAACTTAAACAACTACGCGTTTTTAGTTACAACGGTTCACGAATTTGCACATCTCTTAACCTGGAACGATTTTAAGAATAGAGTTAAACCCCATGGTTCGGAATGGAAAAAGAATTTCCAAAGAATGATGGTGCCGTTTTTCGAAATGAACATTTTTCCAGAGGATATTCACAAGGCCATTGATAATTATATGTCAAATCCAGCCGCATCGAGCTGCTCGGATTTACATTTATCGAGAGCCTTAAAAAAGTACGATTCCAACAAAACTGAAACCTTGCATTTAGAGCAACTGCCCATAAATACAAATTTCAAAATTAAAGATGGGCGGCGTTTTACTAAAGGCGAACGCATTCGAAAACGCTATCGTTGCGTTTGTTTAGATGATAAACGGATTTATCTTTTCAACCCCTTGGCAGAGGTTTTTGTGGATTAGTTGTTTATTATACATTGTCACGTTGAGCTTGTCGAAACGTCTTGATTCAGATTTAAAAGTCCTTCGACAAGCTCAGGATGACAAGCAGAAAAAATAATATTAAATTTTTAGGCGGTCGTCATTGCGAGGCACGAAGCAATCTTAATGCGTTTAGTATTATCACGACTGTTGTAGGATTACTTCGTACCTCGCAATGACGAAAAACGCTAAATAAACTCAAACTTATCTCCGTCAAACAAACCCTTATCGCTTAACTTTAAGTGCGGAATAACCAATAACGCCATAAAGGAAAGGGTCATAAAAGGTGCGACTAATGTTGAACCTAATTCTTTTGCGAATTTGTCGATAGAAGTATAACTTGCTGCTACTTCGTAACCATTTTGGTTGCTCATTAAACCAGCAATTGGCAAAGGCAAAACTTCTTCTTTCCCGTTACCCAAGGCAACCACACCACCAGTTGATGCAATTACCAAATTTACAGCATCGCAAATGCTTTGGTCATCAACGCCAACAGCAATAATGTTATGACTATCATGAGCAACACTCGATGCAATTGCACCCTGTTTCATCCCGAAATTTTTTACAAACGATATCGCAATCGGTGCATCGTGATAACGGTTAACCACCACCATTTTTAACACGTCGTTTTCTAAATCGCTAACTACATTTCCGTTTTCTACTTTTGGCGTAAAAAATAATTTATTAGTGATTAATTGCCCATCCAAAGCTTCAATAACGGGAATTTCTTTTTGCTCTGAATAAGGATAAACAAAATCTGCTACCTTTTTAAAACTGCAATTGAAATGATTTACAGCTTCTTTACCTGCATCATGTTTTATCCAATCGCCTACAGTTTCACCGTTTTCTGCTAGTAAAATACCATCAATATAAGTTTGTTTTATTTTGAAGTTTACTAAATCTTCTGCGAAAATAAAATCAGCGTAGTCTCCAATTTTTAAAGCCCCTACCTCTAATTTATAATGAAGAATAGGATTGATGCAAGCGGCTTGTAAAACGTTAAAAATATCAATTCCCTTTGCAACAGCTCTTGCGCAAAGTTCGTTAATGTGACTTTCTACCAAACTATCGGGATGTTTATCATCACTACAAAACATCATCATTTCTGGCCAATCGTGTAATAAATCAATTAAAGCCTCTAAGTTTTTGGCAGCACTTCCCTCGCGAATCAGGATTTTCATTCCACGTTGCAATTTATCTAAAGCTTCTTCAGCGGTGAAGCATTCGTGGTCGGTAGAAATCCCCGCATCAATATATTGCTGAACCGCATCGCCACACAAACCTGGCGCATGACCATCAACAGGTTTGCCCAATTCATGGGCAGCAGCAATCTTTTTTAAAACTTCTTCATCCCTATAAAGCACACCTGGAAAATTCATCATTTCGCTTAGGTATTTTATTTCAGGGCGCTCTAAAAGTGCTTTAACATCATGGTGATTTAATTCTGCCCCAGCAGTTTCAAAAATGGTTGCAGGAACGCAACTTGGTGCGCCAAAATTAAATTTGAAAGGAACGGTATTGCCATTCTCAATCATAAATTCTACACCTTCCATGCCGCATACATTGGCAATTTCGTGTGGGTCGCTAATGGTGGCAACTGTACCATGCACCACAGCCAACCTTGCAAATTCGCTCGGAATGAGCATACTGCTTTCTATGTGGACATGGCTATCAATAAATCCAGGAAGGATATAATGAGCATTTTCTTTTCTATCGGAACTTTTATTAATCGATTTTATCTTTCCGTTTTCTACCTCTACTTCACCAAAGAAAATATATCGCTTGGAGATGTCAACTATATTTCCTTCAACTTTAAAATTGCTCATTCTTTTTATGTATTAACCACGGAAGCACAGATTGACACGGAATTAAAACTATAGATTCTGTGATTTTAGTGTTTCCGTGGCGAAATAATTTAATATTTTAATAATTTTTCAACGGTTTCAGTCAATCTAGCTTTAGCCAAAAACTCATCTTCTAAAGCTTTGTTCATCGGTATTGCGGTATCTAAACTTGCACACCGCGAAACAGGCGCATCTAAATATTCAAAACAATGTTCGCCAATCCATGCCGAAATTTCTGCTCCAAAACCATTGGTAAGTGTATCCTCATGCAAAATTAAAACCCTTCCAGTTGCTTTAACCGCTTCGCGAACCGTTTCTTTATCCCAAGGTTGAAGTGTGCGTAAATCAACAAGTGTTGCATCACTTTGTGGGTTGTTTTTTAAATAATCTAAAGCCCAATGAACACCTAAACCGTACGTAATGATGGCAAACTTACTTCCTGTTTTTAAGGTTACTGCTTTTCCGATTTCGGTTGTGTAATAACCTTCTGGAATTGGGGCAGATAAACTTCTGTACAAATACTTATGCTCGAAATAAATAACCGGATTTGGGTCTTCAATTGCGGCTAAAAGTAATCCTTTGGCATCATCGGGAAATGCTGGATAAACGATTTTCAAGCCAGGTGTTTTGGTAAACCAGGCTTCGTTGCTTTGTGAGTGAAAAGGACCAGCACCAGTTCCTGCTCCAGTTGGCATGCGAACGACAACATCCGCTTTTTCGCCCCAACGGTAATGTGTTTTAGCCAGATTATTTACAATTTGGTTAAATCCGACCGTAACAAAATCTGCAAATTGCATTTCTACAACCGCTTTATATCCATTTATTGATAAGCCTAAACCTGTGCCTACAATTGCCGATTCGCAGATTGGCGTATTGCGAACTCTGCCTTTGCCATATTTAGTTGTGAAACCATCGGTAATTTTAAAAGCACCACCGTAGTCGGCAATGTCTTGCCCCATTAAAACCAGATTCGGATATTTCTGCATGGCTAAATCCAACCCATCCGTTATGGCATCTAAATATCTTTTTTCTGTTGATGATTGGCTTGGTTCAATTACCTTTTGCTCGTAAGGAAAATACATATCATTTTCCTCCTGCGTAGCACTCACTTCTGGTTCAGGCTCATCAAAAGCATCTTCAACTTCTAATTCAATGTCCTTTTTATTTTTCGTTCTGATATCTGAAATTAAATCAGCATTTAAAATGCCTAGCTCAACCAGGTAAGCTTCGTAATTGCTTAAAGGGTCTTTTTTCTCCCATTCATCAAATAATTCTTGCGGAACATATTTAGTGCCCGATGCTTCTTCATGGCCTCTCATCCTGAAGGTGAGGCATTCTAACAATATTGGGCGAGGGTCTTTCCTAATTTCATTGGCTAACTGATTGATGGTATCGTAAACTTCAAGAATGTTATTTCCATCAATTTGCCTGCCTTCGATACCGTAACCAATGGCTTTATCTACCAAATTTTTGCAACGAAACTGTTCTGATTTTGGGGTTGATAAACCGTAACCGTTATTCTCGATTAGAAAAATTACAGGTAAATTCCAAACTGCGGCAACGTTAACTGCTTCATGAAAATCGCCTTCGCTGGTTGCACCTTCGCCTGTGTACACTAAAGTAGCTTTTTGCTTGTTCGCTAAAACATCCGCCAAAGCAATACCATCGGCTAAAGCCATTTGCGGACCGAGATGTGAAATCATCCCGATAATTTTATAGTCTTGTGTACCAAAATGAAACGAGCGGTCGCGGCCTTTTGTAAAACCAGTGGACTTGCCTTGCCATTGCGCCATTAACTTTTTCAAAGGAATATCCCGTGAGGTAAAAACGCCTAAATTGCGGTGCATGGGTAAAATATATTCATCGCCTTGCATGGCTAAGGTAGAGCCAACTGCAATCGCTTCCTGTCCGATTCCCGAAAACCATTTACCTATTCTACCTTGCCTTAAAAGTTTTAGCATTTTCTCCTCAACCATTCGAGGGTAAAGCAATCTTTTGTATAAATTTAGTAGAAATGAGTTGTCTTTATCGCCTCGGTTGAATTGCATATTTGGTTGGTAGATTTGACGCTTATTTTTTCTCCAAGATAGAAGATTGACTTGTAAAGTTGAAAAATCCCTCAAAACTTAAGTCTTCATCAAGCTCTTCCCAATGGATGCCAAAAGGTGATAAAGTAAAGTTTTCCAAAAGCTCTTTTGGCGCATTTTTAAGTCTAGGAAACCAATCTAAAGGATGGCTTTTTACCTCTCCCATATTTGTTTTAATGTGAATTTTATCATTTTCAACCCACACTTTAGATATGTTATTTTCCATGATATTCACTCCATTTATTAATGATGATTTCTTTGTTCTCTTCAATTAAAGCAATCGCCAAACTAACGTCCTTATTTTTTAAACCTCTATTCGAAATTAGTTTTACTTCTTCTACCTCAAACTTTGCTTCTCCATCAGCATTTCTTACGTGGATGTGAATTGGTAAATGTTCATTTGAGTAAAAGAAAAACCTCAATCCAAAAACGATAAAGAGTGTTGGCATAGTATTATTTTAATAACTAATTTACTAATACAATATCGTACTTAACTAATATCTTTTTAAGAATCTTTATTCTTTTTCAAATCTTCCCATTGCTTTGCAAAAGATTTATCGGCAACTTTTGGCAATTCGCGGTATTTACCCCAGCTTTTTTTGAAGAAGGTTTTAAGCATAAAGTTTTTAAATTTCCCACCGAATAAATCCATCAACTTACGCTTTTTCATCATTCGGTTAAACATGCCCCAACCCATTTCTTCTACCTTACCATTTTCGTGGGTGGCAGCTGCATCTCTACGGTTAAGCAGCAACATTTTATGGATGTCGATTTTAACCGGGCAAACTTCAGAACATTTACCACATAAACTGGAAGCATAACTTAAGTGCTTAAACTCTTCCATACCTTTTAAATGGGGTGTAATTACCGAACCAATTGGCCCGCTATAAGTGGTATTATAGGTATGACCGCCAATATTTTTATAAACCGGGCAAGCATTTAAACAAGCACCACAACGGATGCAATATAAACCTTGTCGCTGGTCTTTTTGTGCCAGTAAATTTGTCCGTCCATTATCTAAAAGAATAACATACATTTCTTCAGGGCCATCGGTTTCATTAGGTTGACGAGGACCACTTAAAATAGAATTGTAAACGGTTAGGTTTTGCCCAGTTCCGTGAGACGCCAACAAAGGCCAAAACAAATCTAAGTCTGTTATTGAAGGAATTATCTTTTCGATACCTACAATGGCAATGTGGATTTTGGGAAAAGTGGTACTTAACCTGGCGTTGCCCTCGTTTTCGGTAATGGCAATGCTTCCTGTATCGGCAATTAAGAAATTGCCTCCACTAATGCCAATATCAGCATTTAGATATTTATCTCGAAGCAATTCTCTAGCTTTTTGTACCAACTGCGGCGGTGTGGCATCAATTGGTGTTCCGAATTTATCATGAAATAACTGCGCAATATCGGTTGCACTTAAGTGCATGGCTGGCGTTACGATATGATACGGTGCTTGCCCAAGTAGCTGAACTATATATTCGCCTAAATCACTTTCTAAAGATTCGATGTTATTCTTTTCTAAAAAATCATTCAGATGAATTTCTTCAGTCGTCATCGATTTAGATTTAATAACCGTTTTACCGTTATTTCTTTTAATGATATTAAGGATTTCTTGTTGTGCTTCTTCTGCATCATTTGCCCAAATTACCTTACCGCCTCTGCGTTGGAAATTAGATTCAAACTCTGGTAAGAATTTATCCAAATTTTCCATTACCCGCCATTTTACAACATGGGCCTTCTTTTTAGATGCTTCGAGGTTTTCGAATTTTGATAAACCACGTTCGACCGCTGTATTGTACTTGCCAATATTATAATTTATGGTTTTACGGTGCGGTAAATCGAAAGCTTTCTCATCAGACTTCTCTAAAAATTCCTCGGCAGTTTTGATCATAAATCAAAGATAAGAATTTAAGCAGGCACCAAAAGTAATGTGCATAAAAAAGCCCCGATACAATATCGGGGCTTAATATTTTTAATTATTATTTCTTCGGATTTCCTTTTCCGTCTCTATCAACTGCTGGTCGTTTAGCTTGATTTGCCAATTCCCATGCGGTAAAATAGGTTAATTGTGCTCTTTTTGATAACAGCGGGAAATTGATTTTGCTAACTTCATCTCCAGGTTGATGATAATCTTGCTCTAACATTCCATCATAATAGAAAATAATTGGAATACCTAATTTCGCAAAGTTGTAATGATCTGAACGATAATAAATACGTTGGGTATCATTTGGATCATCATATTTGTAATCCAACTTCATTTTTGTGTAAGTTGCATTTACTTGCTCACTTAACTTTCCAAGTTCGCTGCTTAGCATATTAGAACCAATAGAATAAATATAATTGGCAGAATCAGGTTTGCCAAGGTATTCCTCTCCAGTACGGCCAATCATATCTGTATTTAAGTTTGCAATTGTATTTTCTACAGGGAAAACAGGGTGCGAAGAATACCAGTCAGAACCCCAAAGACCTTTTTCTTCACCAACGACCGTCATAAATAAAATACTACGTTTAGGCCCTTTGCCTGCTTTTTTTGCATCAGTAAATGCTTTTGCCATCAATAAAACGCCAGTAGTTCCAGAGCCATCATCATCAGCACCATTATTTACTTTATCTTTTGCATTCGGGTCGGCGACTAAACCAATGTGGTCATAGTGCCCGGTTAAAACCAAAACTTCTTTTTTCAATTTAGGATCAGAACCTTCTAAAAAGCCTAAAACATTTTCTGCTCTAACCGCTACTTCAGATTTCATTGCACTTGCAGAAACTGCAACATTAATGGTTTGCGAAGCTGGTTTTTTAGTTTCTGCAATCTTTTTCTGAACGGCCTCTACCGAGGTATTTACAGCCTTCAAAATTTCGTTCGCAGTTGCGGTCGTTACACTAATTGTAGTAAAAGGTGTTTGAGTTTTCATACGCTCTACAACCTCTGGAGATTTCATTACCGGTTGTCCTTCGCCATAAATTGCTTTTAATTGTTCAGCTCTGTTATCTAAAGATGGATCGATGATAATTACAGCCTTCGCGTTAGCTTTTGTGATAAAGGCAATTTTTCTAGCTCTCGCCATCATCATTGTTCTTCTATCTTGTTTGTCTTCAGGCTTAGCTGTTGGGTCGCCGCTACCAAAAATAACTACAACTTTTCCATCAAGGTTTAAGCCTTCAAAATCGTTATAACCATCTTTGTTTACGCCGTAACCTGCAAAAACTAAATCATCGGCACTAAAAGTAAAGCCGTTTAAGCCAACTGCATTTCCTGTAATTAAATAATCGCTATATAATTGCTTTGGCTGGCCATTAATAGTTAAAGAACTTTGGCTTATAGAATAGTTTACTAAATCTATTTTTTGGAAATAACTTCCATCAACAGGACCTTTTAAACCAAGTGATTTAAAATAATCACGAATATAATCAGCCGCCATCCATGCACCTTTTTTTCCAGTTTCACGACCTTCAAATTCATCAGAAGCTAGTATAGAAAGGTGTTTGTAGCCATTTTCTGGGTTGATTACTTTGCTAAACCTAATAGCGTCCTTATTTGGTACTAATGGTTTAACCTGAGCGAAGCAGCTTGCAGTAAGCAGCGATGCAATGCTAAGGGTTAAAAATTTTTTATTCATTTTTTAATAATAGTTAGTTGTAATTAAGTTAGCAGGATACTTTATCAACCCTGTTTTGATGACGGCCCCCTTCAAAATCAGTATTTAAAAAGGTAGCAGTAATTTCTTTGGCAAGTTCTTCTGAAACAAATCTTGCCGGAATACATAAAACGTTCGCATCATTATGTTTTCTAACCAGTGATGCAACCTCGTTTTCCCAGCATAATCCGGCGCGTATTCCCTGATGCTTATTTGCTGTTATGGCAACTCCATTTGCCGAGCCACAAAGCAAAATGCCATAGGTAAATACTCCACTTTCTACAGCAGAGGCTACAGGATGCGCAAAATCTGGATAATCAACTGAATCTAAAGAATGCGTTCCAAAATCTTGAACATCATAATCTGCAAGATAAGTTTTCAAGATTTCTTTGTATTCAAAACCAGCGTGATCGGCGCCAATAGCAATTTTGAATTTTGTATCAGACATGGCCAAATTTATAGAGAATTATGAAATGTATTCGTAATGTTTTTGTTAGTTAGCATAGAACGCCGCATCCGCCTTTTTCTTTTTGCTTTCGATGAATGCGGAAACAAAAATACTCAATTCGTAAAGCAAGAATAATGGGGTTGCAACTATCAACATCGTCATGATATCTGGCGTTGGCGTAACAATAGCCGAAATAATCAAGATAATTACAGCCGCATATCTTCTGCTCGAACGCATTAACTTCGGTGTCATTAAGCCAAGCTTCGATAAGATAAAAATGATAATAGGTAATTCGAAAATTATACCAGTTCCTAAAGTTAATGTTGCCACAGAAGAAAGGTAAGAATCGACAGTGAAGGTATTTTTAATTTCTTCACTTACGGTATAGCCAGTTAAGAAATTTACTGAAAGTGGACATACAATAAAATATCCAAAAAGGATACCAATGATAAATAATACTGATGCAAAAAATACAAAGCCACTTGCCGATTTGCGTTCGTTTTCGTGTAACGCTGGCTTAATAAATCTCCAGATTTCCCAAAGCAGATAAGGAAAACCCACAACAATACCGCACATTACACAAACATTTAGTTGCAAGTTAAATTGCCCTGCCATTTCTGTGTTGATGATTTCACCATTAATTTTGGTGATACACATATCTTTCCCTAAAGATGGAAACATATCTACCAACTTACACATCATTCTGTAAGTCCAGAAATCGGGTTTTTTTGGTCCAAAGATAACTTTGTCAAGAATTTCCTCATTAAAATAAAAGGCAATGCCGGTAAATACGGCAATTGCAATAACGGCTCTAATTAAGTGTTTCCGTAATACATCAAGATGATCGAAAAAAGACATTTCTGCCTCAAGTGTCGTACTGCGCTGCCCAATAGCTTTGGTAAGGGATGATTTTTCTTTAGTGTTGCTCATGTTGAAAACAAAAATACCATTCTAAATGAATAGAATGGTATTTACGTGTTAAATATAGAAATAGTTTATGTTATTCTGAAAATTGGTAACAATGATATTTAAAAAATGGATGCAGATTTATCAACTTTAATTAAACTGAGTTGCTTCATGTTAACAGGATTGAAATAAGTAAACTGATATACACCATCTGCACCCGTTACAATTAAAGACTTCGGTCCGGCAATAACATCATAACTTTTAATATTAGTTAAATACTGCAACATATTTTTATCAATTTCGGTTTTATTGGCAATGTTGAAACTTTTTATACCAAATTCACCTTCGCAGAGGAATAAATTATTGCCGCTAACACTTAAACCATGTGGGTTTTTCATGGGGAAAACTGAAACTTGTTTTGGTTTAGTTGGGTCTTCTATATCCACTACTTCTAACTGGTTAACTGCCTGTCTGCAAAAATTACCTGTGCGCAATGTTACAAAAGCATATTTTCCTTGTACCACTACAGGATCACAGGCAAAAACGTGACTATACGTCGATAATTTTACAGGGTTGGCCGCATCAGCAGCATTAAAAATATGCATACCTGTATTTGTCCCAATAAATAATTTGTTTTCATAAGGAAATATTGTTTCAACACCCCAACCTAAAATTATCGATTTAACGAAACTTGGATTTGTTTCTGTTTTTATATCGAACAAACTTAAATCCATATTGCCCACCGTATATAAATAATCGTTTAGCAAAGTAAACCTCGCCATCGATCCGCCTTGACCTGATGAACTGCTGTTTGCCGAATTCGAGAATGCCGATATATCATTTACCCAGCCGCTCTTGTTTGTACTCTTTCTAACTAAAGTATCTTTATAGGTTACTATATTTTTTTGAGCGCCTTGAGTACTGAAACCTCCCCAGTAAAATTGCTTAAATACATCAGGCAATCTTTTAATTTGTTTAATATTTGATACCGAAGAAATGTCGAAAGCTAATAAATCTACATAGCTATCTGCGTAAAGCACATTATTACGAATGGCAATATCTACGTTTCCTGGTATCTGTAAAAATGCCATGTTTATCGGCGCAGCCGGATTAGCATTATTGTAAATATGAATACCCTTCTGTGGTTCGTTTATGAAAAGATAATCATTGTAGATATAAATTTTTCCGGGATTTTTAACTCTGGTTGCCTTAGTTAATCCTACAGGAAGCGCTCTCATCGCATCAACTGAAATTACTTTGCTGATTTGAATTAATTGCAATTCGTTATCATCATTTTTTTTGCACTGGCTTAATACTACTAGGGCGAGTATTAAAAGAAATCCGTTAAGTAGAAATTTTTTCATGTTTTGTTGGTTTTTATTGCAAACGAAAGCAAGCTCAAAAACGCTACAAGTTATTGAAAACTATGTGTTTAATTTGATAAATATCAATGTTTTAATGGATGAAAATTGAACAGCCTTTTTTTTTGAAATAAAAAAGGCTGTTCAAAATTATTTTGAACAGCCTTTTGCCAAATGTGAAATTTAGGCAGTTATTCCGAAAATTCGAATGTTTCCATAAATTTTGTTGTGAAATTACCTGCTCTAAAATTAGGGTCTTTCATTAATTGTAAATGGAAAGGAATTGTTGTTTTAATACCTTCGATAACGAATTCTCCCAAAGCACGTTCCATTGTACAAATCGCTTCTTCACGAGTCTGCGCAACACAAATTAGCTTTGCAATCATTGAATCGTAATTTGATGGAATAGAGTAGCCTGCATAAACATGTGTATCTACACGTACACCATGACCGCCGGGAGAATGAAAATTAGTAATCTTTCCTGGCGAAGGACGGAAATTATTAGCTGGGTCTTCTGCATTAATACGACACTCAATCGCGTGCAAACGTGGGAAATAATTTTTACCTGAGATTGGAATACCAGCAGCAACTTTTATTTGTTCTTTAATTAAATCGAACTCAATAACTTCTTCAGTAACCGGGTGTTCTACCTGAATACGGGTATTCATTTCCATAAAGTAGAAGTTGCGGTGTTTATCAACCAAAAATTCGATTGTACCGGCACCTTCATAATTTACAGCTTGCGCACCTTTAATTGCAGCTTCACCCATTCTTAAACGTAGTTCCTCAGTCATAAATGGCGAAGGAGATTCCTCAACCAATTTCTGGTGACGACGTTGAATTGAACAATCACGTTCTGATAAGTGGCAAGCTTTACCAAACTGATCGCCAATAATCTGGATTTCAATATGGCGAGGGTCTTCAATATATTTTTCTAAATATAAACCATCATTACCAAAAGCAGCACCAGATTCCTGACGGGCACTGTCCCATGCGTTTTCGAAATCTTCATCTTTCCAAACTATACGCATACCACGGCCACCACCACCGGCAGTTGCCTTAAGTATAACTGGATAGCCCATTTCGTTTGCAATAGCAATACCTTCTTTTACGCTATTCAGTAAGCCTTCAGAACCTGGAATTGTTGGTACACCAGCAATTTTCATGGTTTCTTTAGCAGAAGCTTTATCACCCATTCCATTAATTTGCTCGGGCGTTGCCCCAATAAACTTGATGTTATATTCACGGCAAATATTCGAAAATTTAGCATTTTCAGATAAAAAGCCATAACCCGGATGGATTGCATCGGCATTTGTTAATTCTGCCGCTGAAATAATATTTGGAATATTTAAGTAAGAATCTTTACTTGGTGGAGGGCCAATACAAACAGCCTCATCAGCAAAACGCACATGTAAACTCTCTCTATCAGCAGTAGAATAAACAGCAACCGTTTTGATGCCCATTTCCTTACAGGTACGGATAATACGCAAAGCGATTTCGCCCCTGTTGGCAATAAGTATTTTTTTAAACATAATTTTTTCGTTTAAATGCCATGGTTAGTGTCTCCACGAACCATTATGTGTTATACGATTCGTGGAGACACAAATCGAGGCTTAAACCAGCTAATTGATTAATTCGCTAATTAAATAGGTTCTACTAAAAATAATGGTTGATCATATTCAACCGGAGAAGCATTATCTACTAAGATTTTAACAATGCGACCAGAAACTTCACTTTCAATTTCGTTAAAAAGTTTCATCGCTTCGATAATACAAACCACTTTACCAGTACCAATTTCATCACCAACGTTAACAAACATAGGTTTTTCCGGGCTTGATGAACGGTAGAATGTACCAATCATTGGAGATTTAATGGTAATGTATTTTGAAGTGTCTTCTGCTACCGGAACAACAGGTGTTGCTGCAACTGGTGCAGTTGGAGCCGTTGCAACCGGAGCCGCTGCCTGTACAAGCGGTGCTTGTGGTACAGTTGCGTGCACTACTGTAGGTGTTTGGTTGGTCTTAATTGTAATTTTGAAGTTTTCTTGCTCGATTGCAACTTCATTTACACCAGAACGAGAAACAAATTTAATAAGTTCCTGTATTTGTTTGATATCCATTTTTTAAGCTTTTATTGTAAAAAATAGTGTTATTGAATTAACTAAGTTATACTTTTTTTGTTTTATTTATAAAGAAAATAGATGCGAGGGCAATATGAAATAGAAATTCTTTATTAAGCATCTACTTATTATCCATTCATTATTTCCAAGTTCCTATTCAGTGTCGTAAGCCCATTTAAGGTAAATAGAACCCCATGTAAAACCACCACCAAAAGCTGCGAGTACAATATTATCGCCTTTTTTTAGTTTGCTTTCCCATTCCCATAAACATAAAGGAATAGTTCCATTTGTTGTATTACCATAACGTTCAATGTTAATCATCACCTTTTCGGTGCTTACACCCATGCGGTTTGCCGTAGCATCAATAATACGTTTGTTTGCTTGATGGGGTACTAACCAAGCTACATCATCAGATGTTAGGTTATTACGCTCCATAATTTCGGCAGCAACATCTGCCATATTAGTTACTGCAAATTTAAATACTGTTGGTCCTTCTTGATGTGCAAAATGTTCTCTAGCATCAACACTTTCGTGGGTAGCTGGTTTTACTGAGCCACCTGCTTTCATGCCTAAGAAATCTCTGCCCGAACCATCTGTCCTTAAAATAGAATCTTGAACGCCGAAGCCTTCCTCATTTGGTTCCAGCAAGGCACATCCACAACCATCACCAAAAATGATACAAGTTGTACGGTCTTCATAGTTAATGATAGAAGACATTTTATCTCCACCAACCACTAGAACTTTTTTATGTCTGCCAGATTCGATAAAAGAAGCACCTGTAGATAAACCGAAGATAAAGCCAGAACAAGCGGCTTGTAAATCATAACCCCAGGCATTGGTTGCACCAATTTTATCTGCTAAAACGTTTGCTGTAGCCGGGAAAGTAAAATCCGGAGTAGTGGTGCAAAAAATAATTAACTCAATTTCCTTTGCATCAATACCGCGTTTTTTAAGCAAACCATTTACAGCATGAACTGCCATATCTGATGTGCCCAAACCTTCACCTTTTAAAATTCTACGTTCTTTAATTCCTGTTCTGCTGGTTATCCATTCATCCGAAGTATCAACCATGGTTTCCAACTCTGCATTTGTAAGCACATAATCAGGAACATAACCATTAACTGCCGTTATAGCAGCGTGAATTTTACTCATTTTAAAAAATTTAAAAATTTATTTAAATGCTGTTCTAATTTTTTCTACTAAACCAGTCGTAATCATTTCTCTTGATTGAAGTACCATGTTTTTAACAGCCAATGGGCTCGAAATCCCATGACCAATAACTACAGGTGCATTAACCCCCAGAACCGGACTTCCGCCATATTGTTCGTAATTAAAACGATCAAAAAATTCATCTTTTAATCCTTTTTTAACTGTCATTACATAAAATGATTCTGCTAATTTAAGCATTACATTTCCAGTAAAACCGTCGCAAACAATTACATCAGCTTTATCATTGAATAAATCTCTTCCTTCAACATTGCCCACGAAATTAAATAAGTTGGTATCTTTCATTAACGGAAAAGTAGCCATGCTTAGCATATTGCCTTTTTCATCTTCTTCGCCAATATTCATTAAAGCCACTTTTGGGTTATCTATTTGCAGTAAGTTCTCTGCATATAAACTACCTAAAGCACCAAATTGAAGTAAAATGTCGGGTTTGCAATCGGCATTTGCACCAACGTCTAATAATAAACCTGTGCCGCCTTTAATTTTTGGAAGGATTGTGCATAAGCATGGGCGAATAATGCCCGGGATGGTTTTAACGCTAAAAACTGCGCCAACCAGCATAGCACCAGAATTACCTGCACTCGCAAATGAATCGATTTTGCCCTCCTTTAAAAGGTTAAAACCAACTGCTATGCTCGAGTTTGGTTTCTGAACAATTGCTTTTGTGGGATGTTCGCCCATACCAATAACTTCATCAGTATGAACGTATTCAAAATGATCTGGATTAAAGCCTTCTTCTGCAAGAATTAGTTTAATCTGTTCGGTATCGCCGATAAGAACAAGATGTTCTCCTGCGTTTAGCGATTGATGAGCTGCTATTGCTCCCAAAACAATTGCTTTGGGAGCATAGTCTCCGCCCATTATGTCGAGGCCTATTTTCATAGAAAAAATCTGTTTGTGTTAGTCAGGTAAATCCTGAATGTTTCAGTTGACTAAGGTATGACTAAAGCCGCTGAAAACACAAACAATTTTTTAAGAAAATTACCCGATTTGAGTATTTTCGATAACCAATTTACCGTTATAGTATAGGTTACCATCAACGTTATATGCACGGTGAGGTACGTGGATAGCACCTGTAGTTGCGCAAGTTGCTAAAGAAGGAAGCTCAGCTTTATAGTGCGTTCTTCTTTTATTTTTTCTCTGTTTCGAGATTTTCCGTTTTGGATGTGCCATTGGTGTATAATCTAATTATTTTTTTAACTTATTAAGTGCTTCCCAACGTGGGTCGCTATTTTGTTCTTTTTCTTCGTTCTGCTTTTCAATAGAAAGGTTTTCCAATCTATCTATCATTTCCTGGTCGCAATCCTTACCACCTTGTTCGCAGTTTTTAATATATGGCACCGCAACGTTTATCATTTCGTACAACGGTTTCGATATATCAACAGATGTTTCTTTTCTGCTTAACGAAACAATTTCTTCGTCATCGCTTTCCAATTCATCTTCTTCAAACTTTACAATTTGTCTTTCGTACAAATTAATCGGTAAAGCAAATTCCGACAAGCATTTATCGCAATCTAAATTAACAGTACCTAAAACTTTAAATTTTAAAATCAACATGGTTTCTTGTTTATCAAGTTCCAGGTCAACTTTTAAGTTTCCAGTTTTAATCATTGAGTACTCAAATGCGCCAAAAAAGGTGTCATCAAGCTCATAATCAAAATGATGGCTTCCCAATTTTAATCCGGTAAACGGTACAGAAAATTGTTTTAGCGGGTTCAAAGTACTGTAAAATTTTAGCCTGCAAATGTAGGGATAAAATAGTTAGATAAAAAATGTTTTTTAAAAAATTGTTGTTCTTGAGCGCACAGATAGCGAAGAATATAATTTTACGAAAATCAGTTTTATTGCTTATCGGTTACTTCAGTCCCGCTTTTCGTTTCAATCTTTTGGCGCAACTTACGAAGTATCTTCCAGGCCTACTTCCAGGCTTCTTAAGTTTGGTAAGCCAAAAGTATTTCCACAGCAATCGGGTTTAAATAACTTCTTCAGAAATTCTTATCAAGGTTTAACCACCCCTTGCCCCTCCTAAATTAGGAGGGGAGTTGTATCTGCTAATATAAATTGTTGTGCTTATTTTAAAGTTTAATATGCATAAACTACAGAAATAAGGGTTTAAATAACCTCAACTTATATAAGACAGTATTAATCCTTAGCCAGAATCATTTCCTTATTATTTCTGCTCCACTCACTCCACGAGCCAACATAAAGCTTCGGAATTTGCAACCCGGCATAATCCATAGCTAAAAGCGTGTGGCAAGCTGTAATACCCGAACCACAATGCACAACCACATTTTCGGGTTTTACTTTTGCTAACGCTTCGGTATATTTTTCCCTTAAAATTTCTGGAGATAAAAATCTACCATCGGCATCTAAGTTCTCTGTAAAAGGAATGTTTGTGGCGCCGGGAATATGTCCGGCAATCTTATCTATTGGTTCAGTTAAGCCCGCAAACCGATTGGCATCGCGAACATCAATCACAATAAAATCATTCATTTTCGATACTTTTTCTATTTCGTCGATATTAGCTAATGGTAAGCTCCAATTTCCAACTTCGTACTTTTCAACAGATTTTGGTATTTCTATTTTGTCTGTTGTAGGGAAACCCGATTTTATTGCCGCCTGGTAACCCCCATCTATCACCTGCACTTTTTCATGCCCGATTGATTTTAACATCCACCATAGTCTTGCGGCGGCATTTCCACCGTTTTTATCGTCATAAACAATTACATGGCTATGTTTAGTAATTCCAAGTTTTTGTAAAACCTGCGCAAACTCTTCAAGGTTGGGTAGAGGATGTCTGCCGCCTTTTGCAAAATCATCAATGCTAGCTAAATCTTCGTTTACATCAACGAAAAGCGCACCAGATAAATGCTCATTTTCATATCTGGATTTTGAGCCAGCACTGGCATCCAGAATCACAATTTCTTCATCAAAATTTAACCAGGTTAAATCTTCGAGTTTTATAATTGGAAGAAGTTTACTCATAGAATTAATTTATTATTTTTTAATTAAAGCATAAATGCCCAATATTGGTCCGATTGCTAAAACCATATAAAGATAATGCGAATTCATTTCTTTTGATAGGATATTAATAATTTGAATGCTGATTATGGTAATGGCGAAACCTACACAGTTTACAATGGTTAACGACGTACCCTTTAATGATTCGGGAGCGTTTTTAGCAACTAATGATGAAAATAAAGGCGAATCTGCAGTACCTGCCAAACCCCATATAAAGAGAAATATCAAAAAAATATAAACCGAACCGGAAAACAAAAATATTGGAGAAAGCAAGCAACATATTCCAGATATGGATAGTGCAATTGTTGCAATATTTTTAGCCCCAAATTTTTGAGAAAGTATGCCGCCAACCATGCAGGATAAACTGCCTGATGCGATAATTAGAAACGCGAAAAGTGAGATATTTAAAGATGAGTTTTGGTGCATATTGTTGTAAAGTAAAAGCAAGCCCGGTAAAAAGGCCCAGAAAGTGTACAACTCCCACATGTGCCCAAAATAACCGAAAGCTGCTGAACGGAAATCTGCGTCTTTAAATCCGCTAAAACTGGCTTTAAAATTAAATTTTTGTCTGGCGACCCTGAAAGGCCCATTTGGAACGAAAATGAAAACGCAAGCAGCTCCAATTAATGATAGAAATGAGGTAGCGTAAATAACATATTGCCAGGCAAAATCGGTTGTAAATGTTTTTAATAAATGTGGAAATGCGGTGCCTAAAACCAATGCACCAACTAAAAAACCTAATGATTTCCCTAAGCCATCTTTATAGTAATCAGCGGCAATTTTCATTCCTACCGGGTAAATCCCAGCAAGCATAAAGCCTGTTAAAAAGCGAAATAACAGCAAAAGGTTTGCATCTGATATTGGTAAACTCACGCCTAAATTGAATAAGGCTGCTGCAATGCCGCAAATAAAAAACACTTTGGATGGTGAAAAAATATCGGATATGGCGAACACTGCAAAAACTAAAGTTCCGGTGATGAAACCCAGTTGTACCATGCTTGTAAGGTTGGCTAAAAGGTTTAATTCTGTCGGGAAGTTTTTAATAATATCTAGTAGAACAGCATTGCCCGCAAACCATAGTGAAGTGCAGAGGAATTGAGATATTACGATTATTGGGAGTATTTTTTTAGTGCCGCTCATTTTTTGTCTGTTGCACAATTTTAACTAAAATAAACCTGATAGAAGTGGAAATATTTTTTTTTGCTATTACGAGAAAGATTGCCACGTCGTTCCTCCTCGCAATGACGAAAACGGGAGAAATGGCAGGAGTTTAAAAAAGATTGCAACGAATAGCAGGACTATCAGAACCGATGAAAAACTGAAACTGCTTTTCTAAAAAAAAATAAAACTTTAATTGGCTTTAAGAAGCATCATCTTTAATATCGAACTGATTTTCGACAATTTTGCCGCCCGTTCTGAGTTGGTTGCTCAGCATTTCTTCTTGCTCCCTGCGTTTTTTAACAATGTGGATTGCCGAAAATAATGCTTCAGTAAATGAAGTAGAATCTGCAAGATTTTTACCTGCAATATCATAACCTGTGCCGTGGTCGGGAGAGGTGCGAACGAAATTTAAACCCGCTGTATAATTAACACCATTGTGGAAAGCCAAAGTTTTGAAAGGAATTAAACCCTGGTCGTGGTACATGGCTAAAACCGCATCAAATTGTTTATAACTGCCATTTCCGAAGAAACCATCAGCAGGGTATGGCCCGAAAACCATAACGCCTTTGCTATAGGCTTCCTCAATTGCAGGTGTAATAATTTCAGCTTCTTCAGTACCAAGCAAGCCATTATCACTGGCATGGGGATTCAAACCTAAAACCGCAATTTTTGGTTTTTCAATCCAGAAATCCTTTTTCAAGCTATCGTTTATTAAACGGATTTTGTTGATAATTTTCTCTTTTGTAATTGCCGTTGGTACAGCCGCCACAGGGATATGTCCGGTAACAACGCCAACACGCAAACCTTCGCTAATTAAAAACATCAGCACATCTTTACTGCCGCTTTTTTCTTGCAGATATTCGGTATGACCCGGAAAAGCAAAGGTATCTGATTGTATATTGTGTTTATTAATTGGTGCGGTTACTAAGGCATCGATATCGCCGTTTACTAAATCTGCAGTTGCTCTTTCCAACGATAAAAGGGCATATTTTCCACCAATTTCGGTTACCTGACCAAGTTCTATTTTAACATCTTCTTCCCAGCAATTAATCATATTCGCTTTTTTTGCTTGCCCTTGATTTGCGTGGTTAATTACGTTAAAACTAAATTCTCCAAGGTTATTCGCCTTTCTATGAAAAGATGAAACCTTTGTATGGCCATAAACTATTGGTGTGCAGTAATTTAAAATAGCGGGATTAGATAATGTTTTGATAATTACCTCTAAACCTATACCGTTCACGTCGCCTATACTAATGCCTATTTTAAGTTTATCGCTCATAATTAATGGAAAATTTTAGCGCAAAATACTGATTTTCGTTTAAACAGGGGCTTACCGAATAAAAATTAGTTATTTTGTAGAAAATATCTCGCCACTGAAACACAGAATACACGGAGTATTGATTGAAATGCTTTTAGTATTTTGGAACGTGTTTCTCTGGCAAACGAAATTATTGTAATGAGTTTAGTAAAAGCAAAAAAACATTTAGGTCAGCATTTTTTAACTGATAAAGGCATTGCAAACCGCATTGTAGAAAGTTTGGTTAATACTGACAAATATAATCAGGTTTTAGAAGTTGGTCCGGGAATGGGGATTTTATCTGATTTTTTGCTTCAGCGTCAGGATTTGCAAACCTACCTTATCGATATTGATACGGAATCCTATCATTTTTTAAACGAAAAATACCCACAATTGGGTGATAGGCTAATAAATGGCGATTTTTTAAAACTAAATTTTGATGATATTTTCCCAAATCAATTTGCCATAATTGGTAATTTCCCTTACAATATTTCTTCACAGATATTATTTAAAATTTTAGATAATCGGCATAAGGTTGTAGAAATGGTGGGCATGTTTCAAAAAGAAGTTGCGCAGCGTTGTGCTTCTCCGGCAGGAACAAAAGATTATGGTATTTTGAGTGTTTTTCTTCAGGCTTACTATAAAATTGAATACCTTTTTACTGTAAAACCCGGAACATTTAATCCACCTCCAAAAGTGCATTCGGCTGTTATTCGCCTAACCAGAAATGAAGTTGAAACCTTGGATTGCGATGAAAAATTATTCTGGCGTGTGGTTAAGGCTGGTTTTAATCAACGTAGAAAAACTTTGCGTAATGCGGTATCGGCAGTAATGCCAAAAGATAAAATGGATGACCATATTTATTTCGAGAAACGTGCCGAACAATTAACCGTTGTTGATTTTGTGGCGCTAACACAACATGTAAGTAAGTTGATGGAGGCTTAGATTGAAGGGCAGGATTTGTTTTGTGATTTTTTTAAGGCCTTATCACAGTATTTCCGTTTTACTTAAATCCGGCCTAACAAATTTTTAGGAATATTCTGTCCAAGCCAAAGTACAAACTTAAGTACAAAAATTTTCAGCCGGCAATTTTGTTTCTTTTGTTACCAAAAGAAAAGAGCCTGTCTGGCTAAGACAAAAATTGAAAATACCATATGATTCTTAAAATTCAATACTTAATTACTCAAAATTTCTTGCAAAGCAATGATTAACTTATGCTAATTTCTACTTTCCTTTGCCGCATAAAATTATGAAACAACATGGTTAACTACAGCGAAATTTTCGACCAGCAAGGCATGGACTATCAAATTTATAGAGCATTGGTAGACCAACTTTTATTAGAAGGAAAAGCGACGGGTGATGTCTCGTACGATTTGCACTATACAAAAATGAATGTGCAAAGGATGAGCCGCGTAGATAAAACCGCTAGTTTAACCGATGCCTTGACCACCGTTATTGCAAACTTAAATGCTAATTATAAGTTTTTAGTTATTACCGAAGGTTGGTGTGGTGATGCTGCACAAATTGTTCCTGTATTTAACAAAATTGCGGCTGCATCTTTAGGTAAAATAGATTTAAAATTTGTATTGCGTGATAAAAATCTGCCATTAATAGATGCTCATTTAACAAATGGCGGCAGGGCAATTCCGGTTTTAATTATTCTGAATGAAAACGCTGATGAAGTTTTAGCAACTTGGGCACCACGTCCGCAGGTTTTGCAAGGGCTTTTAAAGGAATGGAGAGAAGAAACTACTGAAATGACGATTTTAGCAGAAAGGCTTCATAGCTGGTACGCAAAAGATAAAACCTTAAGTACGCAGGCTGAATTACTGGAAGTTTTAAAAGGGTTGGAAAGTTAGATATTAGAGAATTCAATCTTCTTTTTTGTAGCCTTCGTAATAATATGATTGTTCAATACCTTTCATAATAACGTCCCGGCTGTCAATTTTTTCCGTTAAATTAGCAATAAGAAGCGTTCTCAATTCCAAATCATTAATTGGGCTACGTTCCATAGCTTGTAGATAGAGCGTTTTATCTATAAATTGCCAATCTACTAATCTTTGAAGGTTTTGTTTTAGAATCATATCTAACCAAATCCGCATCGTTCTACCATTTCCTTCCATAAAAGGATGTGCAATGTTCATTTCTACGTATTTGGCTATAATTTCTTCGAAACTGTTTTCAGGCATTTGTTCTATTTTTGCCAAAATCTCATTTAGATATAAGGCTGTTGCAAATCTAAAACCTCCTTTAGAAATATTTAATGTCCTGATTTTTCCTGCAAAATCATATAAATCAATAAATAAGTATTTGTGTATCTGCTGTAACCCTTTAGTGGTGCCAACTTCTATATTAGCAATGTCTCCACTCTCAAATAAACGGAAAGCATTTTCTATACTTAATTTGTCGATATTTTTCATTTTTTGGTTGAAATCAAAGACTTTATATTTTACGCGTCGATATTCGGTTTGGCGTACCTAATCAACAGAAACAGTCAAACCCTCTTGCTGCAAAATTTTTCTATAAACTTCCATTTCTGTAAAAGAACCTTCTAAAACCGGGCATTTACCATCATTGTGCACTTTCCACGCAATTTTTTCAGCTTGCGCTTCGTTATAGTCTAAATATTTCATCATGCAATAAATTACATGGTCGAAAGTATTTACATCATCATTCCATAAAATTAAACGATGTACAGTTTTTAAGGAAGTTAAAATTTCTTCGAGCGTAAAGGTCTCTTCTTTTGTTTCTGTAGACATGGCGCAAAAATAACTATTTTTATGGAAGATATTATACTTTTATGGGAAGAGGTAAAATGTATAATGGATGATGGTTTGAATCAAAGAATTAAGATGTTTTGTCACATTTTGCATTCTAAGTTTTCCATTTTACTTCCATTTAACATCATCCATCTTCCACTAGTTTTAATACATTTACTAACAAAAATATAATCGTATGCATCAGTCTAAAATTGCAGGAATAGGTTACTACGTTCCTAAAAATGTATATACCAATAATGATTTGAGCCGTTTTATGGAAACCAGCGATGAATGGATTCAAGAAAGAACTGGTATTAAAGAACGTCGCTTTGCAGATAGAAACGAAGAAACGACCACCACAATGGGCATCGAAGCTTCGAAAATCGCGTTGGAGCGAGCAGGAATTACTGCAAAAGATGTAGATTTTATCGTTTTCGCAACACTAAGTCCTGATTATTATTTTCCTGGTTGTGGCGTTTTACTACAACGAGAAATGGGCATGGGCGAAATTGGTGCCTTAGATATTCGTAACCAATGTTCGGGGTTTGTTTATGCACTTTCGGTAGCCGATCAGTTTGTAAAAACGGGTATGTATAAAAATGTTTTGGTTGTCGGTAGCGAAAAACATTCCTTTGCTATGGATTTTGAAACCCGAAGCCGGAATGTTTCGGTAATTTTTGGCGATGGGGCAGGAGCAGTTGTGCTCCAGCCAACAGACGAAAAAGGTAAAGGAATTTTAAGTACGCATTTACACAGCGATGGCGCCGATGCTGAAATTTTGGCAATGTATTATCCAGGCTCTCACGCTAATAAATGGATGAAAGATAAACCTGCTTTTCCAGAGCAGGAGTTGGGTGGTTTGTTCATGACCCCAGAAATTTTAGAAAGTGGAGCAGCTTTACCATACATGGATGGGCCTTCAGTTTTTAAAAAGGCCGTTGTTAAATTTCCGGAGGTGATAAAAGAGGCATTGGCAGCAAATAATTTAACGGAAAAAGATATCGATATGCTGGTGCCGCACCAGGCAAATTTACGCATAAGCCAATATGTTCAACAATTATTAGGTTTGAGAAACGATCAGGTTTTCAATAATATTCAAAAATATGGAAACACAACGGCAGCATCTGTACCGATTGCGCTTTGCGAAGCCTGGGAAGAAGGAAAAATAAAAGATGGCGATTTAGTTTGTTTAGCAGCTTTTGGTTCTGGTTTTACCTGGGCAAGTGCGCTTATCCGTTGGTAAATATTATTTTGGTAACTAAATTTTGACATTTCGTGTAAAAAAATTGAAAATCAGCGTTTTATCACTTAATTTTATTTTGTTTCAAAATAATTTTTATGGCGATAGACATTTACGCAGGAAATTTTGGAGCAAAAGAACTAAATCATCTACTAAAACGCACATTATTCGGAGTTAAAAGAAGTGATTTGGCAACTTTTGCTGGTCAGTCTGTTTCACAGGTTGTGGATTTTCTATTGAGGGATTTGCCACTTCCAAATCCGCCGGTAAACAATTATAACGATACTAATTATACTGATGCAAACGTATTGGCGGGGCAAACCTGGGTTAATGCACCTTATACAGATGGTACTGCAAATAGCCGGAGGGTTGCCTCTTTTAAATCCTGGTGGGTTACGCAAATGCTTAATCAACCGGTTTCTATAAGGGAAAAATTAACTTTGTTTTGGCATAATCATTTTGCAACAGAAGCCGATACTGTTGATGATGCAAGATATATCTATAAACACAACGCTTTACTTCGAAGCTCAGCATTAGGCAACTTTAAAACGCTAACAAAGCAAGTTACAATTGACCCGGCAATGGTTAGGTACCTGAATGGGTACGCCAGTACCCGAACGGCTCCTGATGAAAATTATGCAAGGGAATTGCAGGAACTTTTCACATTAGGCAAAGGACCAGATTCTAAATACACCGAAGCTGATGTTAAGGCCGCCGCCCGATTATTAACTGGTTATACACTCGATGGTACAAATATTGTTTCGGTTTTCAATGCAAATAGACACGATGTTACCGATAAACAATTTTCATCATTTTATGGAAATAAGTTGATTAAAGGTAGAGCCGGAGCAGATGGAGCGAAAGAAGTGGATGACTTGCTTGATATGATTTTTGCACAAGTTGAGGTGAGCAAATACCTTTGCAGAAGGCTTTACCGATTTTTTATTTATTACGATATTACCGCTGATGTGGAATCGAACTTCATTACGCCGCTTGCTGAAATATTTAGAAATGCCAATTACGAAATCAAACCTGTGCTAAAGGTTTTGTTCACTAGCAATCATTTCTTTTTAGCTCAAAATCGTTCTTGCAACATCAAAGCTCCGGTAGATTTTGTTGTTGGTTTGGCTAGAGAATTTGAAATCGTTTTTCCGGATGCCAGCGATTATGTGAACGTTTATTACATGAGTGATTATTTACGCAGTACGGCTTCAAATCTTCAGCAAAATTTAGCCGATCCACCGAATGTTTCTGGCTGGCCTGCATATTATCAGGTTCCTCAATTTTATGAGCTTTGGATAAATTCGGATACTTTGCCAAAACGAAATGTTTTTACAGATAGGTTTATCAGCTCTGGCTATACCCGAAACGGTAAAAAGATAGTTATCGACCCAATTGCTTATACTGCAAAATTTAGCAAGCCCGAAGACCCAAATGTTCTGTTAGAGGAAGCTTTGGCACATTTATATACTATTGATGTTAGTGCAGATGTGAAGAAGTTTTTAAAGAGCATTTTGCTCAGTAATCAGGTTACTGATACTTATTGGACTACGGCCTGGCTTGATTATAAGGCAGCGCCAACAACTGCAAAAACTGCAATTGTTCAAACCCGTTTACAGGAATTTTATAAATATATTATGAATCTTGAAGAGTATCAGCTATCATGAAAAGGCGGGAATTTTTAAAAAAGGCAATGCCTGCAGGTGTAGTGCTTCCATCTTTAATAGGAGGGTTTTCGTTAAAAGCATTCGGTGCTTCAAGTTTATTATCAGCAATCACAGCAGCCAACCAAGAAACTGATCATGTTTTGGTTATTATTCAATTAAATGGAGGTAACGATGGTTTGAATATGATTCTTCCATTAGATCAGTATGATAACCTGACTTTGGCCCGCCCGAATATTATCCTTCCAAAAAATAAAATTATTAAACTTTCAGGCTACAATACTGGTATCCATCCTTCAATGTCGGGTTTGGCTGGCTTGTATGATGATGGAAAGGTTCAGGTCATTCAATCTGTCGGTTATCCTCAACCTAATTTTAGTCACTTTAGGGCGACTGATATTTGGCTTTCAGCGTCAGATTCTGACCAAACCATAGAAAGTGGTTGGGCAGGAAGATATCTAAGCGAAGAATACACAAATTTTCCTATAGGATATCCAAATACGGTCATGCCCGATCCTTTAGCTATTCAAATTGGGTCTTTTATTTCTCCTGCCTTTCAAGGTCCTTCGGTTAATATGGGTATGGCGATTTCCGATCCTGTAAATTTCTACAACTTAATTAATGGTATTCAATCGCCTGCGCCAAACTCAAATGCAGGTAAAGAGTTAACTTATATTCGTCAGGTTTCGCAGCAAACACAGCAATACGCTTCGGTAATTAAAACTGCTGCGGGTAAAGTAACCAAGCAAGGCACTTATCCAACAAACAATTCACTTGCCGATCAGCTTAAAGTTGTAGCGAGATTGGTGGCCGGAGGTTTAAAAACCCGCTTGTATATGGTAAACATTGGATCTTTTGATACACATGCCGCACAAGTAAACACTGGCTCAACAGAAACCGGAACACATGCCGTTTTATTGCAGAGGGTTAGTGATGCTATTAAAGCTTTTATGGATGATTTGAAAGGTTTGGGTGCTTCAAAAAGAGTTGCCGGAATGACTTTTTCAGAATTTGGCAGAAGGATAAAATCAAATGCAAGTAACGGAACCGATCATGGTGCAGCAGCACCATTAATTGTTTTCGGTGATGCCATTCAGGGTGGCGTTTTGGGTAAAAATCCAACCATATCAGCAACCACATCTGTAAATGATAACATCCCTATGCAGTATGATTTTCGTTCAGTATATGCAACTTTATTAGAGAAATGGTTTTGCGTTGATAAAGCAACTTTATCAAATGTGATGTTGAAGGATTTTCAGCCGTTGCCACTTATTCAACCTGGTACAAATTGTATGTCGACCAGTTTGGCGCAAACCAACCGATTAAGCGGCGAAAGTTTAATCAGCAACTATCCAAATCCATTTACTACAAACACAACCATAAAATATACTTCAAAAGGCGGGCATGTTTTAATACAGGTATTTAATACCATGGGCAAATTAATGGCTACCGTTGTAGATGCCGTTAAAGACGAAGGCACGTACAATATAACTTTCGAAAACCAGCGTTATGCACCTGGGATTTATTATGCCCGACTTCAAAACGGAGAATTACAACAAGTGAGAAATATGCTAATCGTTTCTTAAACTAAAAATTAGGTACTTTTGCTTAAATCATCTGTTTTAAAAGGATGATTGATGTCAGAAATATCTTAATATGAAGTTTAATCTTGGTGATTTTGTACGTTTTGTTGATGAAAAACGTGAGGGTTATGTTACGAAAATAATTGATGCACAAACTTTAGGGGTAACCGATGAGGATGGATTTGAAATTCCGGTAGCCATTAGCAATCTAACTTCAGTTCATGGTCATGGCAAAGTTGCTGAAGAACAAGATGCGCCAAAACCTATTCAGGTTAATGCTCCATCTATTCATAAAATTGAAAACGGAATTTATGTTGCGGTGGCGGCTGATGGAAGAGCCGGAAGCGTGGTTCATTTTTACCTGCAAAATCAATCTCCGAATACTTTACTGGTTAGCTTAACTACTGAGAGAAAGGAGAAATATAATGGTATTTACCATGGCATCATTCAAAGTTTCCAGTCTGTATTGGTACATTCTGCTTCTTTGTCCGAATTAGATATCTGGCCTGAATTTACCTTTCAGTTTTTAGTATTCAGCAAAGCTGATGTTAAGCCATTAGCGCCATTGGTGGTGAGTAAAAAATTCAGAGCAAAGGATTTCAGCTCAGTACAAAAGGAACTACCTAACCTAAAGCAAAAAGGTTGGTTGGTTCGGTTAGATGAGTTGGCTTCAGTAAATATCGATCCACAGAAATTGAAGGAAAGTTTTTTCAAATCTCCATCAGAAAAACGTACGGTTGATGCACCTGATAAAGAAATCGACTTACACATCGAAAAGCTTAGAGACGATCATCATTTTTTAGAAACAGATGAAATCCTACAAATTCAATTATCACATTTTCAAAATGCATTAGATGCAGCTATTGTTCATCATTTTGATAAAATGATTTTCATACACGGCATTGGCAACGGAACCCTTCGAGATAAAATCCATAAACTGATTAGTAAAAATCCACACATCAAAACTTATATGGATGCAAGGAAAGAAAAGTTTGGTTATGGCGCTACCGAAGTGGTCTTTAAGTAATTGATTACGTGAGTTATAGATTTCGTGCCTCGCAATGACGTAATTAACTCCAAAGTCTGTGTCCTCATAAACCGTTTCGACCTAAAAAATAAATAAAATTATTTGGGCGTTTCCCATCCCGATGAAAAATCGGGAATGGGCCGGGCTTTTCAGGGCTACGCTGCGCTTCGGTACCGTGAAAAACGGTACTAAACCCTTACAATCCCTAACGCAAAACCCACCGTACCTTTACGCAAATAATTCTATGGTCAAAATAAATGCATCGTTATCAAGCGCTTTTATATTAATGCTTTCCGTGTCCCATAAAGCAATGCCATCACGGGCGTTCGTCATTCGCCCTTCTATTTGAAAAGAACCACTAACAGTAAAGCTGAATAAACTATTTGTCCTTTCGTGTAATTTATAAACTACTTCCTCTCCCTTTTTAAAAAGGCCTGTACTGAGCTTAAACGGATATCTATAATTTGCAATTACATCTACCATTTTGTTTTTATTGTTTTCCAAATCGAATGAAAAAAGCTGGTCTTTAAAAAATATAAAATCATCATTAACCATCGCCAAATGAAGGTAATTTACAACTTCGTCTTTATGGGAATTACTTATTTCTAAAACCTCACCTTTCTCTAAACTCAGCAACTGGACTTGTTTGGTTTCAACAAAAAATTCTTTGTTTTTAGCAACCATATTAATGCTTCCTGCAATTGGGATAAATAAATGAAGCGAGTTTTCTTTGGCTAAATAAAAATTGAGTTTTCCTGGAGCAATAAAATCATCATTACATATAAATAAATTTTTAAATGCCGCTTTGTGTTCATTAAAAAAACGTTCGAAATTGAATGTACAATGCCTTTTTAAGCTCGAATTTTCTATTAATCCACGCTGATCTGCTAAATAAAGTTTACCTGGGTTTTCCAATATTTTAATTTTTTACGAGGTGTATGCCTACAAAAGGTTGTAAATCCTAAACAGATTTCTTCGGAGCTTTTGTTTTAAGCAAAATTAATAAATGTTCTGCTCACACATCCCTGCAAAAATAATGGTTTTGAAAAATTAAACTTATGTACTTCTGATTATTTAAATCACTATGTGAAATATGAATTTAAATTAGAGGTACAGTTTTTGCGTAACTGAAATTTCATTTTATAAAAGAATAAACATAGCTTTGCCGCTAATTAATGAAACACCTCGTTACCATATCCCTTGTATTTTTTAGCTTAACACATTTAGCCAAAGCGGAGCGTGTTGAAGGGCTTAGAATATTAAATGAATATTGTACTGAGCATAAAATAAACATTAATTCTTCGGCTCATGGCTCAGTTCAGCTTAACGAAGATCGTAATCCATATCTACTATCTTACAGTAGTCTTGCTTTAATTGGAACAAAAACTCCAGTAAAAACAGCTAAATATATTAGTGTTAATCAAGTAATTAGTGATTTAACCATAAGGAAAAAGCCTAAAAATAACAGTCCTTAATCTCTTCAATCAAAGTGTCTTTCCCTAAGACCTTTTTATCATTTATACAATCAACAGCCAAAATGACTTGCAAAATGTCATGGCTTGGTTGTTGTAACACACCATTTTTTTATTAATAATTACGAATTAGAATATAATGTTAGGATTTTTAGCGAAGGTTTTCGGAAGTAAATCGGAAAGAGATATAAAGGCTATACAGCCATTAGTTGTTAAAATAAATGAAGAATATGCAAAGTTATCTTCAATAAGTAACGATGAGTTACGGGCTAAAACAATTGAATTTAAAGGTAGAATTTCTGCTTTTTTAGAAGATATTGATGGTAGGATTTCAGCATTAAAAACTGAAGCTGAAGGTGAGAATTTAGAACTTCACGAAAAAACAGCTTTATACGAGCAAGTAGATGCTTTAGGTAAAGAAAGAGATACTGAATTAGAAAAAGTATTGCTAGAAATTTTACCGGAAGCTTTTGCTGTGGTAAAAGAAACTTCCCGCCGTTTAAGTGAAAACGATTACCTGGAAGTTACCGCAACGCAATTTGATAGAGATTACGCCGCACGTAAGAGCAATGTTAAAATAGTTGGCGATAAAGCACAATGGGCTAACCGTTGGGATGCTGCCGGAACTGAAGTGGTATGGAACATGGTTCACTACGATGTCCAGTTAATTGGTGGTATTGTATTGCATAGCGGTAAAATTGCCGAAATGGCAACCGGTGAGGGTAAAACTTTGGTAAGTACGCTTCCTGCATACTTAAATGCTTTGGCTGGCGAAGGTGTTCACGTAGTAACGGTGAATGATTACCTTGCCCGTCGAGATAGCGAATGGAATGGTCCGTTATTCGAATTCCACGGAATTAGTGTTGATTGTATTGATAAACACGAACCAAATTCTGAAGAACGTAGAAAAGCTTATGCAGCCGGAATTACTTATGGAACAAATAATGAGTTTGGTTTCGATTACCTGCGTGACAATATGTCGCAAACGCCAGACCAATTGGTTCAACGTAAACCTCACTTTGCAATGGTGGATGAGGTCGATTCAGTTTTAATTGATGATGCTCGTACGCCATTAATTATTTCGGGTCCAATTCCGCATGGCGACCAACACGAATTTTATGAGTTAAAGCCGAGGATTGAACGTTTGGTAAATGCTCAGAAAGCTTATGTTACGCAATCATTAAACGAAGCTAAGAAGTTAATTAATGCTGGTAATACAGGTACTGAAGAAGGTGAGGGTGGTTTAGCTTTATTACGTGCTTACCGTGGTTTGCCTAAAAACAAAGCTTTAATTAAGTTCTTAAGTGAAAGTGGTGTTCGTGGTTTGTTATTGAAAACAGAGAACTATTACATGGCAGATCAATCTAAGAATATGCCTAAGGTAGATTCTGAATTGTTCTTCTATATCGATGAAAAAAATAATCAGGTAGAATTAACCGAAAAAGGTATTGAATTAATTACCCAATCTGGTGAAGACCCTCAATTCTTTGTATTACCTGATGTAGGTACTGAAATTGCAGAATTAGAAAAATCTGATTTACCATTGGATGAAAAAGTATCTACAAAAGATGCTTTAATGCGTGATTATTCTGTTAAGGCAGAGCGTATCCACTCTGTAAATCAATTATTAAAAGCATATACTTTATTCGAAATTGATGTTGAATACATCATCGATGAAGGAAAGATTAAAATTGTAGATGAGCAAACGGGCCGTATTATGGATGGTCGTCGTTACTCAGATGGTTTACACCAGGCAATTGAGGCTAAAGAAAATGTTAAGGTTGAAGATGCTACGCAAACTTACGCTACGGTAACCTTACAAAACTATTTCCGTATGTACCATAAACTTTGTGGTATGACGGGTACAGCTACTACTGAAGCTGGCGAATTTTGGTCTATCTATAAATTAGATGTTGTCGAAATTCCGACCAATAGAAATATCTCTAGAAGAGATGAGCAAGATTACGTTTACCGTACGGTTCGTGAAAAATACAATGCAGTTGCAGATGAAATTGTAAAATTAACTGAAGCTGGCAGACCAGTATTGGTTGGTACAACATCAGTAGAAATTTCTGAGTTGTTAAGCCGTATGCTGAAACTACGTGGTATTAAGCATAATGTATTAAACGCTAAAATGCACCAGAAAGAGGCAGATATTGTTGCCGAAGCTGGTCAGGCAGGTACAGTAACCATTGCAACAAACATGGCTGGTCGTGGTACGGATATTAAGCTTGGTGCAGGTGTCAAAGAAGCAGGTGGTTTGGCGATTGTAGGTACCGAACGTCACGAATCTCGTCGTGTTGACAGACAGTTACGTGGTCGTGCTGGCCGTCAGGGTGATCCAGGTTCGTCTCAGTTCTTCGTATCATTAGAAGATAACTTAATGCGTTTATTTGGTTCTGAAAGAATCTCAAGCATTATGGTTCGTATGGGTATCGAAGATGGAGAAGTGATTCAACATTCTATGATTACCAAATCAATCGAACGAGCACAGAAAAAAGTAGAAGAGAACAACTTTGGTATTCGTAAACGTTTGTTAGAGTATGATGATGTGATGAACTCTCAACGTACTGTAATTTATGCTAAACGTAAAAATGCATTATTCGGAGAACGTTTAGATGTTGATATGAATAACATGGTTTTCGATGTTGCTGAAGATATCGTAACCGAATACAAAGAAGAGTCAAATTACGAAGGTTTTAAACTGGAAGTGATTAAAAACTTCTCGGTTGATACTTCAATCACTGAAAAGGAATTTTCATCAACAAATGTTGCAACACTTACCGAAAAACTTTTTGGCGAAGCTGAAGCATTCTACGCTCGTAAATCTGATGCAATTATAGAGCAATCTATGCCGGTATTGAAGCAGGTTTTTGAAGAACGTGGCGAGCATATCGAGCAAATTGTTGTCCCTTTTACAGATGGTATTCGCGGTATTCAGGTTGCTGTTGACTTGAAAAAGGCAATCGATAATAAAGGAAAAGAAGTTGTTCGTTCTTTCGAAAAAACAATTGTTTTAGCCTTAATTGATGATAGCTGGAAAGAGCATTTACGTGAAATGGACGATTTAAAGCAGTCTGTTCAAAATGCAGTTTACGAACAAAAAGACCCATTGGTAATTTATAAAATGGAAGCTTTCAATTTATTTAAAAACATGCTTAATGCGGTAAATAAAGAAGTTGTAAGTTTCTTGTATAAAGGCGGTATTCCAGTTCAGCAAGAACCAGATGAGGTAAGAGAAGCACCAGCACCGGTAAAACAACCTAAATTGCAAACTACTAAACAAGAGTTTGGTGCAGAGCAACCAGGAATCGAATTTGGTGATACCCGCGAAGCGGTTCCACAACAGCCAATACGTAAAGAAGCTACTATTGGTCGTAACGAACCTTGCCCTTGCGGTAGTGGTAAAAAATACAAGAACTGCCACGGAGCGAATCTTTAAGATTAATTTTAAGTATTATTATATCAAAGCCGAGTTTATTTAAACTCGGCTTTTGCATTTTAAGGAATATGAATTAATTTTAGTATTTTTAGGCTATGGAAACATTAACAATAGAAATTCCAGAAGAAAAAAATTCTATGATAAGGCAAGTTCTAAAGGAGTTTGGGGTGAATATAATTGATCCACAAATTCAAAACAAGAAAATAGAGCTATCACCAGAACAAAAATCAGAAATCAATTCATCCCAAGAGCAAATTAAAAATGGCTTAATTGTAGAAAATTCTACGCTAAAAGATGAAGTTGATAAATGGCTAAAAAAATAATCTGGTCGCATAAGGCAAAAATAAAGCTCTTCAATATTCTTGAATTTTATGCTAATAGAAATGGAAATAAGAAATATTCTGCAAAGCTTTACAACAGATTTAATAAGCAAATAAAATTACTTATCAAGAATCCAAATTTGGGAATTCAATCTTCTATTGAAAATGTTAGAGGTTAATTATTTCCGATTATATTATATTTTATGAGAGTAACGATAGTTTGTAGTCATTCATACGATTTGGCCTACTAACCAAAATCCTGACGAGCTAAGCATTTAATTTATTTTTACTCGCTTACCCATTTTTATAAATGATTATTGTGCTTTTATGTGACATTAGATATATGAGATTCAAATAATTTAAAAACTGTAAATATCAAAGCCTTGACAATTGTCAGGGCTTTTTATTTATAACTAAATTCTTATTATTCAGAATTTGCTATATATTTAGAGACACACAAAAACACACAAAAATGAAAAGAATTTTTATCATTTTTGCCATCTCGGCAACACTCATGCTATCTAGCTGCGCTACCGTCTTTACCGGTACAAAACAAACTGTAAATTTTAAAACTGATCCGCCTGCTGCAGATATTGAAGTAGATGGGGCTAAAGTTGGCGTTACGCCAATGGATGTAACCTTGAAGAAGGGATTTACAGGTCAAACCGTAAGTTTTAAATTGGCAGGCTACGAAACAAAAACATTTCAACCTACTACAACATTTAATCCGGTAACAGTATTAAATGTTATTGGTCTTCTAGGTTTCCCGATTGATGCTGCAACTGGTGCAATGATGAAGTATGACCCTAAAGTTTATGAATTTAAGCTTGAGCCAAAAAAATAAAAGGTTAAATGTTGACTCATGTAAATGCAAGATATAAACTAGCATTTGCACAACCCATAAAGAATGCCGAATTTTGCAGAAAGTTCGGCATTCTTGTTTTAAAACATTTTATCGCCAGCGATGTCATAACATCATGAAAATATTTTACTCAATAATCTTTACTTTATTTATTTACGCTACTTCCTTTGCACAGAAAGGCGAAGTTAATGTAATTAAAGATCCCTTAATTGATAGTTTAATTGCAAAAAGGCTAGAGGTTTACAGAACCGGGGGCGATGTTGTAACGAAAACAAATAAGCCAATTGTTTCTGGATATGGTTACCGGGTTCAGGTTTTTTACGGTTCAGACAGGCGGGAAATGTTTAACCAACAATCTCGCTTTAAAAGCAGTTACCCAAAAATTAATACTTATATCATTTATAAAGAGCCAAACTATTATTTAAGGGTTGGTGATTTTAGAACAAAATTAGAAGCGCAGAGATTAATGAGCGAGCTTCGTCCAACTTTCCCAACACTATTTATTTTTAGGGAAAAAATTAATGCGCCTACTTTAGATACCATAACTGATGATCAAAGATAAAATCAAAAATTTAGCCGAAACCATTTTTAATGACGTTGTAGGTTATCGCCGCCATATTCACGCCAATCCCGAATTATCTTTTAAAGAATTTGAAACATCATTATATGTAAAGGATAAGCTTACAAAATGGGGCATTGAGTTTACAAGTTGTGCAAATACCGGTGTTGTTGGATTAATAAAAGGGAATCTACCGTCTGATAAAATTATTGCGCTCCGTGGAGATATGGATGCTTTGCCTATACATGAAGACAGCGATAAGCCTTACCGCTCAAAAAATCAGGGTATAATGCATGCTTGCGGTCATGATGTACACACTTCATCTCTTTTAGGTACGGCATACATTCTTAATCAGTTAAAAGATGAGTTTGGTGGTACTATAAAATTAATTTTTCAGCCTGCTGAAGAATTACTACCAGGCGGTGCGAGCATAATGATTAAAGAAGGCGTTTTGGAAAATCCGAAACCTCAATACATTGTCGGTCAACATGTAATGCCGCTTATTGAGTCTGGTAAAGTTGGTTTTCGTTCGGGAATTTACATGGCTTCAACGGATGAATTGTACGTTACCGTTACGGGAAAAGGTGGTCATGGTGCGCAACCGCATCAAAATATCGATCCGGTTTTAATTGCCTCACACATTATTATTGCCTTACAGCAAATTGTAAGTAGAAATGCCGACCCTCGTTTACCATCTGTTCTATCTTTCGGAAAGGTAACGGCGAACGGTGCAACCAATATCATTCCTAACGAAGTTAAAATTGAAGGCACCTTTAGAACTTTAGACGAAGATTGGCGTGCAGAGGCACATAAAAGAATGAAAAAAATGGCCGAGGGTATTGCCGAAAGTATGGGCGGAAGCTGTGACTTTGACATTCATAAAGGTTATCCTTTTTTAATTAACGAAGAAAAATTAACGGCCAATGCAAGAAGTTTCGCCGAAGATTTTCTTGGCAAAGAAAACGTTATTGATTTGGATATTTGGATGGCTGCCGAAGATTTTTCTTTTTACTCACAGGTAACTGATGCTTGTTTCTACCGCTTAGGTACTGGAAATGCAGCAAAGGACACTACGCATTCAGTGCATACACCAAAGTTTGATATCGATGAAGATGCCTTAAAAATATCAACGGGTTTAATGGCTTACATTGCGCTTAAGCAACTTGGAAACTAGCTTTTGATGTAAAATGTGATGATGTAAAATGGGTGAGAGGAAAACAATCTTCCATTATCCATCTAACATCTTCCATCCATAAAGAGGCATCATTTTTGACCACTCATCACCACATGAAAAAAATAATCTTATTAATATCCTTTACGCTCTTAATATCACAGGTTTATAGTCAAGTTATCGATAGGTTTAATCCTGATACTGTTAAAACGATAACATTGGATTCTGGTGCTGTAAATGTTAAGGCAGAGCGATTAAATATCGAAACTTTTATCAATGCCATTATCAACGATACCAGCTTTTACCAATCATTTCGTGATATGAAACGCTATAGTTTTATTGCCGAAAATCGCATATATAGCTATGACAAAAAGAACAAGGTTGATGGAAAAATTTATCGTAAGATAAAACATAACAACAGCGGACCTTATCGCATGGAATATTTGGTAAAGGAAGACGAAGGTAAAATGTATAAAAAGAATGGGAAGTATCAGCTTTATACTGTAGAGATGTTTGATTATATATTTATGAATGCTTACAATACCGATTTTGTGCCTAATGCACCTGCTGGTGATGGTAAAGGCGGTACAAACGAAAGTTATAAAAGCAAGCTGAAAACTTTAATTTTTAATCCAGGACGACCAGTAAAAGTACCATTCATTGGTAGCAAAACTGAAATTTTTACCGCCAACATGCGCCAGTATTATGATTATGGCTTTACCAGCGGAACTTATCTCGATTCTATCCCCGTTTACCGTTTTAAAGTTTCTGTAAAACCAGATTTAAGCAGTTGGACCAAGGATGGAATAATGATTAAAGAACTGGTAACCATTTTTGATAAAAGGAATTTCAATATTTTGGGCCGATATGTTGATATGAAATACAGCAATATGCTTTTCGATTTTGATGTGCAGATGAATATCGAAATGGGCTATTTTGGAGAAGATAAACTGCCTACAAAAATTACTTACCAGGGAAATTGGGATTATCCTTTTAAAAAGGAAGAAAGAGCTAGTTTCTTAATTCTGCATAAAGATTATAAGTTGGAAAAAGGTAAATAGCTTTTTCGAGTGTTGTCATTCTTAAGAATGTGGGAATCTCAATGCGTAATACGTTTTTTAAATTAGGTAAAAATATTAGGATGCCAGTTAAGCTGAGCGCTAGGGTGTGAGTTAGATCAATTTTCGATTATTATATCTATTTGAATTGGGCTTTGAAAACTTATATCAACGTCAAACCTCTGTTATACTTTGGTATATCGATTTTCAATTTATAAATTTACTTTCCAGTCTAATAATCAAACTAAATATTAAAAATAAAACGATGAGAGCCACATTAAAAGTCGCCCTATTTTTTTCTGTATGTATAATTACTTTAACATCTATGACAGTCAAGCCTAAAAGAATTGTTTTTTTTGGCGACTCTATTACACAACAAGGTGTATCTGCCAATGGTTACGTAACCTTAATCAAAAAGGCCTTGGATTCTACTAAATATACTGTAATGGGTGCCGGAATCGGGGGGAATAAGGTTTATGATTTGTATTTACGCCTTGAAGATGATGTTTTAAGTAAAAAACCAGATTTAGTTGTTATTTACGTAGGTATTAATGATGTTTGGCACAAACAATCGTCACATACAGGAACCGATTATGATAAATTTCTTAAATTTTATCAGGCTTTAATTAATAAAATTCAAGCTACAGGAAGTAAAGTTGTATTAGTAACACCATCCGTTGTTGGTGAGAAAAAAGATGGTACTAATGAACTTGATGCCGATTTGAACAAATATGCTGAAGGCATTAGACAATTAGCAGCTAAAAACAATCTTCCGCTTTGTGATTTAAGAAAAATCTTTACAGAATACGAAGCAAAAAATAATCCGGAGGATAAAGAAAAAGGAATTTTAACTGGTGATAGAGTGCATTTAAATGAAACAGGCAATAAGCTAGTTGCCGACCAGTTATTGCCTTTGGTTCGTTAAAGTTAAAGGTTATACGTTTTAAGTTGGTAGGTGTCATAGGTACTGCAAATTAAATCGGTAAACCCACAACGTATCACTTAAACCTAAAACCTAAGTATGCTTCAAGTCGGTACACGTACAACGTATCACTTAAAACCTAAAGCCTAAATGATAAACCGCGAAACGATAGATAAGATAATGGATACCGCCCGTATTGAGGAGGTTGTTGGGGATTTCGTACATTTAAAAAAACGCGGAACAAGCTTAATTGGTAATTGCCCTTTTCACGGAGAGAAAACACCTTCCTTCCATGTTTCGGTTACCAAAGGAATTTATAAGTGCTTTGGCTGTGGTAAAGGTGGCGATTCTGTTCGCTTTATCATGGACCATGAGAAATATTCTTATCCGGAAGCCCTTAAATTTTTAGCCAATAAATATAATATTGAGGTTGAGGAAACTGAACTTTCTGCCCAGGACACTGAGGCGCAAAATGCAAAGGAAAGTTTATATGTGGTTTCTCAATTTGCCTCTGCTTTCTTTGTAAACCAGCTGTGGAACACACAAGAAGGTAAAACCATAGGGCTTAGCTATTTTAAAGAGCGTGGTTTTAGAGAAGATATTTTAAAGAAGTTTGAAGTTGGTTACTCGCCCGATGTATGGGATGCAATGACACAGGCAGCAGTTGGCGCCGGGCATAAACTAGAGTTTCTGGAACAAACCGGTTTATCTATCAAAAATGATAATGGAAAAATCTACGACAGGTTTCGCGGCCGTGTAATGTTTCCCATTCATAATTTTACAGGCAGAGTTATTGGTTTTGGTGGTCGGACACTCAAAACTGATAAAAATGTTCCAAAATATGTAAACTCTCCAGAAAGTGAAATTTACCATAAATCGAATGTGCTTTATGGTTTGTTTCATGCTAAAAAAGCCATCCGCGATTTAGACAACTGTTACCTTGCCGAAGGTTATGCCGATGTGCTTTCCGTTCATCAGGCTGGTGTAGAAAACGTGGTGGCTTCATCGGGTACATCACTAACGGTAGAGCAGATTAAATTAATTGGTCGTTTTACGCAAAACGTAACTATTCTTTTTGATGGTGATGCCGCTGGTATTAAAGCCTCTTTGCGTGGCTTGGATATGATTTTGGAAGAAGGATTAAACGTAAAAATTGTTTCCTTCCCTGACGGACATGATCCTGATTCTTATATGCATCATGTAGGTGCAGGCGCATTTAAAATCTACATTGAAGAAAATCGAAAGGATTTCATTTTATATAAAGCAAATGTTTTATTAAAAGAAGCCGGAAACGATCCGATTAAAAGAGCAGGTATTATTCGGGATATTGTAGAAAGTATTGCTAAAATTCCCGACCCGATAAAGGCTTCTGTTTTTATTAGAGAAAGTAGCAGTTTATTACAGATTGAGGAAAGTATTCTAATGTCTGAGCTTAATAAAATGCGTGCCAGCAAGAGCAAAAAGGCATTCGAAAGTAATCAAAGAGCTAGTCATAACAATTACAATTCCGGACCTCCGGAGCCACTCGGACCACCAGATGATTTTTGGGATGATAATGCAGGGCCGGTTACAACTCAGGTAGCTGAAACAGATGAAAATCAGGAAAAGGAAATTATCCGTTTGTTGCTTGCTTACGGACACGAATTTGTTAATTGGGATAACATTGATGATATGTACATTGGTTCATTCATTGTACAGAATTTAGCTGATGTGGAGTTTGAAAATTCAGTGTGTAAACAGATTGCAGAGTTTTACAAAATTGAACTTGATAATGGCAGACTACCAACTGCTAATTATTTTATAAAACACGAGGACAGGGTAATTGCAGATTTGGCGATAACTTTATCTACCTCGCCTTACGCTTTAAGTGAAAATTGGTTAAACAAACATTTAATATATGTTAAAGATGAATCAATGAATTTAAAAGCGACTATATTAGGAGGGATATTTCATTTAAAAAAGAGAAAGGTTGATAGGATTTTAACTTCTTTACTGCAAGAAATTAAGGATGAAACAGATGGAGATAACCAGATGATATTAATGCAACGCTACGGCGTAATTAAAAATGTTGAGCGGGAGATATCAAAATTCTTGGGTTCTGTAATTGTAAAATAGGAATAGAATTTACTAGATTAAAGGATTTTTAAGGTTTTAACTGCTACATTCTATCATTCAAAATTCAATAATCCACTAATTCAAAATATGGCTGCGCATAACGATTTAGGAAGAAAGGGTGAAGAAATTGCCAAGGCTTATCTCGAGGAAAACCATTACGAAATTTTAGACGAAAATTGGGTTCATGGCAAAGCCGAAATAGATTTAATTGCTTATAAAGATGGAATTATGGTGTTTGTTGAAGTAAAAAGTCGAACATCGGTTTCCTTTGGGCAACCAGAAGATTTTGTAGAGAAAAGAAAACAAAAGCAAATGGAATTAGGCTCATTGGCTTATATAGAAATTATGAACCATCAAAATGAAATCCGTTTTGACATAATTGCCATCACTTTTAAAAAAGATAATACATTTACATTAAACCATATTGAAGATGCTTTTTGGCCAGAAGATTAACAGAATCAAAACCTTATTTTTTATTGCGGTTGCAATTAGCTTCGCAAGCTCGTGTAAAGAAGAAACATCGACTTACCGAAGCTTTACATCGCCATTAATTGGCTTAAACGTAAAATCTGGTAATGAAATAGAGGTAAAAGTGCTTTTTGGTAAAGAGAAAGCTGTAGATTCTGTTGTTTACTTAATCGATACCACTAAGGCTATTTCCAAAACTGATACTGCTGCGGTAAAGCTTAAAACCGAAGGTTTAAACTTAGGAAACCACATCATTACTGCTAAGATTTACAACGGCAGCGAATCGGATGATTTAACAACAAATGTTAATATTCTTTCGGATAAAGCACCAGATTTATATACTTACAAAATTGTTTCAAAATTTCCGCATGACACAACCGCTTATGTAGAAGGACTAGAGTATCACGATGGTTTTTTCTATGAAGGCACTGGCGAAAAGGGAAATTCCTTTTTAAAAAAAATAGACGTTAAAAGTGGCAAAACGCTTCAACAAGTGAAATTGGATACTGCTTATTTTGGAGAAGGTATAACAGTTGTTGATAACAAAATATTGCAAATTACCTGGCAAGAAAAAACGGCATTTGAATACGATAAAAACACTTTTAAACTCATTAAACAACTTCCGTTTTCAGTGGGTCAGGCAGGTTGGGGTTTAGCCTTTGACGGCGAAAAAATCCTTAATTCTGACGGAACCAATACCATCTACTATCTTGATAAGAATACCTACAAGCAAATTGGCTCAATAGATGTTTATGATGATAAAGGTGCTATTTCGCAATTAAATGAGCTTGAGGTTATCGATGGTAAAATCTACGCAAACGTTTATCTAACAAACGATATTGTAATCATTAACCCTAAAACGGGTGCAGTTGAAGGCAAAATTGACTTGAATGGTTTGTTTCCCGTTAAGGAATATTTTAAAACGGATGATGCAAGAGGCAATAATGTTTTAAATGGTATCGCTTATGATAAAGCATCTAAACGACTTTTTGTTGCAGGTAAAAAATGGCCTTACATTTTTGAAATTAAGATTAGCAAGAAGTAATATTCTTTGAAAAGCACCTGATAGAATTCCGTCATTTCAAAATGGCAATTCTTCCGTAGGTTTAAAAGACCTCTCCACTACGGTCGAGGTGACGGTTTGGTGATAACAACTATTACAGTATCGTCATCTCGAGCGCAGCCGAGAAATCTTTGTACCAAATTCTAAAACTTATATTCAAGAGCTTTCCTGTAAATTTAGAGACCTCTTCACTAAGAACGAAATCACGATTATGTACAATTTGTGTAGTCCATTAATCCTTTTTAGGCTCGGCTAATGTACCCTGAAAATTTATAGACTGCTTATTATTACTAAAAACAAAAAGATTGCCATAACCATTTTGCGAAACCATCAATGTAAGCTGGAAATTCTCCTGTTTTAAATCCTTCGTTCTAATGTTTACAGTATAAGAACCTTTTTTGTTTTTAGAAAGCTTGTAGCTAAAATCCTTAGATTTAAATTTAATACCGCCTTCTGTTGGATTATATGGTGCATTAAATGCCCTTCCATAATATGGTAAGTAGGCCACAACGCTGTCTTTTGTAACCTTTAAATCGTACTGTGAGCCAGTTAGGTTTATTGTTCCGCCGCCCATCGCTCCAGGCATACTCCTTAATATTTGATTGATATCGTTGTTCGCCATTGGCAAAGCCGTATTCGCATTAAAAGTATAATATTGTTCAGTTATTATCCTTGCGGTAGTTTCTTTGTCGGTTTGAGCCATTGCCTGCGTTAAAGTTGCAGCAAAAATTACACTCAAAAATATTTTTAGCTTTTTCATTTGTTTTTGTGTTTAATACAAAATATAGATGTATCAATTCAGTTAATTCCATAACGAAGAAATCATTTTATTGAACTCTTATATAAATATAACCAAATTCGAGCCAAAAAATTAGGATAAAAAAAGCCGCTCTTGAAAGGAGCGGCTTAAAAAAATATGTTTTAAATTTTAATTAAAATCAGCAGCTTGTAAAGCAGGATTAACTTTAACCTCTTTTATGGAGATGTTAAATTCTTGTCCGCCTCTTGCAGTTTGTACACTTTGCATCATTGCATGAGGAAATAAAACATCGCCTACTTTTTTGTAGTCTGAATATTCAGTGCTTTGCGTAATTTCGTTACCATCTTTAGTGGTTGTGCTTTCTTCTTTTAAAAGTAATCCAGAAGTAACATCGTAATATTCTGTTTTCTTTTTACCAGATGCAGAAGTTACAGTAAGTTTGTAAGCATCGGCTTTGCCAACTTTGGCAGTACCAGCAACTTCAACTTTGCTGCCATCCGTTCCGTAATAAAGTTGATTGAAAATGCCTTTATCAGCTTTAGCTTCTGCAATTTCTTCAGCCGTTAAATCTGCTTTTTTACCCATTTGCATTTGGTAACCAGATGTACCATTAAAGGTTTGTTTCATTGCAGTTTGGCCCATCATCGATATTTCCATGCTGCTCATATTAGGATTCATTTTTTTGAATGAAACCGCTAATTTATTGCCTTGCATATCCATTTCTCCAGTTTGTTGTAATGATGTTACTTTTTTCAAGGCAGCTTCGCCACCAATAGCTTTGATGTAATTCCCAATAACTTCCTGAGCAGATTTTGCTGGTGCTGCTGTTGCATTTGAAGTTGCCGTAACTGGTGCAGCATAGTTATCGAAAGTTTTAACAGTAAAGCCTGCTTTGGTTAAACCAGGTACAAAAGCATCGGTTTTACCAACAATAATTACACGCGTATTATCATGGTTAAAATATTTTTTAGCAACACGTAAAACATCATCAGTAGCTACAGCATTAATTTTTTGAAGATAAGTACGGTAAAAATCTTTCGGTAAACCATTAATTAAAATGCTACTTGCAAAACCAGCCGTACGTGCAGGGTTTTCTAAACCTAATGCAAATGAACCATTGTAAAGGTTTTTAGCATTCTGTAATTCTTCTGCAGTTACTTTTGTTGTGCGAATATTGTTAATCTCTCTTAAAAACTCTACAACAGCACTATCTACTTTTTCGTTTCTAACGGCTGCATTTGCAGAGAATTTAGATTGAAATCTACCAGAACCAGTTCCTGAATATGCGCCATAAGTAAAACCATGTTTCTCACGTAAGTTCATAAATAATCTTGATTCTGAACCACCACCTAAAATCTGGTTTGCTAATAAAACGGCGAAATAATCAGGACTGCTTAAAGGTAAATCGATAAGGTTGGCAACCGTAATTTCAGATTGAACTGCATTACTTACATTTACAACATCAACCTCTGTTTTAGCCGGATTGTTAACTTTTGCAACTGTTGGTAAAGTTAAAGCCGAACCTTTCCAATCACCAAATGCTTTTTCTGCAAGTGCTTTTGCAGCTTCTGGTTTAATATCGCCAACAAAGGTTAAATAACCTCTGGATGGTGTAATGTATTTTGAATACATCGCTTTAATATCATCCAGTGTAATGCCATTTATAGATTTTTCTGTGGTAAATTCTCCACTTGGGTGATTTATACCATAAGAAAGCGCATTTACAACTCTGGCTGAGATTGCTTTTGCACTTTTCTCGTTTGATTTTAATCCTGTTAAGGTTTGAGATTTTAATTTCTCAAATGATGCAGCCGGGAACGACGGCTTACGTAAACTTTCTGCCATAAGCATAAACGCCTGGTCGAAATAACGGGTTAAAGCAGAAACTGAACCTCCGGATGCACTTGTGTTAACATCTGCACCCAATTGGTCAACTGCTTCATCAAATTGTACCTTTGTTTTTGTAGTTGTGCCCTCATTTAGCATGCTGCCCATTAAACTTATAACGCCCGCTTTAGCGCCTTCAGTAATTGGACCAGCATCTATGCTATAACTTGCCGTAACTTTTGGAAGCTTATGGTTTTCCACAACCAAAACAGTAATGCCGTTTGCTAATTTATAAATAACCGGGTCGCCAATGGTAATAACCGGAGCTGGACCAGGTTTAGGTTTTTGGCTACGATCTATTGTTTGTGCTGAAATACCTTGAGCCAATAAGGAAACTGCAGCTATGATGAATAATTTTTTCATGTCTTAAATAATGTAATATGAAACTTAGCTTTAGTTATTTTTTTGGTAAATAGTATAATACAATACGTTGATCTTTATTCAGGTATTTTTTAGCAACATCTCTAATTTCTTCTCTGGTAATCGATTTAATTACATCAAGTTCTTTATTAATGTCGTTGGTATCTTTATTATGAAAAGTATAACCATTTGCTAAGTTTTCAGCAACACCAAGCATTCTGCTGTTTGCACTCACATAACTATTTTCGAATTGATTTTGAAGTTTTTTGTAATCGCTTTCGCTGATTAAATCCGTTTGTAAACGCAAAACTTCTTCATCAATATCCTTTAATAAATCGTTAAGTGAGGTATTTTTATTTGGTAAAGCTAAAGTAATGTATGCGCCATAATCTTCTAGTGTATAGTTAAAAGCGGCAACTTGTAGCGCCGTCTTTTTCTCGTCAACCATTTTAGTGCTTAATCTGGAGCTTCCGCCGCCCGATAAAATTGAGCTAATCATACCTAAAACCTTATTCTCTCTGCTTTTCATTCCCGGTACACGGTAAGCTGCAAAGATTGCCGGTATCTGAATGTTAGCATCATAAGCCGTATCAATAATCTGCTTTTTTATCTCAGGTAAAACCACTTCTTTCCTAACGATTGGAGCGCCTTTCGGAACTTCATTAAAATATTGTTTTACAAGCGTTTTAGTTTTTTCTACATCTAAATCGCCAGCAATGGTTAAAACTGCATTATTTGGCACATAGTACTTTTTAAAGAAAGCGATAAACTCGCTAAGCTTTGCAGCATCTAAATGCTCCATAGAGCCAATTGGTTGCCATCTGTAAGGGTGACCTTCAAATAAGTGAGTGAAGATTTTCTCCGTGAATTTACCGTATGGCGAATTATCAATACGCATACGCTTTTCTTCCTTTACAACCTCATTTTGTGTTTTAACGCCACCTTCATTAATAACCGGGTGCAACATGCGTTCGCTCTCTAACCACAAGCCTAATTCTAACTGGTTTGATGGGAAAACTTCGTAATAGAAAGTACGATCTTGTGAGGTATTGGCATTATTTTGTCCGCCGTTACTGCTAACGAGTTTCATAAAATCGCCCTTTTTAATGTTTTTTGAGCCTTCAAAAAGCAAGTGTTCAAAGAAGTGTGCAAAACCAGTACGTTCTGTTTCTTCATCTTTAGAACCAACATGGTACATTACCGATACGGCAACAACTGGGGCAGTTTTGTCTTGATGCAAGATAACATGCAATCCGTTGTCTAAATCAAATTCCGAAAATTGTACCTTTTGTGCCGAAGCGCTAAAGCACAAACCGGAAATGGCAAGAGCAAAAAGAAATCTTTTTTTCATTAGATAATTAGTTTGTTTTTGAAATCAGTTTAGTTTGATTTCTTGGATTTAAAAATATTAATAATCGTTTGGTTGTTGTAACTAAACAAATAGGAGATTTAGCTAAAGTATGTAATTATCACAAAAAAAGCGAGTGTTTAACTCGCTTTTTTATGTTATCCTGATATTATCTCCAGTTTTTATATTGATTTATCAATCCGTTTGTAGAACTATCATGGCTCGAAACTTTTTCATTTCCATCTAGTTCAGGAAGAATTTTCTTAGCGAGCTGTTTACCTAATTCTACACCCCATTGGTCGAAACTGAAAATGTTCCATATAATGCCTTGAACAAAAATTTTGTGCTCATACATGGCCACTAAACTGCCTAAAGTATATGGGGTAACTTTTTTCAATAAAATTGAGTTGGTTGGTCTGTTGCCCTCAAATACTTTAAATGGTGCTAGTTTTGCAATCTCTTCTGCATTTTTACCATCTTTTTTTAATTCTGATGAAACTTCTTCTTCCGTTTTACCATTCATTAAAGCCTCTGTTTGCGCAAAGAAATTTGATAGTAAAATCGGATGATGATCGCCAAGTGGATTTAAACTTTGAGCAGGCGCAATAAAATCTGCAGGGATAATTCTCGTTCCCTGGTGTATTAACTGGTAAAATGCATGCTGACCGTTGGTGCCAGGTTCTCCCCAAATAATTGGCCCGGTTTCATAATCAACTTCGTTGCCATTTCTATCAACATGCTTTCCATTACTTTCCATATCGCCTTGTTGGAAATATGCCGCAAAGCGATGCATGTATTGGTCGTAGGGTAAAATTACCTGCGTTTCTGCATTGTAAAAATTGATGTACCAAATGCCTAATAATCCCAAAATAACCGGAACGTTACTTTCAAATTCTGCAGTTTTAAAATGGTTATCAGCAGCATGTGCACCGGCAAGTAATTGCTTAAAATTATCGAAGCCTATACTTAGTGAGATGGATAAACCAATAGCGCTCCATAAAGAATAGCGACCACCAACCCAATCCCAGAATTCGAACATGTTTTCTGTATCTATTCCAAAAGCCGAAACATCTTTAGCATTGGTTGACAATGCAGCGAAATGTTTAGCAATATCATCTTCTTTACCGCCTTTTTCTAAAAACCACGAACGGGCCGAATGTGCATTGGTCATGGTTTCTTGTGTAGTAAAAGTTTTAGAAGCAACAAGGAATAAAGTTGTTTCTGCGTTTAAACCAGACAATGTTTCTGCGATATGTGTACCATCAATATTTGAAACAAAATGGATATTTAAATGATTTTTGTAATGTTTCAAAGCCTCAGTTACCATCACTGGCCCCAAATCAGAACCACCAATACCAATATTAACTACATCAGTTATCGCTTTGCCAGTGTAACCTTTCCACTCACCACTTATAATGCTGTTGCTGAATTTCTCCATTTTAGTAAGCACAACATTAACATCAGGCATTACATCTTTCCCATCAACTAAAATTGGTGTATTACTTAAATTTCGCAAAGCGATGTGAAGTACCGAGCGATCTTCTGTTTCATTAATTTTATCGCCATCAAACATTGATTTTATGGCTTCATCTAATTTACATTCTCGTGCTAGCTGAATAAGTAAGGCTAAAGTTTCTTCGGTTATTCTGTTTTTACTGTAGTCAAGTAAAATGTCTTCAAAAAATAAAGAGAACTTCGAAAAGCGGTCTGCATCTTCAGCAAATAAATCTTTAATGCTTTTCTCGTTGATGTCTATAAAGTGATCAGCCAAATATTTGTAGGCTTCCGTTTCGGTAAAATTTATTTTTGGTAACATAGTATTTTGTTTTTTGTAAAAGTAATAAAGCAAACTTTTAAAAGTGTCCTTTTTTTGTTCAAAAAATACATTTCATTATTTCTTTCAAAGGAGGTAACTTGCAGTTAACATCTCCTACAATAGCAGCATCCTATTTTATCAACATTAATTTAAAAATATATGTTAGAAAATTTGAGTGAATTGGTTCGAGAGAACGTACAGGAAAGTGTTGTAAACAATAGCGCAGTTCCAAACGAACAAAATGAGGCTGTTATTCAGGCGGCTTCAGGTTCTATTTTTGATGCTTTGAAAAACCAAATGTCAGCTGGCAATATTGGTGGTTTAGCAGAAATTTTTAATACAGGCAATGCAGAAGGTTCTCCGATTACTGCGCAAGCTGCCGGAAATTTTACTGATAAATTGGCTGGACTGGGCATCAATGCAGAAACGGCTAAAACTTTAGCGGCGACAGTGATACCTGTAATCTTAAGTAAACTCACTAAAAAAACCGCTGACCCAAATGATAGTTCTTTCAACATTCAGGATGTATTGGGCAATCTAGCTGGTGGTGCTGATGGTAAGTTTGATGTGAGTGATGTAATCGGTATGTTCAACGGCGGTGGACAGGCGCAAAACGGTTCTGCACAATCTGGTGGCATTATGGACAAATTAAAAGGTTTATTTAATTAAAATTTGTCATTAATTATATCAAAATGCTGAAAATAATTCAGCATTTTGATATAATTAATGACAAATTTTAAGAGGCTTATCTGTATAAACTGCCCCAAAAAGTTAGACACATTTTGGGGTCACTTTAGTAAGGCATAGCCTCTTTTTTGTTTTCTGGATTTCGGGCTAAAAAACACTAAAATAATGTGATTTCTTCGGAGCTTCTTCGAGACTTCTTCGGACCTTGTTCGAGAATTAAGTCATTTTCTCGAAGAAGCTCCGAAGAAATACCCTTCAAGGTGCGATAAAGAATATAGTTAATTTATTAATTTCATGATCTAAAATTATTAGATTAGGTCATCTTTAACCAACCTATTCCCTAAATGAAAAAATTATTACTGTTAAGCCTTTCTTCAATATGGTTGTGTGCTCAGGCGCAAAAATCAGATTTAAGACCAACTGTTGCGAAAAAAGCCGATGCCATTGAGCAGAAGGTAATCACCTGGCGCCGCGATTTTCATCAACATCCCGAACTCGGAAATTTCGAAACCAGAACTGCAGGGATAGTTGCAAAACATCTTGAATCTTTAGGTATTAAAGTTACCACAGGCGTTGCCAAAACAGGTGTAGTTGGTATTTTAAAAGGAGGAAAGCCTGGTCCGGTTGTTGCCTTGAGAGCCGATATGGATGGTTTGCCTGTTGCCGAAAGGGTAGATGTACCTTTTGCATCCAAGGTTAAAACTCAATATAACGGACAAGAAGTTGGCGTAATGCATGCCTGCGGACATGACAGTCACGTTGCCATTTTAATGGGGGTTGCCGAGGTGCTCGCTTCGATGCAAAAGGAAATTGCAGGCACGGTAAAATTTATCTTTCAACCAGCTGAAGAAGGTGTTTCTGCAGGCGAAGAAGGCGGAGCGGCTTTAATGATAAAGGAAGGCGTTTTGCAAAACCCTAAAGTAGACGTGATTTTTGGTCTGCACATTAATTCGCAAACCGAAGCAGGTGATGTAACTTACCGCCCAGGCGGAACGATGGCGGCAGTTAATGATATGAAAATTACGGTAACTGGCCGTCAGGCGCATGGTGCTTACCCTTGGAGTAGCATTGACCCGGTTGTAATTTCAGCCCAGATTGTAAATAACCTGCAAACCATTGTGAGCAGAAACCTAAACGTTACAGAAAACCCTGGTGTAGTAACTATTGGTGCAATTAATGGAGGCGTTCGTTCGAATATTATTCCCGAAAAAGTAGAAATGCTGGGTACGGTTCGTAATTTCAGCAAAGAAGATGAAGCCATGTTTATCGAAAGGATAAAAACAATTGCAACCAAAACAGCTGAGGCTGGAGGTGCAGAGGCTGAAGTTAAAATTCCTTACAGTAATCATTATCCGGTAACCTTTAATAATATTGCTTTAACTGAAAAAATGTTGCCAAGTATGCAGGCAACGGCAGGTGCTTCACATGTAAAACTTAAACCGCCAGTTACTGGAGCAGAAGACTTTTCTTTCTTCCAGGAGAAAGTACCAGGTTTATTTGTGTTTTTAGGTGGAATGCCAAAAGGTAAAGACCCGTTAAAAGCACCATCACACCATACACCAGATTTCTATTTGGATGAAAGTGGTTTTGTATTAGGCGTTAAGTTGCTGGCGAATCTGACCCTGGATTATATGGCGATGAAGAAGAATTAGGTAATTTTACTCATGCCGTCATTGCGAGGTACGAAGCAATCTCTAGTTAATAAGATTGCTTCGTGCCTCGCAATGTCGTTACAGCTCCTTACATTTCAAAGAGTATAAATAATGAATTCGCTTATTTTCACCTTAACTAATAAGCTAATTTATATATTTGCCAATATGACTAAAGAACAAATTCAGGATTTAAGAGACAGAATAACGTCTCTGAGGAGGCATCTTTGACGTTGATGAATTGCTCTACGCTATTCGCGAAGAAGAAAAATTAACAATGGCCCCCGATTTTTGGGATGAGCCAAAAAAGGCAGAAAAAATTCTTGCAGAAATCAGTTCAAAGAAAAAATGGACAGATGGTTTTGAAAATGCTAATAGTGCGGTTGAAGATGCAGCTGTTATGTTTGATTTTTTTCAATCCGGAGATGCTACAGAAGCCGAATTGGAAGAACTTTTCGAAAACAGCAAACAAATCGTTTCTGATTTGGAACTGAAAAACATGCTGCGCACTAAAGAAGATCAGCTATCGGCAGTAATGCAAATTACAGCTGGTGCGGGCGGTACAGAAAGTTGCGACTGGGCATACATGCTCATGCGTATGTACATGATGTGGGGTGAAAAAAATGGTTACAAGATAACTGAACAGGATAGTCAGGAGGGTGATGTAGCAGGAATAAAATCAGTCACGCTACAGTTCGATGGAGAATTTTCCTATGGTTATCTGAAAGGCGAAAATGGTGTTCATCGTTTAGTTAGAATTTCTCCATTTGACTCGAATGCCCGCAGACATACCTCATTTGCATCGGTTTATGTTTACCCATTAATTGATGAAACGATAGACATTAATATCAATCCTGCCGATGTTGAATTTGAAACTTTTAGAGCGGGTGGTGCTGGTGGTCAAAACGTGAACAAGGTTGAAACCGCAGTACGCTTATATCACAAACCTTCTGGTATTATTATTAAAAATCAGGAGTCAAGATCGCAATTACAGAATAAGGAAAATGCCTTGCGTTTATTAAAATCTCAACTTTACGAGATTGAGCAACGCAAACGTAATGAAGAAATTGCCGCGATAGAAGGTTCGAAAAAGAAGATTGAGTGGGGCTCGCAAATACGCAGTTATGTTCTGGATGATAGAAGGGTGAAAGACCATCGAACGAATTATCAAACTTCAAATCCCGATGCAGTATTAAATGGTGATATTGATGGCTTTTTGAAAGCCTATTTAATGGAATTTTAAATCTTTCCAAATGAAAAAAGTGTCCTTTTTATTTATTTTAAGTGTATTGTTGATGTTAAATTTAAATGCACAGGAAGTAATTCCGTTATATAATGGAAGCGTTCCAGGGTCAAAAGTTTCTGCAACATATAACGAAGTAATACAAAAGGGAACTGATGGTATATCCAGAATTGGCAAAGTTACGAAACCCACTTTAACAGTTTTTGAAGCCCCTGCTGAAAAGGCAACGGGTACTGCTGTAATTATATGTCCGGGTGGTGGATACGGTATTTTGGCAATAGATCATGAAGGTTATAATGTTGCTAAAAGATTTAACGAAATTGGGGTAACCGCATTTGTGCTAAAATATCGCCTTCCAAGTGATGAAATAATGGTTGATAAAACCTATGCACTTCTACAGGATGTTGAGCAGGCAATTTATCTAACCAGAAACAATGCGAAGAAGTATAATATAAAAAACAATAAAATTGGAATAATGGGCTTCTCAGCGGGCGGTCATTTGGCTTCTACATTGCTGGCTCATTATAACGATGTTAAAATTGAAAATAAAGAAAAAGTTACTCTTCGTCCTGATTTTGCAGTTTTGGTTTACCCTGTTATAAGTTTTGAAGAATCTGTACATACCGGAACCATGAAGAATTTATTAGGAAAGGAGCCAAAAGATGAACTAAAACATTATTTTTCTGCAAATCAGAACGTAAACAAAAAGACACCACCAACATTTCTTGTTCATGCGAAAGACGATAAATCAGTTCCTGTGGCGAATAGTATTTTATTAAATGAAGCTTTAAAAAAAAATGGTGTTAAAACAGATTTGTATTTATACGAACAAGGCGGCCATGGCTTTGGCTTAAAAAACAAAACTTCTGATGTAGATTGGTTTGTGCTAATGGGTGATTGGATGAGAAAAGAAAAGTTTTAAGTTTTAAAAGAGAATCAGAAAATTATGGGTTCTTCACATTTGGCAAGGTTTAGTCCCGCTAAACGCTGTAGCCCTCATTGCATTTCGGGGCTGCCGCTTATATCGGGTTTACCAATTTATGGTTCTGTAACCCAAAACTTAAAAGAAAAGCATTGCAATTGCAATTTAGCCCCGGTTGTAGCATTACCCTGCAGCGAGGAATGTAATGACGAAGCGAAGCGTAAAAGCGAAAAACGGGAAGAAACTTACGAAAATTGTACTGTTTTTGCGCTGCAGAAACTAAGGTTTTATCGCCTTATCAATTTCATCCAACAAGCCTTCGGAGTAAGAATCTTCGGTAAGTTCCCAAAACATAATGCCATTAAGTTTTTGCTTTATAACATATTCTGTTTTAAAAGCAATCGACTTAGCATCATCAAAAGTTACGAGTTGCTTACTTTGGGCATTGTAATAATATGGTGCTTTAGCAACATCATCCCAGTAATATTTATAACCTTTTGCTTCTGTAAATTCAGTTTTAAAAGATTTTGATGCAATACCTTTCAGGAATTTAGTTGGCTGATATAAGCCATTATTTTCGTCGGTTGTATTTTGAAATACACGAGCGTAAAATGCAGCACCTAAAGCAATTTTATTCGCTGGTACGCCATAAGCAAGCATTGCTTTAATACCAAAGTCTGCCGAAAGTTGCTGCTGTTGAGGCGTAGAATATAAAGGCGTATGGTGACCGCTTGTGGTTGAGTAACCGCTTACCAAATCGTAGCTCATTAAATTAACGCGGTTAACTAAAGGCATTACTTTATCCCATTCAAAGCAAGAATCAATACAATTTTTTGTTCCGCCTGCGGCGAAACTAATTTCTGCTTTTTTGCCAAGGCTTTTGCGTAATTCTCTAACCAGTTCAGTAAAATTTTGCTTATCTGCTTCTTGGTATTTGTGTCCTGGGTGACCAACAACTGCCGGATATTCCCAATCTAAGTCAATACCATCCGCTTTGAAAAAAGCCAATAATGACTTTGTAGTTTTAGCAAAGGTTTTCCTCCCATCAGCTCTGCTGAAAACTTCAGAACAAGGTGCACAACCGCCCCAACCGCCTAGAGCAATCATTATTTTCAAATCAGGATTTCGCTTTTTTAAGCCAACCATTTTCGAAATAAGCGCCGAATCTTTTGCAGAATGAATATTAATGCTGTCGCCTTTTAAGTGCGCAAAACTGTAGATTAGGTGGCTAATTTTCTCAATGGGAAAGCTATCTATGACGGTGCCGTTGCCTGTGTAATATGCAATAACATTTGGCTTAACTTTTTTTTGAGCATTAAGATTCGAAACAAAAAAAATGCAAATAATAATTGTTAGAACTGGTTTTATCTTATTTATCATTTGCATTGGAATTAAATTATTCTGGTTTATTTTCGTCTTTTATAATACTTTGTAGCTGGTTCAACTCTGCAACTTTTTCGGTTGCGCCTGCATTTTCATATGCTGATATTAAATTTCTAATTACCCTTCTAATAATATCTGCGTTACTACAAGGACGATAATATTCTGGCATCGATTCCAAATTTAACTGGCGTAAAAACTGCTCAACATCGTGTTTTCCAAAAATGTTACCACGATTAAAGGCATTTATATAAAATAGTACGCCGTATTCAGTGCTTTCCTGTTTGCTTTCATCAATATATCCTAAAATAAAATGCTGTGGAAGATTGATGCCGTATATCGGTAAATCTAGTTTTTGGGCTATTGTTGAATAAATTATAGCTAAAGAAATTTGATTACCTTTTTTACTTTCCAATACCTGATTAAGGTAAGAATTTTGAGGGTCATGGTGGTTTTTGGTGTTTCCGCCAAAGCCATATTGTTGATACAAAACATGATTTATTAGCTTCACTTTTTCTACAGAACTCATTTCGTACTGTAAGCCAAGCCAAATTTCTCGCTTAATTTCTTCTAGTTGGATAATTACTTTTTGCTCATCTAAATCAGGATATTGGTAACGGTTTATGATTAATGCGCCATGCAATAAATCAAATGCACCACTTAAATACCATAAATTTAAATCTTCTTTTACGGTATTAAATTGTATTTGATGAACGATGTTTTCAATTCTTTCTTGCATTAGGCCGTCGAAAGCCTGTTCCCATGCATTTTCCAGAAAATGAATAACTTCTCCACCGTACTCTAAAAGTTTCTTTTCTACATGATGATAGACTTCTTCATCCGGATCATCGAGTAATTTTACTAAAGCGCTTATCTCTGCGTTATTTTCCATAAAACATACATTGGTTTGCGGCGTTTAATTACTTTTGCAATATATGATAATTCAATTTATTTCAGATTATTTAAAGCACCGTTTGACGGCTAAAACCCGACACGGAACACATTCACCATTCGTTTATAAGTTAGCCGACGAGGTAATTTACGATTTTAGCAGCAAATCCGAATACAAAAATATAGAAGCACAGCGAAAAAAACTTTTTAATGACGATTCTGAAATAACGGTTACAGACCTCGGTGCAGGTTCTCATTTAAATAAAAATCGCACAAAAAAAGTTAGCCAGATTGCAAAAAATGCACTTAAAAGTCCGCGTTTAGCACAGTTAATTTACCGCCTTGCAAAAAATGCAAAACCTAAAACTGCGATAGAATTGGGAACTTGCTTAGGAATTACTTCGGCCTATTTGGCAAAGACTAATTCTGAAACTCAAATTATTACAATAGAAGGTTGCCCGGAAACAGCAGGAGTGGCCAATAAAAATTTTAAGGATTTAAGCATAAGCAATGTTGAATTACATGTTGGTAATTTCGATTTACTTTTGCCTGATATTATTGCAAAGCAGCCTACATTGGATTTTGTTTACATAGATGGCAACCATAGAAAAGAGGCCACGCTGAATTATTTTAAATGGTGTTTACCAAAGATTACAGAAGACTCGCTTCTTATTTTTGATGATATTTACTGGAGCAAAGGCATGAAAGAAGCTTGGAATGAAATTAAAAACCATCCTGATGTTACCGTCACTGTAGATTTATTTTGGATTGGCTTGGTTTATTTCAAGAAAGGACAAGCGAAAGAGCACTTCAAATTAAAATTTAACCAATAGCACAGATGGAAACTGAACCAAAGTTAACTGGTATCCAAAAAAGGTCAGCATTATATATTTTATTGCTGAGTTTGGTAGTTGGATTGGGGGCATATTTTGGTTCGCTTTTGATGCAAATGGATGGCCTAACACATATTATGTTGGGTTGGGATGTGTTTTGTGTGATTTTAATTTCGCTTCATTGGTATATGTTTTTTAATACCTCTGTTTCAGAAACACACTTGAAGGCGAAAAAACAAGATGAAACTCGTGGCGAAATCTTTGCAATTGTACTGGTTTCTACATTTGCCGGAATGTTGGCAGTTGTATTGTTGTTGTTAAATCAAAACATAAAAACACTGGATTTGGTGATTGCAATTTCGGGCATGTTTCTTTCCTGGGCATTGGTTCACACCACTTTTGCCATGCGCTATGCTCATTTATTTTATGGTGATAATAAAACCAAGAAAGGTGGCCTGGAATTTCCAAATGATGAAGCTCCAGATTTTATCGATTTTGCTTATTTCTCTTTCGTCATCGGTATGACCTTTCAGGTTTCTGATGTTGAGATTTCTTCGCGAAACATCCGCAGACTTGCTTTATTGCACAGTATTATTTCTTTTATTTTTAATACAGTGATTGTTGCGCTAACAATTAATGCACTTGCAGGCTTGAGTAAGTGAGGTTTAAGGTTATAAGTATTGTTGCTTTAATGCCGCTTGTACGTTTTTTAAATAAGTATTAGTCGTCATTTCTACCCTGGTTGCGAAATCTTTTAACATTGTTTTACTACTTTAAATGATTTCTCGGCTTCGCCCGAAATGACGGTTGCATTAATTATATAGCCTAACTATTTCTATAGTTTGCTATTCCTTCATATTTAGAAGGTGGTTAATTTCTATAATATCATTGCTTATAATCAAGATTTAGATAAACTTCTCCATTAAAACCACCCCAAACCCCTCCTTTAAACTAAGTAGGGGAGTTGTGCAGTGCTAGGTTAAATTTGCATGAGCTATTATTGAGTGTCCATTACCTCATGATTCTACTTCTCGCTAAACAGTCCGTTAACCCTAAACCCGACAACAGCGGCAGCCCCGAGTTTTTTCTACGAGGGCTACAGCGAATGGCGGGACTTCAGCCAACCAAGAATTACTAAACTTTCATTTTTAAATTAATTTATTTTATTGATATTTAGATACTTGTGCTTAAAAACTGAATTTTAAGTTAAATAACTTAATTTATAGTTGTATAACTGATAAATAAGTTATAAGTTTGAGTTATGGAAGAATTAACCAAAACGGAAGAACGTATTATGCAGGTTTTATGGAAACTGCAGAAAGGATTTGTTAAAGATATTATTGATGAATTGGATGATGAACCAAAGCCTCCTTACAACACAATTTCATCGATAGTTAGGTTATTGGAAAAGAAAGGCTATGTAAATTATAAGGCTTACGGAAAAACTTACGAATACTTCCCGGCGATTAGCAAAGACGAATATGCAAAAACATCGTTTTCTAAAATATTCTCAGGTTATTTCGATAATTCGCCTGCAAGTTTATTGTCGTTTATGGTTAAGGAAGAAAGGCTAAGTGAAAAGGATATAGAAGAAATTAAAAAGATTATTAACGAAAACAGTAAACCATGATTTTAATATATCTGTTAAAGGTTTCAGCCTGCATCGCTATTTTCTTTGCGGCCTACAAGTTATTGCTGAGCAAGCTTACGTTTTTTAAGCTGAACCGAATTTATCTGCTCACTACACTTTTCATAAGTTTCGTAATTCCTGTACTAACTATTGAGCATAAAAAAGAGGTTATTGTTCATCAAACTGCTTCTGAGCAAAAGATAGTCTACAGTAATGATAATGCATTTGAGAAAGATTTTGTCGGCGCTGAATCTGGTATCGATAACATAAATTGGTTGCAGGTTTTAGAGTATTCCTACTATTTCATTATAGCGGTTCTGCTAATTAGAAATATATTTTTGATGGGGTACATACAACGTATTCTGAAGAAGTTTACGGTTTCGAAAAAGGCATCAATCATTTTAGTTCAGCCAAATTCAAAGATTAAAAACTGCTCTTTTTTTAATAAGATAATTATCGATTCTTCTTTACCCGATGTTGAACGGGAATTGGTGATTAAGCATGAATCTGTACATGTAAATCAGGTGCATGTAATTGATAAACTGATTATTAATGCAGTTGCTTGCGTACTATGGCTTAATCCGATTATTTATTTCTGGCGAAACGAAATTTATACTAACCATGAGTTTTTGGCTGATGAAGAAACCGTTGAAATGACTGATAAAAGTAGTTATGCTAAGTTGCTTCTGCAATTAGCAATGCCATCGAACAATTTAATTAACAGTTTTAGTAAGCTTCCATTAAAGAAAAGAATTATGATGATGTACAAAAAACCAAACTCAAAGTTGCAAAGGCTTACTTATCTGATTGCCATTCCGGTGATATCGATTTGCTGTTTGGCTTTTGTAAATCAGAAAGAGATTATTACCACGAAAGTAATTACTAAACAAGCTGATATAAAAAAAGATAACGGTTTGGTTAACACAAAAACTTTGATTTTACCCAATACCAATGCCTTGATTAATTTGGATGCAAATATTATTAAGAATGATACTGCCGAATTAGCCAATCAAAATTTTCTTAGCCATGTTATGGATAACAATTTAGGTTTAGATGCAGCCAGAGAAAAGCTTGGTATTAACGCTGAGATTAAAAAACTTGCTTTGGGTAATGATTTGGTTTTGGTAATTGATGCTGGTCATGGTGGGCAGGATGGTGCTTCGAAAAGTGAATCGGGAATAAGAGAAAAAGACCTTAATTTAAAAGCTGCTCAAATTTTAAGAGAAGAAGCTGATAAAAGAAATATTAAAGTAGTTTTAACCAGGGATAGAGATAAATTTATTCCGTTGAGGGATAGATTACCGAAGGAAACTGCAACTGCTTTTATTTCAATTCATCATAACAGTATGCCAAAGGCAGGTATGAAAATACCTTTTGAAGGTATAGAGATCTTTGTTTCGAAATTAAATCCAAATATAAAATATGCTGAACGCTTTGGCTCCAATGTTCTGCAAAGTTTAAATAAACTTAGTGGCATTGAAGTACGCGATTCTTTAAAAAATGCAAACTTGCTGGTTTTAAGAGAATCGAAAGTTCCGGCGTTGGTTGTAGAACTTGGAAATATTAGCAGTGAAAAAAGTTTGGCATACGTTAGTGATGAAGCAAATTTAAGAAGAATAAGCAATTTGATATTAGACGGTTTTGTGAAATTTTCGAAATCTTAATTTAAAGTGTATGGAACTGTTAATCTACCTTATAAAAGTAAGTGCTTGCATAGCTTTGTTTTTCGCGTTCTATTTATTGGTTTTAAGAAAACTTACCTTTTTTAAATCGAATCGCTTTTATTTATTGGGCACTTTGGTTTTAAGTTTTATTATCCCTGCGTTGCAGTTTAATTTAGAAAAAGAGATTGAAGTTCAACAAGTAATACAGCCAACACCAATCGCTACAAATGTTTCAAACAAGATAAATAACGAAACAGTTGATATTCAATTTGTTCAGGCAAATCGACCAGAATCTAACTTGTTATCAGGCTTACCTTATGTTTATTGTATTATTGCTTTTGCGATACTATCCTTTGGCCTATTCCATCTTTATAAAATAATTCGACAAGCTGCAAGTGTATCGTTGGATAATAACGGACTGAAAGTTATTTACAAAACTGGTGGCTTCACTAACTGTTCTTTTTTTAAATATGTTTTTATTGATAACGAAAACCTGACAGAGTCAGAAATATGTGTTTTGCTTAAGCATGAAGCTGTTCATGCTAATCAATACCACTCTATAGATAAAATCCTGATGATAATCTGCAAGGCATTTTTATGGTTTAATCCTATAATTTATCTTTTTGATAAAGAACTGGAGCAAACTCATGAATACGAAGCAGACTTACTAACATCAGCACTTTGTGGTAGTGAGCGCTATGCATCACTATTATTAAAACTAGCAATATCTAAAAGTGAAATGCCGCTGGCTCATAATTTTGTTAAAAGCCCGGTAAAAGAGAGAATAAAAATGTTGTTTAATTCCAAATCTAAAGAAATGAAAAAATTAATTTATTTGTTGGCATTGCCAATCGTGTTCTGTTTAGTTTGGGTATTTGCGGTTCAAGTAGTTTATGCACAAACCAAACAAAATACCACAGTTGATATACAGCCAGCTGCTGAAATAGGAGAAATTATTAAAGGTAAAGTTGTTAAGGTTGAGAAAATTTCAGTAGGTGTTTTTTTTGAACTTTCTGCAAATGGGAAAACTTATCCTATTGAAGCGAATAGTTTTAGTAACAGAATTAAGATTGGCGATCAAGTAGTAGTCTACATATCTAGTACTATCAACAAATTAGTGGTAGCTGATAAAAAAGGAAGAGTCATTAGAAAATTAGATTATCCTGTCTACATGCTCTCAAAAATTACTGATTTTGATGGTAAAGTGATTTTCGAAAGTAAATCAGAGAAACATGCTTTTGGCTATGAGGTTAATAAGGCTCGCTTTGCTACATCGAAAATCAAATCAATTAAAAAAAACAGCAATGGTACATTAAATAAGATTGTATTAAATGATGGGACTTTTACAATCAACTTCGATTTGAATGGTCAAAACATGAAGCAGGATAAATTTAAAATAGGGGATGAAGTTGTGGTAAAATTTATTGGTGAAAAAACAATTGCAAAAAATGAATACTCGAGTAGTAAGCTAATTGTAATGTATGCTCAGTCAAAAAAATATGAACTAAAAAATGAGGCTTTATTTAATAGGTTTTACCAGAAGGATGGAAGACAGAAAGTTGCAGCTATTAAGTTGCAAAGTAAGAGTGAATCTTCTCGTGTAAATAATTTAAAACAAGAAGACTTGGAAATCGAAGGAATAAGGTATTCTGCAGAAGATTCTGTTCGTTTTAGTAAAGATAAATCTGTGATATTATTGTTTGGGCAAGCAAAATTAACTTTTAAAGACCTTGTTCTTGATGCTGATGAAATTACTTTTAACCAAAAAGATAATACGGGATTAGCGAAAAACCTTGTTTTAACAAATAAATCTGGCACAAAAATTAAAGGTTCAAATGCAAAATTTAATTTAAATGGGAATGTAGAAATTTGGCAAAATGTTGGCGAAAATGTTATTGTAGAACCATAAGCCTTTGATACAAATTAAGATTTCCTAATGCACAGAATTTTAGTTTTGTTATTACTTTTTGTTATTCCCTTAAAAGCTAATGCTCAATATAAAATTGTTGGTCAACTCAGTTTTGGAGACAGAAACTTAACTGAGTTTACGGTTAAACTGATTGGTACAAAAACAAATAGGCTAACGCAAAGCGATAGTACTGGTAAATATGTTTTCCAAAATTTAGCTTCAGGGCCATATACCCTCGAAATTTCCTCAATTCAATCAGAAAAACTAAAAATATCATTTCTTTTAAAGGCAGATACGCTTATTACATCTGCAATTATATCTGTTTCAAATAATCTGCAAGAAATTCAAATTGATGCTAAAAAAAGACTAATTGAGAAAAAAGTTGATCGTACAATTTATAATGCAGAAAATAGTATTGCATCCATTGGTACGGATGCTTTAGAATTATTAACAAAGGTGCCCGGTGTTAGGGTAATGAATGATAAAGTTTCTTTGGTTGGAAAGGGGGGTGTTAATGTAATGGTTAACGACAAGCTGATTCAACTTTCTGATGATGAACTTTCAAATTACCTAAAATCTATCTCATCAGATAATATTTCTAAAGTTGAGGTGATTACAAATCCTCCTGCAAGATATGATGCGCAAGGGAATAACGGGCTTATAAACATTGTTCTAAAGAAAAATAATGCCGAAGGTTTTAGAGGTTCAGGAAATATAAACTACATCCAGGCGAGTCATCCAACATTCGCTACAGGAGGAAACCTCAGTTTTAAAAAGGATAAGATTTTAATTTATACTAATTTCAATATTCGGGAAGGTTCTTTGGTTCCTTATGAGCAAAGCAATGTTTTTTATCCCGTTCAAACGTGGAATATTATAAATAAGGATAGAAATTTCAGAACTGTTCCAAGCGCACAACTTGGTGTAGATTATCAATTAACAAAAAAGACTGTAATTGGGTTTTCTTACAGCGGCGGTTCGACTAATTTTTACTCAATTGAAAACATAAAAACTACAATCTTCAACTCTATCGGAGATATCGATTCCATTCTTAATTCTGATGCAAATGCTAAAATCAAATCAAATTATAATACAGCTAGTTTTTACTTAAAACACAATTTAGATTCAAATGGTAAGCAATTTCTGGTCACAGCAGATTGGTTTAAATACATTGATGATAAAAACCGGTTTTTTAATAATACAAGTTACTCTGGCAACGGCCAGAACATTGCAAATTCTCTTGCCGAATATTTATCAGAGAGTAATCAAAACGTAAATCTATATACACTTAAGGCTGATGTAGATTTACCTTACAAAGCTTTTGTTCTGTCTTTAGGCGCAAAAATCAGCTTTATTAAAAATGAGAGTGGTTTGGCATTTTACAAAAAATTAGATAATATCTACCAGTCAGACTTAAATCAACTCAATCAATTCGAATACCAAGAAAGTACCCAGGCGCTTTACGTAAACTTCAGTAAAAAAACTAAAAAGTTCGACTTTCAATTTGGCCTAAGGGGAGAATATACACAACTAAACGGCATATCTTTTAACCAAAACAATCGTAACCAATATTTTCAGCTTTTCCCTACAGGCTTTATAACTTACAAGCTTAACGAAAACAGCGTGTTTTCAGCTAATTATGGTCGTCGCATTAACCGACCGGCATACAAAAAATTAAATCCATTTCGATGGTATAGCAATCAGTTTGTATATGCTGAAGGAAATCCTTTTCTCCAGCCATCCTACAGTAACAATGTAGAATTATCGCATACCTACAAAGGCGTGCTCATTTCAACTTTATCTTTAAATAAAATAACCGATGGCTACAACGACGTGAATTTTGTTGATGAAAACGCTACTTCGCAAGTTTTAAAACCTGTTAATTTTATTAAAGGTTACAATTATCAGCTTAGTAATTCAATAGTTATAAATGATTTGAAATGGTTGCAGAGTGTAAACCAAATTGATTTGTTTTACAATTTATCTAAATCGAATCTTCCTCAAACAATTAGTAATTTAAGTGGCTTTGGCGCTTATTTTTCTACATCAAATCAGTTTACCCTCAATAAGAAAAGAACTTTTTATGGAGATGTTAATTTCTGGTATCAGTTTCCAACTGTTGATGGATTGAACAAGAACAAAGCTCAATCCAATATGGATTTGGGTTCAAAAACTTTAATGTGGAATAGAAAATTGCAAATAGCAGTTAATTTTACTGATGTTTTGAAAACAAATAAATTCCGCTACAGTAGCGTAATTAATAATATTGTTCAAACTTATAATAACTATTACGATAATCGGCAGCTTCGCTTAAGTGTGCGCTACAATTTTGGGAATGAGAAAATTAAGCAAACTGAACGAAAGGCAGGAAATGAAGAGGAGCGGAGTAGAAGTAATTGATAGGAGATGGAAGAGGTGAGATGGTGATGGAAAATGGAAGATGGCAATTAGACGATTTGCCCATCATCCATCTTCCATAGAACATCATTCATCTCTAAAACGCTTCAGCAATGCTGATGTAAAATCCATTCTGGCGTTTTTCATTCATTCTTTTTTCGCCAATTCCATAATCTAGGCGAACGCTAATGCCTTTTTCTGGGTCGAAGAAATACCTGAAACCACCACCATAGTTTGGCTTAAATGATTTCGCAGAGAAATCATCAAATCCCCAAACCGTTCCTGTACCACCAAAAACTGTTGCACCAAAGCGGCTACTGTAACGATAACGCAACTCTGCCTGGAAAGCCAGCAAGTTTTTATCGCGATACCTTCCCCCGTAATATCCACGCATCATTTCATCGTTACCAATTTGCGGCAATAAGTAAATAGGTGTGTTATTGCCAATTACCGTGTTATATAAACCTTGAACGCCAACAGCAAAACTTTTGTTTAATCGCCAGAAGTTTCTTGCATCAATTTTTATCTGGCTTCCAGTGAAATTACCTGCTGAGAAAATATCAGGCGCATATTGGTAAGTTCCTCTGATAAAGAAACCTTTGGTTGTATAATTATTGTTATTTCTGGAGTCGTAGCTTTGCGAAACGCCTAAGTATAAAACACTCCCTGTTCTATTGCTGTAGTATGGATTTGAATTAAAAATGCCATCTGCAACCACATCTTTATACTCATAATTTTCAAAGCCTAATGAAATTCCGGTATATGCTTTTGGCAGCAGTTGTTTTTCAGCCTGTAATAAAACCTTTATTTGTTGTTGAATCAACTTGTCTTCGTTTAGCTCTTGAGTATTATTTCCAACGCCATAAAAGTTAAAAGGCATGCGTTTAAAACGTAACTCGCCGATGTAATGAAGTTTATTTCCCTTTCCCCAAATGTCTATCAATGAACTCATGTTGTATGCTTTCAAGGTAGAATAGTTTAAGTTAAGTGTTAATGATGATGGACGATTTGTGGTATCTAATCTATCTGCATAAAAACCTACAATAGCACCTACGCCAAACTGAAAACCAGTTTCCTGAGCGTAACCAAAAGATGGAATAGGTAAGAAACTGGCTTTACGTAAAGTGTCTTTTTCGTTAGAAAGCAATTTCTTAATCAACTTCATTTGAGCAAATGAACTTCCGGATAGGCATATAAATAACAGGAGGAAATAAATTTTTTTCATTGCCGCAAATTAACAGATTTTTTATTGAAGATTTATTTGACGATTGTTTTATGACGATTGTAAGGTTTTTGTTAATAGGAGCTGCAACCAAGCCATTTAAACCGGATTGGAGGGGAAAGCGCCCGATTTTTCTTTGGGCCTTGTACCAAAAAGCCGGACTGTTGTAAGCGATGAGAATTGACTTTGCTTTCCAAATCATCATCATGCATCTTAATTGTAACCAATACTTACATAAGTTTTATCGTTTCGGGCTAAATGCCTATTTTTGCCGCAACAAATAAAAAAAAAGATGAGCAATACAAGAGGACCAATATCTCAGTTCATGGAGCGCAATTACCTCCATTTTAATGCTGCAGCAATGATGGATGCTGCCAAAGGCTATGAAACGCATTTGGATGAAGGCGGTAAAATGATGATAACTTTAGCTGGTGCAATGAGTACAGCTGAGTTGGGTATTTCGCTTGCAGAAATGATTCGTCAGGATAAAGTGGCGATTATTTCTTGTACAGGTGCAAACCTAGAAGAGGATATTATGAATCTGGTTGCGCATTCACATTATAAACGCGTACCAAATTACAGAGATTTAAGTCCGCAGGATGAGTGGGATTTATTAGAAAACCATTACAATCGCGTTACCGATACTTGTATTCCAGAAGAGGAAGCTTTCCGCAGATTACAAAAGCATATTCAAAAAATTTGGATGGATGCTGAACAAGCAGGCGAAAGATATTTTCCGCATGAGTTTATGTACAAAATGCTTTTAAGCGGAGATTTGGAGCAGTATTATGAAATCGATCCAAAAAATTCTTGGATGTTAGCAGCTGCTGAAAAGAATTTGCCAATTGTTGTACCAGGATGGGAAGATTCTACGATGGGTAATATTTTTGCATCATATGTGATGAAAAACGAATTAACTGCTACAACTGTAAAAGGTGGTATTGAATATATGGGTTGGTTAGCCGATTGGTATATTGCAAACAGCGGAGGTAAAGGAATTGGTTTCTTCCAGATTGGCGGTGGTATTGCCGGCGATTTCCCGATTTGCGTTGTACCTATGCTTTATCAGGATATGGAAATGGAAAACATTCCGTTCTGGAGCTATTTCTGTCAGATATCAGATTCAACAACTTCTTACGGTTCATATTCTGGTGCTGTGCCGAACGAAAAAATTACATGGGGTAAATTAGATATTCATACGCCTAAATTTATTGTAGAGAGCGACGCAACAATAGTTGCGCCTTTAATGTTTGCCTGGATATTAAAACAATAACAATAAAACTTAATAAAACCAAACAGGTTTGCATATGCCCATTGGAGAAGAACTTCTAAAATGGGCATTTTTATTGATTGGTTGACTTGAAATGGCATTTGTTTAGAATGATTATAAATTGTATTTCAAGTCAGTATTATGTCATGGGATTTATTAATAAGTTATACTTTTGTTCAAGTTTTGATGGAGCTACTTCAGTTTAAACATCAATTTCACAACAAAAAATAAATTAAATAAGTATAAAGTGTTCATTATGAGAGATATCTCGATGATTTTAAAAGGCGTTTGGAAATCGTTATTCGTATTTTCAGCCATTTCCGTAATAGCGGTTTCTACCGTTAAAGCGCAAGATGCTGCAAATGGAAGAACGCTTTTCAAGGCTAAATGTACAGCATGTCACGCGTTAGATGCGAAAATGATTGGTCCTGCCTTAACTGGTGTAAGCGATCGTCACTCTGAAGAATTCCTATTAAAATGGATTCCAAATTCGCAAGGCATGATAGCTTCAGGAGATCCTGATGCTGTTAAGCTTTTCAACGAAAATGGTAAAATTGCAATGACTTCTTTCCCGGAATTAGATGAGGAAAAAGTAAAAGACATTTTAGCATACATTAAAGAAGGTGAGCCAAAAGCTAAAGGTGATGCTGCTGGTGCAGGAGCTGCTAATGCTGCGAAAGATGATACAACTTCAGGTTTATCAATCGCTGGTATTGTTGCCATTGTTGCAGTTGCTATTGTTATTTTAGTGATTTTAGGTCGTGCATCTAAGTTATTAGAGCGCTTAATTTTACAGAAACAAGGCATTGAGATTGAAGAGGATGTGCCATTAAAAGTTGGTGTTCGTAAAATGTTTAAGAACAAGAAATTTGTGATGTTCTTCATTTTATGTTTAATCATTGCTTTAGGTTCATGGGGTTGGATGGGTATGTGGAATACTGGTGTTCACACAGGTTACCAACCAGTACAGCCAATTAAATTCTCTCACGAATTACACGCAGGTATCAATCAAATCGATTGTCAATATTGCCACAACGGTGCATTCAAATCTAAAAATGCAACTATCCCATCATTAAACGTTTGTATGAACTGCCACAAAGCAGTACAGGCAAGAGATAATTATGATGGTGATATTTCTCCTGAGATTAAGAAAATTTACAATGCTTTAGGTTACGATCCTGAAACTCAGAAATACGATAAGAGTAAAGAAAAACCAATGGAGTGGGTGCGTGTGCACAACTTACCAGATTTTGCCTACTTCAACCACTCTCAGCACGTAGTTGTTGCTGAAGATGCGATTCGTAAAGCAAAAGGATTACAGCCAACTGAGCCAGTATGTTTTGCATGTCACGGTCCGGTTAATACTATGGAAGAACTTTATCAATATTCTCCATTAACCATGAAATGGTGTATTAACTGCCATAAAGAAACAGATATTTCTGGTCAGAAAAACAATGCTTTCTACGCAAAGGTTATCGAAGCGCATGAGAAAATTAAAAAAGGCGAGAAAGTTACACCAGCGTTATTGGGTGGTTTAGAGTGTGGTAAATGCCACTATTAATTGTAGAGTTTAGTAAGAACGTTCGAATAAACAGTAATATAGCTTAAATGGAAAGCAACAAAAAATACTGGAAAGGCTTAGAGGAGTATAAAAATACACCCGATTTTGTTAAGAATAACAAAAACGAATTTGCCGAGCCACTTCCAATAGAAGATGTTTTAAATGAAGCAGGGTTAAGTACCGTTACCCCACGCCGCGACTTTTTAAAGGCGTTAGGTTTTGGTTTAGGTGCAGTTACTTTAGCAGCATGTCAAACAGCCCCGATTCATAAATCTATTCCTTACTTGGTAAAACCAGAAGAGGTTACACCAGGTATTCCTAACTATTATACTTCGAGCTTTAACGGCCAGAGTATTTTAGTAAAAACAAGAGAAGGTCGTCCAATTAAAATTGAACCAAATCCAAATGCGGGTCAGTTTCACGTTGGTACAGATGCAAGAGCACAGGCTTCAGTTTTAGATTTATATGATGTATCTAAATTGAAAGCACCTGTTCTTAAAAACGAAGAAACTACATGGGCTAAATTGGATAGCTTTGTTAAAGGTGAGTTAGCGAAAGCACAAGCTGGTGGTAAGAAAATCCGCATTGTGGCTTCTACAGTTAACAGTCCTTCTACAAATGCGGTTTTAGCACAATTTATAACAAAATACCCTGCAGCTAAATTGGTTCAGTATGATGCTGTTTCTTATACAGGTATCATTCAGGCCAATCAAAATAGCTTTGGTAAAGCAGTTTTACCAAAATACAATTTCGATAAAGCAGATTTAATTGTAAGTTTTAGTGCCGATTTCTTAGGTACATGGATTAGCGGTGAAGAATTTACTGCTCAATATACAGCTAACCGTAACTATAAATCATTAGAAGGCAAAAAAATGAGCCGCCACATTCAATTTGAAAGTGGAATGAGCTTAACAGGTACAAATGCAGATACGCGTGTTCCTGTAAAATTATCAGAAGAAGGTCCGGCTTTAATTGCTTTATATAATGCAATCACTGGTCAATCTTTACCTGGTGGAACTTTAGGCAATAATGCAACTGCTGATAAAGTGATTAAGTTAGCAGCCAAAGAATTAGTTCAAAGTAAAGGTAAAGGACTTGTTGTTTGTGGTTCCAATGATGTTTCAACTCAAATATTAGTAAATGCTATTAACGCCGCAATCGGAAGTTATGGTACTACTATCGATTTAGATAATCCTTGTTTCTTATACGCAGGTAACGATGCTGAATTTAATGGCTTGGTTGCTGAAATGGGTCGTGGTGAAGTAGGTGCTGTATTATTCTTAAACAGTAACCCTGCTTACGATTACGTAGATGCTAAGAAATTTGAATCAGCTTTAAAAAGCGTTCCTGCTAAAATCTCTTTCGCAGATAGAGCAGATGAAACCGCTTCTTTATGTGATGCAATTGCAATTAACCATAACTATTTAGAATCATGGGGTGATGCAAATGCTTACGAAGGTTATTACTCTATCGTTCAACCTACAATTAACCCTGTTTTCAACAGTCGTCAGGCAGAAGAAAGCTTATTAACATGGGCTGATGCACCAGTTAAAGATTACTATCAGTTTGTTCGTAGTAACTGGGAAACTAAAATGCTACCTGCAATTGGTTTAAAATGGTCTGAAGTTTTAGAAAAAGGTGTAGTAACTGTAGCACCAAAACCTGCTTCAGCTTATTCATTTTCTCAATCTTTAGCTCAGGTTGCTACTTCAATTGTAAGCAGCAGCAAAAATTTAACTAAGGATGTTCAGCTACAGGTTTACGAAAACATTCCAATGAGGGATGGTAAAAATGCAAACAATGCATTCTTACAAGAATTACCTGATCCGGTTTCAAAAGTAACCTGGGATAACTACGTTGCCCTTGCGCCTAAATTTGCAGAATCGTTAAATGTTAAAGAATTTGATGTTGTAACCGTAAAAGGCAGCAATGGTTATTCAGTTGATTTGCCAGTTCTTATCCAGCCAGGACAAGCACAAGGTACAGCTTCAATCGCATTAGGTTATGGCCGTACTAAAGTTGGTAAAGCCGGTAACGATGTTGGTAAAAATGCATTTCCGTTTGTAACTTATGTAAATGGTACAATGCAATATGCTACAACAGTAACCATTACACCAACAGGCGGTTTTTATGAATTAGCACAAACACAAACGCACCACTCTTTCGAAGGTCGTGCAGTAATAAAAGAAGCTACGTTTAAAGAATACTTAAAAGATGCTTCTGCTGGTAACCATAAAGGCGACCACAAAAACTACGATCTTTGGGATGAATATGAAAAACCAGGGAACAACTGGGTTATGGCAATCGATTTGAATGCTTGTACAGGTTGCGGTTCTTGTGTAGTCGCTTGTAACGTAGAAAATAATATCCCTGTTGTAGGTCGTGATGAGGTTCGTCGTCGTCGTGAAATGCACTGGATTCGTATCGACCGTTATTACAGCTACGAAACACCAACTGGTGATGTTACTAAAGAAAAGGAAATTGCTAAGTTAGAAGACTTGGATCACGTTTCAGTTGTTCACCAACCAATGTTGTGTCAACACTGTGACCATGCTCCATGCGAGACTGTATGTCCGGTACTGGCAACGGTACACTCATCAGATGGTTTAAACCAAATGGCTTATAACCGTTGTGTAGGTACCCGTTATTGTGCAAACAACTGTCCGTATAAAGTACGTCGTTTCAACTGGTTCAACTACTGGAATGATTCACGTTTCGATAACTATTTAAATAACGAGTTTACTCAATTGGTTTTAAATCCTGATGTAACGACACGTTCTCGTGGTGTTATGGAAAAATGCTCGATGTGTGTTCAACGTATCCAAGCAGGTAAATTGCAAGCTAAAATTGAAAAACGTCCATTAAAAGATGGCGATATTAAAATGGCTTGTCAGGAAGCTTGTTCAGCAAATGCTATCATTTTTGGTGATGCGAACGATCCTAATTCAGAAGTTTCAAAAGCTTTACGTTCTGAGCGTATCTACTACGTATTAGAAGAAATCAACGTGAAACCTGGTATCGGATATATGACAAAAATTAGAAATACAGATACAACAGTACAAGCGTAAGCTTTAGTATAAAGAAAATACAAATTATGTCAGGACATAACGAATCAATACTTAGAGAACCATTAATTACCGGCGATAATATCACGTACGCAAAAATTACGGATGATATTTTAATGCCGGTAGAAAACAAGCCGAACAAAGCTTGGTGGATTGGTTTCATCGTTTCAGCATTGGGTGCATTACTTTGGGTAGTAGCTGTTAGTTACACTTTTTGGAATGGTATCGGTGCATGGGGCTTAAATAAAACAGTTGGATGGGCATGGGATATCACCGGTTTCGTATGGTGGGTAGGTATTGGTCACGCCGGAACACTTATTTCGGCAGTACTATTACTTTTCCGTCAAAACTGGCGTAACTCAATCAACCGTTCTGCAGAGGCGATGACAATCTTTGCCGTAATCTGCGCCGCTACTTATGTAGTATCACACATGGGCCGTCCATGGTTAGCTTATTGGGTTTTACCTTTACCAAATCAGTTTGGCTCACTTTGGGTGAACTTTAACTCACCTTTGGTATGGGATATGTTTGCAATCTCAACTTATTTCTCTGTATCATTATTATTCTGGTACACAGGTTTATTACCAGATATTGCAACTATTCGCGACCGTGCAGTAGGTACTCGTAAAAAAATCTATTCTATTTTCTCTTTCGGCTGGTCTGGAAGTGTTAAAACCTGGCAACGTTTTGAGGCTGTATCTTTAATCTTAGCAGGTATATCTACACCACTAGTACTTTCGGTACACACAATTGTATCAATGGACTTTGCAACTTCAGTAATTCCGGGATGGCACACCACTATTTTCCCTCCTTATTTCGTTGCTGGTGCGATTTTCTCAGGCTTCGCGATGGTATTAACCTTATTATTGGTTGCCCGTAAAGTTTTAGGTTTAGAGAACTACATCACTATGTTCCACATTGAGTCGATGAATAAAATCATCATCTTAACGGGTTCAATCGTGGGTGTTGCTTACTTAACTGAGTTCTTCATTGCATGGTATTCAGGTTCTGAATATGAGCAATATGCTTTCATCAACAGATCTACTGGTCCATACTGGTGGTCGTACTGGATGATGATGACTTGTAACGTAATCTCGCCACAGTTGTTATGGTTCAAAAAGATTCGTTTAAGCATTAAAGCAACCTGGATCTTATCAATCGTTGTAAACGTAGGTATGTGGTTTGAGCGTTTCGTAATTATCGTTACTTCATTACACCGCGATTATATACCATCGAGTTGGGCAATGTTCTATCCAACTTGGGTTGATATCAGTGTATTCGTAGGTTCAATCGGACTATTCTTTACTTTATTCTTATTATTCTTAAGAGTATTACCATCTATCGCTATTGCAGAGGTTAAATTATTATTGAAAACTGCAAGTGAGCAAGCTAAGATGAAACAGATTAAAGAAGGTCATGAGAATAAAGAATATGTAGCTGAATACATAGAATCTTTAGAGAAATTTGATAGTGTTAAACAAGAAGATTACGCAAAAATATAACAATGAGTGATATCAAATATATTTTAGGCAGCTTTGGCGACCCTGATGAGATGATGCATGGCATCGAGAAACTTCAGGAAAATAACATCAGCATTTATGATGTTTACACTCCAATGCCTATACACGGAATAGAAGCCAAATTAGGAATTCAAAGATCGAGAATCGATATCGCAGCATTTTGCTTTGGTATTACTGGAACTTGCGCAGCTTTTGCTTTAATTTATTTTTGTGCAGTTATCGATTGGAAAGTAAATATCGGTGGTAAACCATCATTTGCATTACCGGATTTTATTCCGATAATGTTCGAATTAACAGTATTGTTCTGTGCTTTCGGTATGGTTTTAACTTATTACGCATCAACCCACTTATTTCCTGGCCGTTCACCAAGAGTAATGGATTTACGTGCTACTGATGATCGTTTTGTGATTGCAATTGATGCTCACGAAAATGCATCGCACACTGTAATTGATGGTTTATTAAAAGATGCAGGTGCTTTAGAAGTAAAGTATAATGAAAGGAAGTACATTAGCTATGAATAAGAATAAATTTGTTTATGCCGCGTTTTTAGCTATCGCTTTTGCAGCTACTTTTTCGGCTTGTAAAGATAAACGCAGTACAGGGTTAGAATATGCCCGTAACATGTATGATCCGATTGCTTACAACCCGGATCAGCCAAATAAAAACTTTAAGGATGGTAAAACAGCACAATTGCCACCTGCAAATACTAAACCAGTTGGTTTTACAGAGTACGATGAGTTTCCTAATACTTTAGAAGGATATAACGAAGCCGGAGCTAAAATGGTTAACCCATTAGTTGCAGATAGTACAACCCTTGCAGAAGGTAAACATTCATTTGTTGTTTTCTGTGCTCCATGTCACGGTGAAAAGGGGGATGGACAAGGTCACTTAGTTAAAATTGAAAAATTCAACGGTGTTCCTGCTTATCAAACTGGTGCTTCATCAAGAGGTGGTAACATGGCAGATTTAACTGCTGGTAAAATCTACCACACTATCACCTATGGTGTAAATAACATGGGCTCGCATGCTTCACAAATCACACCAACAGATCGTTGGAAGGTTGTGTTGTATGTTCAACAATTACAAAAAGGACAATAAGTAAAGCAGATATAAATGGGAACTCACAATATTAATTTTAGTGAACAATTTGAGTTTACAGGAAAAGTAAAAACTTTAAGTATGGTTGGTATAGCCTTAGGTGTACTTGCTATTGCTTACGGTTTCTTAGCTGGTGATAAAGTTATGCACGAGCGTACTTTTGCCAACCTGTTACTTATGGGATATTACTTTGCATGCGTTTGTATGTCGGGTATGTTTTTCCTTGCTGTTCAATTTGTTGCTCAGGCAGGATGGTCTGCTTCAATTTTACGTGTACCACAAGCGATGGCTAAAACGTTGCCTATCGCTGCAGTAATTCTTATTGTAATTATTTCTGCAGGTTTATACACACATAATTTATACCACCACTGGAATGCAGACGGTTTAACTGATCCAAATAGCCCTAATTACGATGCGCTAATTGCTGGTAAATCAGTATTCTTAAATGTACCCTTCTTCTTGGGTCGTCAGGTAGTGTTTTTGGGAGTTTATAGCATCTTCGCAATGATGTTTGTTAAATATTCTTACAATGAAGATTTGGCAGGTGGTTTAAATTCTTACAGAAAGAGTTTTAAAAATGCTTGTATCTTTTTAGTAATTTATGGTTTTACAACGCCAATTTTTGCTTTCGATACAATCATGTCATTAGAGGCACACTGGTTCTCAACAATGTTTGGTTGGTATAACTTCGCAGCAATGTGGGTAAGCAGTTTAGCAACTATCGCAATTATCTTAATCTTATTAAGAAGAGCTGGTTATATGCAGTGGGTTAATAACAGCCACTTACATAACTTAGGCCAGTTTATTTTCGGTTTCTCTATCTTCTGGACTTATGTATGGTTCGCACAGTTTTTATTAATTTACTATGCAAACATGCCTGAGGAAACTGTTTATTTCTACAAAAGATTTGAATATTACAAGTTCTGGTTTTTCCTTAACCTTGCAATGAACTTCCTTGCTCCGGTTTTATTATTAATGGACAGAGACAATAAGAGAACAGATGTTAAGTTATTATTTGTTTCAATCGTAGTATTACTTGGTCACTGGGTAGATTATTACCAAATGATTATGCCAGGTGCTGTGGAAGATGGACACAACGGATTTGGTATTGTTGAAATCGGTACTGCAATTGGTTTCGTTGGATTATTTACCTTTACGGTTTTAAGTAACTTAAGCAAGAAACCATTAATTGCAAAGAATCACCCTTTATTACAAGAAAGCTTACATCATCAGCTTTAGTTGATGTTTATAATAGCGAATATTTAATTATTATATAGAAGTACAGCGTACTACTTTTAAGAAAATGAGTTTAAGAAAGTTTATCACGAATAAAACGACCGCAGCTTTAGCAGTATTACTTACTGTTTTTGCTAACACGAGCGTATTTGCGCAAGATGCAGCAGCAGGTGCTGCCGCGGCACCGAAAGTTGATATGGGAGAAGTTTATAAATCAGTAATTTTTTATGTACTGGTATTTCTTGCTATATGTTTATTCATTGCAATTGTGGGTAAAGCCATCAGAGTTTATGAATTAAGCCGCGAAGCACAAGGTAAACCTGTAGGTATTAACTGGAACAGAGTACACGCAAGCTTATTTGCATTGTTCTTAGTTTTAGGATTGTATGGTGTATATTGGGAATATACAGTTCATGGAGCGATGTTATTACCAGATGCAGCTTCAGTGCACGGAAAACGTATTGATGAAATGTTTAATTTAACATTAATCATTACCACGATTGTATTCGTTGTTACGCATATCTTATTGTTTGGATTTTCTTATTTATACAAATACTCTGCAAAAAGAAAAGCTTATTATTACCCACACAATAATACAATTGAAAAAATCTGGACAATTGTTCCGGCGTTAGTTTTAACTGTTTTAGTGTTAATGGGTTTCTTAACATGGAGATCAATTTTCTACAAAGTTGAAGATCCTAATAACAAGCCACTGCAAATCGAAGTAACTTCTGAACAGTTTAAATGGTCTATCCGTTACCCAGGAGCTGATGGTGTAGTAGGTTCTAAAAATTATAAGTTAACTACAGCTTCGAATACTTTAGGTATTGATTTTAAGGATTTAAAATCACGTGATGATTTAATGGCAGACGAAATGGTTATCCCTGTAGGAAAATCTGTTAAGTTACTATTAATGAGTAAAGATGTAATCCACAGTTTTTACATGCCACACTTTAGAGTACAATTAAACACTGTACCAGGTATGCAAACCATCTTTGAATTTACACCTACCATCACAACTGCAGAGATGCAGCAGAAAACTAACGATCCAAATTTCAAATATTTATTCTATTGCGCAAAAATTTGCGGTTCTGGTCACTACAACATGCAGAAAGTTGTACGTGTAGTATCTCAGAAGGAATATGATGAGTGGATTGCAGAGCAAAAACCTTACTTAAACGATGATTTAAGAAAACAATTTAATTTGCCTGTGGCACCTGCACCTGTTGAATCGGGTTCAGACTCAACAACTACAGATTCTGCAGCTGTTGCAACTAACCAAATGGCTTTAAATAAATAATATACCGAAGAGCGAAAAGAATTATGTCAACAATAGCATTACACGACGAACACAATCACGATCACGCTGATCACGGGCACCATAAGGAGACTTTGATATCAAAGTACATCTTCAGTATGGACCACAAAATGATTGCGAAGCAATTTTTGGTAACCGGTATTATTATGGCGGTTATTGCAATGGGTTTATCAATCTTATTCCGTATTCAATTAGCATGGCCTGATAAAAACTTCCCATTTTTAGAAACATTTTTAGGTAAATGGGCAGAAGGTGGTCGTATTAAATCTGATTTTTACTTAGCCTTAGTGACCATTCACGGTACCATCATGGTATTCTTCGTATTAACGGCAGGTTTAAGTGGTACCTTTAGTAACTTATTAATTCCATTACAAATTGGAGCAAGGGACATGGCATCGCCATTCTTAAACATGCTTTCATACTGGTTCTTCTTTACTGCCTGTGTGATTATGATGGCTTCATTCTTTATCCAAACAGGGCCAGCATCGGGTGGTTGGACGGTTTATCCGCCGCTATCAGCATTGCCAACTGCAATTCCGGGTTCTGGTATGGGTATGACAATGTGGTTAATCAGTATGGTACTTTTCGTAGCATCATCATTAATGGGTGGTATTAACTATGTTAGTACAATCTTAAACATGCGTACTAAAGGTATGGACCTATGGAAAATGCCTTTAACTATCTGGGCATTCTTCTTAACCGCTATCTTGGGTATTTTATCATTCCCTGTATTAGTTGCAGGTGTGGTATTATTAGTTTTCGATAGAAGTTTTGGAACAAGTTTCTACCTTTCTGATATCGTAATGGGAACTAATGTATTGCCAAACGAAGGCGGTTCACCAATTTTATGGCAACACTTATTCTGGTTCTTAGGTCACCCTGAGGTTTACATCGTAATTATGCCAGCTTTAGGTATTTCATCAGAAGTTATCTCAGTAAATTCACGTAAACCAATTTTCGGTTACCATGCGATGGTTTACTCTTTAATCGGTATTACTGTACTTTCGTTCATCGTTTGGGGTCACCATATGTTTGTAACAGGCATGAATCCATTGTTGGGTGGCGTATTCATGATTACAACCTTAATTATTGCGGTTCCTTCAGCAGTAAAAACTTTTAACTACTTGGCAACACTATGGAGAGGTAATATTCGTTTCACTCCTGCAATGTTGTTTGCAATTGGTTTAGTTTCATTCTTTATCTCAGGTGGTTTAACTGGATTATTCTTAGGAAACGCATCATTGGATATTAACTTACACGATACTTACTTCGTAGTTGCCCACTTCCACTTAGTAATGGGTTCTGCGGCTATTTTTGGTATGCTTGCAGGTGTTTACCACTGGTATCCAAAAATGTTTGGTAGAATGATGAATGCCAAATTAGGTTATTTACACTTTTGGTTAACATTCATTGCAGCTTATTTAGTATTCTTCCCTTTACACTTTTTAGGTTTAGATGGTGTTCCACGTCGTTACTATGCTTTCACCGAATTCGAATTCATGAAAAAATGGTTAACGGTTAACGTGTTCGTTACATGGGCGGCTATTATGGCTGCATTGGCTCAGGTAGCTTTCTTATGGAACTTCTTCTATTCAATCTATAAAGGTAAGGTTGCACCTCAAAATCCTTGGGAATCAAATACCTTAGAGTGGACAGCACCAGTAGAGCATATCCACGGTAACTGGCCAGGAGAAATTCCTACAGTTTACAGATGGCCATACGATTACAGTAAACCTGGTCATGAAGAAGATTTCATTCCTCAAACTGTTCCTTTCTCTCAAACAATGAGGTCGAATTTACCTCACGATTTTGAAGGAAATACCGAAGCAGAAAAAATTCAACAAGATTGGGAAACTGCCAATCCTGTGACAGAAAATAAGGGCTAGTTAGATAGCTTTAACAAAATTTTAAAGGGTATCTGATTAAGTTTCTGCTTATCCGGATACCCTTTTATCTTAATATAGATATGATCAATAGATCAGAACAACGTTTTATCAGAATAAACTTAATAACCATTATCGTTACGTTATTGGTTATACTTGCCGGTGGTATTGTTCGCAGTACAGGTTCAGGCATGGGTTGTCCTGATTGGCCGAAATGTTTTGACAGGTATATTCCACCTACTGATGTATCTCAATTGCCAGCTAATTACAAAGAGAAATATGTAGCCGGCAGAATTAAGAAGAATGAGAAGTTTGCCAAATACCTGGAAAGTATGGGCAAAAAAGAATTGGCAGATAGCATCAGGCATGATAAAAATATTACTGTGCCAGAAGAGTTTAATCCTGCCAAAACCTGGACGGAATATATAAATAGACTAGCTGGCGCTTTGGCTGGTATATTCCTATTGCTTACCGTAATTTGTTCATTGGTATATAAGAAAACAGCAAAGCGAATTATTGTACTTAGCATTGTAAACATATTGGTTGTTGGCTACCAGGCGTGGTTAGGTTCTATTGTTGTATCAACTAATTTAGCTCAGTGGGTAGTAACCGTTCACATGCTTTTGGCTTTGGTTATTTTAGCAATCTCGATTTATACATATAGCTATGCTAAACAGCTACATAAAGAGCCTTCGGTTATCATGTATCGCATTGCGTGGTTAAAAGGATTTTTATTTTTTACTCTTGCGGTAAGTATTGCACAGATTATTTTAGGTACTGAGGTTAGAGAAGCGATAGATGTTATTGCGAAATCCCTTGCAGCTAGAAACACTTGGGTTTCTAAAGTAAATGGCATCTTTTCATATCATCGGGATTTTGCCATACTTGTAGTTATTGCAAATGGTGTTATTTACAAAATGGTAATCGATAGGTTTAGTGGAAAAGCTGCGCCATTATTAACAGCAAGATTTATCTTACTAACTTTGGCGATACAGATGCTTAGCGGATTTGCATTGGCATATCTATCTTTACCACCAGTTGCGCAAGCATTGCATATTTTGTTTTCTACATTGCTATTTAGTTTACAATTCTATTTGTATTTGTTGGTTTATCGAACAAAAACATATAAACAATAATAATAAAGAAAATTGAAGCAGTTTTTCTCAGATTTTTCAAAACTTGTTAAGTTCAGGCTATCGTTTACGGTAGTGTTTTCTGCATCAATTTCATTTCTAATTGGTCAGAAAATGCAGGTTGGCAGAGGGCATATTCCTTCTATTGACTGGCAGAACTGGCTAATTTTAATTGCGGGTGGATTTTTGGTTACTGCTGCTGCAAATTGCTTTAACGAAATTATTGAAGTTGACTTGGATAAGTTAATGACCAGAACGAAAGATAGACCAATGCCTGCCGGAAGAATGACTACTGGGCAAGGTTTGGTTTTAGGAGTATTTATGGCTTTTTTAGGAACATGGCTTTTGGGGCACCTTAACTTAGAAACCGGCTTACTATCCGTTTTTTCTATCTTACTTTACGCTTTTGCTTATACGCCTTTAAAACGTAAGTCTCCAATAGCAGTTTTTGTTGGTGCAATACCAGGCGCTTTACCGCCACTAATCGGATATTTGGCAGCCTTCGGAAGTTTAAAGTCCGATTTGTTTTTAGATATTGATTATAAGATAGCACTAATATTATTCTTGATCCAATTTGTTTGGCAGTTTCCACATTTCTGGGCTATAGCATGGGTTTTGGATGATGATTATAAAAAAGCTGGTTTTAGATTATTACCGACTAAGAAAAGAGATAAAATATCAGCATTGTTAACTTTCATTAGTACAATTATTTTAATTCCGATTAGTTTACTGCCAACATTTTACGGTTTCGGAGGTTATTTTATAGCAGGAATTTCAATTATTGCAGGTTTAATTTTTAGCTATTTAGCTTTTAAATTATTAACCAACAGAGAACTTGTTGATGCAAAGAAAGTTATGTTCTGTTCCTTTTTTTATATTCCGGCTGTACAGTTGGTTTTATTATTTGATTTTATTGCAAAATAATTATTTATGATTTTAACAATGGAAAATACACAAGATATATTCGACCCAAGGCCAAAGAAATTTATTGTCTGGCTTTTCGTCGTTTCATCTACCATTATGTTCGGGGGCTTTACCAGTTATTATTTGGTTTTTGCTGCCTCCAAAGGTAAAGGGCATGGTTTAGTTTTACCAGATGCTTTTATCTACAGCACACTAATAATCATTGCCAGTAGCATCACCTTAACGTTAGCATCAAGAGCTTTAAGAAAATTAAATTTTCAGCTGCAACGCAAAATGTTATGGTTCACCATGATTTTAGCTTTCGGTTTTGGCTTTATGCAATTTGTAGCATGGGGTAGCATGGTCAAAACTGGTGCAACCCTGGTTGGAAATAACGCCGCTATATCATTTATTTATGTTGTACCATTAATGCACTTATTTCACATTCTTGCGGGTTTAGGTTTTATAATCAGCAGTTTAGTTGGTAGCTACAAGAATATTCCTTTAGCCAAAAATAAGTTCCGTATGGAAATAACCTCTATTTTTTGGCATTTTATAGATATATTATGGATATATCTGTATGTTTTTTTACTTTTGAACCGTTAAATTTGTTAACAAACTATTATACTATTTCCAAATGAATTCAGTATCACAATTAGATCACGTTAAAACAGGACCATGGAGTGGTGGTCGTTCGCCTTGGTCGGTGGAATATGGTAAAATCATGATGTGGTTTTTCCTCTTATCAGATGCTTTTACATTTTCTTCGCTGTTGATATACTACGGTGCTCAGCGTTTTTCCAAATTAACATGGCCTGATCCTGATTTGGTATTTCAATCAATTCCTGGTGTTGTTGATGAAGGTGCGCCATTAGTATTCGTGGGTATCATGACATTCATTTTGATTATGAGTTCGGTAACTATGGTATTGGCAGTAGAAGCTGGTCACAGAAATTCTAAAAAAGAAGTTATTGGCTGGATGATTGCTACGATTATCGGCGGTTTCATGTTCCTGGGCTGTCAAGCTTTAGAATGGACACACCTATTCCATGAAGGTTTTGGATGGGGTAAAATTCCTCCAATGGAAACTTTAAAACATTTATTTTCTGGTGATGTTTCTTTAGTTTCAGCTCAACAGTTTTCAAACTTGTTCTTTACCATTACTGGTTTCCACGGTTTTCACGTATTTAGTGGTGTTGTAATTAACATCATCATCTTAATCATGACAATAAACGGAACTTTTGAGAAAAGAGGCCATTATCTAATGGTAGAAAAAGTTGGTCTATACTGGCACTTCGTAGATTTAGTATGGGTGTTTGTATTTACATTCTTCTATTTGGTTTAATTAAATTATAAGATATTATTATGTCAGAAAATCACGCACATACAGAAGGTCATGATGAACATGGTGGCCTAACCAAAGGAAAAATCTGGAAGGTTTTTGGAATATTATTGTTAATTACTGTAATTGAATTTATTATAGCACTTTGGGTTTTACCAAAAGGTTATATGTCTCACGGGGTAGGTAACTTTGTTTATATTGCATTAACCTTATTAAAGGCGTTTTACATTGTTGCATATTTTATGCACCTTAAATACGAAAAACTCGGATTGCAGCTTTCGCTAACGGTAACATTTATCTTTATTATTTACTTTTTAGTTTTAATGCTGATTGAAGGTGGTTTCTTATTCCACCATACTCCAAATTTTTAATGAAAAAATTTTCAATAAAGAAAACATTAATCCTGGTAAGCATACTAGCTATACCGGGATTTTTGTTTTTTTACTTGTTGCCTCAGTTTGCGAAAAACAGATATAAGACCTTACCAATATTTGGAGATAAAGTAATTGCTTCTACATTTCATTCAGTAAAAGGTAAAAAAGTACCCGATACAATTTATCACACTGTTCAGAATTTCAGTTTAGTAAACCAAGAGAACGAAACAATAAATTGGGTTCCTTTAAAGGATAAAATCATTGTTTTAAATCTCTTTTATAAGTCCAGTCCTGTTAAGGAAATTAATGCCAACATACAAAAGATTGAAGAAGGATATCAGAGAAATCCTTTAATCCGTTTTTTAAGCCTTTCTGTTGATCCATTTGACAATCCGGCTAATCTTAAGCCCTTGGCTGAGTCCTTAAAAGCTAAACCAGGCAAATGGGATTTTTTGAGTGGCGATACACTTCAAACTTATCCTTTCATACGTCAAAGTTTGTTGTTGGATATGATTTATCATAAGCAAGATGGAAAGTCTAAATTTATTTATGGAAACCAAATTCTTCTCATAGATAACCACAGAAGAATTCGTGGGTATTACGAGGCCACAAATGCTGAAGCTTTATCTAAACTGGATGATGAAATTAAAGTTTTAGTAGCTGAGGATTTGAGAAATATTAAAGACGGAAGATAATAGAAATTAATTTTTTGATAAAACCAATGAATGATAATTCAATAGAAAAAAAATACAATAAGTGGATTATTGTTTTATCTATCGCGATACCGCTTGTAGTTGCACTTTTGTTTGGTGTAAATTTAAGGAAGTTGGGTTATGATGTAAAACCACTTAGTTTTTTACCACCAATATATGCGGCAGTAAATGGCTTAACCGCAATAGTTTTAGTGATGGCCGTTTCAGCAATAAAAAATGGCAAGCGTAAGCGTCACGAAAATCTGATGAAGTTTGCGATTTGCTTGTCAGTTGCTTTCCTCGCGATGTACGTAGCCTACCACATGACGGCTGATAGTACAAAATTCGGAGGAACCGGTGCAATTAGATATATATATTATTTTATTCTGATAACACATATTTGTCTGTCTGTTATAATAATACCTTTCGTTTTATTTACGTACGTAAGAGCCCTTGCAGAGAAATTTGATAAACACAGGAAGCTGGCAAGAATTACCTACCCAATGTGGTTATATGTTGCTGTAACTGGTGTTATTGTTTACCTTATGATATCACCTTACTATCAGCATTAAAATTAAAGTATTAATAAGATTGTAAGAGCCTCTGAATATTCAGAGGCTTTTTTGGTTGTTGAAAAAATCCTATCTTCTACTTTAAAAGAATGTATTTATGCCAACTCAAAAATTTAAATCTAAATATTTAGAGGTATATGGAATAAAATTATATTTTTGAAAAAAAATTGTCCCCTTATAATTTTATTAACTAACTATTTATTTTTTAGTCGCTCTTAATTCGCTTACCCTTTTATTGGGCTGGCCATCCTGTTTTATTTAGCTTCTGCTTAAACAAAAATTAACCAATTTCTATGCAGAAAATCTACAACCAGTTTGTAGTAAGATTGCGGTATGGTCTACTCGGGTTGCTTTACTTATTCACTCTTACTACTACAAATGCTTATGCATCAACTAAGTACAACAATTATGCGGATTTCAGAATTAAACAAGAAATTTTAGTCAAAGGGCAGGTAACTGATAAGAAGGATGGAAATCCCATGCCCGGTGTCAGCATTAGAGAAAAGGGTGCGAAAAATGCAGTTTCTACGAATGGTGACGGTGAATATCAAATTAAGGTGAAAGATGATGCTATTTTAGTTGTTTCTTCAGTTGGCTATAAAAGCATCGAAATATCTGTTAATGGTAGATCGACAATTAATATCTCGCTTCAGGATGATGCCAATCAATTAAATGAAATTGTAATAACCGGTATGGGTACAAAGGTGGATAAAAGAACATTTACAGGAGCTACCTCAAACCTAAAAGTTACTGATGCTGAAATTGGCGGCTTGCCTGATCCAAGTAGGATGTTAGATGGTAGAGTAGCTGGAGTTGTTGTACAAAACACAACGGGAACCTTTGGTACTGCGCCTAAGATTAGAGTTCGTGGAGCAACCTCAATTTTTGGAAGTTCAAAACCACTTTGGGTTGTTGATGGTGTAATTTTAGAAGATGTGGCAGATGTAAGTTCTGATGCACTTTCATCTGGAGATGCATTAACATTAATCAGTTCTGCTGTTGGTGGTTTAAACTCAAATGATATTGAATCTTTCCAAGTTTTAAAAGATGGTGCAGCAACCTCAATATACGGTGCCAAAGGTATGGGAGGCGTTATCGTAATCACAACAAAGAGAGGCAAAAATGGAGTTAGTTCGTTAAATTATGTTTCTGAATTAACAACTCGTGCTACTCCATCGTACAATAACTACAACATCATGAACTCGCAAGAGCAAATGGGGGTTTATCAAATGTTGGAACAGAGAGGATGGTTAAACAATTCTAGTGTATCAAACGCAGCGAGTAGTGGTGTTTATGGCAAAATGTTTCAATTAATTAATTCTGGTCAGCTGTTAAATACTGAAGCGGCAAAAAATGCCTATTTAAGAGAGGCTGAATACAGAAATACAGATTGGTTTAATGAGTTATTTAGTACAAATATTGCTCAGAACCATTCTGTGAGTATAACTTCAGGTTCGGAGAAGGCTCAATATTATGCCTCCTTAAGTGCTATTACTGATCCAGGATGGTCAAAGCAAAGCAAATTTAAACGATATACTGCAAATTTTAATGCTACATATAATCTTCGAAACAATTTAAAGCTAACACTTTTATCAAATGGTTCTTACAGAGATCAAAGAGCTCCAGGTACATTAGGACAATCAACTGATGTTGTTTTTGGTACAGTTGGTCGTGATTTTGATATTAACCCTTTCTCTTACGCATTAAATTCATCAAGAACATTAGATCCCAAAGAAACATATACAAGAAATTATGCTCCATTCAACATTTTGAAAGAGATGGAAAATAATTACATGGATGTAAATGTTGCAGATGTTAAATTTCAAGGCGAATTAAAATGGAAGGCATTAAAAACCCTGGATTTCGGATTTTTAGCTTCTACTAGATATCAGCAAACATCTCAACAGCACTACATTAAAGACGAGTCTAACCAAGCAATGGCTTACAGAGCAATGGGCACAACTATTATAAGAGATGCTAATCCATATTTATACACAGATCCGAGTATTTTATATGCAGTACCAGTAACTATTCTACCAGCTGGTGGTATATATAATCGTACAGACTACAAAATGACGAGTGATGATTTCCGCTTTACCGCTCAATATAACGAAACTTTCGCCGAAAAACATACAGTTGATTTTGTAACTGGTTCTACATTAAGCTCTATTACCAGAAACAATAATTGGAATAGGGGTTGGGGTTTGCAATATGGATTAGGAGAAATTCCATTTACCGATTACCGTATATTCAAAAGAGCTTCAGAAGAAAATACTGAATATTTTAGAGTTGGCAATACCCGAAGTAAAGAGGTTGCATTCTTCGGTGAAGGTGCTTATACTTTTGATAATAAATATACCATCAAAGCTACTGGTAGATATGAAGGAAGCAATCGTTTAGGTAAATCTAGAACAGCTAGATGGTTACCTACATGGAGTGTATCCGGTCTTTGGAATGTAATGCAGGAAGACTTTTTCCAAAAGCTGAATACACCATTCTCCAGTTTAACATTTAAAGGATCCTATGGTTTATCGGCAAATAGAGGACCAAGTTATGTAACAAATTCTCAGGCAATTTATTCGAGTTATAACCCATGGAGACCAACAGCTGCAGATAGAGAAACAGGTTTAGAACTAGATGATTTAGAGAATTCGGAGTTAACCTACGAGAAAAAACATGAATTAAATTTAGGTACTAGCTTTAGCTTATTCAAAAATAGATTAGCTGTTGATGTCGATTATTACAAGAGAAATAATTTTGATTTAATTGGGATAGTAAATACGCAGGGATTAGGTGGGGAAATTACTAAATATGGTAATGTGGCTGATATGAAATCTAGCGGTATCGAAGTAAGTATTGCCGGAACACTTCTAAAAAAAGGTAATTTCTCATGGACATCTAACTTTATCTACACCCACGCTACAAATAAAATAACTCAATCTGAAAATAATGCTAGAGTAATTGATTTAATTACCGGCAGGGGCTATGGTTTGGAAGGTTATGCTGCACGCTCTTTATTCTCTATTCCATTTGTAGGCTTGCAAAGTGATGGATTGCCACGTTTCACTAATAGCGATGGTTCTACAACTGTTTCTGGAGTTTATCTTCAAAATAGAGACAAAGTAGATTTCTTAAAATATGAAGGAACCTTGGAACCTACCCATTTAGGAAGCTTTGGGAATATTTTCGCTTACAAAGCATTTAAATTAAATGTTTTTGTAACCTACTCATATGGCAACGTTGTTCGTTTAGATCCAGCATTTAAAACAGGATATACAGATTTGGATGCCAATACAAGAGAATTTTTTGATGCCTGGACGGTACCTGGTGATGAGTTGAAAACTAACATACCAGTAATTTTAGATTCCAGGTATTTAAGAAACGATGCTAATTATAGAATCGCATACAATTCTTATAATTATTCTACAGCAAATGTGGCTAAAGGTGATTTTGTAAGATTAAAAGATATATCACTATCCTATGATTTTCCAAAAAATGGGCTTGCAAAAATTGGAATTTCGGCAGCAAGCTTACGTTTAAATGCCACAAATTTATGGCTTATATATGCTGATAGGCAATTAAACGGTCAGGATCCGGAATTTGTAAATGCCGGCGGTGTGGCTCTGCCAATTCCAAAACAATACACATTGACTTTAAGAGTTGGATTTTAATTATTGAATTGAAAATGAAAAACAAATATTTATTTATAGCCATTAGTGCAATTACAATCTTAAGTATTTCTTCATGTAAAAAATACCTTGATGAATTGCCAGATAATAGAGCAGAGCTAGATAATACGGAAAAAATTTCCAAAATGTTAGTGTCTGCCTATCCTCAAAATTCTTACGTTTTAGCAACTGAATTATCATCCGATAACGTGGATGATTACGGAGAATCAAATCCTTACAGCGATAGAATTAGTCAGCAGTTATTTAAATGGGAAGATGTAACTGAAACTTCTAATGATGGAATAGACAGATTGTGGGGTTCTTGCTATGGCGCTATAGCTAGCGCTAATGCCGCGTTATCTGCTATAGAAGCGCAAGGAAATCCAACTTCGCTTTCGGCACAAAGAGGTGAAGCATTGGTAGCAAGAGCTTACGGCCACTTTATTTTGGTAAATGTATTTGCTCAACATTATTCTCCAAATAAATCTGCAACTGATTTAGGCGTAACCTATATGACCAAATCTGAAACAACTCTTAATCCAAAATATCAACGAAACACTGTGGCAGAAGTTTACGGTTTTATGATTAAGGATATTGAAGAAGGTTTACCATTAATTAATGATGCATCATATTCAAATGCAAATGCGGCAAAATATCATTTTAACAAATCTGCGGCAAATGCATTTGCCGCAAGATTATTTCTTTACAAAGGAGATTGGGCAAAAGCGGTAAATTATTCTTCTGCTGCATTTAATAATTCGCCATCAGCCTATTTAAGAGATTGGACAACACTTTCAAGTTTTAGTGCAGTTTTTGCCAATATGACCAGAGAATACAATTCTAGTAATATCAAGGCAAATTTCTTAATTAGTACACCAGCATCGGCCATAGGTACTATTTTTGGAAACTATTTTACAGGTAGTAGATATTCTCACGGTGCATACATCGCAGGAAGAGAAACACTTCTATCAGCTACCCCGCATGGTATTACAAATGCTGGATATAGAATTCGTACATACACATATTCTGGAGCTAATTTGGATAAAGTGCTCTTGCCACATGCCTCCTATCAGTTTGAATATACAGATCCTGTTGCGGGCATAGGCTATGCTCATGGCGTGTTTACACCATTCACCGCCGAAGAAGCTCTTTTAACGCGGGCTGAAGCAAACATTCATTTGAAAAATTACTCAGCCGCTATCGCCGATATGCAACTTTTCGTTAATAATACCTACAATACAAATCCTGTTTTAACTGAGGTAATGATTAACACCTGGGCCAATGGACGAGCATATTCAACTGCAGCAGTATCTACAGGTAAAAAGAAATTTAACTCTGAATATGCAATAGAAGCCGGAACACAAGAAAATATGCTCCATGCAGTTCTGTTTTATAGAAGAGTAGAAACACTACATACCGGTTTACGCTGGTTCGATGTGAAACGTTATGGTATAGAAATAACCAGAAGAACAATCGTTTCAAATACGGTTGGGCCTATTAGTACTAACACTTTAAGTGTAAGAGACAATAGACGTGCCTTGCAATTACCACAGGATGTTATAAGTTCAGGTTTAACTGCTAATCCAAGATAATTATGAAATACAATAAAATTTATTTACTTATTATTTCAAGCGTATTGATTACAAGCGCTTGTAAAAAGGAAAAATTAGATTCAAACAGCGTTTTTGTTGATTCATCAACGGAGAAAAATCCATTAGATAATTACATTTATAACAATTATATACTGAACTATAATGTAGATATTTTATATAAATACGTAGATAAGGAATCTAATTTGAATTATAATTTGGTGCCGGCAAGTTATAATAGTTCTATTCGTTTAACCAAATTATTTAAGTATTTAGGTTTCGAGCCTTATGATGATGTAACAGGAAGCAAGGCTTTCATAAAACGCTATTTTCCCAAATTAATCAATTTCATCGGCGAGGCAGCTTATAATAATAACGGTACCCGGATTGTAGGAACTGCAGAAGGTGCAAAGAAAATAACGCTTTATGAAGTAAATGCACTCAATGCTACAACAGGTATTAATGCCGAATTTTTAACGGATAGCTATTTTCATACTATTCATCATGAGTTTCAGCATATTTTAAATCAAACTACTGATTTTCCTTCCAGTTTTCAAACAATATCAGGAACAGCTTATGTAGATGATGTTTGGAATACCGTTTATCCGAATACTGCAGCAGGGATTGGAGCGGCGATAGCTGCAGGCTTCATTTCTCCTTACGCAAGTAATTCTGCAAAAGAGGATTTTGCTGAATTATTTTCTTTTTATATAACATTATCCGCTACGCAGTTTAATGCAATGCTGAATGTGTCTGGTAGCACTGCTGCAGGTAGAACCATTATCAATAACAAATTAATGCTGGTGAAAAACTATATGCAAACGGTTTGGAATATCGATATGGATGTATTAAGAGCCAATATTGTAAACAGAAAAGCCAATTTAGCCACATTTGATCAGACAACATTATAAGAAATTATACAATGAAAAGAAATTATTTTTTAGTTTTAATATCTGTTGTGCTCTTGTTCGCAGCCTGCGATAAGAAGAAAGACAGAATATTTGAAGATAGCCCAACTATACGTTTAAACGCAGCGGTTAGCCATGCACAAACCATATTAAGAAGTAAACCTAATGGTTGGGTTTTTCAATACTTTCCAGGTGCAGATGCACCCTATGGGGGCGTTAATTTATTTATGAATTTCACAACCCCTACCGATATAAATATGCAGGCTGATTATACAACTGGAAATGTTACCAGCACCTATAAAGTTTATCCTGGCGCTGGACCAATATTAACTTTTGATACCTACAACTCTGTTTTAGATTACTTTGCTTTGCCAGGGAGACTTAGCAATTGGGGAGCTTCTGATATAGGATTGGGAGGAGATATAGAATTTTTAGTAGTAAAGGCTACAGCTGATTCAGTAATTTTAAAAGGAAGAAAAAGAAACAGTACATTAATAATGTTACCTGTTCCTGGTGATGCCGCAGGAGTACCTGCTCTAATTGCCAGGTACCGAACCTCTTTCAACCGTTTTTACAATGCAAACTCTTTCCGCTTTGTAACAGCAACTAAAAGTACATCTTTATCATGGGGCGTTTACAATGGCTTGTTAGCAGGTAGCAGTAACTATTCTTTCAGGCCAACCGATACCGGAATTGCAGGTTTCAAAGAATATAATGTTGATGGGATTACTTTTAAAGAATTGACCTTCAAAGCAGCAAATGCTACCTATCCAAATGGATATTATGCCAATGCTGATGAAAGTTTAAAATTAGTTATTTTATAATAAATGAGAAGGCATAATTAAGCTTCCGGAATATTCGGAAGCCTAAATTTACTTAATTTATGAAAATAATTATTCGCCAAGTATTAGGTATGCTTATGTTTATTTCTAATCATGTATGTTTTCTTTTGATAAGAGAAACACCCATTTATCAATTGCTAAAAGTAACTAGTACTTTAATGGGAACTGTAATTGTGGTATTATGCTTTTGTGATTATCAGTTCAATTATAAAAAATATAGACAGTTCAAGATTTCGCCAAGCTTATTGATTTTATTGAATCTTATTTCTTGGGTTTATGAAGGTTCGTATTTGTTTATAATAATTAATGTGTTTCTATTAATTTTTTTCATTATGTGGAAGAGAAAATTAAGCGGAGAAAAGCTAACACCAGAATATTAGATATTTCTAATAACCCCGCCTTATCAGCGGGGTTTTTTTATGACATAATTTTTGCTACCCCTCACACGTTAAATCTTATATTTGCAAAGATGAAAAAGACATTCACTTTTATCTTATTTTCAATTGCCTGCGTTTTATTTTTTGCAGCAAATGTACAAGCCCAATGCGCTATGTGTACTATTAATGCCGAGCAGGGCGTTAAAAATGGAAATACGCAAGCAGCAGGTTTAAATACTGGTGTTATTTATCTCTTAGTTATCCCTTATTTACTTGCAACTGTTGTTGGTATTATTTGGTATAAGAAATACCGCAAAAAAAATGTACAGCTAAATATGAAGTCAGAACCGCTAAATTTAAATTAGCATGTCTGAAAAAACTTCAAAGCTTTCTGCAATTGTAAAGGCAAAATGTCCTCATTGCCGAAGAGGCAATATTTTTACAGGAAGTATGTATGGTTTCAATATTCAGCATACAAAAGAAGTTTGCTCACATTGTGGTCAACGTGTAGAAATTGAACCTGGTTACTTTTACGCGGCAATGTATGTAAGTTACGCCATGAATGTAATCGAAATGCTTTCAGTTAGCTTTCTAACTTACCTTGCTGTTGGAACGCTTAAAGACGAAAACTTCTGGACTTATTTAATCGCAATATTTAGTGGGTGCTTTATATTTTATCCATTCAATTATAGGTATTCCCGAATCTTATTACTACACATTTTATCACCAAATATAAAGTACAAGCCATATTACGATAATCCGTAATTTTATTATTTATATTTTCTTTTAAGGATTGATTATGCTAAAAAAAGACACACTCATTTTTATTCAAAACGTTGCTGATAACAATAATAGAGAGTGGTTTGCTGAAAATAAACATCGATATGAAGAAGCTAAAGCTGATGCTTTAAATTTAGTTGCTCAAATTATACCAGAACTTTCTAAAATTGATCCGCTTATTTCTCCTGATACTGATCCTAAAAAATCATTAATGAGAATTTATCGCGATGTGCGCTTTAGTAAAAACAAAGATCCGTATAAAAATAATTTTGGAATTTGGTTCTCTGCAAAGAGTAAGGGTGGTAACGAACCTGGCTATTATATACACATTCAACCTGGGAAAAGCTTTTTGGCTGGTGGTTATTGGATGCCAGACGCGGCTCATTTAAAGCTCATCAGACAAGAAATAGATTATAATTTCGGTGATTTTGAAAAAATTATTACGGATAAAGATTTTAAGGACCGATTTAAGCTAGGTTTTAGTAATGCTTTAAAAAATGCACCAAAGGGATACGATCCTTCTGATGCGAATATTGAATTTTTAAAGCTGAAAAGCTTTGAAGCGATAACCCAAATTGCAGACGAAGAATTTTTAAAGCCAACAATCGTTAATAAGTTAATAAGTTCTTTTAAAACGGTTAATCCTTTAGTTGCATTTTTGCGAAATGCATTAGAACAATAATTAATTAAGAAATAAAAAGTTTAATTAATTATCATACTTCTAAATATAAACCAACACACAACAATGAAAAATATTTTTTTAGCTTTTACCACCGTTCTCTTTGCTGCATCACTTACTTCGTGTGTAGTTCTTTCTCCAAAAAAATATAAAGCCTTACTTGGAACTAAAGATTCTCTTTACACAGCTTTTAACGAAGGTTTAATAAAAATTGAAAACCTAGAAAAAGAAGTTGGTAAATTAAAGAAAGATACTGCAATGTTAGGCGATGACTTGCGGGATTTACAGAGCCGTTTTACAGAAACCAATGCTAATTTCAATAAGCTCAAGAATAATAGTTCATCAGAAATAAGCAAGCTCTCAGGTGATTTGGCTGCACGAGAAAAGCGTTTAAAAGAAGTTGAAGAAGTTTTGCGTAAACGAGATGAGGCCACTAATCAACTTAAAGAAAAACTACAACAAGCACTTTTAGGCTTTACAAAAAGTGGGTTAACTGTCGAGATTAAAAATGGAAAGGTTTACGTTTCATTAACGGATAAACTTCTATTTCCATCGGGAAGTATAATTATTGATGAAAAAGGTAAACAAGCCTTAACAGAACTTGCAAAAGTACTGAAGCAACAGCCAGAAATTAATATTTCTGTAGAAGGGCATACCGATAATCAAAAAGTTAATAATTTAGGTCAGATTAAAGATAATTGGGATTTAAGTGTTTTACGCTCAACATCAGTTGTTCGTTTTTTAACTGATAATGAAAAGATAGAAAGTGTGAGAATGACTGCTACTGGTAAAGGAGAATTTCAACCTTTAGGCGCAAATTCATCTGCAGAAGCCAGAAGTAAAAACAGAAGAATAGAAATTGTACTCTCACCTAAGTTGGATGAATTATACAACCTAATAAAATAGATTTCACTTTCTAATGATTAAGCCTTGCAAGTATTGTGAGGCTTTTATTTTTACTGAGAATTTTAAAAAGGTCATTATATTGTTGTTATGCAAAATATATTGACTGTTCGTGTGAGGCCATTTGAGGCTAGGTAAACATTG
>NZ_JAUFPW010000008.1 GCF_030409415.1 Pedobacter aquatilis | reverse complement strand
CGAAAATCGAGACTACGCAAGATAGTTCAGTAGCTGAACCTCTTTAGAATACAAAAATACTTTTTTGTCTAAATATTTGGAATTTATAACAGTACCTTTTTTATTGATAAAGTTAGACTAGTGTTTAACTTCAGTTTTTTCAGTAGTTACAGCAACTGTAGTATCTTTTACAGTAGAATCTTTAACTGTAGTATCAGTAGCAGTTGTATCAGTTACGATAGCTGAAGAATCAGTTAAAGTAGTATCAGCACCGTCAGCTTTTTTCTCTGAATTACAAGCTACAACTGATAAAGATAAAGCTAAAGCTAAAAAGCCTAATTTGAATGCATTTTTCATTTTTAAATTTGTTTTAAGGTTTTATTATCGTTTTAATTACCAGTTAATACCTAAATATTTAAAAGGTAACCCAAGAAAATATAAAAAAAATAAAAGCCCTTAAATTGATATCTAAGGGCTTTTTTATTGGTAAAGTTAGACTAGTGTTTAACTTCTTCAGTAGTAGTTGTAGTAGCTTTTACCGTAGTATCTTTAACTGTAGAATCTTTAACCATAGTATCAACAGCAGTTGTATCAGTGATGATAGTAGAAGAATCAGTTAAAGTTGTATCAGCGCCATCAGCTTTTTTCTCTGAGTTACAAGCAACAACTGATAAAGATAAAGCTAAAGCTAAAAAGCCTAATTTGAATGCATTTTTCATTTTTAAATTTTTTTAATTATTAATTAATTTACCATTAATGCCGCAAAGGTAAAAAGGTAACCCGATTATTATAAAAAAAAATAAAATATTTTTTGTGGCTTTGGGTTACCGTTATAATGTGGATAGTATTAAGTATAGATAAGTAGCTAGAGATATTTTTTTTATCTAATATTGGGTTACTATTTAAAGAAAAATGTATTAACTGGTGAATAACGGTTTAAAGAGTTCAGTTCCAACAGATAGAGAGGTTATTTTAGGTATTCTAAATAACTCAGAAGATGCCCTTAACAAGTTATATAAAGCGTATTATGCAATGGTATTGCAGTTTATACTTAATAACAATGGCAATGAAGATGATGCGAAAGATGTTTATCAGGAAGCAATAATTGTTTTATACAATAAGATAAAGCAAGGAGATTTTGAGCTAAGCAGCAAACTTAAAACATATATATATTCGGTTTGCCGTCGTATTTGGCTTAAAAAATTAGCCCAAAACAGTAAAAAGGCGGGTAACATAACCGATTACGAAGATGTGTTTGTTGTTGATGAAGATGTAGAACAACACGAAGAGAAAGATGCCGCCTTTGTAAAGATGCAATCTGCCTTGGAGCATTTAGGTGAACCTTGTAAAACCATTATTCAGGATTTTTATATCCACAATTTATCCATGCAGGATATTTGCGAAAAGTTTGGCTACACCAATACTGATAACGCAAAAACACAAAAGTATAAGTGCTTGCAAAGGTTAAAGAAAATATTTTTTCAACATTAGTAATAGAAATGAGAAACGATTTAGAGTTAGATGCGATTATTGAAGATTATCTTTTAGGTAAACTCAATGCACAGGAGGTTGAAGCTTTTGAGCAGTTGCGCCGTAATGATGCAAGTGTTGATCATAAGGTAGTTTCGCATAAAGTGTTCTTACATACAATGGAAGAATACGCACAACAGCTATTGCTAAAAGATCAGCTAGATAAGATTCATGCTGAAATTGATGTTGAAACAATTGCAGCAGCAGTTGGACCTCATCCTTCTAGGGTTGTTCAATTGTGGCGTAAACATCGCTCGGCAATTGCAGTCGCAGCTTCTTTTATTGTTTTATCGTTTGTCTCGATTTATTCTATACAACATAACAGTCAGCAAGCTGATAAATATGTTCAGTTGAGTAAACAAGTTACAAATGCCGTTAAAACTCAAAATAACCTTATACGTAAAATAAGCACCAATAATGCAACGCCTAACAAACAGTTAAACCCTGGTAACTTCGGTGGAACTGGTTTTGCAGTTTCTACAAACGGCTACATTGCAACAAATTTACATGTTATTAATGGAGCTGATTCAGTCTACATACAAAATAATCAAGGCGAATCATTCAAGGTAAAAGTAATTCTTAAAGATCCGGAATATGATATTGCCATATTGAAAATTGATGATAAAAACTTCAAAAACTTAACTGCATTGCCTTATACAATTAAAAGAAATAGTACAGGCGTAGGAGAGAATGTTTACACCTGGGGTTATCCGAAAGATGATGCTGTTTTAGGAGAAGGTTATGTGAGCTCGAAAAGTGGCTTCATTGGCGATACGACTCAATATCAGGTTGCTATACCATTAAATCCAGGGAATAGCGGTGGTCCGTTGTTAGATAATAATGGTAACCTTGTTGGTATTATTAGTGGGAAGGAAACTTCAGCTGAAGGCGCATCATTTGCCATTAAATCAAAATATATTTTAGATGCCATGAGGGCAATTCCTCAAGATTCGTTAGGGAAGAAAATTTCAGCTAATAGAAAAAATGCGTTATCAGGCTTAAAACGTGCTAAGCAAATAGAAAAACTGCAAGACTACGTTTTTATGATTAAAGTTTATAATTAATTTACCCAAACAAATTAATATGCTTAAAACCTTGTCGGCTAAGACCTTCAAGGTTTTTTTATGCATTATTATTTTGTGCTGAAATCAGGAACGTTTACCATTATTTGCCTGACTATCTTTTCTATATTGCTTTAATATTATATAAAATCTATGTATTTACTATTCTATTGATTAAATTTGTTTATCAACATAAATTAAAAATATAATTATGAGTATTAGATTAGGCGACATCGCACCAAACTTTCAGGCAGAAACATCGATTGGTAAAATTGATTTTTACGAATTTTTAGGCGATAGCTGGGGCGTATTATTTTCGCATCCGGCAGATTATACACCCGTTTGCACAACAGAACTTGGAAGAACAGCAGCTTTAAAGAGCGAGTTTGAGAAACGTAATGTAAAGGTATTAGCTATAAGCGTTGACACCGCTGAATCACATAAAGGTTGGATTAATGATATAAATGAGACGCAAAACACTTCTGTAGAATTTCCTATTATCGCCGACCCGGATAAAACTGTAGCAAATTTATACGATATGATTCATCCTAATGCTTCAGAAACTTTAACTGTTCGCTCATTATTTGTAATTAGCCCTGATAAAAAAGTAAAATTGATTATTACTTATCCAGCTTCAACAGGTAGAAATTTTAATGAAGTGTTAAGAGTTATCGATTCTTTACAGCTTACAGCAAATTTTAGTGTGGCTACGCCAGCGGATTGGCAAGATGGTGAAGATGTTATTGTTGTAAATAGTATAAAAACTGAAGATATACCTGCAAAATTTCCAAAAGGGCATAAAATTATCAAACCTTATTTGAGAACAACACCTCAACCGAACAAATAAATCAATTTTTGTTTAGATAAAATGAGATTTTAATTTAATTTTAGGTCTCAATTAATTATATTTGATTGTTTTGTTTCGAAATTATCAATTTTTCTTATAGTTTATTCAATTATATCGTTTTATTTGTGGTTGAAAACTAGAAACAAATCTTTAAGGGTTTAATTTTCTCAATTTTTTATTTTTTTTATGGCTACTGGAAAAGTTAAATGGTTTAATACTCAAAAAGGCTTCGGATTTATTGTTCAAGAAGACAATAAAGATTTATTTGTGCATTTTAAGGATGTTTTAGGTGGGATTGATAGCTTGCAAGAAAATGATCAGGTTGAATTTGAGGTTGCTGAAGGCCGCAAAGGTTTACAGGCAGTAAATGTTAAGAAAGTTTAAATCGATAATATTTCTAAATATCCCTATAAAGTCTTTCATTTTATGAAAGACTTTATTTGTTAATAATATTGGATAATATCAGCAGAAATTACAATTAGTTCATTTTGCAAGTTTTTAGTGAAAATTAGAAAAGCATCTTTTTCGCTTTTGATTTTAAATTTTTTAACCAAATCTTCAGCTTTCGAAGGATAGTTTCTAACGATGATATTTCCTGCTAAGGCCTTTTGCTTTTTTAGTTCATTGCCTTTAATAATTGAGTTAATTTTAAAAATTCTGCCAGGAAACAAATGTTTAATTTCTTTTGATACATACAGCTGAGTTTGTTGATGCAGTTTCTTCAATCCATATTTCGAACCAATTAAATTGAAGGCACCAGATTTTAATAGCGATGCATCAGGTTCATATAAGTAATCATTTATAAAAATTTCATCGGCATAAACTGGATTAGCATTTGCTTCATCAATTGAAAACTCAAATTCTTTTTCAAATTCATTTAGCGTAACAGCAATAACCTTAGTACTGCCCCAAAAATTTTTATCGATTACCCAAACTAACTCTTTACATTCATTTTTAACACTAACGATATGAACTTCGCTTACGCATTTCAACTCAGATAGACCTGCAGTAACATCTAATAATGGTGCTGTTTTAATGATTAATCTTTCTGTGTAGCTTAAGATTTTATCAAGGTTAGTCACAACATCTGGCGTACAATCTTTCAATAAAAAAACCTTTCCTTTTTCTGCCCTTCTTGCCGGATCGATATAAATTGTGTCGTATTTAAGGTTAGCTTTTTCAAGATATTCTAATCCATTAACGGCTTCAAAACTGATATTTTTTGCGTTTAATTGTTCTGCATTATGTTTTGCTATTTCTGATAAATCTTCATTAATTTCACAATGGGTAACCTCTTTAACAGATTTTGAAAAATAATAAGCATCTATTCCAAAACCACCAGTAAGGTCAATTAAGGTATCGCCTTTGGCTAATTTTGATTTGTATTTAGCTGTAATTTCGGATGAAGTTTGTTCAATTGAAAGGCTAGGCGGGTAGTAAATTTTTGGTGTAGAAAACCAGGTTGGCAGCTTTTTCTCAGACTTTTTCTTGGCTGAAATCTGATTTGCAAGCTCTGCTGAAGAAATGTTTTTAAACGGAGATTTAGATAAGGCAATTTTACTTACATCTCTACTTAAATTTAAATTGATGTAGTCCTGTACTTCATTCTCAAAAATCTCCTCATTCATTGCCTAAGAAACTTTGTTTTTCATCACCATTTGACAAGTATGCCGACTTTTCACCTCTAACAAAATTTCTTTGTTTAAAGTCACTCTATCAATGGTTTGCTGATTGTAATATCTTATGGTTACCAATTCCAAATCCTTATTATATTTTACAATAAACTGGGTAGAAAGTTCATCTATCAACTTTGCTATCTTTTCTTCATTATCATCTACACTTACCGAAAAGCTAATGGCAGAATTAAGCATAGTATTAATCTTAACCCTGTGCTTATGAAATAAATCGAAAATTTTGCTCAAATTTTCCTCAATAATAAAAGAATAATTTTTTGGAAAAATTGAAATAAGCGCCTGATTTACTTTAAAAATAAAGGATGGTATTGGTAATGGATTGTTCTCCTTTGTTATTGCAGTTCCATTACCTTCTGGCGTTATAAAGGAACGTACAAATAGGGGGATACCTTTATTCTGTAGCGGTTTTATTGTTTTTGGATGAATAACTGTTGCGCCATAATAAGTAAGTTCAATTGCATCATGGTAAGATAACTGGTCTATTTTTTCAGTTTCATCAAACCACTTTGGGTCTGCATTTAAAACACCAGGAACATCTTTCCAAATGGTAAGTGCATTTGCATTTAGACAATAAGCAAAAATTGCAGCAGAATAATCTGAGCCTTCTCTACCTAAAGTGGTTGTGTAATTTTCGCTTGTTCCGCCGATAAAACCCTGTGTAACGATGATGTTTTGAGATAATAGTGGTTTCAAATCTTTATCGATAATTAGATTTGTTTTATCCCAATCTACTTTTCCTTCGCGGTAAGTGTTATCGGTTTGAATATAGTTTCTTGCGTCAGCCCAAAGCGTTTTGTTGCCGGTTTCGTTTAGCCATGAAGCAACAATTTTAGTAGAAACCACTTCACCGATGGAAACAATCTGGTCGTAGATATAATCAGGGTCATTATCTGGTTCATCCTCCAAAAGCCAATCAATTTCTACAAAAGTATTGGCAACATCATCATAAACCGGGACATGTTTTCCTTCGAATAGCGCTTCAATTATCTCAAAATGGAAATGCTTAACTTCTTCAAAGATTGAATGTGTATTTTCATTTTGGTTTAAATATGCATAATTAAGTTCTTCTAATTTATTGGTGATTTTACCCATTGCAGAAATTACAATCAGCAATTCACCATTTTTATAATTGCTAACAATATTTGCTAAATTTCTAACACCATCCGCATCCTTTACCGATGCCCCACCAAACTTAAAAACATCCATAGGTTAAAAATCCTTAAGTTGAGACTCTGATAATGAAGCGTTTAACCAATCCGCTTCAAAATTTGCAGCATATTTATTGTAAAAGTTAATTGCCGGTTCATTCCAATCTAAAACCTGCCATACCATTCCGCTATAGTTGCCATTTTTAGCTTCATTAATTACGGTTTCAAAAAGAATTTTACCGATGCCCTTTCCTCTAAAATCTTCGGTAACAATAAAATCTTCAAGATATAATCTACAACCTTTCCAGGTAGAATAACGTGTATAATATAAAGCAAATCCTACAACTTTATCATCAACTTCAGCTACGAAGGCTTTCCACACCGGGTTTTTGCCAAAACCTGAATCTACAAAGTGCGCTAAAGAAACGGTAACTTCTTCTGGTGCTTTTTCGTAAACGGCCAATTCATTTATTAATTCCAATAATCTTTGGCAATCATCAGCAACCGCCATTCTAATGTTGATATTCATATTTAGACAATTTTTTCTTTAAAGGTCATGTAGAATAGCCCACGGCTATTTCATGTTTAATTAACAGATGGATTAGCTTTAAAATGTTTAATTATTCTCTTCCCAAAAATGCTGCTTCCAATTCTAACCATCGTGCTGCCTTCTTCAATAGCTAACTTGTAATCAGCACTCATTCCGGTTGAAATCTCTTTGAAAGCCTCCTCATCCTTGAAAAAACTTTGTTTAATGCCATCGAAAAGCACTTTTAGTTCGTTAAATTCTATGGTGATTTGCTTTTCATTTTTGGTATTAGTTGCAATTGCCATTAACCCGGTAATGCGAATGTTCTTTAATCCAGCATATTCCTCCGAACGTAAGATTTCAATAATCTCATCATAACCTAAGCCGAATTTTGTGTCTTCATCAGCAATATAAACCTGCAGCAAACAATCAATTACCCGGTTATTTTTTTTTGCTTGTTTATTTATTTCCTGTAATAATTTTAGGCTATCTACACCATGAATAAGCGATACAAAGGGTGCAATATATTTAACTTTGTTACTTTGTAAATGCCCAATCATGTGCCACTCAATATCTTTTGGCAATTCAGTTTCTTTATCAACCATTTCCTGAACATGGTTTTCGCCAAAAATTCTTTGTCCGGCGTCATAAGCTTCTAAAATCGCCTCATTCGATTGCGTTTTTGAAACGGCAATCAGTTTCACATTATCAGATTCTACTTCGTTTTTATATTTTTTAAGATTATCAGCTATGCTCATTTATACCTATTTTTGTGTAAAATTAACAACCTTGCCGCAATTTGGGCAAAAAATAATAATTAATTAAGCATGAGAATTTTGATATGCTTTGTATTGGCTTTAACTTTTTTGTTTGCCTGCAAAGAAAAGAGGCCAAAAGATATAATTCCACCGGAGCAGATACAACCTATATTATATGATATTCATGTAGTTGATGGATACATTTCAACGATCAGTAATTTAGATTCATCGAAAAAGGTTGCATCTGCATATTATAGAGGGATTTTTAAAAAATATGGAATCGACTCAGCCAAGCACGCTCAAAGCATGAAATATTATTATGCTCATCCGGCAGAATTGGCAGAAGTTTATAAAAATATCTTCAATAAATTGGAGAAACAAAAAGTAGTAATGGAGAAAGCGGATTCAACTAAAAAAATTAAATTGGTTGAAGCGACGGTAGCGAAATAAGTATGTTATATCCCGAAAATTGTTTAGAGCGTTTAGGCTTTTTAGAAATAAAGCAATTAATTAGTAAGCATTGTTTAAGTATCATGGGGCAAACTATGGTATCGAAAATGCAAGTTATGACTCGTTTTGACCAAATTGATAAATTTTTGCGTCAAACTAATGAGTTTAAAAGTATCATCCAAAATCAAGAACCACTACAGATTAATACCTTTTTTGATATTAAATCATTAGTTGAAAAAATTAGGGTAGAAGGAACTTATTTATTGGAGGATGAGTGGTTTCAGATTTACACTTCTCTGCAAACTGTTTTCTCTGTTTTAAGATTTTTTGAGGACAGGGCAGAGGTTTACCCAACGCTTGAAGCTTTGTTTGAGCATCTTCCGATTGAAAAAAATATCTTACGTAAAATTGAACAGATAATTGATCCGAAAGGGAAGATTAAGCCCAATGCTTCAAAGGAATTACAGGAAATTACTGCTTCAATTGCTAAGGCGGAGCAAGATGTAAGGAAGCGAATGGACTCGATATATAAACAAGCCATTGCCAACAATTGGGTTGCCGATGGAAGTTTAACCATTCGTGATGGTAGAATGTGTATTCCGGTTTTGGCCGAGAATAAACGTAAGCTAAAAGGTTTTGTACATGATGAATCTGCAACCGGACAAACGGTTTACATTGAGCCAGAAGAAGTTTTTGCGTTAAATAATAAGCTACGTGATTTAGAATTTGATAAACGTAGAGAAATCATTAAAATATTAATTGCGTTAACTGATGAACTGCGTCCATATTCGCCATTATTATTATCTTATCATGGTTTTCTTACCAAACTAGATTTTGTTAGGGCTAAAGCTTTATTTGCCATAGAAATTGAAGCTGAAATGCCAGGTTTGCTTAAAGAACCAAAGGCAAAATTGATAAACGCAAGGCATCCTTTGTTGTTATTATCTTTTGCCGCTGATAAAAAGACAGTAACACCATTAAACATTCATATTGATACTGAGACTAGAATTGTTTTAGTATCAGGACCAAACGCAGGCGGAAAATCGGTATGTATGAAAACCGTTGGTTTGCTACAAATTATGTTGCAAACGGGTTTACTAATTCCTGTTGATGCAAATAGCGAGGTTGGAATTTTTGATAATATTTTTGCTGATATTGGTGATGACCAATCCATCGAGAGTGATTTAAGTACCTACAGTGCGCACTTGAAAAAGATGCGCTATTTTGTAGAACACGCATCTCCAAAGACAATGGTTTTAATTGATGAGTTCGGAACGGGAACCGATCCACAGTTCGGTGGTCCGATGGCAGAAGCGGTTTTGGAAGTTTTAAACAATAAGAAAGTTCGTGGTGTAATCACAACACACTATTCTAATTTGAAGTTGTTTGCCGGTAATACTAACGGTTTGGAAAATGCATCAATGTTGTTTGATAATTCCAAAATGAAGCCATTGTACATTTTAGAAATGGGAAAACCGGGTAGTTCTTATGCGTTTGAAATTGCTCAAAACATCGGCTTACCGAAAGAAGTAATTCAATTGGCAAGAGAAAAGACAGGTTCAAACCAAAATCGGGTTGATACCATGTTGGTTGATTTGGAGCGTGAAAAGAAAACCATTTACGATGCGAAAGTGAGTTTGGCTAATCAACAAAATAAGGCTAAAAACCTGGTTGCTGAAAATGAAAAGCTCAAAGCTTTTTTAGATGAAAATCGTAGAGTTTTAATCAAAGAAGCCAAACAAGAAGCGCAAAATATTATCAAAAATGCGAATAAACTGGTTGAAAATACCATCGCTGAAATCAAGGAAAAACAAGCTGATAAGTTAGTTACCAAAGAATTAAGGCAGAATTTACAAAAGGAGTTGGTGAAAAATGAGGTTAAAGTAGAAAAACCGAAACCACAGCCTTTGGTACTTGGTGGCGAAATTGAAATTGGTGATTATGTGAAGTTTAATGATAGTGAAACCACAGGTCTTGTTTTAGAAATCAATCGTAATGATTTGGTTTTAGCCATTGGCGATTTACGTTCGAACGTTAAAAAGAATCGTGTTCAGAAAATTAGTAATCGCGAAGCGAAAAAAGCGGTTCAAAGTTTAGGAAATTCCTTTGCAGGTAGAATGAATGATGCGGTTTCTGGTTTCAGGGCTGAATTAGACTTACGCGGTAAAAGAACTGAAGATGCACTTTTCGAGGTTGAAAAATACCTGGATAAAGCGATTATGCTCGGCTTTCCTTCAATTAAATTAATACACGGGAAAGGCGATGGTATTTTAAGGAAAATGATTCGCGAGTATTTACGAAAATACAGTCAGGTAAATAGGATGGAAGACGAACATGCAGATAGAGGTGGTGATGGAATAACTTACGTTTACCTCAACTAAAATCTAAAAGAATTATTTTTTCTTATTACCTGGGCACTTTTTACAGCGCTTGCCTTTTTTAAATTTCTCACAGCATTTTTTATGTTCTGCCATGCAGCTGAAAATAAAACCAATCCCTTTTTGAAATTCTGGGTCTGTTGGGATAATAAATGTTTTGTCGTCTCTCTCGTAAATCATTGCAGCACAAAGGTAACTGTTATTTAGAATAATTCCAATTGATTATTCTTTAATGGTGTTTTATACTTAACGGTATATTTTAGATTATGTTTTGTACTTTAGTGGCCTAACCAAAAATTCATAAAATGATAAATAAAGTTGTATCAGGAGCTGAAGAGGCTATCCAAGATATATCTGATGGCGTTACCATTATGCTTGGTGGTTTTGGTCTTTGTGGTATTCCAGAGAATTGCATAAATGCTTTGGTTGATAAAAAAACCAAGGATTTAACCTGTATTTCTAATAATGCAGGTGTAGATGATTTCGGAATCGGCTTGATGCTTAAACAACATCAGGTTAAAAAGATGATTTCTTCTTACGTTGGTGAAAATGCCGAATTTGAAAGACAACTTTTAAGTGGAGAATTAGAAGTTGAATTAATTCCGCAAGGAACTTTAGCAACAAGATGTTTGGCCGCAGGTTACGGAATGCCGGCGATATTTACACCCGCAGGCGTAGGTACTGAAGTTGCCGAAGGTAAAGAAATCAGAAACTTTAGTGGAAAGGATTATCTTATGGAATATGCATTCGATGCGGATTATGCTATAGTAAAAGCCTGGAAAGGGGATACGGCTGGAAACTTAATATTTCGTTCTACAAGTAGAAATTTTAATCCGGTTATGGCGATGGCAGGTAAAATCACCATTGCCGAAGTCGAGGAATTGGTTGAAGCCGGCTCACTCGATCCAGACCACATTCACACTCCCGGAATTTATGTTCACAGAATTTTTCAGGGAAAAGATTATGAAAAGAGAATAGAACAAAGAACGGTAAGGAGATTATAATAAGATAATTTTTTACTGGTTCATTTAAAATTCTCTAATTCAAAATTCAATCATTAAAAAAAATGAATTTATCTAAAGAAGAAATCGCACAGCGTATTGCTAAAGAAATAAAAGACGGGTATTATGTTAATCTAGGTATAGGAATTCCGACGCTGGTTGCAAACTATATCCCAAAGAATATAAATATTGTTCTTCAATCAGAAAATGGATTGCTGGGAATGGGACCATTTCCTTTTGAGGGAGAAGAAGATGCAGATTTAATAAACGCAGGGAAACAAACCATTACCACTTTGCCAGGTTCTTCAATATTTGATTCTGCTATGAGTTTTGGAATGATAAGAGCACAAAAAGTTGATTTAACTATTTTAGGTGCAATGGAAGTTTCAGAAAATGGTGACATTGCCAACTGGAAAATTCCTGGCAAAATGGTTAAAGGAATGGGGGGCGCAATGGATTTGGTAGCATCAGCAAAAAATATAATTGTTGCCATGCAGCATATAAACAAGGCAGGAGAAAGTAAACTTTTACCGAAATGTACTTTGCCGTTAACAGGCGTAAAATGCATTAAAAAAGTGGTTACAGAGTTAGCTGTTTTAGATATTTTACCTGAAGGAGGTTTTAAACTTTTGGAACGAGCACCTGGTGTTGGTATAGATTTTATTAAACAATCTACACTCGGTAGGTTGGTAGTAGAAGGAGAAATTCCTGAAATGAGTTTGAATTAAAATAATAAAGGCCCTGAATTTATCAGGGCCTTTGTGTTAATTATCAATTAAGATACTGTTTCTTAAATCGACAGATATTTCTTCAGTAATCGCGATAATTTCTTCAGGTTCATCCATATTGTTAATTACTATTTTATTGCAAATTCCTTTATATGGCAATAAATATTCTTTATAAGCTGGCAAAACGTGATTATGCCATTTGTATAAAACATCATCTTCCGGGTAACCACGTTCCAAACCATCACGTTTAATACGTCTATCCAATGCAACTTGCTCATCAGCATCAATAAAAATTGTATGATCTAATAATGCTGCAATTTCTTTAAAATGTAAAATAAACAAGCCCTCAACAATAATAATTGGAGCTGATTTTATTTCAAGAATTTTTACAACAGCTAAGGGGTTATTAAAGTTATATTCTTTCTTGTAAACAACTTCACCATTCATTAATTGCTTAATATCTCTTAAAAATTGTTCACTATCAATAGTTGAGGGTAAATCGAAATTGTAAAGTTTGTTCTCTTCCTGGGTCATTTCTCCAGCGGGGATGTAATAATCATCTTGAGAAACTAAAGTAACTTCATCCTGTTTAAAATGATGAAGAAAACAGTTTAAAAAAAAAGTTTTTCCGGAACCGCTTCCTCCGGCAATACCAATTATAAATGGTTTTTTATTCAAGCTCATGCACACCGTACGTTAAATTGCAGAAAAATCGTTTATCTAAAGCGCCTAAAGAGTCTGCCACAGCTTTAGTCATTACAATTATAACATCTTTTGTCGATTCGTTCTCGGTAAATTTACCAACAACCTTGGCCAATGCCGTACGGTTGGTCATTGGATTTGTTAATTTAATAATCGTTCCAATTGGTGCTGTACGATGTAATACAAGCATTTTACTCGCATCTAAATCCGGGTCTGATATGGAAACGGCAGCACCTTTTTCATCTATCTGACTTAAGCCGTACCTGCTTGGTGCACCACGAAGTTTTGGGTCTTTAAATGAAGTGCTATCTGGATTGCTTTCTTGTTCTTGCTTTGCCAATTCTGCAACCGATTTAGGTTCAGGCGCTTTAGGTATTAACAATTTCTGCCCAACGGTAACCGCATTATCACTTAACTTATTTGCTGTTCTAATTTGATAAGCAGTGAGACTGAATTTTTTAGCAATTGAAAAAATGGTTTCTCCACTACCAACATTGTAAATAAAACTTTCTTCATTAGGCGTTTCTTTAACAATTGCAGGTGTAGTTTTTTCCTTTACCGGAGGAATTTCCGTGACAATATCAGATGGTATTTTTAAAACCTGACCAGTTGATAAATTATTGTCTTCAAGATTATTGGTTTTACGTATTTGATAAGCAGTTATACTATATTGTTTAGCGATGTTGAAAATGCTTTCGCCTTGCTTAACGGTATGTGTACCAACGGCATCCTTGGTAGCTGGAGTAGTTTGAGCGGTTGAGGTTTCAGCTGTTGTTACAACCTTGTTTTCATCAATATTTTTAGTGGCCGGAATTTTTAATTTTTGCCCGATTCGTAAATTATTGCCAGATAGATTGTTTGCTTTCCTAATATCTTCAACGGTGGTTCCGTATTTTTCAGCAATCTTGCCCAAAAACTCTTTTGGCTTAACTTCATGTTCTATTAAAGTTTCTGCTGTCGTATTTACTTGCTCAGGTGGTGTAGCCGATGTTTCTTTTTTTGCAACCGAAGTATTGTTTACCGGTGCAGGAGTTTCACCATTCTTAACCGGAATTTTTAAAACCTGACCAATTCTTAAGTTTATGGTAGAAAGATTATTAATCGATTTTAACTCATTAATTGTGGTGCCATATTTTTCCGCAAGCATATTCAAGTTATCTTTTGCAACAACAACATGTTCGCTAACATTTTTTGAAGTAGTTTCAGCTGTGCTTGAAACAGTGGAATTTGTAAATGGAATATTTGTAGGTACTTTAATAATTACACCTATTTGAAGGTATTTATTATCATTAAAGGCCATAATTTCTTTTGGTGGAATATTATAGCGCCTACCGATAGAATAGTATGTATCTTTTGCAGCAGTTTGGTGAACAATCAACTTTTTGCCATTATTATTTTCTACACCAATAGAATCGATTAATATATTATTCGCTTTAACATTTGTTGCATTTAATGCAAGCAGAAGTAAAGCGGTTAAGCCTATTTTATACATTTATTTTTATCTAAATTTTTTACAAGGGTAGCAATTATACGAATAATATTATAAAACCAACGCAACAAGAAATGTGATTATTTATGATTTCTAATATGATTTTGTATGATTTTACCTCATTGAATATCAATTATTTTTTTATGAAAATCGTGCCCTTTTTGCACAACCATCACTATTAAACGAACATATAATTAAGGTATTGTTTAAATTATATTTTATCCGAAACTTTTAGATTACTTGATTGTTACAAACACATATTAAAAATAAATTAAAAAATGGACGCTAAAGAAATAAGCTTAAACGAAAAGGAAGTAAAACCTGTGGTTGATATGCTAAATGAGTATCTGGCAAACTACCATATACACTATCAAAAGTTAAGGGGTTGCCATTGGAATATTAAAGGGCAAAACTTTTTTACACTTCATGTAAAATTTGAGGAACTTTATACCAATGCGCAATTAACTATTGATGAAATTGCAGAACGTGTTTTAACATTAGGTAAACCACCACATAGTCGCTTTGCTGATTATATTAAGGAATCTCAAATAAAAGAAGTTAATACTATCGGGATGAAGGATTTGGATATGGTTGACGAAGTTTTGCAAGATATGGCTACTTTAATTGATATTGAACGCCAGTTATTAGAAGAAACAGATAAGGCGGGTGATGATGGCTCGAACGATATGGTTAATCGCTTTATGCAATTTAAAGAAAAAAATACCTGGATGTTACGCTCGTTCGCAGGGAAGAAATAAAATCATTTGTTTTTAAAAAGCCATAGATTAGCAGATTATATATAAAATCTGCTAATCTGTGGCTTTTTTGTTTTGCAGCATATATCTTTGGGCATGGCATATAAAAGTTTAGCAGAATGTATTTCCGACCTCGAAAAGCATGGACATTTATTACGTATAAGAGATGAAGTAGATCCTTATTTGGAAATGGCTGCCATTCACTTACGTGTGTACGAAAACGGTGGACCAGCTATTCTGTTTGAAAAGGTTAAGGGAAGTCCTTTTCCGGCTGTTTCAAATTTATTTGGGACGTTAGAGCGCTCGAAATTTATTTTCAGAGATACTTTACCTAAAGTGCAGCAATTGGTTGGATTACGTTCAGACCCAATGAAAGCGCTTAAAAAACCATTCAAATATGCGGGAACTGCATTTACAGCACTTTCTGCTTTGCCATTAAAAACGCCCTCGGCAAAACGTAATTTCTTAAAAACGGATATTAGCAAATTACCTCAAATTGTTAACTGGCCAATGGATGGTGGTCCGTTTGTTACCATGCCACAAGTTTATACCGAGGATGTTGATAAACCTGGTGTCTTAAATGCAAATCTCGGAATGTATCGCATTCAACTTGGTGGTAACGATTATATTCAAAACAAAGAAATCGGTTTGCATTACCAAATTCATCGTGGTATCGGTGTGCATCAATCAAAAGCAAATGCTCTAGGCTTGCAGCTTAAGGTTAGTATTTTTGTTGGCGGGCCACCATCTCATCCGCTTGCGGCAGTTATGCCATTACCAGAAGGTTTATCAGAAATGACTTTTGCGGGTGCTTTAGGCGGAAGGAGATTCAGGTATTTTTATGATGATGAAGGTTTTTGTATTTCTGCTGATGCTGATTTTATTATCACTGGAACGGTTTATCCAAACGAAAATAAACCTGAAGGGCCATTTGGCGACCATTTAGGTTATTATAGTTTAACACATCCCTTTCCGCTGATGAAAGTGCATAATGTATATCATAAAAAGGATGCAATTTGGTCATTCACAGTTGTTGGCCGACCTCCACAAGAAGATACAAGTTTTGGTGCCTTGATTCATGAAATTACTGGCTCGGCAATTCCTCAGGAAATTCATGGTTTAAAAGAAGTTCATGCTGTTGATGCTGCAGGCGTACATCCGTTACTTCTCGCAATTGGAAGCGAGAGATATACACCTTATTTAAAGGAAAGAAAACCTCAGGAGATTTTAACGATAGCCAATCATATCTTGGGCAAAAATCAATTAAGTCTGGCTAAATATCTATTCATTGCAGCCAGAGAAGATAATGAGGCTTTGAGTACACATCATATCGAAGAATTTATTCAGCATATTTTAGAGCGTATCGATTTAAAAACCGACCTTCATTTCTATACAAATACCACTATTGATACTCTAGATTATAGTGGCGCAGGATTAAATATCGGTTCGAAAGTAGTTATAGCAGCTGCAGGCGATAAAAAGCGAACACTTTGGAATGAGTTTCCGGAGTTAACACTTGCTGAAGGTTTTTCAAATCCAAAAATTGCGATGGCTGGTGTTTTAACTTTGCAGGCAGATTTATATCAAAATCTTGAAAAAACTGCTACCGAAATTGCTACGCTAAACATGGCTTTAATGGATCAGGATTTATCAGGCTTACCGCTTATTATACTGTGTGATGATTCTGAATTTACAGCTAAGAATATAAACAATATGGTTTGGATAGCATTTACAAGAAGCAATCCGGCGGCTGATATTTACGGTATTAATGATTTTACAATCGATAAGCATTGGGGTTGTAAGGGCCCGATGATTATTGATGCCCGCAAAAAACCACACCACGCCCCAGAATTGATTAAGGATGCATCAGTTGAAGATAAAATTAATCAAATGGGACAACAAGGTGGGGCATTGTATGGCATAATTTAATTTGAAGTTTTGAAATAATATATTCATTTTTAAGCAGAAACATAGTTTTTATGCTTAGAAAATTAATTGCCGTTCTCGTACTTATTTTATCATCAATAGTATTAAAAGCTCAGGTAAATAAAACAGATAGTATTGCAAATGTTCTGGAACAATATTCATTACAACATAAATCCTCAACACTATTCGTTCACTTCGATAAAAATGTATACACCAATAACGACCAGGTTTGGTTCACTGGTTATCTACTTAAAAGCATCACCAATTTAGATAGCTACAATACACTATATTTATCCTTAGTTAGCGATGCTGATAGCTCGGTAGTATTACAACAAAAGTTTTTAATTGATAAAGGCTTTGCTTACGGAGGTTTTAACTTGCCAGATTCCATTCAAAGCGGGAGTTATAAATTTGTTGCAAATACAAATATCAAATTAAATGGAAAGCCAGATGCTGAATTTATTCAACCGATAGTCATTAAATCATCCAGAATAAATCCACTAACCGCCAATTTATCAGTTTTCAAAATTAATGATGAGAAAACAGGTAATGGAACAGTTTTATTAAAAGCACTCACAAGCGATAATCGTTTTATAGCTGATGCTGAAGTTTCTTACATAATTGGGAAAGGGAATCAAATCCTTCAAAAAGGAAAGTTAATAACAAGTGTAATTGGCGAAATAATGATAAATTATCCGTCAGCTCAAATTACTGCGGATAATAATTTAATTTCTGTTATCGTTAAAAAGGATAAATATTTACGCTATGAAAAAATCGAACTTCCAATAAATAACCGATATCAGTTTCAAGTTAATTTTTATCCCGAAGGAGGATATCTAGTCTCTGGTGTTGAAAGTAAGGTTGGATGGGAAATTAAAGATTTTGAAGGTGCCGCAATTAGCGCTAAGGCAATTATTTATGCCAATGATAAAATTTTAGACACAATTAGCACTAATTCTTTCGGAATGGGTAGCTTTTATTTACTCCCTAAAGTTAACGTGAAATACGTTGTTAAACTTATAAATGAAAATGCGCTTTTGGGTAATTATATGTTGCCAGATCATTTAAATTATGGCGCTAATATAAAATTTACTTCTGCCATTGGAAATAATGAGCTTAGGCTTTCTATAGAGGGTAATGCAACTCAAAAAGTACATTTGATTGTGCATGATTATGAACGTTTATATTCATCAACAGAACTAAATCTAAATTCGAATAAAGCTTCTAGAATTTTGTTAAGACTAGATTCCGTTCCGATTGGTTTAAATAGTGTAACACTACTTGATAGTTTATATAGGCCAATTGCAGAGCGTATTTTCTTTGCTCATTATGATGAGATAGAGCAGCTGGAAATTAATGGGGCAAAAGAACATTATACAGTCAGAGATAGCGTAAAATTAAATTTAAAATTATTATTTAAAGATAAGCCGATAAGTAAAGGATTAGTTTCTATTGAAGTTGTTCAGGCGAATAGAGTTAATCTTTCCAATAAGAAAAATATAGTTGATTATAATTATTTTGAAAACAGTTTGGGAGCAATGCCTCCAAATTTTTCGGGCATAAAATTTAATGATTTGAGTTATTTGGAAGATGTTTTGTTAATTAAAGGTTGGCGAAAATATAAATGGCCAGAACAGACAAACTTGGTTCAAAACCATCAAAATAATATTTCTGAAATTCAATATTCGGGTGCTTTTACTAAGGGGAAAAAGCCATTGAAATTGCCAATTGAAATTAATACGATTACTGGAGGAAATGTTAACGTAATTAATACGGATAGCAGTGGGAAGTTCATTTTACCTTTCCAGGCTTTAATTTCTGAACCAAAAAGAAAAATCTGGTTAAGCATCGGTGGTAAAAACTTTCTTAGATACGATATTAAAATTAATGAACCATTTGATGAAATCAAATCACATTTAAAAAACCTCACTCTCGTTAATAATTTAAGCAAAACAGCAGTTTTATCTGCATCTGAAAGTATAACATCATTATCAGGCATAAAATTGAATGATGTAACAATTAAAAGTTCAAGAGATAATTCTATAGGTTATAGGTTAGGTGCCGGCATAAATCCTTGTGGAGATTACGTTTGCCAATATGGAATATTAAATTGTAATAATCACTCATCTGGAACAATGCCTATTAAAGGAAAAACTTATCCATCGAATGGACGAAGTATAATATATCCTGGTTGCTTGGATGAAGAGAAAAGTAAATCCAATTTCTTAATATTAAACAGCATAGAATTACCTAAAGAATTTTATATTTCGGATATAAACAACAAAAATGAACCTATTAACTTTTCTACAATTTATTGGAATTATCAAACAGTTTTAAATGATAAGATCGAAACTCCAATAACCTTTACAACAGGAGATTTAACAGGAGAATTTAGGGTGATTGTTCAAGGTGTTACTGAAAGGGGAGTTGTTTATGGAGAGAAGCTAATTTCTGTTAAAAAATAAAAGGTCCTGATTTTCATCAAGACCTTCAAATTCAAGTTTTAGTCTATTAAAATCTTACTCCAAAAGTTAAAAATACGTTATCGGCAGTATTTTTTAGGTTTGCAGTCGGGCCAGCACCTGTGAAACTATAATCAGGATAATCTGAAGAAATAGTGTAAGGTGAATTTGTTGAATCCCATTTGGTGTGTCTGTAAGTTACATCCAAATAATAGTTATCAAAACGATATCCTAAACCACCGCTATAGGCCTGAGTTGTAAAATCTAAATTTTTATAAGGGGTACCAGCATAAGAGTAACCACCTCTAATCATAAACTGATCTACAAGCTTAAATTCGATACCACCTCTATAGTTGAAATTGCCTTTATATAGTGCTGCAATATCGCGGTTTGTGTTTATAGTTTCGTTATTGAAATTAGATGAAAAGTGAATGCTGCTGTAATCTACATATTCCACATCCGCAGTAATTAAACCACTGTTTCCAAAAATATAAGCCACACCGCCATTAACACGATATGGTGTTCTTAAACTATATTCAGAATTGTAATTTGATAATGGATTTGTATACTCAGGAACATTTGTACCATCTGCTCTTTTGTATCTGGTATTTAAGTTTTCAGAAAAATTATCTGTTAAGCTGTACCAGGTTGGTGTTATAAAACTTACCCCCAATCTTAATTCGTTAACCGGCTTATAAATTACGCCTAATTTTGCATTTATACCATTCCCTTTTGTTTGTTGAATTGAATTATAATTAAAGCTATAAGTTCCATTCAAGAAAACCGGATCTTGACCAGCAAAAGTTAAATTATTTCCAGTTTCTGAATAAGCGACATCAGAAGTATAATTTATGTTAGTTAAACCCAATGATAAACCTAAATATAGTTTGTTACCATAATTACCTGCCATACCAATATTTACTTCAGATTGAGAACCAGAACGAGTAATGATATTTTGCTGATTATTATTCAACGCTGTTGTTGGGAAATAGCCACTTGGGTCATATTCAATTAAATAATTATCATAAGCCATTTTTTCTAACGAACCAGCAGCTAAATTGGTAGTAGCTGTATTTCCTGCAATATTGGCGAAGTAATCGGCCATAGAACTTTTTGTATTTCTACCGCCATAAGTAATATTCTGGTTAAAATTATTTGTTTTATTGTAACCAACACCAAAATTTACGCTTACCCATCCATCATTTAAGCTCGAGCCTTTTGATCTATTAGTAGGAGAGTAGAATACCAATCCAACTTGATTGATGCCAGCTTTACTTTTTTTATCAGATAAATTATTATTCAAATATTCTGAGCCAACTTTAAAATTATTAAATTCTGGCGTAAAAGTAAATTCAGATTTTGTAAAAAAACCTAAACCAGCCGGATTGCCCGAAAGCGAGCTTATGTCTCCACCTAAAGCTGTTTGTGCACCACCTAAACCTTTAAATCTAGAAGTAGTTCCTTGTTCTGGTTGCGAAAAACGTAACACATCACTGGTGTATTGGGCATATAAAGAATTGCTGGCAAGAACTATCCCTGCCACAATAAAAATCGATCTTAGTTTCATCTTATAAATTGTGTGAATGTGTTATAATTATCTGCCGCCGCCTCTTGTTGGTCTGCCGCCGCCACCGCCGCTTGAACTACCACCGCCACTACTTCCTGATGAAGAAGGTGGAGGACTGTAACTACCACGATCTGGTCTGCTTTGAGGTTGAGGTTGTGATTGTTGAATTTGTGGTCTGCTGTAGCTATTGTCACGAGATGGTCTTGTACTCGTACGACCATTTTGACCATTATTTATTGTAGAACCATTGTTTCCGTTCGACCATCTTTCCGGACGGCCAGAGTTATTTGTAGAAACAGCTGGTCTGCCATAATTGCCACCGCTAATAGGAGTTCTAGAACCACCATTACCATAAGAACCACGGTTGTCACCATCTCTGTTTGGTCTTGGTCTGCTGTTGCCATTTGCGTAAGAACCTCCCCATCCGCCGCCATAGTAACCGCCACCTACACCAAACCAACCTCCACCGCCGTACCAGCCACCGCCCCAACCGAAGCGATCATAGTAAGAGTTCATACCCCAACCCCAGCCTGAGTTCCATCCCCAGTAAGGATTGTATCCAAAATTACCAAAGTTGTAAGGATTGTTCCAGATGCTGCCGTAGCCGTAACCACCGCCCCAGCCGCCGTATCCGCCCCAACCACCTAGGCCATAACCGTTATTCCAACCCATGCCACCATAACCCAAGAAATTGGTTACACCATAGCTAGAGCCATAGCCGAAATTATTTCCGTAAGCAAAATTATCATAGTAAGGGTCATAATAGCCTCTAAAGCTAGAGCCATTATGGAATCTGTTTATTCTTGATGAGTAATCCATATCATAGTAAGGATTACTGGTTCCGTAATATTCATCATAGTCCTGATCACCTTGAGCATACTGTTGTTGCTGCTGTTGTGGAGCAGGTGCACGGTATTCAACTTCCCGGGCTTTCGCCACAGTGTTGTAAACATCATCTTCGACTGCAGAATTTTGAGCCAATTTTGATGTAGAGCATGAAGCAACCAACCCAGCGGCTGCTATCATTACAATGGGTAAAAATTTAATTGGTTTCATTGTGTTTATATTTAGTTGTGTGTGTTAAACTTAATATACGAAATTAATCATGTAACTGATAGCTAATTTATTAACAATAATTATTAATGCTATGTTTCAAAAATCGTTTTGTAGGCATAAATTTATAAATTTGTAGCTTAATTACACATTATTTAACACACAATTTACGTTCCAAATACATAACATGAGCAAAGAAATTACAAGCAGAGAAGCAGATTACTCACAATGGTATAATGATATTGTTATAAAAGCCGATTTGGCTGAGCACTCAGCAGTGCGTGGATGTATGGTTATTAAACCAAATGGTTACGCAATTTGGGAAAAAATGCAGGCAGTTTTAGATAAAATGTTTAAGGATACTGGTCATCAGAATGCCTATTTTCCTTTGTTCATTCCAAAGTCATTTTTTTCTAAGGAAGCCTCTCATGTTGAAGGCTTTGCAACAGAATGTGCTGTGGTTACTCACTATCGGTTAAAAAATGATGGTAATGGAAATATTGTTGTTGATGAAAATGCAAAACTTGAAGAAGAATTAATTGTTCGCCCTACTTCTGAAACAATTATTTGGAACACTTACAAAGGATGGATTCAATCATACAGAGATTTGCCGATTTTAATCAATCAATGGGCAAATGTTGTACGTTGGGAAATGCGTACAAGATTATTTTTACGTACTGCAGAATTTTTGTGGCAAGAGGGTCACACGGCTCATGCTACTGCACAAGAGGCTATTGAAGAAACTGAACGCATGCTTCACATTTATGCTGATTTTGTTGAAAATTGGTTAGCTGTACCAGTAGTTAGAGGCAGAAAATCTCCAAATGAAAGATTTGCAGGCGCATTAGATACATACTGTATTGAAGCATTAATGCAAGATGGAAAAGCGCTTCAGGCAGGTACTTCACATTTTCTCGGACAAAATTTTGCAAAAGCTTTCGACGTTAAATTTACAGGCAAAGACGGAAAGTTGGATTATGTTTGGGCTTCTTCTTGGGGTGTATCAACACGATTAATGGGTGCGTTAATTATGGCACATAGTGATGATTCTGGTTTAGTAATACCTCCTAAATTGGCTCCAATTCAAGTTGTTATTGTTCCAATTTATAAAGGTGATGAAGATTTGGCCAAGATAACTGCCTACGTAAATGAATTGAGTATGCGTTTAAAAGGTTTTGGTATTTCAGTTAAGTACGATGATAGGGATACACAACGCCCAGGCTTTAAATTTGCAGATTACGAAATGAAGGGTGTGCCTGTTCGTGTTGCCGTTGGCGGTCGTGATTTAGAAAATAAAACGGTTGAAATTGCTCGCAGAGATACTAAAACTAAGCAAACGGTACCACAAGAAGGTCTGGATATTTACATTGCTAAATTATTAGAAGAAATACAACAAGCAATGTTTGATAAAGCTTTGGCTTATCGCGATGAACACATAACCGAAGCTAATAGTTATGATGAATTTAAAACACTTCTTGATGGTAAAGCTGGTTTTATTTCAGCACATTGGGATGGTACTCCAGAAACAGAACAAAAAATAAAGGAAGAAACAAAGGCTACAATTCGTTGTATTCCGTTAGATAATAAGTTAGAAGATGGTATCTGCATTTATTCAGGGAAACCATCAACACAACGCGTATTATTTGCAAGAGCATATTAAACGATTTAGAATTTAGATTTAAGATTTTAGAGTCGAATAAGACTAATCTTACTTAATATTTTAATGGCTAGTTGTAATGGCTTTTAGTCTTGATACTTGATGCTAACTACTCGATACTAAACGCTAAATACTTGATACTAATTACTTGATACTATAATAATGAAATTCGGAACAAAAGCTATACACGCGGGTCAAGAGCCTGATCCAACAACTGGTGCCGTGATGACACCAATATATCAAACCTCTACCTATTGGCAAAAATCTCCCGGAGATAATAAAGGTTACGAATATTCGAGGGGAACAAACCCAACTCGTAAGGCGTTAGAAGATTGTCTTGCTGCATTAGAAAATGCAAAATATGGTTTAGCTTTTTCTAGCGGAATGGGTGCTACAGATGCTGTTTTAAAATTATTGCAGCCCGGTGATGAGGTGATTACTGGTAATGATTTATATGGAGGTTCTTATAGAATTTTCACAAAAATCTTTACTAAATATGGCATAAAATTTCATTTCTTGGATTTATCCAAGCCCGAAAATATGCTTCCGTACATTAATGATAAAACAAAGTTGGTTTGGATAGAAACACCTACAAATCCAACTATGCAAATTATTGATATTGAAGGCGTAGCGAAGATTACTAAAGAAAAAAATCTTATCCTTACGGTTGATAATACTTTTGCATCTCCATATTTGCAAAATCCTATCGATTTAGGTGCCGATATCGTAATGCATTCAGTTACTAAATATATTGGTGGCCACTCTGATGTGGTTATGGGTGCTTTGGTTACCAGCAACGAACAATTATATAAAGACCTTTGGTTTATTTATAATGCATGCGGAGCAACGCCAGGACCTCAAGATTCTTTTTTAGTTTTAAGAGGAATAAAAACGCTTCATCTCCGTATGAAAGCTCATTGCGAAAACGGTGAAAAAATTGCTCATTATTTAAAAAATCACCCAAAAGTTGATAAAATTTATTGGCCGGGGTTTGAAGATCATCCAAATTACGAAGTTGCAAAAAAACAAATGCGTGGTTTTGGTGGAATGATTTCAATTACTTTAAAAGGTGCGGATTTGCAGGAAACCTTTAGAATTTCTTCAAACTTTAAAGTATTTACATTAGCAGAATCTTTGGGCGGCGTAGAATCTTTAATCAATCATCCGGCAACAATGACGCATGGTTCTATACCAAAAGAAGAACGTGAGAAAGTTGGTGTAACGGATAATTTATTGCGCTTAAGTGTTGGTGTAGAAGATATAGACGATTTACTTGAAGATTTAGAAAACGCTTTAAAATAAGAGTAATATTACTTTTGAAATCCGGTAATCGTTTTTACAATTCGATTACTGGATTTTTTTTAACAATTGAAATGGATTTTTTAGAATTAAAAAATTTTCTAGATGCTAAGGTAGAGCAATACAATCGTCCAGATTTTATTGAAAACGATCCCATTTGCATCCCACACTTATTTGTTAAAAAGCAAGATATTGAAATTGCCGGTTTTTTTGCTGCAATTTTAGCTTGGGGACAACGAAAAACCATAATTAATAAGTGTAAAGAACTTTTATATAGGATGGATTTTGCTCCGCATGATTTCGTTCTGAATCATAACGATAACGATTTAAAGCGCTTGCTAAATTTTAAGCATAGAACTTTTAACGATACTGATTTGCTATATTTTATTTCTTTCTTTAAATTTCATTACGATAAATATGAAAGTCTTGAAATGGCATTTGTTCCAAGGCAAAATGTATTTCTTGATGAATTCTTGTCATCAGATTCTTTGTCAAATAATGTAGAACTATCATCAGGAAGTTGCTTAATCCCTGAGTTGAGTTTTACTATTGAACAATCTTTAGATCATTTCAGAAATTATTTTTTCGCTCTTGAAGATTTTCCACATAGAACCAAAAAGCATATTTCTTCTCCATTACAAAAATCGACTTGCAAAAGATTAAATATGTTTTTAAGATGGATGGTGAGGAAAGATAACAGTGGCGTTGATTTTGGTATATGGGAAATTTTAAAACCTAAGGATTTGATTTGTCCTTGCGATGTTCACGTAGATAGGGTAGGGCGCTACTTAAACTTAATTCACCGTAAACAGACCGATTGGCTTACTGCTTTGGAGCTAACCAACAATTTAAAATCATTTGATGTGGCAGACCCAGTTAAGTATGATTTTGGTTTATTTGGCCTTGGGGTTGAAAAAATTTTGTAAAACGATGATCTGTTAGTTAATATCTAAAAATAAACTTCATTATTAGCGTCAAACTTACTATTATTACATAATCGTTTTACTCTTGATAAAACTGAATTTTTAATTCCCTAAATAATCTATGTTTACTGTCGATTTATCTGAAAAAGATAGGTGGAGAAAATACAACAATATCTCACCACTAGTGGGTATTTTCAAAAAAATCCATCCGCTTAATCCAGATATCGAAGAGCGGATTAATCAGTCTACATTCCCCGTATTCTTTAAAAAAAATAAATTTATAATTTCCCCTGTTGATAAAAATGATCATCTTTTTTTAATCGTAAAAGGCGTGGTTAGAGGCTTTATAAGGGATGAGAGAAATGAAATAACAACATGGATTTCGAAAGAAAATGAGGTGGTTGGTACAATTAGGAATCTTTGGCTTACAGAGGAATCAGAAGAATATTTACAAGCTTTAGAAGACGTTGAATTAATTGCGATACCGCATTCACTTTCTGAATATTTATATGAACACTATACTGAAGCTAACATTGTAGGAAGAAAAATGATGGAATTATATTATCGTTCTGCCGAAGAAAGAGCTTATTTATGTAGAATATCATCTGCAGAAAAAAGATATAAAAGATTTTTAATAACTTTTCCAGGCTTGATTAACAGAGTTTCTTTAAAATACATTGCATCTTTTTTAGCAATCAGATTGGAAACCTTAAGCCGAATTCGATCAAAAATTTAATTTTGTTTGATTATCTGTCAATTTGTATTTTTTTTTATTGGTATTTACCTGTGAAATTGTACTTAAAATTACTCAACTATCAAATTTTTGAAATAATTGTCGTTTTTTTGACAAAAATCAAATTGTTTTTGTTGTTTTCTAATCGCATTAACAAATGATTGACGTAATAAATTCTTTCACATAAACAATTAAATATGTACATTTATAAATACAAACCGAACAATTAAAAAGTCTATTCTCCTATTAAAATTCTATCTCTATCATTTAAAAAAAAAGTAACTAAATCATCCCAATACACCAAACAATGAAAACGAAAAATACTGTAAGTACCCTCTCAGTACTTATTGCCGATGACCACGAAATTATTCGTCGTGGTTTGAAGAACCTCATATCAGATTTTTGGACGGGAGTTCAAATACTGACAGCTTCAACTATGGAGCAAGCACTTGTAGAGATTGAGAGATCTCCAAGCCTAATAATTATCGATGTAAATTTGCCGGGTGGTAATAACTTAAAAGTAATTGAGCAAATTAAAACGATCCAGCCAAACGCTAAAATTTTAGTGTTTTCATCTCTAAACGAAAATATTTATGCTGTACCTTATTTAAAGGCTGGTGCATCTGGTTATTTAACAAAGAATGCAGATGAGTCTGAAATTGTTACAGCAATTACTACAATTTTAGCTGGCAGTCGCTATTCTAGTAGAAATGTTAAGGAAAATATGTTTAATAGCATTTTAGGTAATGATGCTGATAATCCATTTACCAAACTATCCGGAAGAGAACTAGAAGTTGCTGAATTGCTAACAAAAGGAGTTGGTGTTTTAGAAATTTCTAACCAACTTAATTTGCAAATGGGTACAGTAAGTACTTATAAATTAAGGTTATTTCAAAAGCTTAAAATTAAAAGCATTATAGAGCTTGCTGAAAAGATGAGTATATACGAAAAATAGAATCAACGAATTTATAATAAAAAAAGCTGCTTAGAAAGCAGCTTTTTTTATTATTTGGTTTTTGTGTCTTTATTGGTTGTTCCTTCACCATCTTTTTTTCCCGATTCATTAGGCATATCTCCAGCTTGGCCATATTTATCTGATGCACCTTTTCCATTTTGGTCAAAACTTGCCTTATCTTTCGATGTTCCAGATGATTTATGTTTATCGTCTGTTTTCTTTTCGTTTGTCATAATAAATTTTTTTAGTTTAAAACTGCCCCCAGTAGTAACAACACGTTTTAGAAGTAAAAGTTTTCATTATTTAAAAACTAATAATGTTAGTTATTTGTTGATAAATAATGAAGTTTGTACCTGTTAATACTAATATTTTTAGTATAAATTTGTGCTGTCAAGAGTTTGTTTATGGAAGGGAAAAATATTATCCATATGGATCAAGATGCATTTTTTGTTTCGGTAGAATTGCGTAAGAATCCAGAGTTAGTTGGAAAGCCTGTTATAGTTGGTGGCGGATCTGATAGAGGCGTAGTTACATCCTGTAGTTATGAAGCCCGAAAATTTGGCGTTCATGCTGCAATGCCTGGAAGATCAGCAAGGTTATTATGCCCACAAGCGATTTTTGTTAGAGGTAATATGGACGATTATTCAGAAGCATCGCACCAAATTACTGAGATTATAGCGCAACGTGTTCCTCTGTTTGAGAAAGCCAGTATCGATGAGCATTATATAGATATGACGGGAATGGATAAGTTTTTTGGCTGCATGAAATTTGCTTCTGAATTACGCCAAACTATAATTAGAGAAACAAAATTGCCAATTTCTTTTGGATTATCTGTAAATAAAACTGTAGCTAAAGTTGTTACAAACGAATGTAAACCAAATGGAGAAAGAGAGATTTCATATTCTGAAGTTCGGCCGTTTTTAAATCCCTTATCAGTACATAAAATTCCAGGCATTGGGCATGCAACGTATAAAAAGCTAAGCGAAATGGGCGTACGAAAAATAGAAACGCTAGCTCAAATTCCTCAGGAGTTAATGTACAAAATATTGGGCGACAATGGTATTAATTTGTGGCAAAAAGCTAACGGCATTGATTTATCTCCAGTAGTTCCTTATCGCGAAAGGAAATCAATAGGTACGCAAACTACTTTTGAAAACGATAGTATGGATATTAATAAAATGAAAGCCATACTTACCGGAATGATAACAAATTTAACGTTCGAGCTACGTAGTCAACAGAAATTAACGGCTTGTATAACGGTTACAATACGCTATTCTAATTTTGAAACCGTAACACAACAAGCTCGTATTCCTTATACTGCTTTAGATTCTTTTTTAATTACCAAAGCTCACGATTTATTTAAAAAACTTTACAGCAAAAGAATGATGCTTCGGCTAATTGGTGTAAAACTATCTCATTTGGTTTGTGGTTTTGAACAGATTGGTCTTTACCATACTTCCGAAGAGGAATATGATTTATACCAGGCAATGGATAAAGTTAGAAAAAGCTACGGGGTAGAATCTATTGTAAAGGCCTGTATTGTTAAACAGCCCGAAATAGATAAAAATGGTAAGGTTGTGAAATATAATCCACGATTAAAAAAGGTTACAGATAATCAAGATAAAAAAAAGGATAATGAAAGGAAGAAATCGAGAATAAGAACTTTCATTAATGATGATGTTTCGCAGGCAAACAAATTAAGCGATAGTTAAGATGTTTTTGAATGTTCACTCATCATATAGTTTAAAATACGGCATAATGGATATTGCAACCATTATTGCCCAAGCTCGTAGTCTAAACATTCATCAACTTGTATTAACTGATATTAATAATTCTACCGGTGCGATTGAATTTATTCGGGAATGTATGAATCAAAGCATTTTTAAAGCATCAGATGAGCTACAAAAAGGAAACATTCCATATCAATTAAAACCACTTGCTGGTATAGAGTTTAGAAAAGATAATCGTTTACTTTATTTCGGCATAGCGAAAAATAAGGAAGGGATGCGGGAACTAAATGAATTTTTGAGTCATCACAATATTTATGATGTGGAACTGCCCGATGAAGCTCCAAATTTTAAAAATGTATTTATTATTTATCCATTTAAAAAAGAGCACAATTATGTTTTGAAAGAAAATGAGTTTATCGGCATTCGCCATGCCCAGTTAAACCACTTATACAAACATCAATCACAAAATCAAAAAAATAAATTGGTGGTTTGGCATCCGGTAACGGTTTCGGGTAAGGTAACTTTTCGCCTGCACGAATATATGCGGGCAATTGAGTTGAATACACTTTTAACAAAAGTTCCTGAAGAATTAAAATGCTTAAAGTATGAAACTTTAATTTCGGAAGATGATTTAAAAAAACATTTTGAGCACTATCCCTTTATTATCGAAAACACGCAAAAATTAATAGATGACTGCGACTTATCAGAATATTTTGAACCAAAAATACAGTCGAAAAATAAATTTTATTACACCAAAGATGAAGCATCTGATGTGCTGCTGTTGAGGAAATTGGCGTTAAAAGGTCTGGAGTATCGATATGGGAAAAATAATGCAACTGCTTTAAAAAGGCTAGAGAAAGAATTAAAAATTATAGCCTTCAAAAAATATTCAGCCTACTTTTTAATCACTTTTGATATTGTTCGGTATGCAATGGGCAAATGTAAATTCTACCATGTTGGACGAGGTTCTGGCGCCAATAGTATCGTTGCTTATTGTTTGAGAATTACAGATGTAGATCCAATTGATTTGGATTTATATTTCGAACGTTTTTTGCACGAAAAAAGAACCAGTCCGCCAGATTTTGATATAGATTTTGCTTGGGATGAACGAGAAACTATTCAGAGATATATTTTTAAAAAATATCCAAAGTGGCATGTTGCTTTTTTGGGTACCATGAGCACATTCAAAGATAGGGCGATTATTAGAGAAATAGGGAAAGTTTTAGGTTTGGCAAAAGATGAGATAGATAGTTTTAGCGACCAAACCAGAGAATGGATAAACTTAAAAAATCCTATTTATCAAAAAATAAAGCTAGTTCATCAACACATGCAAAAAATGCCTAACCAAAGGTCCATTCATGCAGGAGGTATTTTAATTTCTGAAGAACCGATTACTTATTATACTGCTTTGGATATGCCACCCAAAGGCTATCCAACGGTGCAATGGGATATGTATGAGGCAGAACTTATTGGTTACGAAAAATTCGATATTTTAAGTCAACGAGGCATTGGGCATATTCGTGAAGCAGTTCGCCTTATCGAAGAAAATAAAGGAAAGAAAATTGATATCCATGATTTTAAATCTTTTAAAGAAGATGTAAAACTCAATCAAATTTTAAAAGAAGGGCAGCCGATTGGCTGTTTTTATATAGAATCTCCGGCCATGCGCCAGTTGCTTAAAAAGCTAAAGTGCGAAAACTATTTAACGCTGGTGGCAGCCAGTTCTATTATACGCCCTGGAGTTGCAAGTTCTGGAATGATGAAGGCCTTTATCGAACGTTATCATGCTCCTGATAAGGTTCAATACTTGTGTGAGGAGATGAAAGAGCAATTAAAGGAAACCTATGGTGTAATGGTTTATCAGGAAGATGTGATAAAAGTTTGCCATTATTTTGCCGGACTGGATTTAGCAGATTCTGATGTTTTACGCAAAGCGATGAGTGGCAAATATCGCTCTAAACTTGCTTTTGATGAACTGGTGAATAAATTTTTCGTTTCGGCAAGAGCTCAAGGTCATTCTGAAGAATTGATTAAAGAAGTTTGGCGGCAGATTTCATCTTTTGCAGGCTATAGTTTTTCAAAAGCACATTCAGCATCTTTTGCGGTAGAAAGTTACCAAAGCTTATTTCTTAAAACTTATTATCCGAAGGAGTTTATGGTTGCAGTATTAAACAATTATGGCGGCTTTTACACCCGCTGGGTTTATGTTCACGAACTTCAAAAAACTGGTGCGAAAGTACATTTACCATGCGTAAATCATAGTGATGAGGCTGTGAATATTAATGGCGCTGATGCTTATCTGGGCTTTATTGGCGTACAAGGATTAGAAAATAAGTTTATTGAATTAATTCCTGCAGAGCGAAGAAGAAACGGCCTATATTTGAACTTAGAACAATTTATAAAAAGGACACAGATAACCTTAGAACAAGCAATTTTGCTAATTCGTCTAGGTGCGCTAAGGTTCACCGGAAAAGATAAAAAGACTTTACTTTGGGATGTTTACAATTATCTCGGTCACAACCAAAAAAAGTTAAATCATGCAGAATTGTTTAACATTCAGCAAAAAACATACAATTTACCATTATTAGAAAACTCGAAAATTGAAGATGCTTACGCTGAGCTTGAGTTGCTCGGCTACCCTTTAAATTTTAGTATGTTCGATTTTTTAAAAACTAATTATCGAGGTGATATTGTGGCTGCTGATTTGCATAAACATGTTGGCAAAACCATAAAAATGGTTGGTAATTATGTGTGCGAAAAAACGGTACATACGATTAAAAATACTAAAATGTGGTTTGGAACTTTTTTAGATAGTAATGGAGATTTTTTTGACACCATTCATTTCCCAAACTCGACACCTATGTATCCATTTAAAGGAAAAGGCTGCTATCTAATTTTGGGTAAAGTAGTAGAGGATTTTGGTTTTCAAAGCATTGAAGTATTAAAATTTGCTAAACTGGACATACATATGAATCCGGTAGCGGTTGATTAAAGCGAAATCTTGCTGAATATTTTTTGCAAATTGAGTATTGTTACTTGTTTATTTTATATTTAACCTATGATTCATTTTGAATGCGAAATAGAACGTTTTGAAAAAATGGGTGAAAAAACAGGGTGGAGCTATGTTTTTATTCCTAACGGAATTGCCGACGAAATAAAGCCTGGCTGTAAAGTTTCATTTAGAGTTAAAGGTAAAATAGACGATGTTGAGATTAGCGGAATGGCTACAACACCGATGGGGTCTGGCGATTTTATTATTGCGCTTAAAAGTGATTTAAGAAAGAAATTAAAGAAAGAAGCGGGGGATAAAGTAGAAATTTATCTCGAAGAAGATAAAGATTTTAAAATTGAAATGCCCGAAGATTTAGAATTGTGTTTATCTGAAGAAGCACATCTTTTAAACAACTTTTTAAAACTTGCAAAATCTCATCAAAATCATTTTATAAAATGGATTAATGAAGCTAAAACGGAAATAACGAGGACAAAAAGATTAGCGTTAACTGTTAATGCTATGGATAAACAGCAAGATTATGGAACAATGATTAGAGAGAGCAGAAATAATAAATAATTACCTTTTGTAAGTTCTAAACCAACTCCAAATTTTCATTTGTATTACCCCAATAAAGGCTTCTCTAAAAATTCTTGTACTCATTTTAGAAGTTCCTTCAGTTCTATCTGTAAATATAATTGGCACCTCTACAACATTAAAACCATATTTAATTGCTGTAAATTTCATTTCAATTTGAAAAGCGTAGCCAACAAATTTTATTTTATCTAAAGGCATTGTTTCAAGTACAATTCTTTTGTAGCATTTAAACCCGGCAGTTGCATCTTGAATGTTGATTCGGGTTATTAACCTTACGTACATCGAAGCGAAATAAGACATTAGAACCCTTCCCATCGGCCAGTTTACTACATTAACACCTCTAACATACCTTGATCCTACTGCTACATCTGCGCCATTAACGCAAGCTTCGCGTAACCTTATCAAATCATCAGGGTTATGTGAAAAATCTGCATCCATTTCAAAAATGTAGCTGTAATCTCTTTGTAAAGCCCAGTTGAAACCATAAATGTAAGCAGTGCCTAAACCTAATTTGCCAGAACGTTCTTCGATAAATAAATGCCCTTGATATTCATTTTGCAGTGCTTTTACAATATCTGCGGTGCCATCCGGAGAGCCATCATCTATAATTAGCACATGAAAAGGTTGTGTTAATGAAAATACTTTACGGATTATTTTCTCAATATTTTCCTTTTCGTTGTAGGTTGGTATGATAACTAAACTGTCTGACACGTGTATTCTTTTTAATTTAGGCTGCTAAATTTGTTATTAACTTGGCTTTCAAGTGGCGAAATTAAATATTTTAATATTAAAAACCCGCATCAAGATTCTTGATACGGGCTAATATGAGTTAAAAATGTTTTTACTTAATTTCTTGCATTAATTTTTTAATTAGCTGAGAGAATACGATTAAAAATATTCCTGCAATTAATGAATATAAAGCAAGTGATTTATAGCCTTCTGTGTACGAAGTTAGTTTAGTGATTAATGAAGCATTCTCAATACTCGACATTTCTGCACCTAATTTACCTGCTGCAAGTTGCCCGAATGCGCTAAATAAGAACCACATACCCATCATCATCCCAAACATCCTTTTAGGAGATAACTTTGTAATAATAGACATGCCTATTGGACCTATACAAAGCTCGCCAAGTGTAAGTAGTAAATAAGCTAAAGTAAAAACGTTTAATGAGCTTATTCCTTGCTCATTAGCAAAAAATCTGGTGGCGTAAAAAACGTAAAAGCTTAATGCCAATAATACAAAGCCTAATCCGAATTTAATAACCGTATTCGGTTCAATTTTTCGTTTGTGCATTCCAATCCACAATAAACCTAATAAAGGACTGAAAACAATAACAAAAAATGAATTAACACTATTGTTGATTACATTAGGATCTATTGAGAAAAATAAGAGATTATGATTTAAGTTATCCTTCGCAAATAAAGAAAGCGAACCGCCACTTTGCTCTGAAATAGCCATAAATACGAAATAGCAGAATATAAAAATAAAGGCTGCTAAAAGTTTATATCTAGCTTTAATTTCTTTAATGGTAAACAGCTCATAAAAGAAATAAACCAAAGCTACAATGCCAATTGTGTACATGAAATAATCGGTATATGCAGTATTTCTAACCATTATAAAAATTAATGGAATGCATAATAAGGAACCAACATAAGTAGCTATTTCATAAGTCTTTTGTTTAGTTTTTGCTAAATGTAAGAGTGGAGAATTTCCGATAGGACCTAAATATTTTTTAGTGAAAATAAAAGTGCCTAAGCCTATCATCATTACAACTGCGGCAGAAAGAAAACATAAATGCCATGAAACGTATTTACCAAGATAAATGCACATTGCTCCGCCCAACAATCCTCCAACATTTATTCCCGCATAAAATAATCCATAGCCGGCATCTCTTCTATTATCCTTTTCGTGATAAAGTTCTCCAACCATTGATGAAATATTCGGTTTGAAAAACCCGGTACCAATGATAGAAAGTGTTATACCAACATAAAATAAATCCTGTGGGGAGAAAGCAAGAATTAGGTTTCCAATAATCATTAAAGAACCACCCCAGAAAAGTGATTTTCTAAATCCTAAAATCTTATCAGCAAAAATACCACCTATAAAAGTAAAAGCATATACAAAGGCTTGAATTGCTCCGTACTGCAAGTTAGATTTCTGGTCGGTTAAGCCTAGCTGATCAACCATAAAAAATGCTAATACGCCACGCATTCCGTAAAAACAGAAGCGTTCCCACATCTCAACTAAGGATAAGTGCCAAAGTTGTTTTGGGTATTTTCCCTCAAAACTCTGTATAGCTTCTAATGTTTCAATAGAAGGTGTTTTTTCTGTCGCGATTTGCATTTTATTTAACCCCGTGCATTAGTTTTTTAACCACTGGATGTAAGGCTGCAATTAATATACCTGCCGATATTGGTACGATTGTAAAGATTAAGAAGAATGTTGTTAGGCTATATTTTTGAGTAATTTCTTCGATCATACTGCCCGATACACCTGCCAATTTATTTCCCATTGCTAAGAATAAGTAATATACACCGAACATGAAACCAATCCATTTTGCCGGTACCAATTTACTTACATATGATAAGCCTACCGGAGAGATGCAAAGTTCTCCCAAAGTGTGAAATAAGTAAGCAAATACAAGCCATGCCATACTTACTTTTATTTCTGGAGATGTAATTGCGGTAGAACCATAGGCTAAAAATCCAAAACCTATACCCAATAAGGTTAAGCCTAAACCAAACTTTAAAGAACCTGGAAGGTTATATTTGCTTTCCCACCATTTTGAGAAGACAGGCGCAAAACAGATAATAAATAAAGAGTTTAATATGTTGAACCAAGAAGCCGCAATTTCAGTTGTGGTTGCCGAGAATTCTCTTTCAACTTTCCATAAAACTATACCCCAAATAATGATGAAGCTGGTTGCTAATATTAAATTTCCTAATTTATACTTTGCAATGGTTTGTGAGAATAATTTAAATAGTACAAAAGAAATAATACCTAATGGAACTATTGTTAATAAGGCATCAACAATTTTAAATGTTAAACCAGCACTTCCAGTTAGAATTCTGGTTGTATTTTCCTTTGCAAAAATAGTCATACTTCCGCCAGCTTGCTCAAAGGCAGCCCAAAAGAAAACAGTAAAGATTGAGAAAATAAAAACTACAATCAATCTATCTCTAGTAATATTTGAGGGAATCTTTTCTTCTTTTATTTCAGATTTATTTTCCGCCTCGGCTAATTGTAGTTTCTTTTCTTCTTTAGGTAATAAACCAATACTCCCAAAAATGTTTTTGGTAAAATAAAATTGTAACATTCCCAAAAACATGAATATACCAGCTAAGCCAAATCCCCAGCTCCACGATATTTTTTCTCCTATGTAACCGCAAATCATAATGCCTAAAAAGGCACCAGCATTAACACCCATATAAAATATAGAGTATGCTCCATCTTTCTTTTCTGGATGATCTTTATATATTTTAGAAACGATTGAAGTCATGTTTGGCTTAAACAAACCATTACCAACCATTAAACAGCCTAAGCCGATGTATAAAAAAATTGGCGTTTCAATAGCCATACTCGCGTGGCCAATTGTCATGATTAAAGCGCCCAAAATTACTGCCCATCGGTATCCCAGTAATCTATCGGCAATTAAACCACCTAAAACCGGTGTAAGGTAAACACCCATGGTATATGTTCCGTATAGTGATAGTGCATCAGCTTTTGTCCATTCCCAGCCACCAGAAGCAATTGATGAGGTTAGAAATAAAACAAGTAAGGCACGCATACCGTAGTACGAAAATCTTTCCCACATTTCCGTAAAAAAAAGCACAAAAAGTCCGGCCGGATGACCCAATACTTTATTGCTAAAGAAATCGTCTTTGGTTTCAATGGATGTTTGCATAAAACATTTGTTTGTTTTAGTTTATGAATTCAGAATTTGTGTGTTGTTAAGTTAGTTTAACAGGGCGCAATATAGCGAGCAGAGGGCATTCTAACAAATTTTTAACTTATCTGTAAAGTAATGAATACGTTAAGGTTAAATATCGAACTAAAATTTTCTGATTGGTTTTACGTTTTTAGCCGGATCTGCATAAAGCGCATCATTAGCATTGGCTTCATTTTTAAGAACAATATTCTCCTGAAGCCTTAACCTTCCTCCAATTATTTTAAATGCATCCGTGTTTCCATCAGATCCATAAAACTGGAACTTTCCAACCATTTCAGGGTCGAAAGGAGCGAGGTGATCAAATACAATTATACCAGCATTTTTATCGGTTTTTAAAACCATTGCATTTTGCTTATTATATTCAAAAATCATGCGATTTTTACCTTTTAACTCTTTTCCATCAAATACAGGCATTCCAAAATTTGCATTGTCCTTTTCGAACGATAAAATTTCAATTACCTTTTTTGTAGATTCTGAGGTATTGCCTTTCCAACCTAAAAGAACATAATATGGCAACTTGCCCGAAATAGAAACAGGAATTATCTCATAATAACGAGCTCCAAGCCATTTTTGATTATTTGTAATGATATTCGCATCCGCAATATTCTCTGTTTGATCTATCAAAGGATAAAGTTTTAGTGCGCCGTTGTTATTCATCTGGATTGTACCGAAATAACGATAAGTTCCATTTTCGAATGGTAAATACCACGAAATAATTCTAAAAACCTGGTCAGCTGATTTTACAACTGATACATTTTTTAATGAATCGAAGCTATAATTAAATGAATTTGTTTCTTTCAATGCATCAACTAAAGTCTTGATAAATTTTCCATTCAAGGCTGTTTTTGCTTCATCATTTGGAGCGGTATAAATCAGCTTTGTAATGCTGTTAAGAGTATCTTGAAAAACATCAAGCTTATTTTTGTGCTGCGCTGAAACTAAATAAGTTTGCAGACAGATGAAAATTAGAAAATAAAATTTGATGTTTTTCATTTATAAATACTATAGCTTTTCAATAACTAGTGCACTTGCACCTCCGCCACCATTACAGATACCGGCAACGCCAATTTTTCCGTTATTTTGTTCTAATACCGATAATAAAGTTACCACAATACGAGCACCAGATGCACCAAGTGGATGACCTAATGAAACAGCGCCACCATTAACATTTACCTTACTTTCATCGAGGTTTAAAATCTGGTTGTTTGCAATCGAAACAACAGAAAAAGCCTCGTTAATTTCAAAGAAGTCAACGTCATTAACGCCAATATTTGCCTTTTTTAAGGCCAACGGAATTGCTTTTGATGGGGCAGTAGTAAACCATTCAGGCGCTTGTTGTGCATCAGCATAGCTGATTATTTTTGCTAATGGTTTTATATTAAGCTCTTTGGCTTTTTCAGCACTCATTAAAATTAATGCTGCTGCTCCATCATTTAGTGTTGATGCATTAGCAGCCGTAACGGTTCCATCTTTCTTAAAAACAGGTTTCAATGACGGGATCTTATCAAATTTAACAGCCGTTGGTTCATCATCAGTAGTAATAATTGAAACTTCACCCTTTCTATCTTTCACTTCAATAGTTACAAGTTCGGAGTTGAATTTCCCTGACGATTGTGCTAACTGTGCTCTTTTGTAAGATTCAATCGCAAAATTATCTTGATCTGCTCTACTTATATTGCAATCAGTAGCACACAATTCAGCAGCAGACCCCATATGGTAATCATTATACACGTCCCATAAACCATCTTTTACCAAACCATCGGTAATTTGTCCATGACCTAATCTATAACCATTTCTTGCTTTATCTAAGTAATACGGCACATTACTCATGCTTTCCATTCCGCCAGCCACAATAATATCATTATCGCCATTTGCTATACTTTGTGCGGCTAACATTATTGCTTTGGTTCCTGAAGCACATACTTTATTAATTGTAGTTGCAGGTAAATCTGGTAAACCGGCCAATTTAGCCGCCTGGGTTGCAGGTGCCTGACCAATATTAGCAGATAAGACATTACCCATATAAACCTCCTGAATTTGGGATACATTTAATCCAGCTCTTTCTATTGCAGCTTTAATTGCGAAACCGCCAAGTTGCGGAGCAGAAAACTGTGCTAATGTACCACCGAAACTTCCAATTGGCGTTCTTACTGCCGAAACAATTACGACTTCTCTCATTTAAAATTATTTTATGAATTTTTGGTTAGGCTGCTAAGTTATGGATTTTTTAATATTTCAAATTGAATGAGTTTTAAATGATTGAATTTTGAGTGATTGAATAAGTGAATGATTTGGTAAAACAATTAAAAAATTAAACACTTAAACAATTATCACTAAAGACTAAAGACTAAAGCTTATTCCTCCTTACTTTTTCCTTTTCTTCTTGATTTTAGCGCTTGCGTGAGCAGGAATTCTATTTGCCCATTTGTGCTTCTGAACTCTTCAGTAGCCCAGGTTTCAATTTCTTTCAATAATGCAGGATTTATCCTTAATACAAAAGCTTTTTTATCTTTCTCTATCATTTCATTATCTTATTGCTTGTATATTGTACCTTATTTTAAGGTTTATAAGAAACAATTCTAATTCATCAACCTTGTTAGAACTGAACAATAGTTTTTTGCCATTTCTAAAATTTATTTGAAATCCTCTTGATTTGTCATTCATTAAATATGCCTTATCCTTAAAGTTAAACCAAAGTCTATGTTTAACGCCATAGCCACCATATTCAGAAAAAGCATCATACTTTCTAACGTATGCGGCTTCGATATGCTCCCAATGATAAGTACGACTTTTTCGTTGAAAAGGAAAGTATCGATATGAAAAACCTTTGCTATTAATGGTTAAAGTCAGCTGGTTTTTCTGAATTATAAAAATGATAAGAAATGGAAGGAAAAGGGCCAAAACAGGTGCGAAATACATTTTTTTTAAATCCTGCAAGCTAGGTCCATCTTGATAAAAACCAAGAATTAAAACCGTAGGAAGTATTGTTAAGCCAGTTATCAAATATAGCCACCAGATTTTTAACCCTTGCTTTTCTTCAAATTCCATTTCCATCTAATTATAAAGCGTTCCGGTATTTACAACTGGTTGTACATTTCTGTCGCCACAAAGTACAACCAATAAATTGCTCACCATGGCTGCTTTACGTTCTTCATCTAAATTCACAATATCCTTTTCCGATAATTTTTCTAAAGCCATCTCTACCATGCCTACTGCTCCTTCTACAATTAATTTTCTTGCAGAAATAACCGCAGTAGCTTGCTGGCGTTGCAACATGGCACTTGCAATTTCCGGAGCATAGGCCAGGTGAGAAATACGGGCTTCTAAAACTTCAATACCGGCTCTTGATAATCTTTCATTTAGCTCATTTTCTAAAAGTTCGCTCACTTTTTCTGCTCCATCTTTTAAAGTAATGCTATCTTCTTCACCTTCAGCATGATCGTAAGGGAATATATTGGCTAAATGCCTTACAGCTGCTTCACTTTGAATAGTAACATACTGCATGTAGTTTTCAACTGAAAAAATGGCTTTAGCGGTTTCGTTAACTTTCCAAACTACAACAGCAGCAATTTCAATCGGATTTCCAAGTTTATCATTTACTTTTAATTGTTGCCCGTTTAAATTATTTGCTCTTAAAGATACTTTACGTTTGGTCGTTAGTGGATTAACCCAAAAGAAACCATCCGTTTTTACGGTACCAACATACTTTCCAAATAGTGTTAATACTTTCGATTCATTCGGGTTATTGATAATTAAACCAGGAAGTACGAGGAAAAAATTGAAGGCCAAAAGGCTTCCTCCCCAAATAAAACGTTCTGTTACAAAACAGAAAACAGCGGCACCTAACAGTGCTAAAAATAATGCAAATGTTAAATAACCCGAAGGCGGGTTAATAATTTTTTCTTGATACATAATTGATATTAATTTGATATCATAAAATAAATTATAAAAATTGGTAATTGCAAACAAAATCAGTAAAATGTATATTAGATAAAAATGTTATTTTTGACAAAATCATAAATGGAGCGTTTTGGCTAAAATCAAGAAAAATTCACATAAAATCCTTTATCGTAAGTATTCATCAAGCTTTAAATATTTGATGATGATGGTTACGGTTTTTATTATCACCCTATTTTTACCAAAGCAACCGCGATTTAGGTATGAGTTTGAAAAAGGCAAGGTTTGGATGAACAAGGATTTAATTTCCCCATTTCCTTTTGCAATTCTTAAAACCAATCCGCAAATTAACTCTGATAAAAAAGATGCACTTCGTGATATTTTACCCGTTTATCAATTTGATAATGATATCAAGAAAGATGCTTTGGATGCCTATTTAAATGAATTTGATATCAAATGGCGCTCTACTGAATTAGCTGAAACAGAAAAAGCAGCTTACAGAAGTGCATCTTACAAATTGCTAGATCATCTTTACACCAAAGGGATAATTGGCTTAAATGTAAAACACCAAACTTCTGGGAAGCATTACGATTTTTCTCTTTTGAATAATAATATATCCAAGCTTCGTAACACGCAAGATGTTTACACCGCAGAAAGTGCATTGCAATACTTTAAGCAAAATTTCAAGGCCTCTAATCAAGTTGTTCAAGATTTAATTGATAATCTGGCAGAAGATCATATTACTCCGGATTTGATATTTAACGAACGATTAACGGAGATTATTCGGAATAATACTGTTAATAATGTATCTACCACAAAAGGTATGGTGCAAAAAGGAGAACTTATAGTTGCTAAAAGCGATATCATTGATGATGAAATTTATCAAAAGTTAGAATCGTACAAAGCAACTTACGATGCTCAAACTAAAACTATCGGTAGCAGAACGCTTGTTTATTTAGGTCAGGTGGTTTTAGTTGGTTTCATTCTTAGTATTTTGATGTCTTTTCTTTTTCTTTTTAGGAGAGATATTTTTTCAGATAACAGACAGCTTTCATTAATATTGATAGTAACAACGGGCATGTTACTCTCTTTAACTTGGGCACTCAAAATGAATATTGCTAGTTTATATTATATTCCATTTTGTGTTGTACCGATAATCATCAGGATTTTATTTGATACACGGTTAGCGTTGTATTTACATATGCTGGTTATATTGATTGCTGGTTTCTTTGTCGCAAATAGCTTCGAATTTGTGTTTTATCAGGTTACAGCCGGAATGGTTGCTATATTCAGTATTAAAAATTTCGTTAAGCGTGAGCGTTTTTTAGTATCTGCACTATTTATTCTTTCTGCTTATTTCGTTTCATTTGTTGGCATTGCACTCTTACGTGAGGGCTCATTTAGTGAAATTGAATGGGTAAATTTTGTTCCATTTATATTCAGCGTTTTACTTTCTTTATTGGCTTACCCTTTAATTTATATTTTCGAACGGGTATTTGGCATCACATCAGATGTAGCCTTGATAGAATTAACCAACACAAATAATAAGTTGCTTCGAGAGCTTGCATTCAAAGCTCCAGGGACATTTCAGCACTCGCTCCAGGTTGCAAACCTTGCTGAGGCTGCAATATTTAAAATTGGAGGTAATTCTGTATTGGTAAGGGCAGGGGCATTATATCACGATATTGGTAAGGTTGATAATCCTCAGTATTTTATCGAAAATCAAAATACGGCGATTAGTCCGCATGATAAGCTTCCATACGAACAAAGCGCACAAATCATTATTCAGCATGTTCATAAGGGAATTGAAATTTTGAGGAAAAATCAGATGCCCGAGGCTATTATTGACTTTATCAGAACGCATCATGGAAACACGAGAGTCGATTATTTTTATCAGTCATTTTTAAAAAACTCACCAGAAAAATTTGTCGATGAAAATATTTTCAGGTACCCTGGGCCGATACCTTTTAGCAAAGAAACTGGTGTGTTAATGCTGGCCGATTCTGTTGAAGCCGCGTCGAGATCGCTAAAAAATCCCGATGCTCAGAACATAAATGACCTTGTTGAAAGGATAATTAACTACAAATTGGAACAAAATCAGTTAGATAATTGCGATTTAACATTAAAAGATATCGAAACTATCAAATTGATTTTCAAGACGATGCTGATGAGCATCTATCATGTTCGAATAGATTATCAACAAGTTTTATAATTTTTTTTTGTGGAATAACTTGTTTTACTATATTTGCAGACCTCAAAACAAGGTCGGTATGACAAGTTGAAAGGAAAAACGGAGAGGTGCCTGAGAGGCCGAAAGGAACAGTTTGCTAAACTGTCGTACTGGTAACGGTACCGCGGGTTCGAATCCCGCCCTCTCCGCAAAATAAAATTGGTGAAATAGTCGGAGTTATCATTTTAAAACCGTTACTTTGCCACCCCTTGTAAAAAGGGAAACAGATACCAAGTTCGGGGTGTAGCGTAGCCCGGTATCGCGCCTGCTTTGGGAGCAGGAGGTCGTAGGTTCGAATCCTGCCACCCCGACACAATTTGCATATGTATATGCAGATTTTTTTAAAAAAAGATCGATACCAAGTTCGGGATGTAGCGTAGCCCGGTATCGCGCCTGCTTTGGGAGCAGGAGGTCGTAGGTTCGAATCCTGCCATCCCGACATTAATTAAGCCTTCCTTCCGGAAGGCTTAATTTTTTTTAAAAAAAAACCAACATTTTCTTGAGGAGGATTAATTTGCAAAAAAAAAAAATGCAGGTATATAACAAAAATTTGATTTTTTCATTATCATAGGTGTTACCTTAAAAGTTCCGGTCAAATTTATTTTACTTTTGAGATTAAATAAAGAATATGACACAGGGAATGAACCTCGTATACAATACTTTTAAATAATTGAATTAATACTTCAACTCTTCATGGAGACATAATCTTGTCTTTTAATAAAATTGAGACTGTGATCCCTAAAACAACAATTTTTGTAGAAAAAACAATTGAATTAAATTCGCTAATTTTTATTCAGATAATTATCGTATTTTTCTGAATTAAAAATATTTATAAAAACTTTTCCTTCACAATTTAAAAGGAAGAAGTTTAATTGTATATTTAGACGTTTTTTATTCATCCTAATCATCACATAATAAAACACTGTAAATAACCCTATAATTAATGAAAACTCTAAAAAAAATTACGCTTGCTTTCTTGATTTTTTTCAGTATTAACGCTGCAGCGCAAGAAACAATTATTCCTGAAATTAAATATGCCGATTTAGAAAAGTATATTGAATTAGCTAAGCAAAACTATCCTCGAAGGAAAATGGCTGAGGAGCGTAGGATAGGTGCTCAAACTGGTGTAACAATTGCTTCTCTTTCTTATTTGGATTTATTTAATGCTTCATATTTTTACAGGCCACAAGATAGGGTTGTATTAGATCCATTAAATCCTTATGGTATACAGTTTGGTATTAATTTAAACTTAGGTAATTTTTTAACAAAACCATTCACTGTTAAAAAAGCAAAGTCCGATTATAGAATAGCCCTTCTTGAACAGAAAGAATATGATATACAGTTAGGCATGGAAGTTAAAAGGAGATATTATGACTATATTCAAACGATAAGCTTGTTAAAAATAAACACCCAAATGGCTAGTGATAATAAAGGTGTTGCAGAAACTTTGAGAAGCAAGTTTGAAAAGGGAGAGATTACTTTAGATGCATATAATCAGTCTAGAATAATTCAATTTTCATCATATCAGGCTAAAATAACATCAGAAACAACTTATTTGAAAGCTAAAGATTCTTTAGAAGAAATAATTGGGGTTAAGCTTTCAGATGTTAAATAAACAAAATTAAAATTTTATTTAATGGATTTAAAATCATTTCTAAAATTGGTTATGAAGTATAAATGGGTGCTAATTTTGGTGCCCATTATTGCTGTAACAATAACTTACTTTCTAGTACAAAACTTACCAAAACAATATAGTTCAGAAGTTCAGATTTCTACAGGATTACTCGATCCTTCAAAAAAAATCTCAAATGAAAATACAGATTTTTTTAAGGTCAGCCAGCAAATAAATAGTATTATGGAAAAGTTTAAGATGAAGAAAATCATCAATATTCTTTCCTATAATTTAATTTTACACGATTTAAAGCAGCCAAAATCACCATTTAGAAAATATAGTGATAAACTAGATTCATTAAATGATGCTCAAAGAAATGAAGTAATATCTCTATTTGAGAATAAGTTAGCTTCTAAAGCCATTCTTACGCTTAGCGATAACAACGGAAAGTACAAACTTTATGATATGGTGGCATCTATGGGCTATGGAGAGGATGGCCTTAGAAAGCAAATCGAAATCACACATGCTGATAACAGTGACTATATTAACATTGAATACGTTTCTGAAAATCCTAATTTATCAGCATTTTTAGTTAATACACTTGCTGCTGATTTTATTGTAAACTATAGTGGTGAAATCAACAGTAACCAAAATAACTCAATTCGTTTATTAGATTCAGTTTTAAAGCAGAAAGAAGTTATGATGAATCAAAAAAATGGTTCTTTATCGTCTTTTAAGCGTAATAAAGGTGTTCTAAATCTCAACGAACAATCTGCAGCAGTATACTCACAAATTACACAATATGAAGCTCAGCGTGCAGATGCTATTCGCAAAATTCAATCTAGCCAAGGTGCCATTGCTGCAATTGTAAGTAAATTAGGTGGCAGTGATTCCTATGTCGCTGGTAGTAGTAGAGCTGATAATCGTGAAATTGTTAGTTTGAAACGAGAGTTACAAGCTGCTAATAATACTTTTATAGAAAACGGTTTCAAACCTTCAGATCAGAGAAGAATCGATTCGCTTTCAAAAATAATACAAGCAAAGAGCATTCAAAACTCTGACGATAATGTTTTGGATCCTAGGACCTCAAAGCAATCTTTGGTGGCTCAGAAACTTGCTATGGAAATTGCAATGACTGAAGCTCAAAGCAGTATTCGTTCCATAGATTCTGAACTTTCATCTCTTAGAGCCAAATATGCGAGTATGGTGCCATATGATGCAGACATTCAGAACTATGAACGTGAGGCAGATTTAGCTACTAAGGAATATATGACTTCTTTAGATCAATTTAATCAGGTTCGTGGCGAGCAGGCTATGGGAGTCAGACTTAAAATTGAAGAAATAGGTTTACCTGGAAATCCAGAACCATCGAAAAAAATTCTTTATCTCGCAGGTTCGGGAATAGGAAGTTTTGCAATTTGCCTAAGCTTTGTATTGGCCATGTTCTTGTTGGATAATAAAATTGTAACTTCTCAGCAGTTAGCACATGCAACAAAGTCATCAGTTGTAGGTACATTAACTAAAATTGATAACAACGAAAGAAGTATAAGAGACATCTGGAATGATAAAAACGGAAATATAAGCTATGAATTTTATCGTGATATGCTTCGTTCATTAAGATTTGAAATAGATGGCAAAATGCAAGCAGACGATAGTAAAATATTAGGCGTAACAAGTTTAATAGGAGGCGAAGGAAAAACCTTTTCTTGCTACAGTTTGGCATATGCTTTTGCGATGACTGGAAAAAAAATACTTTTAATTGCAGATGAATTACCTGTAGTTAAATCTGAAAGCAAAGCACTAGCAACAAGTCAGAATTTTCAAACCTTCTTGATAAAAAAAGAAATTCATACTGAAGATCTCATTACTATAATGAACAAAAGCACAGCTAGAGAGTCTTTACTTGAGTTGCAGAGCATAAAGAGTCTTAAAGCAGGTTTTGAGGTTTTAAAAGAAGAGTTTGATTTAATTATTGTTGATGTAAATAGTCTTAAGGATATTAATATTGCTAAAGAATGGCTTCTTTTCACGGAGAAGAATATAGCAGTTTTTGAATATGGAAAAACTATAACTGATAATGATAAGGAATATACAGACTATATAAAAAAGCTACCTGGATTTTTAGGTTGGGTTCTTAATAAAGTGCAAATTCAGAATTAAAACTCTGTAAATATTTATCCTGTATTAAATGAGGAATTTTCTTCTTTACGCATTAATTGTATATTGTTTTACTTTTGGAATTCTCGGTAGAGAAATAGGTGGTATTCCATACGGTACTTTAATAGAAGGACTTATTGTTGTAATTTGGATAAGTATAATTATTTCTGCACCTAAAGAGCATTGGAGCGCCTTAAATTCAGATATTGTTTTTCTGTTTTTATTATGGTTTATAATTAGCTTGTTGCAAGTTGTTAATCCAGGGGCAAGTTTAATGGGCTGGCTTATGGAAATCAGATCAGCTGCATTATATCCGTTAATGATTGTTTCGTTAGGCTTTATTATTTTCAGAGAGAATAAGCAACTAGACACTTTTATTATCATTATTATAGTATTCTCATCATTAGCTGCCATCAATGGGGTAAAGCAACTTTATATTGGTCCATCTAGGGGAGAACAAATGTTTTTAGATACCGGTGGAGCTGTAACTCACGTTTTATGGGGCAGATTAAGGGTTTTCTCATTTTATAGTGATGCAGGTCAATTTGGAGCTTCGCAGGCCCATATAGGCTTAATGTCGCTTATTTTAGCATTTGGGCCATTTAAAAAATGGAAAAAAATAGCATTGTTCGCCTGTTCTATGTTGATGTTATATGGAATGCTTATTTCTGGTACAAGAGGTGCATTGTTTGCATTAATTGTAGGAGGATTTTTAGCCATTTTATTAAGTAAGAAGTTTAAGGTTTTATTAATTGGCGGCCTATTTGCATTTGCCTTTTTGTTTGTGCTAAAGTTTACCAACATAGGAAACGGCAACTACCAAATTTATAGATTACGCTCTGCTTTAAATCCGGAAGATCCTTCATTAAATGTTAGATTTAACACACAGATGGCTCTTAGAGCATATATGAGCGAAAGACCTTTTGGAGGTGGGCTTGGTGTAATTGGAGCTAACGGTACGCAATATAATGCCGATAAATATTTATCTACGGTACAGCCTGATAGTTATTTTGTTAAAATATGGGCAATGTATGGTATAGTTGGGTTAACAATTTGGTTAAGTATAATGGTTTATATTTTGGGTAAATGTTGTGGCATAGCTTGGAATATAAAAGACGAATCAACAAGAATAAAAATGATTGCATTAACTTCCGGATTTGCAGGTATTTTATTTTGTAGTTATGGAAATGAGGTTATAAATACCATGCCCTCATCAATAGTTGTGTATTTATCTTGGGTATTTATTTTAATATCCCCACAATTAGAGAAAATGGAAAAAAGCAAATTGTTAACTTAAAAACCTTTAAATATGCCATTTGAGATCTTAGCTCTTCCTGTTATAATTAGCTTTATTGTCGGTTTTATTAATGGATTGAATAAAATTAAATCTGAAGAATCGGAGGAAAGTTAATATGTCTATAGTCTCAAAAATCAAGTCCAATCCAAAATTTAAAAAGATTGCACTATTATTATTAATTCCTACTCATGAGCACGGCCCTAGATTATGGGTGAAGCTATTTCTAAATCCTTTTAAGCATAAGAGGGGCAAAGGAAGTATTGTTCGAAGACGAACAAAAATGGACGTATTACCTTTCAACAAATTTAATTTAGGTAATTATTCTACTATTGAAGATTTTGCAACTGTTAATAATGGAGTTGGCGACGTAATTATTGGAGACAACACAATAATTGGAGTAGGAAATGTAATCATTGGCCCTGTAACCATTGGTAATGAAGTAATGATGGCGCAAAATATTGTGGTATCGGGTTTAAACCATGGTTATGAAAATGTTGAAATATCGCCGGCAAAACAAAAGGTGATTTGCAAAAATATCTCTATTGAAGATGATGTATGGATTGGAGCAAATAGCGTTATTACTGCTGGTGTTACGCTCGGAAAACATTGTGTAATCGGAGCAGGAAGTGTGGTGACTAAAGATATACCTCCATTTTCTATTGCTGTCGGTAATCCTGCTAAAGTAATAAAGAAGTATAGTAGTACTTCTGATAAGTGGGAAAAAATTAATATTTAAAGATACTCTAAAGAAAAATTGTATGATAAAATATGCTCATCATTTTGATACTGTAGCACTACTAATCACCCATTACAATAGGAGTAAGTCACTCGAACGGCTGTTGGAAAATTTTCAGAAAGTTAATTGCTCTTTCGGGCAAGTTGTTGTGTCGGATGATGGAAGCAAAGCCGAACATTTAGAACAGCTAAAGTTGCTTAAAGAGCAATACAACTTTGATTTGATAACAACCCCTAAAAATAAAGGGCTTGGCAACAATATCAACAAAGGACAGGATGCTGTAACGTTACCATACACACTCTATGTACAGGAAGATTTTATACCCCTTCCAGGTTGTGAAAAACCTTTAAAGGATGCATTATCAATTTTGGAAACTGAAGATTTTGATACTATAAGATTCTATTCTTACCTTCAGTATACACATAAAGAACCTTATAGAAATGGCTTTTCGAAGATGGTGTTCAATCATGGTTCTACAAATCTCGATAAATTTCCTCTGTATAGTGACCATCCACATTTGCGTAGAAGCAATTTTTTTGAAAAATTTGGGCGCTATGCAGAAATGAAAAACCCAGAAAAAACTGAATTTGATATGATGATATCATATTTACAACATAAGGGTAAAGGTTTATTATTCGACAATTATAAGGGAGTTTTCGAACAGATTAATACATCTTCAGAACCAAGTACAATGCATTTGGATAGATTATCTTGGAGAGAACGAGATAATTTCTTCATAAATACAGCTAAATATGTTTACAGGTTTATACTTTTCAATTATAGTCTATATTTCAAAAAGTATTAATTGATGGATAAAAAATTCGATAACGATATTATTATAATTGGCCAACAACCTTGGGATACTGAGATTGGAAGTAATTGTAAAGATATTGCATTAGAGCTAAGTAAGAATAATAGAGTTTTATATATTAATTCTCCGCTAGATCGCATTACATTGTTAAGAGGCAAGAATGACGACAAAATAAAGAAAAGAATCAATGTTATTAAAAATAAAGAACAAGGATTAATTAAAATTAAAGATAATCTTTGGAATTTGTTTCCTGATTGTATAGTGGAATCTATTAATTGGATAAATTATCACAATCTTTTTAATTTCATTAATAAACTAAATAATAAAAAACTTGCTACGTCTGTAAAATCTGCATTAACAGAATTAGGATTCAGAAACACCATATTATTTAATGATAATGAGATGTTTAAAGGCTTTTATCTCGATGTTTTGCTGAAGCCAGATTTGAGTATATATTATTCTAGGGATTATATGCTTGGAGTTGATTACTGGCGCAAGCATGGAGAATATTTAGAGCCTAAACTTATTAGTAAAAGTGATATTTGTTTTGCCAACTCAACCTACTTAGCTGATTATTGCAAACAATACAATCAAGATTCATTTTATGTTGGACAAGGCTGTGATATTGACGATTTTGCTAACAGAAATATTGATGCAATTCCTTCAGATTTACCTTTAGATAAACCAATTGTAGGCTATGTTGGTGCACTAAACACAATCAGGTTAGATATAGAAATTATCGAACACATTGCAGTTGCTTGCCCTGATATTAACTTTGTCTTAGTTGGGGGAGAAGATGAAGTTTTCAAGAATAGTCTTCTGCATTCAATTGATAATATAATATTTTTAGGCCAAAAGCCAGTTGAAGATTTACCAAAATATATAAATAATTTTGATGTTTGCATTAATCCTCAGTTAATTAACCCTGTAACTATTGGAAACTATCCCCGAAAGATTGATGAATACTTATCTCTAGGGAAACCAATAATTGCCTCCTCTACCAAAACGATGGAGGTTTTTAAAAATCATGTCTATCTGGCTAATTCAAAAGAGGATTATGTTCAATTAATTAGGCAAGCAATAAAAGAAAATAACCAGGAATTAATTGATGAGAGAATACGTTTTGCTTTGACACATACCTGGGAAAATAGTGTAGACCTGATGCGAGTACAAATATCAAAAAAGTTAAAAGAGAAGTTTAAACACTAAAGGATGAATTTTGGTTCAATCATATTTATTTTATTTCAGGCATTAATTGCTATTCATTTAGTATTTCCATTTATTTTATTTCTTACACAACGTTTTACTAGAAAATCAAAAAGAGCAATTAATAATTCGGTAATAGAAGCAGACTACGCGATCATAGTTACAGCATATCAGCAAACAACTTTGGTTCCAATGGCTGTAGATTCTATTTTAAAATTAAATTATAATAACTATTTGATTTATGTTGTGGCAGACAACTGCGATATTTCCGAGTTAAATTTTGATAATGACAAGGTCGTTGTTCTTCGTCCAGAAGTTGAATTAGCGAGTAATATAAAATCACATTTCTATGCGATTGATAATTTTAAAAGACCCCATAATCGATTAACAATAATAGATAGTGATAATCTTGTTCATAGTGAATACTTGAATGAGCTAAATTATAGTTTTAACCAAGGATTTCAGGCTGTACAAGGAATTCGTGAAGAAAAGAATCTAAATACTCAATATGCATGTTTAGATGCTGCAGGTGATATTTATTATAGATATACTGATAGACAACTACTTTTTGATAATGGTTCTTCTGCTTCATTATCCGGATCTGGTATGGCATTTACTGTTGCGCTTTACAAAGATTGTTTGCAAGAATTAAAAACAAGTGGTGCCGGATTTGATAAAATTTTGCAATACGAAATTTTAAAAAGGAAACTTAGAATTGCTTTTGCCGAAAAGGCGATTGTTTATGATGAAAAGACATCAAAATCAGAACAACTTGTTAAGCAAAGAGCTAGATGGATAAACACATGGTTTAAGTTTTTTAAACTAGGACTTAAATTAAATATGACCAGTATTTTAAATCTAAACAAAAATCAGTTTTTGTTTAGCATTATGTTATTAAGACCACCACTTTTTATTCTTTTTGCGTTGTCTGCAATTTGTTTTTTAGTAAGTATTTTTATTATGCCTTTAGCTATAATTGCATGGATACTATCTGGCTTGGTATTTATATTTATATTTTATAAGTCGTTAGCTAATTTTAATGCTGATAAAAGAATATACGATTCGCTGAAAAGCGTTCCAAAATTTGTTTTTTTTCAGGTATTAGCTTTAATAAAAGCAAACAAGGCCAATCAGATTTCTGTGGCTACCAAGCACGATCAGCAGTCTAGCATTAATGATATTAAATCAAATTGATTTTTAGATAAGTAAATCATCGTTGTAAAATGAATAATAGGATTAAGATACTTCAGACCATAAGACAAGGTAAAATTGGGGGAGGGGAATCACATGTATTAGATCTAGTTGAAGAACTAGATAAAGATAAATACGAAAGCATTGTTCTTTCATTCACTTATGGCCCTATGGTAGATAGAATGAAAGAAATGGGGATTAAAACCTATGTTATTGAAACAGAAAAACCTTTCGATTTCACTAAATGGGCTGCCGTTAAGGAAATTCTAGTTTCTGAAAAAATTGATTTAGTACACGCTCATGGTACCAGAGCGAATTCAAATACCTTTCAAAGCGCCAAAAAGCTTAATATCCCTATTGCTTATACTGTTCACGGTTGGTCCTTTCATCCTGATCAAAATTTTCTCTTAAAAAACTTAAGAATTCAGGGTGAAAAATTTTTAGTTAATAAAGCTAACCTAACAATTTGCGTTTCAGATAATAATTTAAATGATGCTAGTAAGCAATTTGAAATGAAGAGAGCAAAGGTTGTAAAATATGGTATTAACCTTAAAAAATATAATCCCAAAGGAAATTTCCCTGATATTAGAAAAGAACTCAATATCGAGCCATCAACTATTCTAGTAGGATACGTTGTTCGAATGACTAAGCAAAAAGACCCTTTAACTTTAGTGAGAGCAATTGCATTATTACCCGAAGACCTAGACATTAAATTTCTTTTTGTTGGCGATGGTGAATTAAAAGAAGATGCGATAAATCTTGCTAAAGAACTTAATGTTTATTCGAAAATAATTTTTATAAATTTCAGACAAGATGTTCCAAACATATTGAATGCAATTGATATTTATTGTCTACCATCCCTTTGGGAAGGACTTCCAATTGGCATGTTGGAAGCTATGGCTATGAATAAAGCTGTTGTTGTAACGGCTATTGATGGGGCAAAGGAAGTTATCAAAACTGGCGAAAACGGAATGCTTGTTCCGGTTCAAAATCCTAAGCAACTTGCAGAAACCCTAACTTTGGTTGCAAAAGATGAGCAACTTCGAATAAAAATTGGTAGCAATGCCGGGAAAACAATTCTAGAAGAATTTAGCGTATCTATAATGACAAGAAAGATTGAGAAAATTTATGATGAACTTGTAGCTCAATAATGCTAAATTTTTTTCGATTCGTGAACAGCATCTTCAGGAAGTTTAGAATTAAAATTCCTGAAGAAACGTTTTGTTTCTTTCTTTAATCTGTTTTTTAATGCGTTAACGAATGAACCATCTCTTTGTAATGTTCTAGGACCAGTCCAAACTCTTGCTTTGTTACTTCGTACTTGCTTTACCTTACCATATTTCATAAGCCCTAAGCATAGTTGACCATCATCGCCCCAAAAGTTAGTTTCAATAAACCCAACTTTTAATCCAAGCTCTCTAACATATCCCATGCTTAAACCATATGCATTAAAATATGGTCTGTTAATTTGTCTGAATTCAGCTATAATATCCTTCATTTTTTCCAGGAAGAATAATTGCCACCTTGGATAACCTTCCTCACTAATAAAGGAATAGCGTCCATAAACACAAACAACATTTTCTTTCTTCAGCACTTTTGTCATTTCCTCTACCCAACAAGAAGGATAAAAACAATCTGCATCTGCAAGAAGTACATATTTTCCTTTAGCATTTTCTTGCCCAAATTGACGAGCAGGGCCACAACCCTGTTTTTGCTCAAATAATCCTTTTACATGCAGCTTATCTATCGTGTGTTGTGTTTTATCTTTCGAATTATTATTAACAACAATTATCTCAATAGGGAAATTACATTTTGTTTTCGAAAGACTTGAAATGCACCTCAAAATATTTACTTCTTCATTCCAAGCAGAAATTAAAATTGTAACTAAAGGATTTTCTCCAACTATTTTATCCAAGTCTTGATTTATGTTGTCAAAAACCTGTTGAGGAATATCCTCAAATTTTTCATACTGGAAATCAAAATCTTTAAACCAAACGGGATTGTTGAATATGTTCATGTAAGTAAAGGGAAGTTTTACATTTAGAAAAATAAAGATGCAAATAATATAGCAAACATTTAAATTGGGGGCAACAAAATATTCTGATAGTTTGCAATAATAACTATATTTACACCAATTCCCAAACATTTTGATTCATGAATAGAAGAACATCTCTAAAGAGTTTCTTAGGTGTATGTATAGTTGGTGTATCGTCTTTTTCAGCTTATAAATGGTTTAGCCTTAATAAAGATATAGATGCAAAGGTTTTATTTTCTTACAAGCCTCTAATAGCCGAGTTAGCTGAAACCATAATTCCTACTACTGATACTCCAGGTGCTAAAGCAGCAGGTGTGGAGAATTTTATAGTTAATGTTTTATTTAATTGCACCGAATCCAGAGTACAGCATAAATTTTTAAATGGATTAAATGATTTGGAAAATTATACTTTAGATAAGTACAATAAAACATTTTTCAAATGTAATGATGATGAAAGAATAGATGTACTTAAATACTTTGAAACATCAGATATCTATCGCATCCATATTTTTAACAAAATTAACGACAAAATCTTCGGACAATCTTTTTTCTCTAAACTTAAAAGCTTAACGATTGAAGGTTATGCCAGCTCAAAATTAGGCGCAACTAAAGGATTAGCATATGATTATATACCCGTACACTACGAAGCCTGTATTCCATTAAGGAGAAATCAAAAATCTTGGGCCACAAAATAGTATTTAAATAATTGATTATAAAATGGAAAATACTTACGATGCAATTGTAGTAGGATCTGGAATTAGCGGTGGTTGGGCAGCAATGGAATTGTGTAAAAAAGGGCTAAAAACGTTATTGCTTGAGAGAGGAAGAAACGTAGAACACATTAAAGATTATCCAACCGCTACATTGAATCCATGGGATTTTAAAAACGGGATGAATAATACTTTGAAGGATAGAGAAATAGATCCGGTGCATAGCAATGTTTATTCTCCTGCAGATAAGCATTTTTTTGTAAGTGATAAGGATAACCCTTATATTCAGGAAAAGCCATTTAATTGGTTTAGAGGATATCAAGTAGGCGGACGTTCGCTAACATGGGGTAGGCAGTGTTACCGCTGGAGTGATTTAGATTTTGAATCTAATGTTAAAAATGGAATTGCTGTAGATTGGCCAATAAGATATAAAGACATTGCTAAGTGGTACGATTATGTAGAGTCAGTTATAGGAGTTAGTGGCCAAAAGGAAAATTTACCGCACTTACCGGATGGGAACTTTCTGCCACCAATGTCTCTGAATTGTATCGAAAGCCACTTAGGTAATTCTATTATGGAAAAGCAAAAACGAGTTTTAACAATTGCTCGGGTTGCTAATTTAACAAAGGGTTGGGACAATCGGGGGACTTGTATGAATAGAAATTTATGCACAAGAGGATGTCCCTTTGGAGGTTATTTCAGTAGCAATAGTTCCACCATACCTATGGCAAAAGCTACAGGAAATCTTACACTAAGACCAAATTCTATTGTAACCGAAGTAATTTATAACGACCAAACAAATAAGGCCGAAGGTGTTAAAATTGTTGATGCAAACACGAACGAAAGTATAATTTTTAATTCAAAGATTATCTTTCTTAATGCATCTACAATTGCTACAGCATCAATTTTATTAAATTCTAAATCTAAACGTTTTCCAAATGGTTTAGGGAATGATAGTGGGGAACTTGGTCACAACTTAATGGATCATCATTCATCTGCCGGTGCGTGGGGAGTTCATGACGGGTTTAAAGATAATTATTACAAAGGTAGAAGGCCCTGTGGTTTTTTAATACCCAGATACAGGAATTTAGCCGAAAACGAAAACTTAGATTTTAAGGGTGGATACAACATTCAGGGTGATGGAGAGCGACAGGAAGTATTGGATTTAGGTGGTGAACTTGAAGGGTTTGGCGCCGATTTTAAATCAAAATTAACTGCTCCGGGGAAGTGGACAGTTTGGATGGCCGGTTGGGGAGAATGTTTGCCTTATTATGAAAATAAAATAAGTTTACATGATACTGAAAAAGATAAATGGGGTTTTCCGATTGTTAAAATAAATTTTTCATTTCATGAGAATGAAGATAAAATGATGAAAGACATTCAAAATACTTGTTTAGAAATGCTTGAAAGTGCCGGCTTTAAAGCGGCCGCTTTTAATTATCATAAACCTGGAGGAACAACAATTCATGAAATGGGAACTGCTCGAATGGGAAGAGATCCAAAAACATCTGTATTAAATGAATTTAATCAAATCCATGCTGTTAAAAATGTATTTATTACTGATGGAAGCTGTATGACCTCTTCCGCCTGCCAAAATCCATCTCTAACATATATGGCATTAACAGCTAGAGCTTGTGATTATGCAGTTTCAGCTTTAAAGAACAATATCTTGTAATTAAATACCAATTAGATTCTTAAACTTTTCGAAAATATTACTGATTTTCTTTACATACCTTGTTGTTTCGCTAATCTGCTTAAAGTTTTTCCAACCGGTTTGCGCTAGATATTTAAAAAATAAGCTTTTGTAATGTTCACTAAATTCATAACTTTTATAAATCGGCTTTCTTCCTGTAAAATGAATTAGGTAAGGTTTCTCCTCTTCAGAATAAGCAAATCTGTTCCAGAGCGGATCTAATTCAAACCATTTGTTAGCTAATGCTACATTTAAACCATATTGATCTTGAAATAGTGCAAATTCCTTGTATTTAGTTATTGCATCAATCACTTTATTAGTAAGATCTTCCGCTCTCCATCGTTTTAAATCTATAAGCATTAACCCAGCATTAAAATATTTACTTTCTTTTTCAATACCAAGTGCCTCATAATTTGTAATTCCACCCCACTTATCTACAACTTGTATAAACTGATCTTGTACTGCTGCAACAATATTAGTACCTATATCTGTGTTCCATAACTTGCTAACATCTTCAAGCATAATCATATCAACATCTAAGAATAATATGTTCTTTATTCTTTCTTCATTAATAAAACTAGGGATAAAAAGTCTAACGTATATATTTAAAGGCAAACTACTTTTATCTATTGGAAGTTTGAAGCCTGTTGGGATGCATTGCTTCATTTCTAACCAGTGTATTATAGTATCGTTCTTTTTAGCAGTATTTATTCTAGCTTTATTTTTTGATGAAATATTGTCTTCAACAATATAAAATTCCAATTTTTCATCCGTTAGATGGTTTATTTCTACTGATTTGATTAGCGCAGCAAGTAATATTGCATAATGGTTATCACAAATGCAAATTATAGAAATGGTATCTTGATGTTTCATTTTACTTAAGTAAATAGCTAATTAGCAAATAAATTATAAAGATTGTCTCAGATTCATTATCTCACTCCACGAAAGTTTGTATTTCAAAGTTAAAGCAGCGTAAACAATTCCACCCAATGCTATTTGTATAATTGTATTTAGAATTCCTTCGTTCCCAATAAAATATTTGTAGGTTAAAATTACTGCTGCCATTATTAAACTGAAAATTACAGGTTTAGCAAAATTCACCAAAAATTGCTTAAAGAAATCACCAATCATATATTGTATCAATAAGAAATTTAAAATAAGTGTAATGACCGTTGATAGAAGATAGCCAACTGCGATACCTATTATTCCGAAATGAGTTGCTACAATATATATAATTGGAAACTTTATAATTAGTGTTACTAAATTTAGATAAAATAATAGATTCGGCTTTCCTGTAGAGTAGGCTACAGTGGATAGTGGAAACATTAAACAAGAAGTAATACCCATAAACACGAAGATTTTTATTAAAGGTATCGTTTCATCCCATCCTGGTCCGTAAATAATTGGAATTACATTATAAGCCATTAAAAATAGCCCTGCCAGTAGCGGTACATTGCAATAGGCAAGAAAGTCAATAATTTTTAAATAAGCACTTTTAATTTTAGCCAGTTCTCCATTTAGCTTTGCCATAATTGGATATGAAATTTGAATAATTATAGGTGAGAGTCTAGCTACCGGATAAACTGCAATTTGTGATGCTATGGTATAATATCCCAGTTGTTTAACATCCAAAATCCCACCTATTAAAATTGTATCCAAATTACTATTTGCAAAACCTAATAAACTGTCGCCGATATTGAAAATCCCAAATCGTAAATGTTCTTTAATCTTGCTTAAATTAAAATATCGTATAGGAGAAAAATACTCTCTGGCAATAATATTTTGTACAATCATTTTTGTCAATTGTGCCGTCAGAAGACCAAAAATCAATGCTTTTGCCTGATAGCCTTGATATGCAAAAAATATTGTAACAGACGTTCCTAAAATTGAACAAACGATTTCTGTTAGTGCTAAAGATTTGAACTTAAGTTCTTTTTCTAATAATATGTTATATATCTGGCCCAAGAAAACGATGGGAAAATAAAAGGCCGAAATCCTAAGAATTTCAGCAAGTTTAGGCTCCTTATAATACATTACTAAGAGTGGGGTAGTTGCATAAATTACAACGAACATTAATAGACCAATCAATATATTCATGTAATATATTGTTGATAAAACCCCTTTATCAGTTTCCTGTTTATAAATAATCGAGTTTGAAAATCCGAAGTGGGCAAAGATGCTTAGAAAATTTATAACTAATGTGCTAATACTTACAAGACCAAAAGAAGTAGGTTCTAATAAACGGGCAAGTATAGCCACTTGTGTAAATTGAAGTACAGTATTTACAACAGTGGAAATGGTCGTCCACTTCGCACCACTTATCGCTTTTTTCTGATTACTCATTTATTTTTTGCATCAAAGGTTTTTGTTTAGGCAGATGGTGACTTATTTATTTAAAATGTATAAAACTGTTTCTCTTAAAGTTTTGTATTTTAAATATGCCCAATATAAAGGTGCTATGTCAGAGTATTTCTTAGTCCTAATTTTATCAGGACGAAAGAGCCCTGGTTCATGGTCACTATTATCATGCTCAAAAAGCTCCTTATGTTCAGTGTAAAACAAACCCTTGCCGTTATTTTTCAAGAAAGACCTGCACATTCCCATTTCAGTTACATCTCCTTTGGGAGACTCAATATATCTTCCAAATTTTTGAGGAAATGACTTACGTTTTAAATGAGGATGATCACTGTAAACATAAAATTTTATATGACTGATGTAAAAAGGTGAGAGGCTAAACTTCATTTCAGAAAATCCCTTTTTATAATTCTTTAAATAAGGAAAAGGAGACCATGGAAATGAATAAAATCTAATAATATCCCACTTTGGCTCATTTTTAAAGATTTCCAGACCATCAATTAAGGCTTGTTTAAATTTCGGTTTTGGATAAAAATCTTCTTGAACGTATAGTAAGTATGGCGATTTGACAGCATCCTGACCCATATTAATAGTATTTCCTAAGCCTTTGTTACTAGTTGAGGTTTTAAGTGTGAATTTAAATTCCTCTTGTAATCTTAATATATGCTCAATATGTTCTTTTTTACTGTAACCATCACAAACAATAACTTCGTAGAAATTAATATTTAGCTCCTTAATTACCTTTAATAATCTTGCTAATGATTCGCTTCTATTAAAATGTGTAATAAGTAGAGTAACGTCCAATATATCTGTACTTTGAGTATTTTTCATTTATCAGTGTGGTTGGCTAATTGTATTGATATAGGGTCACTATTTTTTGAGTAGTTTAAAATTTAATTTGGCAAACTTATATTTTAGATAGGACCATCTCAAGGCTGAAATAAATGGATTTTTGCTTTGTGTCCACGAACGCCTAAACGTTGCGGTACTTGGCTCTATATCTGAATTAACTTGATCTAATAAACCGTATAAATCGTCATAAAATAATGATCTACCATTATTTTTAATAAATGATAAGCTCATTTCAAGTTCTGTCTCATCACCATTTAAACCCTCTTTGTATCTGCCAAATTTTTCAAAAAAATTGCTAATTCTTAAATGAGGGTGATCTCCGTATAAATAAAATTTTAAGTTATTTGTATACCACCAGCTAGATTTGAAGATTTTTTCAGAAAAACCCTTTTTATATTCTTTTAAATATGGATAAGGAGAATATGAATAGAATGTTACCATATCCCAATGTTTATCCTCTATCATAATATTTAGGGCATCAGCAAAATGCTCTGGAAAAGCAGGCTTAGGAACAAAATCTTCTTGTATGTAAAGTGTGTAAGGTGTTTTAACAGCGTCTTGGCCCTTATTAATGTTATTTCCAAGGCCCCTATTGATTGGAGTTTCTATTAAGTTGAATTGATAGAGGTCTTTCAACCTGTATAAATTTTCAATATTTTCTTTATTACTTCCATCATCAGAAACAATAATATCGGCGAAAAAGCATTTTAAAGATTTAAAATTTTTTAAAAGTCTCTCAAGAGATTCGCTTCTATTATAGTGAGTAATAAGTAAACTTACTTTATCAAAGTTATAAATACTTTCGGGCATGAGGATGATGGTATATAACTTAAGTGATGATTGCGTTCAATGTTTAACTTTTTATTTAGTTATATAGATTCCAAATATCAAAAAAAAAATCTTAATAATATCTATTAAGATTGAAATAATTATACCCAAATAATTTTTAGGTTTATGTGCCGCTTCATGTTATGTTAAAGTAAAAAGCCTTCGATTTTACACTGCCCCCAAAAAGTTAGACACTTATTGGGGGCATTTTTATGAACAAGAAGTATAATGCGGCTTTTAAAGTCGAAGTTGTTAAGAACATTTAGAGGGCGAATCTCTAACAGCAGTAGCATTCAAGTAGGGTTTATCGCGGTCTTAATTAACAAGATGGGTAGATCAATACAATATCTCTGGCAGTGTCGGGCTTCTACCTAAAGCCAAGGTTTATCATTCCAGAGAGTTCAAGTTAAAAGTAGTTGAGCATTATAATGCTGAAGGGCTATCTTTGAGAAATTGCTGTTCGCATTATGGGATAGCCAATTAGCATTGTGCTATCCTGGGTGAGACGCTATGAGTTATCAGGATTGGATGGCCTGCGAGAACAACGAGGACGACCCAAGCTCATGAAAAAGGATAAACCTCATAAGAAAACACAACCACTTACCAGGCTTGAAGAATGGAGAAAGAAAACCTGTATCTAAAGGCCGAAAACGAGTTGCTAAAAAAGCTCAAAGCCTTAACTCAAGCAAAAGAAATGCTAAAGAAAAAGCGTTAGCCATTGAAGGGTTAAGGCATAAATATCCATTAGACATAATGTTGGGTATTTTAAAGATGGTCAGAAGCAGTTACTATTATCATCTTAAGACTAAATCGGTATTAAATAAGCATGAGGTTGCTAAAGCACAAATCAAGAATATTTATCAACAGCATAAAGGAAAGTATGGTTACCGTAGAATAACCTTGCAGATGAATAACGAGGGAATGATTATCAATCATAAAACGGTTTTTAAACTAATGGGCTCACTTGGGATGCGTTCGTTGATTCGCAGAAAAAAATATCGTTCTTACAGAGGGAAATAGGCGCTATTGCACCTAACCTGCTCCAATGAGACTTCAAATCAAACCAACCTGAACTGAAGTGGGATACTGACATTACCGAATTTAAAGTTAAAGATAAAAATCTTTACTTGTTGCCTATTATTGAGCTTTTTAATGGCGAAATCATTTGTTACGGTATCTCAAGAGTCGCCTAACTTCAAACAGGTCTGATATGTAAACTGTACCTTTAAAAAGACTACAAGAAACACAAAACTGATACTGCATTCAGATCAGGTATGGCAATTCAGATGAAAAAATACAACGTCTGTTGAAGGAAAAAGGAATAACACAAAGCATCTCGAGGAAAGGCAACTGTCTGGACAATGCCGTTATTGAAAACTTCTTCAGTATAAAAAGTCATATTTATTCTACCTGAATAAATATGACGATATCGAAGAACTTAGAAAAGACATCAAAGAGTATATCAGGTATTATAACAATGACAGAATCAAACTTAATCTAAAAGGAATGAGCCCGGTTAAATACCGAGCTCATCATATTATTAAGTAAATTAAATTTGTCTAACTTTTCGGGTGCACTTCAAAATGCATCGCCTTTTTAATTTATTCTACTGCACCTACCGATGGTAATTGTGCTCTAGCTGACCCAAAATAATCATCTGTTAAAATATTTTCATGTTTACCCTTACCTTTAACTGGGGCACTCGAATTCAATTTAAATGAAGTTTCATCAACAATTCCAGCTTCTTTTGAACTAGAATAATACATATTGTTAGATTCTAAAGATTTGGTATCAGATTCCTGACCACCAAATGACGCTTTGTTAGCACCATTTGTAAATAGGTTGAATGCTAAGTTATTATATACTTCACAAGTTCCTCCCCTAAGCGTATAGATATCAACAACGTTTCCTTGCCAATCTTTACTAAGGTTTAAATTGCCACATGTATTGTTGAAAACTTTTGCATTAACATAAGTAGTTTTTCCTGCGCTAATGGCCGTATCAAAAATTTGAATTTCAAAAGCAGAATATTTCCTGGAGTTGACAACTATATTATTGTATATCAGAACCTCTTTTGGAGTAGAACCAACGGAGAAACTGAATGCTCTAATAGCATTTCCCTGATGATTAGTTATCTTGTTATGATGGAATTTTCCATTTCCATTCATTAAAAAGATTCCATTATGGTTATCATTAGCGGTATTGATATTATTAACAACGTTGTGATGGATATCGTAATTTTCAACGTTACCAAACCAAACAATAGAGCCAACACCTGATGAATTTTGGAAGTTTACATATGAAATTTCAAGATTCTTAATAAATCCCTTAATCGTTCCATTATCACTTGTTCCTGAACCAGAAATAAATTGACCCGTGTTATCACAATCAATATTTGAAAATTTAAGGTTTTGAGATATTGAACTTTCTGCTCCTGTGTAAGCAGCTTCGTATTTGTAAGTTATCACATTATCTCCAATATTTTTGAAATTGAAATACTGAAGCGTAAAATTATTAATCTTTCCATCAACTTGTATTGCTCTATAGCCAATGTTTTGAAATGAAAAGCCTTTATTTATGCCAGAAGTTCCATTACCGGTTAAAACAACGTTGTTTAGGTTTTCTAATCTCATTTCTCCGGTAGATTCAACCAATCCATTATTTTGAATCGTAACTAAGCCTGTTCCACCATCTACGTTTGCAATTTTTATACTTCGGTATGTACCACCTTTAACTTTAAATAAAACGGTTCCTCCTAATGTATAGCTAGTTCCATTAATTACTAAATCTCCCGAACCAGAACCAACTTCATATATTTTGGAGTAACTAGGTCCGGTTTGAATAGGGTCAGGAGCAACAACTGCTGGTGCTTCTGGTGTTACGTTAAGATTTTCTTGAATTGGATTATTTTTTTTACAAGCCGCAAACGATAATAATAGCAGGCAAAGGATGAAATGCATCTTTGAATTTTTTCTCATTAAATGTCTTTAAATATAAGTGATTAATTGTTTGTTGCTTCTAAAACGACAATTGTAATAAATATTATACACATAAATTAAATTGTTATTAATGAACGCTAAGACGTTAATTTTTTTTTGCACTAAAATCTTACTTCTTATATCTCTAATAGCACTATTCTTGGAATTGTGTAGGAATTAGAGAAAATGCATATATTACAATTTGGTGACAATTTGGTTAATGTAAATTTATCTATCGTAAATACCTGCTAGTCTATTGTTTAGCTTGTTTGTGGCTTGTCTTTTACGCCGTTTGTCTGATTAATTATTAATTTTTTACAAAACTGTAATTCGTTTTAATTGTTTGCGCATTTTATTACTAATATAATTAATTTAAGCATTCTGCATCAATCCTGTCCAAAATATATTCATCAACCTGGTCATCAAATTTTCTTGCAAAAAGCATTTTAGAAGAAGCTATTTTATCATAGTCTTCAATTAATAATGTTTTAGGGTGTGCATGGCCTTGAGAAAAATCGATATACCTCAAATTATTATTTATAACACTATCTTTAAATGATGAATTCATAACGATAGATGCAAAAGCAAATTCATCAGTACCCCAAGAATATTTGAGAAAGTTTCTTAATTGTTTGTTGTTTGTAAATATTTCATCAACATATTTAGCGCAGGTTCCGCTGATAGTCCACCAGGTAGATTTGCAGCTTCCGTATAATTCCATTTCCATTGGAAACTTTCTAACAGGAAAAATTTTATTTACAATTTTCTGAAGTAGATATTTACCTCTGAAACTTAGATCTGTAAAGTGGTGTTTTTCATACCTTGACACCGCCTTTTTCCACCATTCTGTTTCTCTCGACTCATCGTATGATATGAAATTAGATTGTGGCCTGGATTGCAGAAAATTGAAAATATTTTCTGCTGATGTTAAAGGATAGTCCTGTGCGCTTAAAAGGTTAATGAAATCATATTCGATATTATCAGAAACAACCTCATTCAGTGAACTTAGTATTCCCAAAAAAAGACTATTTCCACCCCAATTACAATTAATCCTATTTTTTATAAATTTTACTTGGCTTAAATTTTCAATTATTTTAAATTCCTCTTTAAGTACCTTTTTGTCGATATGGATAAAAAAATCTGCATTAGGGTGTTCAAGACTTTTTATTAACCTGAGCAACTGCTTAGGATTTTTATGAGCCATAATAATATGGGCTATGCGCATAAAATTGGGATGATTTAAATTAACGGGACACTAATTTTTATAAAAATATTATAAAATATTTAATTTTTGATTTATTTATCAAATAAAAGGTATGCATCGATATCTTGTGTTTCATATTTGTCGATAATTCGATATTTTTTGCTCAATTCATGAATTAAATTTATAGTTGGGTTCTGTTTTTCGTAGTACCAGAAAGGTTCATCTATTTTATCACCAATATCTGTTACAAATTGCTTATTAAATATTAACCAAACACGCTTATTGTTCGAGAATTTTTTAAAGTCCCTTTGCAGGTTTTTATAATAATCTGTAAAGTTCTTAGATTCATTCCTGAAGTCTTGCCCTTCAACTGCCTCGTATTTCAATTGATACATATCTTTATATAATTTATAACCAGGTAAATTATTCCAATACACATATACAGCATCACCTTTTTTAAAATCTTTATTAACATGCAATAAAACTTCTCTTTGAAATGATTTTTTGTGCAAATAAAATTTTTCAGGTTGAATAATAGTTAATAATGTTTGCATTATTGGACCAATTATCAAAAGTCCAAACAATATCAACATTCCTGTTTTTGATTTTATAACTGAAAAATTTAGGCCTTTTGCAATAAAAATTATAAATATCGGAGAAATGAAGACCCAGAATCTCTCCGTAAGCGGGTAAAGCTCTAACCCTGAAGCAATAAACATTAAAACAACAGGGACTATCAGTACAGGGATATTAATTTTCTCTTTTAAAACAGAATAAATTCCTAATAAAAAAGCCAAAACTGGTAAAAATGGCATCTTAAATAAGATGTTAAGTATTTGATTTTTATTGTTTGGGAAGAAATTCCAAAGTAGGCCTAAAGGATAATCCAGCATGCGATACAGGTTTATTACAAACCACTTAAAGTCGGCAATAGATTTAGGTGGCATCGGCATGAAGTTTTGATAGGACCGAAACCAGTAAGCTATCCATTCAGATTCAGCATGTTTATGGGTAAATAAGATGTAGTTTATTGAAAAACTGAGAAACCACATCGAAAATGGAATTAATCTGATGAGGGCAATCTTCCATTTCATTTTAAGCAGATAATTAACTGTTAATCCTAAGCCTAATCCTCCCAAAACAAAAATAGAGGAATAAGAAAACCACAAAATTATTGTGCCTGATAGTCCCCACAAAAATAAATGCCATGCAGTTTTATTATGTTCATATTTTATATAGAGGTACAAACATAATATGGTGCTAAACATCTCTGTAGAATACTGTTTTATTTCTACACTGTGGTATATGAGTGCAGGAGCGAAACATAATATTCCAATAGCCATTACTGATAATAACCCATTTAAAAAATATTTAGCTACCGGAACAAATAAGAAGATAGAAAGGCAGCCAAAAATTAGAGGAATAAGTCTTAAAGAATATTCGTTATTACCAAAAATATTTAAACTTGCTTTTACCAAAAGAATAAAGCCAAGTGGTGCTTTTTGTTGGTAAAATAATGGCTCTGTTAATAATTCCCCAAAATTCATCTTTACCAATCCAGATGATAAATAGATTTCATCCATCCACAAAGATCTATTATAGAAGAAATGAAAGAGACGAACTGAACAGCCTAGAGTTAAAAAAATATAGATTAAAATACTATTGTAATTATTTTTATCGGGATCTTTTTTGAGATGCGAAGTGTACATTATTAGGGATTAATTATATGCAATATCGGATTTTTTAATAATTTTACAGATAAAATTATTCCCTGTGATTGCCAGTAATTTAAACAAACTTAAGCTTGTTATTTTTGACGTAGATGGAACATTATACGATCAAATAAAGTTGCGTAGGAAAATGATGTTTTCTTTATTGGCTTATTATTTATTCAGGCCATGGAAGTTAAAAGAACTTTTAATAATCTATCACTTTAGAAAAGAACGGGAAAAGAAAGCAGATTATCAGGGAAGTGATTTGCAAAATGAACAGTATTATTGGTGTGGCGAAAAGGTTGATTTATCTTTCGAGAAAATAAAATCTGTAGTAGACAAATGGATATTTGATTTTCCAAACAGGCATTTGAATCGCTGCATTTATCCAGGAGTAGAAAATTTATTTACAGGCTTGAAGAAAAAAAAAATAGCCATAGCAATCTATTCTGATTATGATTCTGAATTAAAAATGAGAAGTATGGATTTAAATCCAGACCTTATCGTAAGTTCAACAGATCATGCCATAAATTCCATGAAACCCCAACCCAAGGGTTTAAATTCCATTATAGAGAAATTTAAAATAATAGATAAATCTGAATGTTTGTACATTGGTGATAGAGATGAGTTGGATGGTGAATGTGCACGACGAATAGGAATACCGTACATTATAATTAACAAGAGCGAAGCATATAACAATTTTTACATAACACTCTCCAAACAAATACTTAATGAAGATTAAGTGCTAAAATTATGATAGATAGAATAATATTACCTGATGATTCCCTATCATCAGATAATTCATCCCCAAAAGAACTTAAACAAGCATCAATAAAAGAATATATTGCGATAGCCAGGCCGGATAATTGGGTTAAAAACCTTTTTATGTTTCCAGGAATGCTGTTTGCCCTATCGATTTTTCATACACCATTTAATAGCGGTTTGGTTATAAAAATACTGCTGGGTTTAGCAAGTATATGTTTGGTTGCTTCTGCAAATTACGTTATTAACGAATATCTTGATGCTGGGTTTGATAAATACCATCCGTTAAAAAATAAAAGATCATCGGTTGTATCTATAATTAACCCTAAAATTGTTTATACTGAGTATAGTATTTTAGCAATTGTTGGTATGACCCTGGCGTACCTTGTGTCACTAAAATTTTTATCAGTTGCAGTATTTCTATTGGTAATGGGCGTAATTTATAATGTAAAGCCTATTAGAAGTAAAGACCGTGTTTTTCTAGATGTGTTAAGTGAATCGATAAATAATCCGATAAGGTTTGCGGCAGGATGGTTTATATTTAGCCCCGCACTTGGCGTTCCTGATAGTAAATGGGACTTGAACTGGATAAATACTTTTCCTCCGGTAAGCATAATTATTGCATACTGGATGGGAGGCGCTTTTTTAATGGCTACAAAGCGTTTCGCTGAATATCGATTAATTGATAATCCACATGTGGCCGGTTTATACCGTAAGTCATTTAAACATTATACTGAAAATAGTCTTTTAGTATCGATGTTTTTTTATGCTATCACCTGTGCATTTTTTATGGGGATTTTTCTTGTTAAAGATAGAATTGAATTGTTGGTGAGCTTTCCATTTTTTGCGCTATTATTTTCATGGTATCTTAAAATTGGGTTGTTAAATGATTCGCCTGTACAGGGTTCTGAAAAGTTATATACCAGAAAGTGGTTTATGACATATTTAGTGCTTTTTACCATTCTACTTTGTGTGTTAATGTTCTTAGATATACCTTGGCTACATTGGTTTCTTAAAAATGCAAACAATTATTAACGATAGCACAATTGATGAAGAAAGATTTTTATGATTTGGTTGTAGTTGGTACTGGTTTTGCATCTAGTTTTTTTCTTAAAAAATACCTTTCAAAATCGTCGAAGGATAAAAAAATTCTTGTGCTCGAGAGAGGACATTTTTATCCGCATGATGAAAGGTTAAAAGTAAAGAGAGGCGAAAAAAGCGAATTTCAAAAATTTGAAGAGCCCTGGGAAAAAGCGATAAATAACATTAGCCCGTACAAGAAATGGCCTTTTACTACTGGCCTGGGTGGTTGTTCTAATTGTTGGTGGGGCTGTACACCCAGGTTTATGCCATCAGATTTCAAAATGAAAACATTATATGGTATTGAGCAAGACTGGCCAGTTGATTATGATGATTTGGATCGATATTATTATGAAGCTGAAGAATTAATGCATGTATCCGGGCCAGTAGGTACACCATTCCCTCGAAAAGGTAATTATCCTTTACCACCCCATGAGTTTAGTTTGGTTGATAAAATACTTCATAAAACTTATGGTACCGATTACATTAGCCAGCCTACAGCAAGGGCAAGTAGAGCCACAAGCGGAAGGAACAGGTGCATGACCTCAAGTACCTGCGATACTTGCCCTGTTAATGCTAAATTTACTATTGAAAACTCAAATATTGGTGTTTATAATGATGAAAGAGTTGAGCTTGTATACGGTGCACAGGTTTACAATTTGCAATTAGAAAACGATATTGTAAAGAAGGTGTTTTTTTTAAAAGATGGTAAAGAACTGTCTGTTTCTGGTGAAGTAGTTGTGTTAGGGGCAAATCCTTTTTTTAATTCTAATATTCTTCTAAATGCAGGAGATAAATCAAAGCTTTTAGGTAAAGGGGTAGGAGAGCAGTTGGGTATGCAAGTGCTTATCTATTTAGATGGAATGAGCAATGTAGGAGGTAGTACCTGGGTTAACGCAAACGGATATATGCTTTACGATGGTGCGCATAGAAAAGATTATGCTGCCTGCTTGATGGAAGTTAGTAATGCACCATATTACATAAGGTTAGAGCGTGGAAAGTATCTTAATATTGCGAGTATAAGAATGTTATTTGAAGATATCCCTTTAGACAAGAATTATGTTAACACAACTGCTAATAAATTTGTGCCTGATGTACACCATGTTGAGCGGTCTTCCTATACATTGAAAGGAATAGAAAACATGAAACAAAAGTTGCCAAAAATATTGTCGTGCTTGCCTGTAGAAAAACTTGAGTACCTGCCGCCTTTCCCTAATGAAGGCCATATCATAGGAGGAACAAGAATGAGTACTGATCCTTCATTAGGAGTGGTTGATAAACATATGGTTCATCATAAATACAGAAATTTGCTGGTACTTGGTGCGGGAGCTTTTACAACTTACAGTGCTTCAAATCCAACACTTACGCTTTCTGCTATGTCATTATTTTCTGCAGATAAAATTTTCTAATATGAATCGGAGAAAATTTATCATTATCACGGGCGTAACTACTGGAAGCGTAGTAATTCCGACTTCTTATTTTCTTGTTAATGGAACAATACAAAAGTATGCGGCACTTTTAATTAAAGATGAGCTAAGCTATTTGAAGTTGGAAGAAGGTAGTGTGGAGAAATATGTTAACGATTACTTTGGTTATTCTAACGATATTTTTTTTAGAATGAAACTGAAAAGCATGTATTATTTAAACATTACCTGGAAAAACTCAAACCTTATAAAAGAGCTGATTAAAACTTACCTGCTGTCTTCCGATTTCTTCATTAACAAAATGGATGAAAGTAAAGTTGTTAGATATTTAGGGTTATATAGCCCATATAAAAGTCCTGTTCCCAATCCATTTGCGTATACTCTTTATCCTCCCGACCAGGTAAAAAGCATATAAAGCCGGTTATTTATTTTCTTTTCCAAACTTCCTTTTAAACTCTCTTTCAAAGGCCTGGAAATAAACCACCGGAATGGTTTTTAATGTAAATGGAAAGTTAACTGAAAATGACCTTGATAATAGTTTCATTGAATTATTAAAACTACGCTCTCTAAAAAGATAATGCTTGGAAAGTTCTACTAAGCTATGCATATAACGTCTTTGCATAATTAACAATTCATCTTTAGTTAATAGTGCACCAAAACGTTTAATCTTCAAGTTAAGATCAGCGATATATAAATATTCTAAAATTTCATGCCATTTTCTTCCATCATAGATATTAATTTCGTCGATTCTTTTTCTCCATAATCTCTGAAGTGTATAAGCGGCTTTGGCTTTTCTATTAAGAATCATTTCGAGATATAAACACCAATCATCTCCAATGTTTATGTTTTCATCCCAGCCAGATACGATGGATGATTTTCGCAAAACTACAGACGATGATGGGGACGGGCAAGCTCTAATATATAAGGCACGTAAATTTTCATGCTTTAAATCTATCCAATCATTTTTCAAAAGATTTTGATAAGGTTTTAAATACGGGTCGTTGATTAGAAAATCCCAACTATCACCCACTTTTCTATCCTGGTCCCAATTTGCAAATACAAAATCTAAATCATCTTGCTGAAGTTTCTGTACACACACTTCCAAAAAGTTAGGATACCAGATGTCATCAGAATCCAATGATGCAACAATTTCTCCTCTTGCTTTTGATAAACCAAGGTTTCTTGCTGATGCCTGACCGCCATTTGTTTTGTAGAAATATTCTATGTTAGGATACTTTTCTTTTAATATTTTTGCTGTATTATCATTAGAACCATCGTCTATAACCACAATTTGAACTTCTGTGTAAGTTTGTTTTATTGCGCTCTCAATAGCTTCGAAAACTTTCGTTTCTCTATTGTAGGTTGGGATAATTACAGTAACAAGTGGTTTTGGATTCATTAGGGAACGCTTTATCGGATGTATCAAAGTTAAACTCTAAGTAAATGAGTTTCAAATTTTATGTCTATTGTAATTAATTTGTTTTAGTATCAGTACAAAATCTTTAATAACAATCCATATGTTTTGCGGAAACACAATAATATGAATGATGAGAAAGATCCAACCATATGAATTATTCAAAGCTATACTCAAAAGTACAGCTAAAGGCATAAAAACCAGATATAAATCGTTAAGCAATAATTGTGATGGTTTATCTGTTGGAATAATAATCAATCCGGTTTGATATTTTAAAATGAAATGCCTGCCAAGCGCTAAAATTAAGTAAATAAGGGCAGATAGAGTTACCCAAAGGCTAAAAATATTATACATTATAAAGGCAGCTCCTAGAACTTCAAACCCTAAAATTAGGTATTCGATATTTTTGAATTTTGAAGGTTCGATAGATGTAGCATAAGTAGTTGTTTTACTTTTCAAATCATTTTCTCTATCGTGAAACTGATGCACTAATATGCCTCTTATTCCATAAAATAATGCCCAACAAGAAATGGATATCATCCAGAAAATATTACGTTTTATCCCATCTGCAAAGGGAAGTTGAGCAGCCATAAGCAATGCCGGAAATAAATGTGCGCCACTTGCATCGCACAAAACACCTAAAAAACCAAGCTTTTTAAATCTAAATGGAGGAGTAGAATAGACAGTGAAAACTACGTAAGATAGTATGAAAAAAGTGAGTGAAACAGTATCGGGATATATAATATAACCAAAAAATAAGCCAAAAGCTAAACTTAATGTAATAAGGGCTAATCTGCTAGCGTTTGAACGGTTAGCCATTCTATTTTTTTTGCCTGCTAATTTATCCTCTTTAATATCAGTTAAATCATTGACTATGCTTACATAAACTGCACCAAATACTACTGCAAGAAGTACTTTTAGAATATGTATACCAGCCTTTTCAATATTTTGATTATAAAATAAAACAGTTGCATAGCCAACAGTTAAAAGGGGAATTAATTTATACTCCCACCATTCATGATATCTAGTGAATTTTAAAAATTTCATCAATCCGATTTCAAGCTGTCAAGAACTAGTTTTACAAAAATTTTTTCAGGTTCAGGAGGTAAAATTTCCTTGATATATTTTGCAGATTTCTTGCCTATTTCTTCCCAATCATTCAAATTCTTCCACGCCTCTTCCATAGCCAGGTCAAAAGAATGTTCATCAGCTTCACCAATAAAGCCAGTTACCCCATTTTGTACAATTTCAGCATTCCCACCAGCATTTGTTGCAATTACAGGTCTGCCAAAAGACATTGCCTCAATAATTGTTAACGGAAGTCCTTCACTTCTCGATGGAAGAATTAATGCATGATGTTCTTTCCAGATTTCTTTAATATTATCGGTAAAGCCATCAAAAAAAACATTTGTTATGTTTAATAATTCAGCCATATCTTTCAGGGCTTGTTCATCAGGTCCTTTACCCAAAAAAGTGACTGATAATTTCCTTTCTCTCCATTTTGGTAAATTCAAAATTCTAAGCAAAATGTCCTGACCTTTATCAATCACAAAAAGCCTTCCTACACAGGCTAATTTGATATCGATTTTACTTGCCGGGTAAGGCAGTGGATTAACTTCTGTTTTTACAGGATTTAATATCACTTCACTATTCGGTAACCTAACGCCAAATTGTTCTTCAGTAATTTTTAAATTGTGTTTGGAAACAAACAAACATTTCTTTGCATTTAAAAGTGTTTGTTTCATGTAATTTCTATCACCTTGACTAGGCCAATAAAAGTTTACAGCTTTGTGGGCGACAACGATATAAGGGATATTGAGCTTTAAGCATTCGTAAGCAAAACTCAAACCATCAAAATTTATACCTTGAGAGATAATCGCAAAATCCGGCTCGTCAGTTTTGAGAAAAATGCCAACATTTTTTGCTGATTTATTCCATTTAAATTCAGCCAAGCCAATTTTTTCAGCAACTCTTCCAAAAACATGCTTTACTTTTGAGATAACTAATTTTAATTTATTTAATTTTCCATCAAACTCTTTAATAAATAAGCCATTGTTTATCAGTTTTTTAAATTGTTGATGTTGTCTGTTTACTCGGTTTTTATAAAGAATTATTTCTTGAACACCTAAAGTTCTGAAATGTGGAATACTCTTTGCCCATAATTCTTCACTTCCTCCCCAATCATCTAGGCAGGCTGTAATTATTACAAGCTTTTTTAAATTATTACTGCTGTCACCCATTGATGCGGATTTTAATATTTGTATTTAACCCTATTCTTAATGCCTCGCCAAAAAATTCCTGATTTTAACCTATATAAAAATTCTTTAACTAAATTTTTGTTTGTTATACCTGCCAATGGACTCACAAATGGCATGTTAGGGTCTACAACGGCAGGATTTGGAATTTCTTGCCATAAAACATTTCCGAGATTATTAAAATTTGGAACTTTTCTTTTCGACTTTGCCAATACAGCTTTTCTTGATACCCAACCTTGCATGTATGGCGGGTATCTAACAATTTCTATTTCATCATAATATGGTTGAAATAGTTTAATGAAATGTCCTATATGTGGTGATACCAAATGTTCATGAAAGATATTTGTTTCAGCTTCCAACCATGACCAGGTAACACTAGTTAAGTCTAGCTTCCCACCAAATACGTCAATTTGCATTTCGTAAGGAATTGTAACATTTGGTCTAACATCTTCCAAATCTACTATAGGTAAAAAAACATCACCTCCAACACTATTCCAAGACATGATATTATTTACAACAGTTTCTACTTCTTTTACTGAATTTACGTAACAATAAGCGCCCCACATGCAACTTATTAACGACCACCTGTTGTGCCACTCAGGTACATCATCTCTAAAGTCGCCATTTTTAAAAAACTCCGCTGTAGGATTATCTTTTTCAGCAAGCTGAAGCATTTTTGGAGAAATATCCAACCCAGCTCGCTTCGTATTAGGGAAAAGACTCAAAAAGTATCCGGTTCCACAACCCAAATCCAACCATTCGGTTTGTTCATTAATTAGTGTTTTAAAAACATTAATTTCAACATCTGAACTAACTTTAGAAAAAGGATTTAATAAATATCGCTCATTGTAATCATTTGCATATTTGTTATTATATATCTGCCAAAGGTCTTCTTTTTTCATTGTACATTAAGCTAATTTTTTGTTTGCGTTTCTGAATCTATATCTTTCTTAAATAAGAGCGCATAATCTCCATCTTCTTTTATTAGTTTTTGATGAGAACCTTCCTGTTTTATTTCTCCGTTAGAAATTACATAAATGTAATCTGCATGTTCTACTGCCGAAACTCTGTGGCTAATAACTAATGCAGCTCTTGTTCCGATTCGTTTACGAAATGACTGAAAAAATTCTCGTTCAGAAAATGCATCTAAAGCACTTGTTGCTTCATCTAATATCAAAAGCCGTGCAGGACTATATAGTGCCCTTGCAATTGCTAATTTTTGCCACTGACCAATGCTCACTTCATGTCCATCATCAAATAATCTTCCCATCATTGTTTTGTAGCCATCGGGAAAATTATCAATGTACGCATCAGCACCAGAATTTCGGGCGGCTTCTACAATCTTGGCATTATCATGTTTAGCATCAATGTTGCCAAACTTTATATTATCCTCTGCAGAAAAATTGTAACGGCCAAAATCCTGGTAAACCACACTTACTTCCTTATGGTAATCGTTTAAGCTGAAGTTTTTAATGTTTATATCATTAATATTAATTGAACCTTGCGTAGGATCGTAAAGTCTTGATAATAGTTTTATTAAAGTTGTTTTACCTGCTCCATTTAAACCAACTATCGCAATGATTTGGCCTGAAGGAATGTTTATATTAATATTATTTAACACTGGTTTTTTACCATGAGGGTATTTGAATGAAACGTTGTTAACCAAAATATTTGATGCTTCTTTGGGAATTTCTACAGTGTTTTCCTGGTCGGCAATTACTGGTTTCAAATCAAACAACTCGAAAATACTTGTTACAAAGATGTTGTTTTGATATAATTTGGATATACAGGCTGCTAAAGCCTGCATATGATTAAACGATTGAGGGAAAACCACTAGGAATAGTGTAATATCGCCTACACTGGTTTTGCCGGTTATTACACCATTAGCAATAAAACCCACACAAGCAAAAAAACCAACAGTGGCTAAAATTGTAGTAATAATCTCATTCAGCGTACTTATTTTACTTATTTTCAGCTTTTCTGATAACAGATTTAGTCGGATGTTTAAATATAAATTTCGTAGATAATCACCAATTCTTAAGCTTCTAATATCTTTTGCCGAAGTATCTGAGGTTATCAAACTACTTAGATAAACAGATTTTCTTTCCATAGAAGTTTGCTGCATCCTCCAACTATGTAACCTTTCAGCAAATTTAATTCTAACAAACATTGTTGGTAATACAAATAAAATAAGCAGGGGAAATAAAAACCAGTCTATCGATAAGATTACCGAACCCAATGCTAATAACATCATTAGGTTTTTTAAGGTTTCAATTAGGTTTGTTACAACTGCGTTTGGTCGCTCAGGTCCCGCTTCTTTAGCTCTTTTTAAAATGTCAAAATATGCAGGGCTTTCGTAAAACGAAAGATCCAATTTAATCGCACTAGCATGAATTTTATCGTCAATATATTCTGAAACGCGTGCCGCCTGAACTTCTGTAGTGTAAGCAGACACTGATTTTGATATGGCATATAATACAGCAGAAATAGCAGCTAGCAAAACATACATTAGGATACTTTGGCTGTCATGCAAATTTACTTTAGCCAGCTTATCAATTAGAACTTTTAAAAAATATAAAGAACAGAAAAACAAAGCACTTTCTACAATTACCATGGTTACTGAAATAATTGTAGATTTTGGTGCAACAGACCAGACCAAACCTAACGTGCGCTTAATGTTAAGGTTTGTTTTTAGTTTTTTAACCTTTTGAGTAAAAGAATTAATCATTTATAAATAAAGTATCTTGTTATTTTAATTTCCATAAAGAGCCTTCGTATCTAAATGGTTTAAAGTTTACATAGTATTTTTGTGGTTCAGAAACAAATTCAAATTCCTTTTCGTAATTTATTGCCAATTGATTTTCTAATTTCCTTTTACTGAAAAATGTACATGGATAAGAGGCTTCAATTCCATAAAAAACCGGTGGTACGTTTTGAATTGTAATTCTATCTTCGTCTTTCTCATCATTATATCCAACTAAATCAAACATTAAGTAAGGGATATTAAAAGATTGAATATGCTCAAGAAGATTGTATGGATTTTTAATATATTGTAGTGAACTTGAAAGTAAAAGTAAATCTGGATTTTGATTTTCTGCCAGGCATTCTTCGATATTGTAATAAAATTTTACATGCTCGTTTTCGAAAGCATCCTTACCAACCTTCACATAGTTATCCTGTTCTATTATGCACCACTTTAGCTCAGTTAAATGGTTGAGATATTTGATGTTTTGGTAATAAGATGTTCCAAGCGAACCTCCAAAATCAATAATCGTTATTTTATTATTGTTTTTAGAAGCTATTAATAATAAGGTACTTAGCAAATGATGATTAATAAAAATTTCATCATAAATTAAACCGTCCCTTTCGTAAACAGCTTTTTTATCTCTAACCTTTCCGGTAGTTTCTATAATCCTTTTTAAAATGTGATTTTCATCATATCCTTTGCATTCTTTCTGAGCATCTTCAAATGTTTTAAAGTTTCCTTTCCAGCCATATTTAAAGCTGTACCAACGTAAAGTATTAACTATAGGTGGGGCCAGTTCTTTAAGAAGATAATGCATATAGGGGATTAATTAAATTTGTTTAGAACTTCAATAACTTTCATAATATCATTCTCAGTATGAGCAAATGAACATGGCAAGCTTAATGTTGTTGCATGTATTTCTTCGGATATTGGATAATATAAATGATTAAGGCTTGATAGTGCCCTTTGTTTATGTGGGGCAACCGGGTAATGAATTTCAGTATCAATATCATTATCCAAAAGATATTTTTTTAATCGGTCACGCTCTTTATGCCTTATATTATAAATGTGATATACGTTGTAAAAATCATTATTTATCAAAGGTTTAACGAAATTATCTGATAAATTGTTTTGATATAATTCTGCAAACTTTCTTTTATGGTTATTAATAACGTTTAATTTCGGGAGTTTAACTCTTAAAAAGGATGCCTGAAGTTCATCTAATCTAGAGTTATAACCAATTATTCCGTTATGGTATTTTTTTTCAGAGCCGTAATTTCTCAGTTGTTTGAGTTTAGTATAATCTTCTTCCGATTTACAAATTATCGCACCGGCATCTCCTAAAGCCCCTAAATTTTTGGTTGGATAAAAGCTAAAGCAGCCAAAATCTCCAAATGTACCAGCTAATTGATTTTTATATTTTGCGCCATGAGCTTGAGCACAATCCTCAATAATTTTTAGATTATGTTTATTTGCTAATGCCATTATTGGCGACATTTCGCAACATTGACCGTACAAATGAACAACCATAATAGCAACCGTTTTGCTCGTTATAGCTTCATTTATTTTTTCTGGATCAATATTATAAGTATCGATTTTTGGCTCTACAAAAACCGGAACCAAATCGCATTGTAAGATGGATAAAATGCTGGCTATATATGTATTTGAAGGTACTATTACTTCATCGCCTTTTTTAAAATTACTGCAATTTAAAGATAGGATTAGTGCATCGAGGCCATTGGCAACACCAACTACAAATTTTTCGTTATGATATTCGGCAAATTCTCGCTCAAATTCTGCAACTTCATTTCCTAATATATACCAGCCGCTATCTAAAAATTTATCAAATTTATTTTTGAAATCTTTTTCGAATGACTTATTAAGAAGGTTTAAGTTCTCATATGGTATTCTAGTATGGCTCATAAATATAATCTTTAGGATCGAATGCTGTAGAAGCTAAAACCAAAAGAATAGCATCAGTAGAAAAATCGTGCATTACATGCCAGTCTTTAGGTTCTAAAATCAAACATTTTTCCGGAGAATCTAAATCGAAAATCTCTTGTTTCTCTCCATCGTTATTGGAAATTTTGCAAGAACCTTGTATGCAAATAGCAGCTTGGTAAGTATTGTGATGTCTGTGTCCACCACGGTCTGAATCATCTACTGCGTAGATATAGAATAATCTCTTAATTTCAAAATCGACTACTTTATCAAGAACAGTTAAAATCCCGCGGCTGTCTTTAAATGTTGTGAGGTTAATTATGTGACCCATGTAAAAAGTGTGAGAAGTGTTAATAGTTTGGCATCAATTAAATCTAATAATTTGCCACTTATATCTTTATTTACCTTTCGGGTAAAAAGCATATCTGCTTCTTTTATTTTTTCAAAATCAGTTTCGTCTAAAACTTTAGGATTTGCGCCACCTAAAGACCAATCTATGTACCTGTAATTATTATTTACAACTTTGTGCTTAAGGTTTGAATTAAGTAATATCGTTTGGAAAACAAATTCGTCGCTAGCCCAGCATAGCGAAAAAAAGTTTATTAATTTTTTATCTTGTTCTACTTTGTTAACTACGTACATAGCTGTCTCGGGGCTTAACATCCAAAACATAGATTTGCCATAAGGATGCAGATTATAGGGCATTTTTCTCTTAGGCATTATATAGTTTAGAATATTTTCAATCGTATTTTTTCCTTTAAATGAGTAATTAGAAAGAAAGTATTTTTCCATTCTTATTAACCCTTCTTTCCAATCGTTTTTAATGTCTCTATAGCTTAAAAACTCTTTGCCAATATTTTTAGAAAAAAATAACATTATCTCATCGGCCGATTTTAAAGGATAATCTTGTCCGCTTAAAAAGTTAATATAATCATACTTGATTCCAGTATTTACGATTTCTTTTATACACTCAAATGTGGCTTTAACAGTATTGTATCCAGCCCATTTTACATCTACTCTATTATTGATAAAATAAACATTGGATATACTTTTTAAAAACAAATGAGGATTTATGTCAAATTTTTTATCAACATGAATATAAAAATCAAAATCTTTATGCTCCATGCTCTTAATCATTCTTTCGGTTTGCTTCGGATCTGTATACGTTAATATTAGATGAGCTATGCGCATAATGTGTTTTTAGGTATGATATACAGTTGAATTCAAATACTTAAATCCAACTTGTATTGTAAAATTTTCATGAGAAGATTTACATACCAAATGTATAAATATATTATGTAATAAGCTTTAAAAAATTGTTCAAAAATGAAGTGTCTATGTATAATTTCGGATACTTTAATGCTTTAAGGTTTTTGTGATTAAAATTAAATTAGAAAACTTTAGGTTATTAATTTATGATATCAATTATCTAATCTATATTTTTACAATTCATGAAATCGGTCTCTATTGTAACAGTAAATTTTAATCAGCGTCAGGTTAATATAGATTTTTTAAAATCTATTAAAGAACACCCATCTGAAAATTATAAAATCGAAATAATTTTAGTAGATAATGGTAGTAATGAACAGTTTGAGGATGAATATAGAGCCATTTTTCCTGAATTATTATACATACGCTCTGATAAAAATCTTGGTTTCGCAGGCGGTAACAATTTGGGTATAAATGTAGCTTCTGGCGATTATCTTTTGCTTTTAAATAACGATACAGAGATAACTTCTGGTTTTATAGATACAATGGTAAAAGAGCTGGAACAAAATCCTGAAATTGGATTGTTATCTCCATTAATTTTATATCATGATGCGACAAATACTATTCAATATGCCGGTTTTACAGATATGAATTACCTGACTTGCAGGAATAAAGGAATTGGCAGCATGGAAATTAATACAGGACAGTATGATGGTGATAGTCGAGAAACCGGATTTTGCCATGGCGCTGCTATGCTTTGTCGTAAAATAGATTTAGCAACTGCAGGGTTAATGGCCGAAGAGTTTTTTCTCTACTATGAAGAATTAGATTGGTGTGAAAAATTTAAAAAGTCTGGAAAGAAAATCTGGTTTACCGGAAAGGCAAAAATTTACCATAAAGAATCGATGAGTGTTGGTAAAGAAAGCGCTGTAAAAACTTATTTCATGACCCGCAATAGAATGCTTTTCATCAGAAGAAATACCAATTTATTAAATACTGTTTTGTTTAGCTTTTATTATATTTTTATAGCTTGTACCAAGCAAGTAATAGCCTATCTTTTAAAAGGCAGAAAAGACCTTATTAAATGGCTTATAAAAGGCTTGACCTGGAATTTTACTAATAAAATAAATAGCAAAACTTTAGGTATTAAAATATAATTTTCCCTATGATATTAGCTTTCTGGATTTCTCTTTTTATTGTATTTTATACTTTTGTTGGTTATGGTTTCCTTCTTTTCTTTTTAGTTAAAATAAAAAGGATTTTCGTTAAAGAAAAATTATTTACCGACCAAATTGAACTTCCTACTGTTACCATATTGGTTGCAGCCTATAATGAAGAGGATATAATTGAGGATAAAATAAAAAACACGCTCGAATTAGATTATCCAAAGGAGAAGCTACAAATTATATTCATTACCGATGGTTCTTCAGATTCTACACCAGAAAGGATAAAGCATTTTTCCGAAATATTTTTAATGCATGAAGATATCAGAACCGGAAAAATGGCGGCGATTAAAAGGGCAATTCCGAAGGTTGAAAACGAAATTATTGTTTTTACAGATGCGAATACGTTTCTAAATAAACAAGCCATAAAAGAATTGATTAAGCATTATCAAAATAAAAGGGTAGGAGCTGTTGCGGGTGAAAAGCGAATTATGGTTGATGAATTTGCCGATGCAAGTTCTGCAGGAGAGGGCTTTTACTGGAAATATGAATCTTATCTAAAGAAATGGGATTACGAATTGTATTCGAACGTTGGTGCGGCAGGAGAATTGTTCAGTATCCGGACAAATTTGTACCAACCTGTAGAGGCTGATTCTATTATTGATGATCATATGATTGCGATGAGAATCGCTGAAAAAGGATACATAATTGCTTATGAAGCTAATGCCTACGCAATGGAAACTGCATCTGCCAATACAAAAGAGGAATTAAAACGAAAAATTAGAATTGCAGCAGGCGGACTACAATCTACTTTAAGGTTAAAAAAAGCAGCAAATCCTTTTTACTATCCTTTATTAACATTTCAGTACATTTCTCATCGTGTGCTACGTTGGACAATTACGCCATTTTTATTAATTGCCATATTATTATTAAACATTCTTATTGTTGCCGAAACAGATTTAATACTTTACAAGACAATATTAATCGCTCAAGTGGTTTTTTATATACTTAGCTTAGCCGGTTGGTTTTTTGAAAGTAGGAACATCAAAATTAAAATATTTTTTATACCATATTATTTCTGTGTGATGAACTATGCTGTTATTGCTGGTATTTTCCGGTATATTAGAAAAAATCAAAGCGCAGCATGGGAAAAATCTAAGAGAAAATAGCTTAGAATTGCCAAAATTTGAAATGATTTTCTTCAGTTGATTGATAAGCAATACTTGCAATATAATCTCTTTGAACAAAGAAACTTTTTAATTCATAAAATTTGTCGCTTCGTTTAATGGAATTGGTGAGAGTATTTATTGTTTCCAGATTGTCAACCAAACCTTCTCCTGTAGCTTTTAATAGCGCTTCCTTTCTTGTCCAGATTGTGTAGAAAGTGTTCTTATGGGTTCTGACTAAATTTTCTTTTTCATCTGCATGAAAACAAACTTCTAAGATTGATTCAAAATTGAAAAATTTATCTGTAAATTCAACATCAATTCCTATCGCTTTATTGCTAACCGCAATTAATATTATCGATCCACTGTGCGAAACATTAAATTCTATTCCATTTAATTGCGGTTTCTTGTTGTTCTGAAAATCAAACTTCACGTCGACGGGCATGATGTTTATAAATTTTGAAAGTATTAACCTCAAAAAATACTTACTTGTAATAAATCGCTCTTTATCATTTAATTGAACATATTTCTCGGCCTTTGAAATTTCTAGATCAGACAAAACACTTTTGTAACTGGCCGATATATCTCTAAATTTTTCAGGAACATTAATTTTGAAAATATGTATTTGGGTTAAATCTAAATTCCATTCTACTGTTTGCCAATTAATATCCGGAGTTAATAGACTTTTCATTTAATCATATTTTAAATTGAATCAAGCTTTTTCTGAAGTATTTCTGCAAACATCTTATCATTTGGGGGGAATAGAAACGTTTTATGGTCGCCAGGTATTTCGTGTACCTCAACACCTTTTTTCGCAAATTTCCCCCAACCTAAATGAACAAGATCGTCTAGATAGTATAGTCTTTTGGCAACCCTAAATAACGTAACTTTTAAATCTGCTGGTTCCAAAAAGTAATTATTATGAGCAATATTGTAGTTTTTGTAAATTTCAGTTTCGTATGCTGTTAACACATCTTTTGTAACAGCACTATTGCTTCTAATTTTTTCAATTTTATTTTTAGTTACCGTCAGCTGATATTCTATCGCTTCTTTTGGACTATTTATGAACGATTTTGTGAAGAAAGGAACCTTGTTAAATTGACGTTTAACTTTCTTAAGTATATGATTTGCTTTACTATCTATTATCTCATTATTACCAGCGTAGGTATCCATAACGCCCAGGAGCTTAATTTCTTTGCCCATCATTTTCAATTCTTTTGCAATTTCAAATGCTATAAATCCGCCTAAAGAATAACCTGCAATTGCATACGGACCATTTGGATTTACTTCTAATATCTCCTTGATGTAGCGTTTCGCAATCTCATTCATGGTACTTGGCACATTAGTCTCATGGTTTAAACCTAATGCCTGCAAACCGTAAACAGGTTGGTCATCATCAAAATAGTTACTAATTGATTTAAATAATAATATGTTTAAACCGCCACCATGAATCAAAAATAAGGGCGTTTTAGAACCTTTAGTTTTAATCGGAACCAATGCATCCCAATTATATTCAGGTTTTTCGTCTGAAATTTGCCTTGCTAATTTCTCTATTGTAGAATTATTGAAAAGTGTTGCAATTGGAAGCCTTTTTCCTGTTGATTTTTCGATGGCCACCATAACTTTTACCGCTAATAATGAGTGACCGCCTAGTTCAAAGAAATCGTCGTCAGCTTTCAGGTTTTCTATTCCTAAAATTTCCTTCCAAATATCGGATACTAATTCTTCATTTTTAGAAAGATATTGTCTGGCTTGGGTATCAGAACCGATTGAGCATTTTTTTATCGCTGGTTTTGGTAATGCTTTTCTATCAATTTTTAAATTTGGAGTTAATGGGAACTTTTTTAAGCCTATAAATTCTTCTGGAACCATATAGGCTGGTAAAACTGCATTCAGATTACGCTTCCAGTCTTCGATTATTTCCTTTGGCAAATTAATTTCATTATTAGAAATTGGTGTTCTTGCAAATTCATAAATATTTTTCTTGAGTTCTTCTGGTGAGGCAAATTCAGGTAGTGTTAGTTCATTAGATTTTGGAATAAAAATAACGTCAAATAAACCATCTGTTCCATCAGTCGTCCATCTAACGTGCGTATTGTAATTTAATTTATCTCCCAAATCCCAGAAAAAATCAGGATCTTGCCCACCATGTACAGAGCTAATCTCTGATTTCACATCACGAATAAGCATTTCAGGGTTTCCTGAATCTAAAATTTTTAAAAGAGCATAATCCTTGGAAGTTCTGGAATTTGGGATATTTTTCACTTCAATAGCGATACCAGGATTATGATTTAGTATCTGTTCAAGTTTTACAATTTCATTAAGTTCATTCCAGGTTTTAGATAGTTGCGGCTTAACGGTTTTTACTTTTTTATTAATGTAAAGCCAAATATCGAAATGATATTTTGTGGTTTCATTTAAAGATGAACCCTTTCTTAGCTGAATGTCAACACCATTAATTTCTGGAAAAAGTTTTGGTAGAGCATAAAAAAATGCAGGGTCCGCAACAAATTCTTCCTCAATTCTTACACGGTTATTTACAATTTTTTTAAAAATTTCTATCGTATTTGAGTCTGAATCGCGTGGCAAATGATCCATCGCATGGCACATCTGCAGAGAATTTTTTCCTTGCATATCACCAATAAAAATACATCCTCCGTTAGTTATCGATTTAATAGACTGCCTTATTACGCCTAGCAGATAATCAGCATCTGCAAAATATTGAGCTACACTGTGAATTAATACCATATCAACTGGAGTATCTCCAATAGCAGAAAAATCATCAGCAGGAGCAGTAAATGCTTTTACATTCTTCCATTTTTCAGGTTCAGCCTTTAATTGCAAATTAATATTATTAATTGCGGCCTCGGCATAGTCAGTTGCAATATAATATTCTGTTTCAGGCGCAAGTTCATATAAAATTTGACCCGCACCACTACCAATTTCGTAGATTCTCTTTGATTTTTGTTCTTTTATTCTTGTTACAGAAGTTTCTATCCATTCAAAAGCTTGTCTTTTCAAATCATCACTGTTTTCAAGATGTTCTAACAAAACACCATCTATATTCTGCTCGGAAACATCAAGAGTTTGTTTGTTTTCTGCACCAATTTCATATAGCGTATCCCAATGGTCTTTCCATGCTGATTGTTTGTTAATAATATCTTCCTCATCCTGCCTGGTTATATAAGCAACCAAACGTTTATCACCTGAGTTGTCTTCTCTTGCTAATACAACAGCCTGCTTAACACCATCCTGCTCAGAAAGTATCGACTCAATTTCACCTAATTCTATTCTATGACCTCTTATTTTTACTTGATTATCGCTTCGCCCAAGACATTGAATTTCACCATTATCAATTATCTTACCTAAATCACCTGTCTTGTATAATTTTGCAAATTTATGTGGGCCAAATTCGTCATTGATAAATTTTTCTGAGGTTAATTCAGGTCTGTTAAGATATCCCGATGCTACGCCATCACCACCTATCAAAATTTCCCCAACCTGATTACGGGCAAGCTGATTTCCATTTTCATCTACAATATAAATCTGTGTATTATGGATTGGTAAACCGATTGTTAAATGTTTATCACTTTTCTTGATTCTTTTTATGGTAGACCAGATTGTAGTTTCTGTTGGGCCATACATATTCCAAAGTTCACTGGATAAATCCTCCAGCTTATCAGCTAAATCTTTGGGTAAAGCTTCTCCTCCAGATAGTATTTTAATAGGATGTTGTTTTTCCCAACCAGAATCGATCATCATTTGCCAGGTTGATGGCGTGGCTTGCATAATCGAAATTTCTTTTTCTTCCAAAATACCTAGCAATAATCGCCCGTCTCGGGTTGAATCTGTATCAGCAAGAACAAGTGTTGCCCCTGTTATCAATGGCAGATAAAGTTCTAAGCCCGCAATATCGAAAGAGATAGTTGTTATCGCCAGAAGCTTATCACTTTCAATTAGTCCAGGCATTTTTTGCATGCTGAGTAAAAAATTCGCCAGATTTTGATGCGTAATTTGAACTCCTTTTGGCATTCCTGTCGAACCCGAAGTATAAAGAATGTATGCTAAATCATCATGCTCAATTCTATCACTAAAATGCTTCGGCTCAAATTTATTTAAATGAAGCCAAAATTCTTCAATAATAAGTTCTTCCGCAGTTGTTTTATATTTCGATTTATTTTGAATTGAGTTTAATAAAAGTTTAGCTGCTGAGTCTTCGAGCATGAATTCAATTCTGTCTTGCGGATACTCCGGATCAAGAGGCAGGTAAACCGCCCCGATTCTTAAAATTGCTAATAAAGAAACCAGCATTTCTATTGATCGCTCAACTGATATAGCAACAATATCGCCCTTTTTTATTCCCTTGTTTTTTAAAAACGCACTAAGCTGGTCAACTTTAGTGTCTAAATCCCGGTAGGTAAGTTTTCTATTATTAAATTCGACTGCAGTTTTAGTTGGGAAATTTTCTACCGCTTTTGAAAATAAAAAGTCGAAATATTGCCCAGGCACAATATGCATTTCGTTACCATTAATTGATCTAACTTCGTCAGATGTACAAGTAATTTCACTTATTTTATTCGTTGGATTTAAAATAATCTTCTCAAGAAGCTTGCAATACTCCTCATTAAATTGATTTATCGTACTTTCTTTGAATAAACCAATATTGTAAGACCATTCCAAAATCAACCCATCCTTTGAACCTGTTGCATTTAAGAAAATTTCGAAATTTTCATACGCTCTTGGGTTGCTAATTAATTTATATTCCAATCCATCAAACTTTACGGCATTATCCATGCCCATGTCTATGTTAAATACAATAGGTACTAACGTAATTCTCGATGGATCTCTTGGGATGTAAAGCTTTTTAATAATTTCTCCAAAAGTAAGTCTTTGATGATCATAAGCGTCTAAAACTTCACTTTTTCGTTTCCTTAAGTAATCAATAAAAGAACTTTCTGTGTTAATTTTTGTTTTTAAGGGAAGTAAATTAACGCAATGACCAACTACATCATACAATTCTGTTGCCGATTGACCCGATGATGGTAAGCCCACAACAATATCTTTTTGATTTGTTTTTTGATAAAGGAATACTTCAAATGCAGCAAGCAATGTTGTCACCAAACTACATCCGGCTTTAGCGCCAACAGCTTTAATTTTATTAACAAAATCTTTAGATAATGGAAAATCAATACGGTTACCTTTATATGTTCTTGGTGATTGCCGCGGAAAGTCTGTTTCTAAATTAACAATCGGTACATTATCTTTGAAAATATCTAACCAGAAGTTTTCAGTTTTAATGAAATCTGTTGATTTTCTGAATTTTGCTTGAGCCAAAGCATAATCACTTATTTGCGCAGGGCGATTTAAAAATAAGGTTTCACCTTTACTGTAAGCATTATACATTTTGCTCAAATCTTCAAGTATAATACCTGTAGACCAGCCATCACCAATTGCATGGTGTTTTACTATTGTTAAAAAATGTTCTTTAGTTTTTAATCTGTGTAAAAAAACTTTAAATAGTGGCCCCTCATACAAATCCATTGAGCTATCCATTGCTTGTCTTACAAAAGATTTTAAAAATTTCTTCTGAGTGAGGTCGTCTAAATGACTTATGTCAACAAGACTGAAATCGACAGGAAAGTCTTTATATATAATTAATGATTCTCCGTTAGGGCTGATTGTTGAACGTAAAGCTTCATGGCGCAAAACCAAGTCATTTACTGCTTTACTAAGGGCATTAAAGTCTAACTCGCCTGTAATTTCTAAAGAAACAGACTCATTATAAGATAAATTAGCATCTTCGCCACCAATAATGCACGATAGCCATATTTCCCGCTGTGGCTCGCTAGTAACGGTAATTTTCTCAATTATCTTTACCTCCCCAAATGGGTCAAAATCAACTGGAGTAAAGTTGGGCATGATTGTAATTTATATTTATATATTTAATTTACTTGAAGGTATTTACTTGGATTTGTTTCATCTTTTACAAACCAAGCGGGATTACCATCTTTGTCTTTACCTAACCTTGCGTTTGGAGCCGGTGGATGATTTAAATCAACCACAGCATTTTCTACATCTGGGTGTTTATATTCAGGTATAAATCCTACTTCTTTTAACTCAATCAAACTTTCTTCAAAACATTTAATGATTAGCTGAATATCACTGTTGGAATGAGCGGTTGTTAAAAAACACGCAAAACCTTCTAAAATATGGATACCCTTCAAACGCATTAGCGTAAAAAATAATTCAGTGTAAGGATATTCCTCAATAAATTTAATTCTCCACAATGAACCAAATTGTGCTACAAACATTGGGACATTTAATTTACGGCAAAGTGCATTAATTGTATTAGCAACATATGTTCCATTAGCATTTAGGTTTTCCTGTAATTGCGGACCCATTTTCTTTAAATAATTTAAAGATGCCTTAGCGGTTGCCAGGGCTAATGGATGTCTGACAAAAGTACCAGCAAAATAAGTTACGCCAATTTCTGGAATTGAATCATCTCCGAACTGCCAGAAACCACCATCAAGCGCATCCATATATTTCTTTTTACCGGCAATAATTCCGATTGATATACCGCCACCGGCAACTTTTCCATAAGTTCCTAAATCTGCTTGTATCCCAAATAAACCTTGTACACCAGCTGGATGAAACCTAAATCCGGAAATTACTTCATCAAAAATTAATACGGTTTCGGAATCTTCTGTAATTTTCCTAAGTTTTTTTAAGAAATCGATAGGTTGAAAATCCGCTCTGCGACTTTGTATTGGTTCTACCAAAACTGCAGCAATATCATTGGCACGTTCTTCAATAATTTTTAAAGATTCTTCAGTTCCATAATCCAAAATCAACATATTTTGAACGGCCGATGGCAAAATTCCAGGAGCAGCAGGGAAAGTTTTAAGTTTCTTGCTTCCTCGAACTATTACCTCATCTGCAATACCATGATATGAACCTGTAAAAGCTACAATAGTAGACCGGCCAGTTACCGTTCTTGCGATACGCATTGCACCTAAAACAGCTTCAGAGCCTGTATTACATAATCCAGCCCTGTCAAAATTTGTGAATTCACAGATGAGTTTCGAAACTTCTCCTGCCAGTTCATGCTGCGGACCTATTTCATAACCTTTTTCAATTTGATCTATAAGCGCATTTTTGATAAAATCCGGTTGATAACCTAACATATTCGAGCCAAACCCGTTTAATGCATCGATATATTCATTACCATCGATGTCCCAAATACGGCTTCCCTTGGATTTGTTAATTACAATTGAATAAACGAGTTCCTTGGTGGCAGGTTTAAATCCAGAAACAACTCTAGGATCTGCCATATGTGGACGATGTTCTTGAGTGTAGTTCTTACTGGCTTTAGTTTTTTCAGTATATCTTGTAGTTAAATCAGCAAGATATTTTGTTTGCCTATCATTTAGAGCAGCCGATTGCTTTTCAATTCTGGCAGCTGCACCGAAAGGTTTTTTTATTTCAATTTCTTCTTCAGGAGTTAAATCAGAAGTTGGTTTAAGACTAGGCGTGGGAATTGCTTTGGTTGGTTGAGTTGCAGATACTTGAGCATTATTTTGAACAACCTGATTTTGATTGTTGTTCTGCAGTAGGGAAATCTGCATGCCCAATAACTGCAATTGTTGCCCAATCAAATCCAACGCTGAACCATTAACAACGGAATTATTCGATACGGTTTGATTAAATGCGATTTGATTGTTATTTTGAACACTATAATTTTGCTGTTGAGGTGTCCCTAAAACAGATACCGCATCAACTGGTAAATTTGCATCGAGATAGTTTGTTAATAAATCTAATGTTCCAAACTCTTCATTCAACTGTCTGAAAGTTATAGGCAAAGAGAACTGTTTTTTTAAAATAAGTGCAACTTGGGTAAGTAGTAACGAATCTAATCCAATTTCTATAAAGGTCATATCCGGTGTAACATTATCCATTTCAAAGCCCGAAGCATTCTCTAGGATATCTTTTACTTGCTTTATTAATGCTTGCTTTCTCATTATTGGTAAAGGTTTATTCTGTTCGGTTTTAATGTTTTGGAAATTAGGAATCGATGTATTAAGATTCGCAAAATGCACTGGTTCTACCCAATATTCTGATTTGTTGAAAGCATATGTAGGTAAATCATATACTTTAGCTCTGCTCTCGGTTTGATAAAAAAGTTTCCAGTTAAAATCAAAACCATTTATCCATAAATTTCCAACAGCACTTAAAATCGAATGATGGGCCGTTTGTTCTTTTTTTGGAAAATCTAAGGATGATATAATTGTACAGTTCTTTCCTAATCTATGTTGACGGATAAATGTACTTGTTGCATTTCCTGGCCCCATTTCAATAAACGCCTTATCGGAATTGTCATCAATAAGCCGACCTGCAGCTTTCTCGAAGTTAACTGTAGCACGCAGATGATTTGCCCAATAAGATGCATCTGTAGCTTCATCATCAGAAAGAATATGACCTGTAACTGTTGAATATATTGGAATAAGGGGATTATTTAATTTAAGTTCTGTAAAAGATGCCTTAAATGGCTCAACTACATCATCCATCATGTACGAATGGAAAGCATGGCTGGTTTGCAGCAACTTATTGGCAACATTTAATCCATCTAACTTCTTCGAAAAATAAGATATGCTTGAACTTTCTCCCGCTAAAACTAGTAAGTCAGCAGAATTTATAGCTGCAATTGAGACTTTTTCAGGTAGTATGTCATTAATATCCTCTAATTTTGCTCTAACAGATAGCATACTACCTTCGGGTAATTCACTCATTAAAAAACCCCTTTTTGAAATAATCTTTAAGGCATCTTGAAGATTTAGTATTCCTGAAAAGTATGCAGCAACAAATTCCCCGATACTATGGCCGATAAATGCGGAAGGATAAACGCCCCAGCTCATCCATAATTTTGCCAATGAATAACCTAACATAAATAAAGCAGGCTGGCTGTATCGAGTATTCTTAAGTTTGTTTTCTGCTGCGTCAGTAATCTCCTCGGGATAAATGATGGATAATAAATCTTCGTTAATATGAAGTTTTAATATAGCGTTACATTCATCCATGGCATTTTTGAAAACAGATTCATGCTCATATAAAGCCTTTCCCATATTTAGGAACTGCGAGCCTTGCCCTGGAAACATAAAAACTACTTCTTTTATGCTTTTTGTAATTTTTTTTCCAAGTCCGCTTAAAACCGAAAGATTACTTAATTGCTCAACAATACCATCGTCTTTATCCGCTACTACAAATTTTCGGTAATTAAAATGATGCCTGAATACATTTAAAGTGTAAGCAATATCTGGTAACAGTGCTCGATTTCCTTGCGTTAAATATTTAGCAAGACTTATACCATAATTATTTAGGCTGGTTTCATTTTTTGCAGAAATTGCCAATAATTGCACAGGCCTCGATACAGAACTTAAGCTTTGTTTAGTTTCAAATCCTTCTAATATAACATGTACGTTTGTACCACCTACACCAAATGAACTAACACCGGCAATTTTCTTCTGAGTTTCCCAGTTTTTTAATGTTGAGTTAACGTAAAATGGGCTGTTTTCAAAATCAATGTTTGGGTTAGGTTTTTGATAATTTATCGATGGTGGGATTTGTTTATGATGGATTGACAATGCCGTTTTTATTAAACCGATTACGCCAGAAGCTGCCGTAAGATGACCCAGGTTACTTTTAACAGATCCGATAGCACAATATTGTTTTTTCAGTTGTTGCCCAAATGCAAGATTCAGACCCTCGATTTCAATCGGATCGCCAAGAGGAGTAGCCGTTCCATGAGCTTCGATATAAGTAATTTCTGAAGGGGCAATAGCGCCATCATTAATTGCCATTAGAATTGCATTCGCTTGTCCTTCTGAACTTGGTGCTGTAAAACTGCCCTTTCTGCTACCATCGTTGCTAAGTCCAACACCCTTAACAACCGCATAAATCAAATCCCCATCTAATATCGCCTGCGATTTGCTTTTAAGAATAACAACACCCGCACCATCACTAAAAACGGTGCCTGCAGCACTTTCATCGAAAACCCTACTGTGCCCATCTTCACTTAACATTGCACCATCCTGATAAATATGACCACTATTTATCGGAACTAGCATTGCTGAACCTCCAGCTATTGCAACATCACATTGCCCGGCTCGAATGCTTTGTACGGCTTGTGCAACAGCTAGTAAGGATGTTGAACATGCAGATTGAATATTTACTGCCGGACCATTTAGATTTAAAGCGTAGGCAGTTCGCGTTGCTAAATAGTCTTTATCGCTAACCGTTCCAACTTGAAAAGCGCCAATATTTTCGATAAGTTCTTTATTGGATAATACATTATGTGTATAGTAAGTATTGAATCTGCAGCCGGCATATACCCCAATAGAACCTTCATATTTTGCAGGTACATGATTGCACTGTTCGAGTGCTTCCCATGCAACCTCCAAAAATATTCTTTGTTGTGGATCCATAAGTGCCGCAAGTTTCGGGTTGATTCCAAAAAAATCAGGGTCAAAACTTTTTGGCTCATTTATAATACCTCTTGCTTTAACATACCTGCTGTCATTTTTTAATTCAGCAGATATACTAATGTCTAATTCATTCTCTGAAAAATAATGAACGGTCTCCTTTGCATTTATAAGATTATTCCAAAATTCCTGAACATTATCTGCACCTGGAACACGAGTAGCCATACCAATAATAGCGATTTCATTATCATTGGTATTGCTTAATTTTTTCCTTCTGATGAGATTTGGTTTAACAATAGAGCCATCCAAGAACGCAGCAATATGTTCAATAGTAGGGTGTTGGTATAATTTTACAACTGGTAATTTTTTTCCTAACTCACCTAAATTAATAATAAACTTTTGTGCTAGTAAGGAATTTCCACCTAACTCAAAAAAATTATCTGTTTTTCCAACACTCGAAACATTTAGTAAGCTTTTCCAAATTGTTGAAATAGTCTTTTCTGTTTCACTTTCTGCTGCTACAAACACATTTGCTAAAAGTGAAGTTACATCTGGTATTGGTAATACGCCCTTATCAATTTTACCATTAGACGTTAATGGTATGCTATTCAATGTGATGAAAAATTGAGGTATCATGTATTCTGGAAGTTTACCTCTTAAATGGAACAAAACATCATTTTTATCGTATTGCTCTTCTGGTACGATATAAGCCACCAGACGCTTCCCTGCAACTTCATCGTGCTGAACAACAACAACTGATTGTTTAACATTCGGTGCTTCACGGAGTGTATTCTCAATTTCTGAAAGTTCAATCCTGTAGCCACGAATTTTTACCTGATCATCAATTCTTCCATTAAATTCAATGTTCCCATCTTCAAGCTGTCTTGCTAAATCGCCAGTTTTATATAGTCGCTCATTGTTGTCAAAAGGACTTGCAATAAAGTTTTTAGAAGTTAAGTCTGCTTTATTTAGGTAACCACGGGTAACTTGAATACCACCGACATAAATTTCACCTACTTGAGTATTGTCTACCTGATTTAAGTTTTCATCAAGCAGATAAATTGTTACACCAGATATTGGCTTACCAATAGGTAATGAATTACTACCTGTTAGTATATCATCTGAACATAAACATTCCAAAACAGATATGGTAGTTTCTGTAGGGCCGTATTTATTATAAAAATTTACCTTATTGCGCCACTTTCTGTAAAGCTCTTTTTTGCAGATATCTCCGGCTGACACTATTCTTTTAAGACCTGTAACTGCTTTTGGCTCAATATTTTCTATAAAGCCTGGAGTAGCATGTAAATGCGTAATTTTATTTGTTTCTAAAAAGCTCGTGAAAGATTCAATGTTAGCTAACAATTCCTCCGTTATTATAAACAAATTTGCCCCATTTGTTAAGGCAAGGAAAATTTGTTCGATAGAGGCGTCAAAACAATAGTTAGAAAATTGAACTATTCTTTCTTCAGCCTTTATTCCAAAATATGCCGATTGATTAGTGATGTAACTATATATCGAGCGATGCTCTACCATTACACCTTTTGGCCTACCTGTAGTGCCAGAAGTGTAAATTACATAGGCAAGAGTAGTATCAATTACGCTTTCTCTACTAAAACTGCCTGAGGATCGATTATTTATTGTAAAAAAATCATCAACTAATACTGCTTTAGTTTTAAATTTTTTACTACTATCGTTATTGCTCACAACAAAATCACTTCCGCAATCCTCAATTATATAGTTTATCCTATCAACAGGATAATTTGGATCGATAGGGGCGTAGGCACAACCACACTTCATAATTGCAATTATACTAATCACCATTTCCAGCGATCTGTTAATGCAAATAGGAATTATGTTTCCATAGCTGGCACCATTTGCCAAAAGATATTCTGCAAATTGATCTGATTTTAAATTGAGTTGTTTGTATGTGATAGTATTGTCACCAAAAGTCAAAGCTATTCTATCAGGATATTTTTTAGCCTGTTCAGAAAATAGATTTATTATAGTGTTGTTACTACTCATGGCAGAGTGATAAAATATGATTGTTAGATAAATATATAAGGAAAACCTTAAATATAATTATAGTCTGGGTGAAACTTCTGTTTGTAATTAGTTGCACGACTAAAAGTCACATCGTCAGTATAACTAAGTAATACGTGTTATGGATCTGGAAAGCGAAAAAAAACAGGCTTTCGATTTCCTTTTTTGGAGTTTGCAGTCATGGTTTGAGAGTTGTTGACTTAAATTTACTCTGATAATATACAAAATTATAATATAGATTAGCAGTAATGTAAAGGGTTGTGGTTGTCTTAATGATTATAATCATAAGATAACCAATATTATTTAATTGATTTTCTAATAAATAATATATGTCAAATATAGCAAATTGATATAAAACTATATAAAATTTATCACTGAATGTTGTTGGACAAGAGAAAGGGGCTTAAATCCATAAGCCCCAATAAACCAAACAAACTATTTATGAAGTTTATATATAACCAACAACAAAATAATTTGTTTTAAAAAAAGAGATTAAAATTAATTAATCTCTTCTAGCGTTAATTTAAATCGTCCCGTTGATTTATCTAACAGCACAAACCTCATAAAATACACACGATTAAACAATACCTAAAAGCAAGTATTTTTAAAATAAATTGAGTTGTGCTGGTTGATGAAGGAGAGGATTGAAACTATATTCAGTTTCTAAATTAATTGGATTTGCTGTGAAGTATATTTCACTTTCCTGATAACGGGAAGCAACAGCTATAAAAGTTTTATCAGCTACTGCTTTAAAAAGTTTTTCTACTAGATCAGGGCAGTTATTATCTTTTGATAAATGGCTGAGCAAAAGGTGGCTCATGTAATCAGGTTTATGCTTTACAAATAAATCCAGGGCCTCGGTATTTGAAAGGTGACCTTTACCACCTCGAATTCTTTTCTTGAGGTAATATGGATAGCTGCCATTTTCTAGCATTTCGATATCGTAGTTAGCTTCTAAAAATGCAGCGTTACAGTTTCTAAATTGTGTAATTAATCTATCACACACTGTACCAATATCAGTAAATACGCCAACTTTGGTATTATTATATTCAATGGTAAAGCTAAATGGATCTGCAGCATCATGATGCTTTGAAAAACCTAAAATCTTCAAACCACCGATTTTAATAGTTTCCAAATGGCTGAAAGAAATAACGTTATTTGAATCTAAGGCAAGCCTACTGTTAATTAAAGTATTTCTCGTGATGTAAACAGGTAAATTATACTTTTTAGAAAATACTAATAACCCTTTTATATGGTCGCTATGCTCGTGTGAGATAAAAATTGCTTTTACTTTTTGGATGTCTAATCCACAGCGATACATTCTTTTCTCCAGTTCTTTACAAGAGATGCCAACATCTATTAAAACAGCCTCATTTTCGTTGCCGATGTAATAGCAATTGCCATTGCTGCCAGAATTTAGTGAAGAAAAGTATAATGCCATTATTTTTGCAATATACGGCTATTTAAAACTCCAGACAAAGATTTTTATCAACGCTAAAAGTTTGAAATATTAGTGAATAACCAACTTACATGATACCATTACCTTTTGATAATTTTCTATCTCAATTTCGTTGTTAATCAGTTTTAATAGCAAATTGATAGCATTTTCTCCAACTGATTCAGGATTTTCCTCTACAGATGCAATAGGTGGTAAATCTAGATAATTAATGAAAGAACTATTTCCAAATCCTATACATTCAATATCAGTTACTTTTGGATGGTTAATGCTTCTCAAGTATTTTATTGCATCAAAAAGTATTTGTTCTTTAAAAGCTACCAATGCGGTTGGTGTGCTGTCAAAATTTCCAAAGAGTTTCTGAATTGCGGAAATGGTATTTTCCTTATCAAAATCAGTATAAGCTACTAAATCTGCATTGAAAGCCACATTGTTATCTTTCAAGGCATTTATATACCCGTTAAAACGATCGTGTGTAAAGTTATTCATCTTAGGTCCGCCGAGGTAAGCAATTTTTTTGTGCCCCCTTTCTATTAGATATTTTGTGGCCTGATAGCAACCTTGGAAAGTATCGCCTAAAACTTTATGGCAATTTAGGTTAAAACTTGGGTTTCTAGTATAATAAACAACAGGAGTGCCAATACCTTCAAATTGATCGAAATGCGAAAAGTCTTGTGTGTTTTTTGAAATTGCAACTATCAAGCCATCAACTCTGCTTTTTAAAAGCATGTTTGCAAGTTGTATTTCTTTTTGCAAATCATCATGAGATTGACCGATAATAACATTATAGCCATTTGCCATAGCAAATTGCTCTACACCGTAAATGCTTCTGGTAAAAAAATGATCGAGTAAATTTGGTAGTATAATTCCAATTATTCTCGATTTACGTTCTTTTAAATTAATTGCAGATTTATTAGGGGTAAAATGAAGTTCCTTTGCCATTTCCTGCACACGCTTTTTTGTGTACTCGTTTATGGTTGGATAATTATTTAATGCCTTGGATACCGTAGAAACTGACATTTTAAGCTTTTCGGCTAAAAATTTTAATGTAATTGGGGTGTTATTCATCTTTATCTCGGATCTGCAATGCATAGTTAAGAAAAAATGCAAATTATTTCAAACGTTTGAAACACTATCAAGCTAAATAATCAAAGATTTTACGCAGGGTATGATGATTTTATACTTTGTGGTTTTTTACATTCGTTTTAATGAATGTTACAAAACCAGAGTCTTTAACTTTTAATGCAAAAAATTTCCTTACTCTACACAAATCTATCCAATAGGAATAAATCGATATATTTGAAATAATGTTATATAATTATTTCTGTTAATGTTAAGAAGTAGTTGATTATTAATCGAATTATAGTTTTATCCCTAGAATTATCATTATTTGGAAATGATGGTTCGTAAAAATTAAATGATTATGCCAAATTTTAAAGTTAGAGTTTTTATAATCTGCTTTTCGCTCCTTTATTCCATTGCTCATGCTCAAGTAAGCTCTATTCAAAACATTCAGGCCCGTAAAATTCAAAGCTTAAATGGTAAGTGGAATTATATTATAGATCCTTATGAAAATGGATTTTACGATTACAGACATCAACCATTTGATCAATCTAAAACCGGTGCTGGTGGTTTCTTCGATGATAAGGAACAAAAAGATAAATCAGAACTTATTGAATACAATTTCGATGGTTCGCCACAAATGAATGTTCCTGGCGATTGGAATTCGCAATCGGAAAAGCTTGAGCTTTATGAAGGTACAGTTTGGCTTCGTAAAAAGTTTAATGCTCAACCAGAAAAAGGCAAACGTTATTTAATTTACTTTGCCGCAGTTAACTATGAAGCACATGTTTATCTTAATGGTAAAAAATTAGGTGTACACAAAGGAGGTTTTACACCTTTTCAGTTTGATGTTACAGGTAAATTAAAAGCTGGTAGCAACTCTTTGGTTGTTAAGGCTGATAATACACGTAAGCAGGATGAAATCCCGACGGTAAATACAGATTGGTGGAACTATGGCGGTATAACACGCGATGTTTATTTAGCCGAACTACCTGAACATTATATAAGCGATTATAAAATTCAGCTCGAAAAAGGAAGCCAAAACCTTATTAACATTAGCTTAAAACTTGCCGATTCATTTTCTGGACAAGAAATTTCTGTATCTATTCCAGAACTTAACCTCGAACGGAAATACAAAACCGATAGTGAAGGAAAAGTTAGCGAACAATTTATCTGGAATAATTTAAGTCTTTGGTCGCCAGAAAATCCTAAATTATATACCGTTAAAATCAAGTCTGCCAACGAATCTATAGAAGATAAAATTGGTTTTAGAAATATCGAGGTTTTAGGGGATAGTATTATGCTTAATGGGAAATCTGTTTTTCTACGCGGAATATCCCTTCATGATGAGAATCCGCTTCTTGCCGGGCGTTTGCGTGGTGAAGGTGATATGCGAATGATGCTTCAATGGGCAAAAGATATGAATTGTAATTACGTTCGTTTAGCGCATTATCCTCATAACGAAGAAATGATTCGTTTAGCTGATGAAATGGGACTTTTAGTTTGGGCAGAAGTGCCCGTTTATTGGACAATTAGCTGGGAAAATCCGGTAACTTATGCCAATGCCAAGCAGCAATTAACCGATTTAATTCTACGAGATAAAAACAGGGCAAGTGTTATTGTTTGGTCGATTGGAAACGAAACACCACTAAGCGATGCCCGTTTAAGTTTTATGAGCAACCTTGCAGAAACAGCTAGAACTTTAGATGATACAAGACTTATTGCTGCGGCATTAGAAGTGCATAGAGAAGGAAATACGATGATTTTAAATGATCCTTTAGGTGAGAAAATTGATTTAGTAAGCTTTAACGAATATGCAGGTTGGTATTTTGGAGGTACACCAAGCGAGATCACAAAGTACGATTTTAATATAAAGTACAAAAAGCCGGTTGTTGTAACAGAATTTGGTGGCGATGCTTTAGCCGGTTTTCATGCTGATGAAAATACTAGATGGAGTGAAGAATATCAGGAAGCGCTGTATAAAAATCAAATTACAATGTTAAGTAAGATTGCGGCCTTGCGTGGTATGACACCCTGGATTTTAACAGATTTTCGTTCGCCAAGAAGACAGCACCCTGTTTATCAAAATTTTTGGAACAGAAAGGGATTAATAAGTGAAACGGGCAAACGCAAAAAAGCATTTTTTGTATTGAAAGATTTTTATAATCAAATGCAGGCGAAGTATAAATAGTTAATTTTTAATTAAATTTAAACTTAAATTGAATTTGGTTATTGTTTTGTCTTATAGTGATTTATAAAATTTATTTACCAATAACTTAATTTACAACCAAATATAATAAGCGCAATTAATGAAAAATCATTTAAGTTTAATTTTACTTTTGGCAACAGCGTGTACTGCCTCGTCTCAGGTAAAAAAAACAACAAAGCAAGTTGTTAAATCACCACAAACTTACAATTTAGTAAACCGCAAAGTTTCAGTTTATGTAACTGCCCAGAATTCTGATTACCGAATTAGAAAAACTGAAACTTTAAGTTTTGTCGAAAATAAGCAACCCTTCGAAACCGAACCCTGCATATTTATTGATCCAACTGTTAAATACCAAACACTGGTAGGTATTGGTGGTGCATTAACTGATGCTTCTGCCGAAACTTTTGCAAAACTTTCAAAGCAAAATCAAGATGAATTGCTTGAAAAATACTATAATCCAACAAGCGGTATTGGTTATACATTAGCTCGTACAAATATCGGTAGCTGCGATTTCTCTAGTGGAAGTTATACTTATGTTCAAAATAATGATAAGGAACTAAAAACATTCAGCATAGCACATGATAAGGAATTTAAAATTCCCTTAATTAGAAAAGCAATAAATGCTGCGGGTGGTAAATTACCTTTGTACGTTAGCCCGTGGTCGCCTCCGGCTTTTATGAAAGATAATAATAGCTTGTTGCAAGGCGGACACTTACTTCCTGCATATCGTCAAAGCTGGGCAAATCACTATGTGAAATTTATTAAAACTTACGAATCTATTGGTATTCCAATTTGGGGTTTAAGCGTTCAAAATGAGCCAATGGCAAAGCAAAGATGGGAATCATGTATTTACACCGCCGAAGAAGAACGAGATTTCATAAAAAACTTCTTAGGTCCAACACTCCAAAAGTCTGGCTTGGCATCTAAAAAGTTAATTGCTTGGGATCATAACCGTGATCAAATTTTTCAACGGGCAAGTACTATTTTAAATGATAAAGATGCGGCTAAATATGTTTGGGGTATTGGTTTTCACTGGTACGAAACCTGGACAGGTAGCGATATGCAGTTTGGAAATGTAAAGCAAACGCATGAGGCTTACCCTGATAAAGCTTTGATTTTTACAGAAGGTTGCAAAGAAAAATATGACGTTAATAAGTTAGACGATTGGACTTTAGGCGAGCGATATGGTTATTCGATGATTAACGATTTTAATAGCGGAACAGCTGCATGGACAGATTGGAACATACTTTTGGATGAGAAAGGTGGACCTAACCACGTTGGAAATTTTTGCTTTGCTCCTGTACATGCTGATACAAAATCTGATAAACTTATTTACACCAATGCTTTTTACTATATGGGGCATTTCTCAAAGTTTATTCGCCCCGGAGCCAAGCGGATAGGAACCGCCTCAAGCCGCGATAAATTGCAAACAACTGCATTTATAAATACCGATGGTAAAATTGCGGTAGTCGTGATGAATCAATCTGATGAAAAATTAAAATATAGCCTTTGGATTAAAGGCCAAGCTGCAACTACAACCAGTTTGCCGCATTCCATCACAACACTAGTAATCGATTAAAAAATTATAATGACCAAAAAATTAAATATTTTTTCCCTTGTGGATAAAGTTGTTGTTGTAACCGGAGCCACAGGCGTTTTAGGTGAAGCTTTTGTAAATGGACTCGCTGCTGCGGATGCAACCATCGTAGTGATTGGAAGGAATGAAGAAGTTGCCAGTTTAAGAGTAAATGAAGTTGTTAAAAATGGTGGAAAAGCCATCTACATTATCGCTGATGTTTTAAATGAAGAAGATTTATTAAATGCAAAATCAAAAGTTATTACAGAATTTGGAAGAATAGATGCCCTTGTTAATGCGGCTGGAGGTAACGTTGCAGAAGCAGTTATTCAGCCGGGTAAAGATATTTTTGATATTAATATCAGTGCTTTAAAACAAGCTTTTGACTTGAATCTATTTGGTACAATTTTGCCGACTCAAATATTTGGTAAAGAACTTGCAAAACAGGGTGGAAGCATTGTTAATATTTCTTCTGTTTCGGCTTCACAGGCAATTACCAGAGTTTTAGGTTATTCTTTGGCAAAATCTGCTATAGATAGTTACACAAAGTGGATGGCTGTAGAATTGGCCAACCGTTATGGAGAAAAATTGCGCATCAACGCAATAGTTCCCGGCTTTTTCATCACCAACCAAAATCGTGCATTACTGACCAATGAGGATGGCAGTTTAACCGCCAGAGGTGAGGCTATTATTACTAAAACACCTTTTAAAAGGTTTGGTAATCCTGATGAGTTAATTGGTGCCTTGGTTTATTTATTAAGCGATGCGTCAAAATTTGTTAACGGAGAAAATTTAACCGTTGATGGTGGATTTTGTGCATATTCTGGAGTATAATTTATGGAAAAAAAATATAAAAAATTAGAACAAACCTGGCGTTGGTACGGACCAAATGACCCAGTTTCATTACAAGATGTTAAACAAGCAGGCGCTACAGGAATTGTTACCGCATTGCATCATATTCCGCATGGCGAAGTTTGGCCATTGGAAGATATTTTAGAACGCAAGGCAACAATTGAAGCTTCAGGGCTAACATGGTCGGTTGTAGAAAGTGTACCAGTTCACGAAGCAATAAAAACCCGTAGGGCAGATGCTGATAAATATATCGAGCATTATAAAACTTCTCTCAAAAATTTATCGCAATGCGGAATAAAAATAGTTTGCTACAATTTTATGCCTGTTTTAGATTGGACTCGCACCCAATTGGATTTAGAAATGGAAGATGGCTCTAAAGCTTTGTATTTTAATTGGATTGATTTAGCGGTATTTGATTTATATGTATTGAAAAGACCTAATGCTAAATCTGATTATCCGAAATCTGTTTTAGAGCGAGCTGAATCAAAGTTTTCATCCTTAGACCAGCAAGAGCTTGATGATTTGAGAATTAATGTTTTAATGGGTATCCCGAACGAGAAAGAAATCGAACTGGAAACTTTAAGGAACAGCATCAGCGAATATGAAAAAATTGGTTTCAATGGACTTAGAGAAAATTTAGTTTATTTTCTATCCTCCATAGCTGATGTTTGCGAAAGCGAAGGTATTAAAATGACCATACATCCTGACGATCCACCTTATCCGATTTTAGGCTTACCAAGAATTGCCAGTACCATTGATGATTTTAATTATATCCTTCAAAATGTAAATAAACCCTTTAACGGTGTCTGTTTTTGTACAGGTTCTTTAGGCGCAGGGGTAGATAATAATGCATTGGAAATTTTTAATGCTATAAAAAACAGAGTTTACTTCGCACATTTACGTAATGTAACAAAAGACGAGGACGGTAGTTTTTACGAAGCTGACCATTTAGGTGGTGATGTAAATATGTATGAAATTATGAAAGCTTTAAGCGATGAAAATGCGCTTCGTGATAAATCCATACCATTTAGGCCAGATCATGGTCATCAAATGCTTGATGATTTAGCAAAACAAACCAATCCGGGTTATTCTGCTATTGGGCGTTTGAGAGGTCTTGCAGAGTTGCGGGGGCTTGAGGTTGGTGTAACCGGAAATTATTAGATATTTAATTCCTGTTGAGCAATTAACAGGATTTTTTTGTAATTAATAGCTTATATAAAACACCAAAGGTTTAACTTTGTTAATCAAAAGGATAAAGCAGAGCATTCCAACCCTACAAAATTTTGCTTGTTCAATTAATTTAAATAAATTATGAAAGAGCATAACAATCCTACTAAGAAAATATTAAAACCATCTGTAATTCATGATGATTTACCAGAGGTAAAAAAGCCGGAACACCTTAGAAAGCATCCTGTAGATAATGATGATAGTTTACCGGAAAACCCCGAAAGAAATTATCATCATGATGAACTTCCTTCTTCAACCAGTAGTCACGATGAAATTAAACATGCCGATGATGATGTTTGGAATGGTGAAGATGCTTAGGTGGAAATTGATTTATTGGTTAACCAAATGAATTTGCATCGAGTTAAATCATTATAATAAAAAACCTCTTCAAAATTAATTGAAGAGGTTTTTTTGTACCCCGGAAGGGATTCGAACCCCTGACCCACGGTTTAGAAAACCGTTGCTCTATCCAACTGAGCTACCGAGGCCCATTTTTTTTTAACGTGTGCAAATATAGAAGTTCTTGGCAATAAGCAGAAATAAATTTGAATAATTTCTTTACTTAAATTTAACTGATTAATAATTAGAGCATTAATTTTTGCAATCAACACATAAATATTAATAAACTATTAAGAATTAGAAATGAATGTTATTTAATCACTAAATGCAATTCTTTTACATCAACAAAAATAAATAATTTGATTTATTTAAAATAAAATTTAGATTTGTCTAAAAATATATTTAGATAAATTATCATGCCTGTAAAATCTCTTTTCATTATTCTTTTATTTTCCTTGATACCATACATCAGCTTTGCTCAAAAAGTAAAACTCAAAGGCACGGTACATAATAAAGATATCCCTGTGGGAAATATTAGTGTGCAAATCTCTCCTTTAGGAAAAATTACTAAAACCGATAATGCTGGGATTTTTGAATTTGATGAGATTAATTCAGGTTCATTTCAAATTACAGCCTCTGGTGTAGGTTATAAACCATCACGATATAAGATTGATTTGAAATCAGATTCAAGCATAATTATTGAACTTACAGAAAGTGCTTCGATGTTAAATGATGTTGTAATTACTGGTGTAAACAGAGCAACTGAATTAAGAAAAAGTCCGGTGCCTATCGCTGTGCTTTCCAAAAGAAACATGGATCAAAATGTTAATACAAACCTTATTGAAGCAATTGTTAAGGGCATTCCTGGGGTTTCGGCTGTAACAACCGGCCCAAATGTTTCAAAACCATTTATTAGAGGTTTGGGCTACAACAGAGTATTAACTTTATATGATGGATTAAGGCAAGAAGGGCAACAATGGGGGGATGAGCATGGTATTGAGGTCGATGAATATGGAATATCGAGAGCGGAAGTTGTAAAAGGGCCTGCAAGTTTAACCTATGGTTCTGATGCTCTAGCAGGTGTTATAAATATGATTCCTGCCAATGCCAACCTGATAGATAACATTTTAAGTGGCGATTTAACTACAAATTATCAAAGCAATAATGGTATGATTGGCTCATCTTTGGGTTTAAATTATGCTAAAAATGATTGGAAATATAATTTTCGTGCTACTGGAAAGGCAGCTCATAATTATTACAATAAGGTTGATAAATATGTTTATGGTACCGCCTTTCGCGAATTCAATTTATCAGCTTCTGCAAGGCTTGATAAGAAATGGGGCTATTCAAAAACCGCTTTTACTTATTATGATAATTTAATGGAAATTCCTGATGGTAGTCGTGATTCTTTGACCAGGAAATTTACCAGACAAATATTGGATGATGGCGATGATATCAAAAACCGACCAATAGTTCCTGCCAATCAATTGAAAAGTTATACTATAAATCCCCTGCATCAACATATTCAGCATTTCAGGTTTTACAATTCAAGTCAAATTAAATTTGCAAACAGCGATTTAAATTTCTTAATCGGCGGACAGCAAAGTGTTCGCAGGGAATATAATCATCCAACAGTGCCACATCAGGCAGGTTTAAATGTGGTTTTAAATACATTGAATTATGATGTGAAATATAATCTGCCAAACTTTGGAGATATAGAAAGTACAATTGGTGTTAACGGAATGCTTCAGGGCAATAGAAGTAAGGATGCGACAGATTTTCCAATACCAGATTACGATTTATTTGATATTGGTGCTTTTTATTTCGCCAAGAAAAGTTTCGGAAAGGTTGATTTATCTGGAGGAATAAGACTAGACAGAAGAACCATAAGCTGGGATAATTTTTATGTTGGTACAAATGCTCAAACTGGCTTTGGCGAAAAAGTTGAAGCTAATAATAATGGCGCTGAACTTCAGTTTCCATTTTTTAAAAGAAATTATTATGGCTTATCTGGAAGTTTAGGTTTGACCTACAATCTATCTGATAAACTGTTAGTTAAAGCGAATATTGCAAGAGGTTATCGGGCACCGAACATTACAGAAATTGGTTCGAATGGTTTAGATCCAGGTGCGCATATTGTTTATTTAGGTAATCGAAATTTTAAGCCGGAATTTAACCTGCAACAAGATTTAGGCATTAGCGCTTACTTGAATGATTTCGATTTGAGTTTGGAAGTTTTTAACAACAATATTCAAAATTATATCTATCAATCGAGATTAACCGATGAAGATGGAAATCCCGTTGTAATCGTTCCGGGGAATTTAACCTATCAATATCAGCAATCAAGCGCAAGACTTTATGGAGCAGAATTTAGTGTGAATATCCATCCTTCATCCTTAAAATGGTTAAGTTTTAATAATAGCTTTGCCTATGTAATTGGCTTGAATAAAAATAAAGAATTGTTAAATAAATACGGAAATGAGGCTAAGTATTTGCCATTTATTCCGCCATTACAAGTAAGATCTGAAATTAAATTAACGGCAACCAACGAACAAGGTTGGTTAAACAAACCTTACTTTAAAGCTGATGCAGCGGTTTTTGCTGATCAGAACAAATTTTATGCATTAGATGATACGGAAAGTTTTACCAGAGGTTATACCTTAATAAATGCTGGAATAGGTTCTGGAATAAAATCAAAATCGAATAAAACCATCTTGGATATCTTTATACAGTGTGATAATATTTTTAATGTAACCTATCAATCTCATTTAAACAGGTTAAAATATTTCGAATATTACAATAATTCTCCCAACGGGAGGAGTGGGATTTATAATATGGGTAGAAATTTCAGTTTTAAAGCGATAATACCTTTTTAAGATTTAAGATGGATGATTTGGGATGGATTTAGGGTTGTAGATGTGAAATGGATGAGGGATAGTGGAGTTCAGATGTGTGATATTTGATTTGTGAGTGTTGAGGTTTAAACTGCAGATTATACATCTTACAAAAATTTCTCCATCTTCAATTTTCCATTTCCCATCATCCATCTTCCCTAACCCATTTTCATTATCTTTACAATTATGGAAGCATCATTAAGCGAACAAAGACTTAATTTTTTAAGAGAATCGATTGGACACGTAATTTCAAACTCGCCCTCAAATTTTATGAACTGGCTTGCGCCTGTTTTAATAAAGGCTGAATATGGAATTTTAGTTTGTAAGTACAAGATTAGAAACGAAATGACGAACCCTTATCAAATTTTGCATGGTGGGGTAACTGCCGGTATAATAGATGATTTAATAGGCGCTACGGTGTTTACAATGGGTTTAAACGAAAAATATACAACTGTAAATAATTATATAGATTATTTTGCACCTGCAGGCGAGGGAAATGAAATTGTAGCAGAAACATCAATCGTAAAAAAGGGAAGAACAATTTTAAATCTTCAGTGTGAGATATTTTTACCATCTAAAAAACGTTTAATAGCTAAAGGCTATTCTAATATGTTAAATATAGGTTAAGCTATTCTTCATAGGGTTAGAAAAAATTGTTAATTCCTTTAAATTAACAAAACATTCTCATTATCTGGATGTTTTAACTTAACCTAAAATATAATGAGCCATGTTAGAAAATTATTCAACTCTGCAATTTATTGTTCGAGGCAAAATTTTTAAAGGTTTTTGCATGCGAATACAAGACGACTTTCATGAAACTTATGCTGTTGTTTTAGATGGCTACCATTCTTTCTGTATCTGGTTAGATAATAAAACCGAAACGTGGTGTGCATCTAAAAATGTTGTAATCGAAGCAGATGCGCTGGATGAAATTATAAGTAGAATTTCTATACCTCCACAGGTTTCTTAATAACTCAACTAATTAAAAAAGCTTGAATGAGACAATCATTCAAGCTTTTTTAATGAATAATATTTTTCTATCCGAAGAATAAATAAGCTAAACAAATGGCTGTACAAACCCCAACTAAATCGGCCAGCAGCATTGCACCAATTGCATATCTTGTATTTTTAATACTTATAGAGCCAAAATAGACCGCGATTACATAAAACGTTGTATCAGATGCGCCTTGAAATATACCTGATAAGCGGCTTGCAAAAGAATCTGCGCCATAGGTTTCCATTGTACTCACCATCATTCCTCTTGCCGCACCACCACTTAATGGTCTGATTAATGCAGTTGGCAATCCTTCTACAAATCTTGTGTCAGCACCTAAAAAGGCGAAAAATGTTTTTATACCGCTAATTACTACATCAAATGTGCCACTTGTACGTAACATGCTAATCGCAACCAGCATCCCAACTAAATATGGAATAATTTTGATAGCCGTTTCAAAACCATTTTTTGCCCCATCTATGAAAGCATCAAAAACATCAATTTTTTTATAAATGGCGCCTAAAATAATTAATAGAAAAACTAACAAAATTAACCCATTACTCAATATACCAGAAAATGACTTTATACCGTTCGCATCCAACGAAGTGATGTAAACCACTAAAGCTGCAATTATGGTTGATAAGCCCAAAATCCAGGCGATGACTACTGGTTGCAGTAAGTTAATTTTTTGTTTAAATGAAACAATTAGCATTGCTGCGATAGTACCAACAAATGTTACAATTAAGCAAGGGATAAAAATATCTGTCGGATTCGAAGCATTTTGAGAAGCACGAATAGCAATAACGCTTACCGGAATTAAACTCAAACCTGCAGCATGTAAACACAAAAACATAATTTGCGAGTTTGATGCCGTATCCTTACTTGGATTTAGTTCCTGCAAACTCTCCATCGCCTTTAAGCCAAATGGTGTAGCAGCATTATCCAGTCCTAATAAGTTGGCAGAAAAGTTCATTATCATGTGCCCCATTGATGGATGCCCTTTGGGAATTTCGGGAAATAATTTGGAGAAGAATGGGCCAACAATTCTCGAAAGTAAACGAATACCACCAGCTCTTTCGGCAATACTCATAAAGCCCATAAATAAGGCCAAGATTCCGATAAGCTTGAAGCAAAGTTCTACCGACACCCAGCAGGTTTCAATAATTCCATCTAATTTAAGTGGATTTGAAGCATCACTGGCTTTTCCAACCACCATCCAATTGAAAATTTCACTTTGCCCGAAAAAAAAACATTTAACGGCTGCTACAACAATTGCAACAATTATAAATGCCGACCAAATTCTACTTAATGCCATTTGCGTTGTTTAGTTTTTAGTTTGATAGGTGTAAAATAGATTTTTTTTGTTTAGAAACATAATCAAGAAAAAAATCTCTCATAAAGATGCGTAAGGTTGAATAAAATAAAAATCCGTAGCGATAGCAAGGCTACCAACTACGGATTTTTTTTATGGGTTGAATTTAAATTTTTTGTTAAGCGTTGTTCGTTAAATTACCCTAAACTTATAACGTTAAACTTCGACTAAGGTTTATCGTCTGTTAATTCGAAACCCCACGTTTTTCCTTTTTCAGTTGCTGGTACTCCGCTTGTCATCCAAGCTGGAGCCTTTGCGCCTTTTAGGTAATAATCAAAAAACTGCTGCTCGCGAATTTGAATATCCTTACGGTTTTGGCGTTGAACTAAATTGTGCGCTTCACCATTATAATTTAACATCCAAACCGGTTTGCCCAAACGGCGTAAGCCAGTAAACATTTCAATACCTTGGTACCAAGGCACAGCGCCGTCGGCATCATTCGCCATAACAACAACAGGCGTATTTACTTTAGGGAACATAAATAATGGTGAATTTTCTGTGTAAAGCTCTGGCTTCTCCCATAAAGTTGCACCGATACGGCTTTGTGTTTTTTCGTATTGAAACTGACGGTTCATACCGCTTTCCCAACGAATACCCCCATAAGCAGATGTCATGTTAACAACTGGTGCTCCCGCCCATGCAGCTGCATACATATCGTTTTGCGTAATTAAATATGCAACCTGATAACCACCCCAGCTTTGACCCTGAATCCCGATTTTAGTTCCATCAACCCAAGCATTTTTCTTTAAACTTTCTACACCAGAATTAATAAACTCTACTGCAGATTGCCCTGGATAGCCTTTAGTATAAGAAATATCTGGAGCAAAAACCAAGTAACCGTTGCTAACAAAAAATGAAATATTTAAGCGTGATGGAGTAGGCGCTGGTGCCTGATAGCCGTATAAACCATCAGATAATTTCTCGTAGAAATAAACAATCATTGGATATTTTTTAGCTGGATCAAAATTCTCCGGTTTGTATAAAATACCTTCTGATTTATAACCCTTTGGCGTAGTCCATTTCACTAATTCTGCCGTTCCCCAGTTGTAATTTTGTTGTTGAGGATTAGTGTTGGTTAATTTGTTTTCTGTTTTAAAATCAGTTGTTACATACACATTTGGCGATTCTACGTAATTTCCTTTATCGAAAATGTAAACATCAGCATCTTTAGCCTTTAAAAGATTTGAATATTTGTTTTTGCCCATTACCACTAAATCTGGGTTTTTAACCGAACCAACATTCTTTCGGTAAAAGCCATTTTCTTTAGTTGCATTATTAAAACCATCTAACCAAACCAATTCATTTGATTTAATGAATTTTGTATCAACTCCACGCTCAAAACGATTATCTTGTTGTGTTTTGTGATAACGAAGCGTGATTTTGTTATCTCTACCAAAGTTGTTTGTTATGTTTTTTGGTTGAGATTTTCCATCTGGAGAAAACGACCATATATCGTATTTATCATAAATTAAAACAGCTTTATCATCTTCAGTCCAGGTTGCAACTCCATAAGCTCTCGGGTTACCTGGTACATCATTATCCTCATCGGCAAACTTAACTGTTAGGCCGGTATTAAGTTGCAAAACTTTACCATTAGCAACATTGTAAGTAAACCAGTTTGAAGTGCTTTCATCAAAATAGATAACGTAATTACCTCCAGCTGAAGCCATGGCATTTCCATTTAACTTATCGATTATTTTCTTACGCTCACCGGTTTTAGTGTTTACTAAATAATAATCTTTTGTCGTAGAGCCACTCCATTGCGATTCAATTCTTCTTCCAAAATCAGTCGAAGCTAAAACATAATCTGCATCACCTTCTCTAACCAAATTAGCATCTGGTAATTTTAAATCAGTTAACGGAATAACTTTTGGGTCGCCGCTGTAAATATCAATGACAGAAAGGAAGCTTTTTTTACTATCTCTGTCAGCATTTTTTAACTGCATCGGTTGCAAGTAATCATCTTTATAATTCCAAATGTCTACTTTTGCAACTTCAAAATCTACAATTGTTGTATCTTTTGCTTTCTTAATCGGAGCAATTCCGAAGAATAATTTCTTGCCATCTTTACTAAAAGATACACGTCCATCGCCATTTACTGACCATTTAGCCGGTAAGCCAGGCATATCAAAATCTACAATGGTTTGTGCGGTATCTAACGATAAAGAATTATAATATACATTGTAATTTTTGATTTCCTGTTTTTCTGGGCTTTGTTCTCCAACAAATGCTAAATGCTCACTATCTTCATCAAACGTAAAGCCTTTAAAGCTTCCTTTTCCTTTGATTAGTGTTTTCAAAGTACCTTTTTCCGTATTTAATAGATAAACACCTTGTGGCGCTGTCTTATCTTTTTTAGAACCGCTACAAGCAAAAACCAATTGCTTGCCATCCTTACTGAAAGCATATTCTGTTACAAATTTGTAAGTTTGTTCAGTTCCTGTTAAAAGGTTTCTAACAATTAAATCTGTTCCTTCCTCTTTTTTTGGTCCACCTGTAGGTTCATCATCAGCAAAGTCAAATTCTGAATCCTTTTTAGGTGTTGTTGGCGTAGTTTTTTTTGCGGTGTCAGGTTTATCTAATTGATAAGCTAAAAAGCCAAAGCCATTTTCAGGAAGTTTAAAAGTTTTTACTCTTGCAACCTTAGTAATTGCATTCGTGGTTAAATTCGCAATTCCTAAAGTATCTTTTGGCATAGCGTCTGGCTTCGTTTTCTTAATCTTTGCCTGCCTTAAATCCTTGTAGGCGGGTTTTATTAAGAAAGCTGCAAATTTAGAATCGTTGCTAAATTGGCCTGTTGAAGCCCTCGGAATGGTCAATTTCGAGTTACTTTTTAAATTTGTGATGTATAAAGTAGCATCACCTTCTTGTTGTAAAACGCTGTATAAAGCCAATTGGCCATTGTTGGATAATTGTTTTGTGCCTACAGCTTCCCAGGTATCATAAACTTTATGGTCTAATGGTTTTTTTTGAGCGTAGGTAAAACCGGCAACGAAAAGTAAAAATATCGTTAGTTTTTTTTGCATTTTATGAATAATTAATTTGTTGGTTGAGATTTCAATATCTAAAAATTGCAAATTTTTAGCTTATTAAGAAAGATGTACGCCAAATATTACAAAAACCAAATCAATTTATATCAAAAAACCCGACTGCAATTAAACAGTCGGGTTTTTTATCAATATTAGGAATACTTATTTTTTTCCTTTTTGCTGAACTTGTTGTTGCTGACGCATATAATCATCTAAACGCTGTTGGAATTTAGATTTTTTCTTTTTCTCATCAGCTGGTCTTGCTTTATTTTGTTGAATTAAAGCATGGATTTTATCATCATCAACCATTTTACGGATTAAGAACTGCTGTCCGAAAGTCATTAAGTTGGCTAAGAAATAATAGTAATTTAAACCTGCCGGATAGCTGTTTAGTACCCCTAAGAAAATGATTGGCATAATGTAACCAATGTACTTCATCTGACCAGTTGCACCAGAAACCTGGTTGTTAAAATAAGTCATGATTAAGGTAGAGATGGTCATCAATACACACATTAAACTTAAGTGGTCGCCAATAAATGGCAGTTTGAAACCAAAGCGGATAAATTCATCATAAGTTGATAAATCCGTCATCCAAAGGAAGCTTTCTTGTCTTAACTCAAAAAGGTTAGGGAAGAAGAAGAAAAAAGCCATTACCAAAGGCAATTGTAATACCATTGGCAAACATCCGCCAAGTGGGTTTACACCTGCTTTTTTGTACAGTTTTAAATATTCCTGTTGAACTAATGTTGGGTTATCTTCCCCTACTTTTTCTTTAATTTCATCCATTTCAGGTTTTAAAACCCTCATTTTAGCCATTGATAAGTATGACTTATAAGTTAAAGGCGATAAAGCAACTTTTAATAAGATGGTTAATACAAGGATAATTAAGCCATAGTTCCAGCCAAAGCTGTTTAGGAAATTAAATACTGGTAATACGATAAAACGGTTAATGTATTTTAACGGCCAATAACCCATATCTACCTGTTGCTCCAAATCATAACCTTGCGCTTTTAGCTCAGAGAATTTATTGGTTCCGAAATAGAATTCCATTTCATAAACCTGATTCGCCTGGTGTGCATAAGACAACTGCATATTTGCACTGTAGTTCTTAACCATGCCCGGTGTTGTAGGTACTTTAACTTCCAAGGAACCTTTATCAAAAGCTTGTTTAGAAATTAACGATGCAGAGAAAAAGTGCTGCTTAAATGAAACCCACTGAATTTTACCTTTAGTAAGTTCTTCTTTTTCATCTTTTGAAACACTTAAGTGGTCTACATCACCATCTAAATATTTATAATATGGTGCAGAATAACGATGCTCACTTTCAAGCGATTTTTCTTGCTGTAATAATGTTGCATCCCAATTTAAATTAACTGTATTACCTGCAATAACTTGTTGCATACCAACCAAATTAACGTTAAAATTAACCTTGTTGCTTCCAGCTTTTAAATTGTAAACAAATTCTAAGTATGCATTTGCACCATAATCAGCACGCATAGTAATGGTATTGCCGGCTTTTGCTGGGGTAAAATATAAATCATTTGTATTAATAACCTTACCGGCAGCATTTAGGATTAATCCAAATTTATTGGCATCGCCCTGAAATAAAATTGATGGTTTACCATCATAAGTTTTCTGGCCCTTAATTTCTACCGAAGAAATTTTACCACCTTTATTACTCAAGGTTATTAACAATTTTTCGTTATCTAATACGGTGTTTGCCTGTGTACCACTTAACGCAGTACCAAACGGACCTTTTAATGCTAACGAATCAACCGCAGGGGTAGAGGTTACAGTATTTTTAACAGTATCTTTTGCCGCTACTACTGCACCGGCTTTTTTTAGAGAATCTAATTGTTCTGTTTCTTTGGCTTTTTTTAATTCTGCTTCACTTGGTTTAAAGAAGTAGAATGATCCTGCCAAAATGATCATAATCAGGAATAATCCTGTAAAGGTATTTCTATCCATTATTTGTATTTATGCTGCTGTTAATTTGTTTTCTTCTTAGCATACTCCATTGCAGCGGCCACAAATTTAACAAAAAGTGGGTGAGGATTTGCTACTGTTGATTTTAATTCTGGGTGAAATTGTCCGCCAACAAAGAAAGGATGATTTTTAAGCTCAACAATCTCTACTAAGTTTGTTTGAGGATTTATTCCCGAAGCAATCATTCCTGCTTCTTCGTATTGTTTTAAATAATCGTTATTAAACTCATAACGGTGGCGATGGCGCTCGTTAATGTGTTGTTTGCCATAAATTGCGAAAGCTTTAGTTCCTTTCTTAATATCGCAAGGATAAGAACCCAAACGCATGGTACCACCCATGTTTACAATGCTTTTCTGCTCTTCCATCATATTGATAACCGGATTCGCCGCTTCAGCATCAATTTCTGTAGTATGCGCACCTTTTAAGCCTAAAACGTTACGTCCGTACTCAATAACCGCACATTGCATACCTAAACAAATACCGAAGAAAGGAATGTTATTTTCACGAACGTATTTAATCGTGTCAATTTTTCCTTCAATACCACGGCTTCCGAAACCTGGCGCAACTAAAACACCTTGTAAATGGCCTAGTTTTTCTTTTACATTATCTGGGAAAATACTTTCAGAATGGATATACTCTACACGAACCTTACATTCATTTTTCGAACCCGCATGTATAAAAGATTCAATAATAGATTTGTAAGCATCAGGCAATTCAACATATTTACCAACCAAACCAATTTTAACTTCGGCAGTTGGGTTTTTTAAGCGACCAAGGAAATCTTTCCAGCTTTCCATATCCGGATCGTTTTTAGTCGGCAGCTTAAGTTTTGATAAAACAGTTTTGTCTAATTGTTCTTTCAACATTAGTAATGGAACATCATAAATCGTAGATGCATCCATCGATTCGACAACTGCATTGATGTTAACGTTACAAAATAGCGCAATTTTTTTTCTTAAATCCGCACCTAAGTGATGTTCTGTTCTGCAAACCAAAATATCAGGCTGGATGCCGTACTCTAATAATGCTTTAACCGAATGTTGTGTTGGTTTCGTTTTTAACTCGCCAGCTGCAGCCAGATAAGGAACTAAAGTTAAATGAATAACAATGGCATTTGAACTGCCTTCTTCCCATTTAAACTGACGAACCGCTTCGATAAAAGGTAAAGATTCAATATCGCCCACCGTACCACCAAGTTCAGTAATTACAATATCGTATTCACCGCTTTCGCCTAACATCCGCATGTTACGCTTAATCTCGTCGGTAATATGTGGTACTACCTGTACAGTTTTACCCAAGTATTCACCTTTACGCTCCTTACTAATTACATTTTGGTAAATTCGCCCAGTTGTTATGTTGTTTGCTTGTGATGTTGGAACGTTTAAGAAACGTTCGTAATGACCAAGATCTAAATCCGTTTCTGCACCATCTTCAGTAACAAAACATTCGCCGTGTTCGTAAGGATTTAAAGTTCCCGGATCGATATTAATGTACGGATCGAATTTTTGAATGGTTACACGATAACCCCGTGCTTGTAAAAGTTTAGCTAAAGAAGCGGAGATGATGCCCTTACCTAAAGAGGAAGTAACACCGCCCGTAACAAAAATATACTTAGTCATGATTGTGAATTTATGCAACAAAGGCAAAAAATGTTGCTTTTTGTACGGGATACAAAGGTAAGAAAATTACTTGTTTCTAATTCTTAAAAATGAAGAATATTTAAAAATGATAAAGTAATGGGATTTAGTGATTTATGGTTTTCTGAATGATTAAATTCAAACTATTGTCTTTTTTAGAAACTAATTTATCCTTTCATCACCACCAAACATAGTGTTCGAACTTACAACTTGTTGACTTTGGTCAAGACATTTCTTAACATATTGTGGTGATAAAGTTTTGAGGCAATAAAAATACCACTATTTTTGCGCTCCCTATTTTTTTAATCATCCCATAATTCAAATAAATTATGATTAAAATCATCTTTGTAGGGATGTTCTGTTTACTATCCTTTTGCTGCTATTCTCAATTTGTAGCTACTAATAATCAATATGGCTGTAGAGATGTTAATAGAGGAGGAAATGGCAATGCTGCACCTACTGGGAATGCACAGCGTATATATTATCAAAATACGGGTACAAATTTTGGTGGAAAACCTACTTTTCAATCTCAATCTGCTCCTTACTCGGAATGGAATTCAGACCAACTTACACCAGCAAATCAATGTTTTAGTTTCGTTGTAACTTCAACAGGTGGTTGCTATGTTAGAAAGGGAACCTCAACCTTTACCCACACATTAGGAGATTACGGTTATTGGACTAATACGATCAAGTGTCCGCTAGATGATTACACACCAATGTTAATTTTTTGTTGTGGTTTGGTTGGGGTTATTTCAATTAGATCAAAAAAATTATTTAAGCTTTCCTTTTAGTATCTAACAACACTTGTAATATACCTTTACCTTTTGCTCCTTTTCACTCCATGCGATGTAGAGGTTACTTTCTTTACCTAAACGATATTTAAAGCCATTTAAGCCAGATTTTTTTAGCTCTTCGTAAAGTGCTTTATCCGGAGCATTATTATCGGCTTTATCATCAGGCATTACCGCAGGTTCAAGGAAGTTATCTTCTGCAAAAAAATCGTTGGCAATAGTTTTAAGGTAAATTAATTGTGCTTTTTCTTTAGATAAATCTACATTCGGATCGGTGTTATCAACCAAATCCTTACCTTTTAAATCTTCACTGTATATTTCCTGTCCGGCTGCATTTTTTATTGTGAAATGTAAAATGATATCAGCAGCTTTTTTACCACTAAGCTCAATTTTAAAAGTATCAACTGTTTTTAAATTTGAGAACGATTTGGTGAAAACCTGATTTACGTTTTTAAATTCTATTGCAGATGATTTATCGGAATTATCGTTTTGACAAGCCACTAATAAACCAATGCTGCAAATTAATAAGTAAAGTGTTTTTTTCATAAATGAGATTGAATGCCCTTAAAATAATAAATTTTATTTACAGTTGTAAATTACGTACAGGCACTGCTTCGCAATTGAAAGGTTTAATAATTATTATACCTCAGTTATGCGGATAAAAAAATCTGCAAATCTGTGGCTCCGTTAAAAACTACTCCAATTTTAGAGCCTTTAGCAATTTATTTAACTTTTTAAGGTCTTCAGGTGTATCAATCGCTACCGTTTCTAAATCAGTCACTTTGGTTTGAATGTAGTAACCATTTTCTATCCAACGAAGTTGTTCTAAACTTTCAGCAATTTCCAATGATGACGGTGGTAGTTTTGTAATTTCCTTAAGCGAAGCAGTTCTATAGCCATAAATGCCTATGTGCTTGTAAAACTGATGTTTTTCTGCCCAAACACCCGGTTCGCCATTTCTAATAAATGGAATCGGACTTCTGCTAAAATACATTGCCCTGCCATTCACATCAATAACAACTTTCGGACTATTAGGATTGTAAATGCTTTCCTGGCTTTCGATAGATTTTATAAGTGTTGCCAATTGAACTTTTTCTTCCGTAAAGCAACTTGCCAATAAATCAATTTGTGCAGGTTCTATAAAAGGTTCATCACCCTGAATATTTATTACAATATCGAAGCCAGGCAATTGCTCAATTACTTCTGCGCATCTATCCGTTCCGCTTTGATGAGTTGATGATGTAAAAACATAATCTCCACCAAATCTTTTAACTTCATCAGCGATACGCTCATCATCGGTTGCAATAACAACTTTAGCTAAACTTTCTGCTTTTGAAGCCTGCTCATAAACCCGCTGTATCATCGATTTACCGGCAATATCTACTAAAGGTTTACCAGGAAAACGGGTAGAAGCAAAGCGAGCAGGTATAATTCCGATAACTTTTAATGAAAACGTTGGATTTTTGTCGCTCATGTCGCAATTACAGATTGATGTTTCAAAAATATTTTAAGGCTCTCGTCATTGCGAGGCACGAAGCAATCTTTAAAAAATATGTAGATGAGATTGCTTCGTGCCTCGCAATGACGGAGAAAAAACAGTTGTTTAATTAAAACAACCCGTTAATTTCAGCTTCAATAGATTGTATAACCTGACCTAAATCTTCAGGATTGTTTGTAAAATCTAGTTTATCTTTATCTAAAATTAATAATTTACCTAGGTTATAACCTTTAATCCATGCTTCATACTTTTCATTAAGTTTTGATAAGTAATCAATACGAATACCGGCTTCATACTCACGTCCGCGGCGTTGAATGTTATTTACCAATGTCGGAACAGATGCTCTTAAATACACCAATAAATCTGGTGGCTTTATAAACGAAGTAATGTTATCAAAAATTGCTCTATAATTGTCATGGTCGCGGGTGGTCATTAGCGCCATATCGTGCAAGTTTTCTGCGAAAATATGTGCATCCTCATAAATCGTTCTATCCTGAATTACATTGCGCTTATTTACTTCAATATCAGTTATTTGCTGGAAACGGCTATTTAAGAAATATATCTGCAAATTAAAGCTCCACCTCTTCATGTCGCTATAAAAATCTTCCAAATAGGGATTATTATCTACAGCTTCGTATAGTGCTTCCCAGCCATAATTTTTTGCCAATAATCCGGTTAAGGTTGTTTTGCCGGCACCAATATTTCCTACAATTGCTATATGCATTCTTTTTCTTTTTTAGATTAAGGTTGAGGCTCAGGCTAGTTTCTCAATCTAAACCTTAAGCTTACTAAATTAAAAACTTTTAAACCCGATTAAGCTGCGAACTTCCCTTATTGTTTTTTGAGCACTTTCTCTCGCCTTCAATGCTCCATGTTTAGCAACTTGTCGTAAATAAGCATCATCTTGCTGAATATCTTTAATACGCTCACGCATTGGTGCGGTTGCAATTATCATATCTTCTGCGATTTGCTTTTTAAAATCGCCGTAACGAATTTGCATTTTGTTATATAAATCATCAAAATGTTGATGAGTATCCTGGCTGGAAACAATTTTCATCAAATTAAAAAGATTTTGAATCGGTTCTGGTTTTTCTTGGTTTTCTTCTGTTGGACCACCATCGCTGACAGCACGCATTACTTTTTTGCGTATGGTTTCGGGGTCATCAGATAAATAAACTGCATTAGCTTCACCTTCCGATTTTCCCATTTTTCCTTTACCATCTAATCCTGGTACTTTTACCAAATTATCAGAGTAACTAAAAGCATAAGGTTCAGGGAAATATTCTGTGTTATACAATCTATTGAATCTATTACCGAAAGTACGAGCCATTTCTAAATGCTGCTCTTGGTCTTTCCCAACTGGTACCTTCGTTGCCTTATGAATTAAAATATCAGCGGCCATTAAAACAGGATAGGTTAATAAACCAGCATTCACATTATCAGGGTTTGCACGTACTTTGTCTTTAAAAGAAGTGCTACGCTCAAGCTCACCCATGTAAGCGTTCATGTTTAGGTAAAGATAAAGCTCAGCAATTTCTGGTACATCGCTTTGTATATAAATGGTGCTGTTTTCAGGGTCAATTCCGCTGGCTAAATATTCAACCAAAACGTGTTTAATATTGCCGTGTAAATCGGCAGGGGTAGGATGTGTAGTTAGAGAGTGTAAGTCGGCAATAAAAAAATAGCAGTTATAATCGTGCTGCATTTTAATAAAGTTTTGTACTGCGCCGTAATAATTACCAAGATGTAATTTTCCTGTAGAGCGAATGCCGCTCACCACTGTTTCTTTCATAATGGCACGAAATTAAAAATAAATTAACATCAATGTAGCATCGATTCAATTTATGTTACAAGTTTTTTTATTTGAAAAGCAGTTGCAGTATCAATATTAACGTTAGTCCCGCTAAGCGCTTTACTTCTCCCGATAAAAATCGGGATTCGTGTTCGCTTATATCGGGTTTGTAAACTTTGGTTTGCATAATAAATTACCTGCTAATGCCAAATAATCATCTTAAATAAAAAGTTGCAGTAAAGAAAATATATGGCATAAATTTATATTTTTGAGTATCTATGGTAAAATTTTTCAGGCAAATACATCGGGTTTGGTACCTCTTTTGGATTGTTTTTTTCTTCGCCTTATTTTATCCTATATATTATTTAACGGCAAGCCATCCGAAATACTATAGCACATTAAATTTTTTCAGAAAGTTAAATAGCTTTTTAAGCAGTCTTTTTTCTGGAATTATTTTTCGCTACACATTCGAGAAACAGCTTAATTCAAAGCAAACCTACATTTACTGCGCCAACCATACATCGAATTTAGATATAATGGTTTTTTGCATAATGGGCCATGGTAATTTTCATTTTATGGGGAAAGATGAGCTTTTAAACAATCCTATTTTAGGTATATTTTTCAGAACCATAGATATTTCAGTTAATCGGGATAGTAAAATTTCGGCCTTTAAAGCTTTTAAAAAAGCTGGCGAAAATTTAGAAAAGGGGATGAGTTTAATAATTTTCCCGGAAGGAAAAATAGATGACGAATACCCACCAAAACTTGGAGAATTTAAAAACGGTCCATTTCGTTTAGCCATAGAGAAAAACATTCCCTTGGTTCCAGTTAGCATAACTAATGTTTGGAAAATTAATTGGGATGATGGTGCTAAATATGGAAGTAAGCCCGGAATTTGCGATATTTACGTCCATAAACCAATAGAAACGCATAGCCTGACCGATTTGGACAGTGATGTTTTGAAAAAAAGGGTTTTTAAATTGATAGAGAGTAAATTAGTATAAAAATGAATTTAGACGAAAAAACTATACATAAAATTGCCGACCTCGCCCGGATTCATGTAAATGACAAAGAAGTTGAAACACTGATACCGGAAATGAATAAAATTTTATCGTTTATGGAAAAATTAAACGAGCTGGATACTTCAAACGTAAAACCTTTGGTTTATATGAATGAAGCTACAAATGTTTGGCGGGAAGATGTTGTTAAGCAAGAAATTGCTACTGCGGATGGGTTAAAAAATGCAGCTAAACATAATGAGTCGTTTTTTATGGTTCCTAAAATTATTGATAAATAAATTCAATCATTTTGGGTTGTTGCGCACGAAAATTTTAAATCACTTGTAACATCTTAACCATTACTCATGTCTAAAAAATAAAAACTATGTCGCAACCACTCATCACCATTAAAGAAATTGGTCGTAAATACGTTATCGGTTCAGAGGTTATCCATGCATTAAAATCGGTTAGTTTAGATATAAACAAAGGCGAATTTGTAGCATTGATGGGTCCATCTGGTTCAGGTAAATCTACTTTGATGAATATTTTAGGTTGTTTAGATACGCCATCAAGCGGAAGTTATATTTTAAATGGGACGGATGTAAGCCATATGACGGACGATGCATTGGCAGAAGTTCGTAATCAGGAAATTGGTTTCGTTTTTCAAACGTTTAATCTTTTACCACGTTCAACATCATTAGATAATGTTGCTTTACCATTAATTTATGCTGGTAGTAGTAAAAAAGATCGCGAAGCGAGAGCTGCTAAAGCTTTAGAAAACGTAGGTCTGGGTAATCGTATGGATCATAAGCCAAACGAGCTTTCTGGTGGCCAGCGCCAACGTGTAGCGGTTGCAAGAGCATTAATTAACGATCCATCAATTATCCTGGCAGATGAGCCGACTGGTAACTTAGATACCAAAACCTCTATTGAAATTATGGGTTTGCTCGAAGAAATTCACAGTAAAGGTAATACCATCATTTTGGTAACACACGAGGAAGATATTGCCCAACATGCGCATAGAATTGTACGTATGCGAGATGGTTTAATAGAAAATGATTACGTTAATACTGATGTAAAAAATGTATCTCCACGTTTACAAGCTTTAAAAGATAGCGGAAGCGATTGGGAGAAGATAAATTAAAGAAGTTTTAAGTTGTAGGTTGTGAGTTATACGTTTTATCTATACTTAAAACGTATAACTTACAACTTAATACTTTCTAAAATGAAAATCTACACTAAAACAGGCGATAAAGGTCAAACCTCTCTAATAGGCGGAACGCGGATACCTAAATATCACCTTCGTATTGAAACTTATGGAACTGTTGATGAATTAAACTCGTATATCGGTTTAATTATGTGTCAGGATATCGATTTGCATCATAAGCAATCGTTAAAAGAAATTCAAGACAGGTTATTTACAATTGGTGCATCTTTAGCAGCAGATCCTGAAAAATCAAAAATGAAGATTCCGGATTTGCATTCGAGTGATATAGAATTGTTAGAAAAAGAAATGGATGCTATGAACGAAGTTTTGCCAGCATTAAAACATTTTGTTCTGCCAGGTGGCAATACCATGGTCTCTTACTGCCATATTGCCCGTTGCGTATGCAGAAGAGCAGAACGCTTAACAGTTGAATTATCAGAAAATAGTTTTGTAAATGAGCAGGTAAGCATCTACTTAAATCGTTTAAGTGATTATTTATTTGTTTTGGCACGAAAACTGAATATGGATTTCAAGGCAGAAGAAAACATTTGGATACCGCGTGTTTAATAGTGGAAAAATAAGTTTGTTTTGCTCAAAAATTTTAATATACTTTGCGCATAATTACAGAACAAGAATTAACTGAATAAAAAGATATGTATTGGACACTAGAATTAGCTTCCCACTTGGAAGATGCACCTTGGCCAGCAACTAAAGATGAATTAATCGATTATGGTATTCGTTCAGGTGCTCCTGTTGAGGTTATTGAAAACTTGCAGGCATTAGAGGATGATGGCGAACCTTATGAAACTATTGAAGAAATTTGGCCAGATTATCCTACTAAAGAAGATTTCTTCTTTAATGAAGATGAATATTAAACAAAATCCCAACCGCAAGTTGGGATTTTTTTTGTCTAATATTCAGAGCCTTATAGCATTTTGGAATAAATTATTACAATTTTTAAACAAAAGTAAATCCATCGTTGTTACTATACCAACATTTACACACTAAAAAAATTAACACGATGGGAAATTTATTGTATTTAGTCGCAGTTGTATTAGTTATACTCTGGGTTATAGGGTTTTTATTTCATGGCTTTGGCGATGTTGGTAACATCATCCATGTATTATTGGTAATTGCTGTTATTGCAATTTTACTAAAGGTTATTGGCCGAGCTGCCTAAATAAACAAAAAATGCCCTTTATTTTTAAAGGGCATTTTTGTTTAGGAACCATTCTGCAATATCTAAATCTGCAGGGTAGGTTATTTTAATGTTGTTTCTTTCGCCTTCAATTAAATTTACCTCAATACCGCTTTCTTCCACAACACTTGCGTCATCAGTGAAATGATTTTTGAAAGGTAAGTTATAAGCCTTCTTTATCGTTTCAGATTGGAAAACCTGTGGGGTTTGGACCATGAAATAATCATCGCGATTCTCTGCCTTGGTATTTTCTCCAACTTGCTTTCTAATGCTATCAATAGGCTTAACAGCCGCTATTGCACTGCCATTTTCAAGTGCATATTTAAAGCCCTTATCAATTAAGTGTTTAGAAATTATCGGACGAACAGCATCGTGTATAGAAATAACAGATGTTTCTGAAATTTTATCGATCGCATTTTTTACGGAATGAAATCTTTCAGAACCGCCAGCAATCACATCATGTGGAATATTAAAATTAAATTCCTGGCAAAGTTTATTCCAATACGAATGTTGTTGTTGATTGAGTACAACCAGTATTTTTGGTTGGAAATCGCTTAATGCAAATGCTTTGATGGTATGCATTAAAACCGGTAGGTTATTCAGTAGTAAAAATTGTTTTGGTGTTTCGGTTTGCATCCGGTTTCCGGCGCCACCTGCTACAATTACAGCGTAGTATTTCATCTTCAAAAGTATCAAGTATTTAGTATCAAGTAGCAAGTAAAAGAGCTTGATGTCGATACTTGATACTTAATACTTGAATCTATTCTAGATAATTAGCATGGCATCACCATAGCTATAGAATTTGTATTTTTCCTTAACGGCAACCTCGTAAGCATTCATTACATTTTCGTAACCTCCAAAAGCACTTATCATCATTAATAAAGTTGATTCCGGAGTGTGGAAGTTTGTAATCATTGAATTTGCAATACTGAAATCATACGGAGGAAAGATGAACTTACTTGTCCAGTCGTTTGCAGCTTTTAAAGTTCTGTTAGCAGAAACTGCAGATTCGATAGCACGCATTGAAGTTGTACCAACCGCACAGATTTTTCTTTTTTCTTCAAGTGCTTTATTTACTAAGTTGGCATCTTTCTGCTCAATAATAAATTGCTCAGAATCCATTTTGTGCTTGGTTAAATCTTCAACTTCAACAGTTCTAAAAGTTCCTAAACCAACGTGTAATGTTACCTCAGCAAATTCGATTCCTTTAAGTTCAAGGCGCTTCATTAATTCACGACTGAAGTGCAACCCAGCTGTAGGAGCCGCTACTGCACCTTCGTGTTTAGCGAAAATGGTTTGATAACGCTCTTTATCTTCAGCAGTAGCTTTACGTTTAATATATTTAGGCAGGGGTGTTTCACCTAAAATTTCAACGTTTCTTCTAAACTCTTCATCCGTACCTTCAAACAAGAAGCGAATAGTACGACCACGAGATGTTGTGTTATCGACTACTTCAGCAACTAACAAATCGTTATCACCAAAATATAATTTATTTCCAACACGAATTTTACGAGCAGGATCTACTAAAACATCCCATAAACGCAATTCCTTATTTAATTCTCTTAGCAAGAAAACCTCGATAGTTGCACCAGTTTTTTCCTTATTACCGTATAAACGAGCAGGGAATACTTTAGTGTTATTTAAAATCATTACGTCCTTGTCATCGAAATAACCTAAAACGTCTTTAAATATTTTATGTTCAATTTTACCACTGTCTTTATGCAAAACCATCAAACGAGCTTCATCTCGTTCTTCTGAAGGATTGTGGGCAACTAACGACTCTGGTAAGTTAAATTTGAATTGTGATAATTTCATTCTTGATGAATTTTTTGAGGTGCAAAAATACGAATTTAATTTTTCTTTTCAGTATTTTAAGCAACGCAATTAACTTATTTATGTTTTAGCTAATATTTTTTTACTATGGATTATGATTTTCGACACTTTTGATTGAATTTTAAATAAAGTAATTTAAGTTAAAATCGCTGTAACCTTTTATACATCTTTGTGTCTAAACCTTAATTATGATAATCTTCAGGCTAATTGGTGAAAGTTTTCGTTTTGCATTCGATGCTTTGCGACAAAATAAATTACGTACAATGTTATCGCTGCTTGCGATTACCATTGGAATTTTTGTAATCATTTTTGTTTTCTCAGGAGTTGATACTTTTAGAGGGAAATTACAGGCTAGTGTAGATAAATTAGGTTCAAATACTATTTATGTGCAAAAATGGCCTTGGAGTTTTGGCGATAACTATCCTTGGTGGAAATATGTAAATCGCCCGGAACCATCTATTAGAGATTTCCAATCATTAAAACAAAGAATGGAAAATGCTGATGGCATTACATTTGAAATTTCTACAGGAAACAGAACAATTAAATACAGAAGTGGCTCTGTTGAAGGCATTACAATTTCTGCTGCTTCTCAAGATTTTAATAAGACATGGAATTTTGAATTACAGACCGGAAGGTATTTTACCGACAATGAAAATAATAATGGCACACCCGTTTGTTTAATTGGTGCTGAAATTGCGGAAGGATTATTTGATAGCGATAATCCGATAGGAAAACAAGTACAAATTTTAGGAAGAAGAGTTACTGTTATTGGTGTTTTTATTAAAGAGGGAGAAGACATGCTCGGAACATCTCTTGATAAGAGTGTAAACATCCCGATAAATTTTGCAAAAGGAATTCTTGATGTTCAGAATGAAAGATACAACCCTCAAATTACAGTTAGAGGCTCGGAAAATGTATCTTTAGAAGAAGTTGAAAGCGAGTTACGCGGTGTAATGCGTTCTATCCACAGACTCAGACCAAACCAAGAAGATGATTTCGCTTTGAACAAAACTACTATCTTATCTAACCAATTGGATAAAATGTTCGATGTTGTAAAACTGGCTGGCTGGGTTATTGGTGGTTTTTCTATTTTAGTTGGTGGTTTTAGTATTGCCAATATCATGTTTGTATCTGTTAAAGAAAGAACCAATATTATCGGCATACAAAAATCTTTAGGTGCAAAGCGATATTTTATTTTGCTTCAATTTATTTTTGAAGCCATTCTACTATGTATTTTAGGTGGATTGTTGGGCTTATTATTGGTTTACTTATTGGCTCTTGCCATTGGTGCTATAACAGATTTTCACATTATTCTGGGGTTAAATAATATAACATTAGGTATTGGTATTTCGGTTATAATAGGAACAATATCAGGTTTTTGGCCAGCTTATTCAGCATCAAGATTAGATCCTGTAGAGGCGATAAGAAGTTAAAAGATAAATTCAATTGCATCATTAACTGATATTGATTGCCTTTTTATTCACTTATAAAAAAGTCCTAGAGTATTGCACTTTGGGATTTTCTTTTATTACTAGATTCAATTTAAAAAGATAAGGCCCACCATCGCGGCGAGCCAATTATCCAACTAACAAAACATAATTTTATAAAAGGTTTATGCGCCTTTTTTAACTAATTTATATTCGATGACTGGTTTACCACGTGTTCCACCATCATTTGAAATAAAGCTGTTGAATTTTAGTTTGTAAACATTCCCTGCACCATCTTTAACTACGTAGAAAACATCAGTTCTTACACCAATTGCAGCTCCGGTTGTATTTCTCCAGTTAGAACCAATTATATCTCTTGATGAAGAAAAGGTAATGCCTGTAACATCAGCTGCTGCAAATGCCGCATAAGTTTTGGTTGTTGTAGAAACCTGAGCTGCTGTAACGCCACCAATATTGTTAATGAAAACTAAATCAGAGAAACCGTAAGGTAATTGAGTTGTTCCGGCTGCTGTCCAATACATACTGTAACCCCAAACGATATCCCAGGTTGCTTTAGTTGGCTCAGCTGTTGCAGTAGTGCCTCTAACTAGTGAGGTAAATTGAAAATTGCTTTCTGCATTTTTAACGATATCTAAACTTGTAAAAGTTGTAGCTGTTAATTTAGCATATTGTAAAGTATAACCAGTTCCTTTTCTTAAAACGCGGATTTTATACAATTCATCGTTTGCTAAAACAGTATTTGAACCACCTTTTCTGTTGATGATGTAAACTTTATTATCGGCATCGGTTGCTGAAACAGTAGCAATTGCTGTTTTATTTAAAATGTTTGTTTCTCTACCATCATCAATAATCGTAAAGTTTCCGCCACCTTGACCAACTTTAAGCGCATTAGGGTCAAAATCTGTAGCTGTAACTGTATTTAAATCTGTCTTATTAATTAAAAGTGCTGATGCACCATTTGTTGAGTTCAAAATAACTTTGAAATCTGAGCCAGAATAGAAGCCTAAATCCCAGCTATCTCTGTCAACTGAAGTTTGTTTATCTGTACTGAAATCTACATATACGCTGTTTCCGGCTGAACTTCCAGCTTCGGTAGAAATTAAACCATTTAATGTTAATGTGCTACCGTCTGATGGTGGTGCAACAATAACAGGTTCTTCACCATCCTTTTTACAAGCTGTAAAAGTTACCGCCAAAAGGGCAATCGCAATAATCGAGTTAAGTTTGTTCATCGTTTTTTATTTGAATTAGTTTTTGTTCCAGTTAAATGTTAACCCCAAAACATAAGAGCGGCCATAACTTAATGGAATGGATTCTCCGCCACTGCTATGTGCACCGCCAGAAGCCGTTGATGTATTGTTTAATTGGGTTACGTTGAAAATATTTTTTACGCCTGCATTTAATGTAAAGCGTTTATAAAAATTCTTACTAAGCATTAAATCAGCAAAGCTGAAAGCTGAAATTTTTGTTGGTACATAAGCAGCAACATTTGTTGGGTCGGTTTGAAAGCCTAACTTATCACCAGTATATTTATAGAATAAGCTAATGCTTCCGTTAATTTTATTGATGGTGTAAGTAATGTTAGCGGTTACTTCAGGCGACCATACAATTTTCTTATCTGTAAATGTTGAATACTCTGAATACTTATGAAATGAGCCGATGTATGATACGCCAACGTTTGCCTGCAAATCTTTATATATAAAAGTATTGTCTAAGGTTGCCCCAGTTGTTTTAAAATTACTGATGTTCAATAAAGTTGTAATTGAATTATCCGTTGGAGCTGTGCCAAAATCTATTTTATTTTTGAACTTATTGAAAAATCCGGCTAGGGTAGAGCGAAACTGTATTTCACTTGTCATAATACCCGACCAAGCTAATGAACCATTAAAACTGTTTGATTCTTCTGCTTTTAGATTTGGGTTGCCGTAAATTTTATGACTTGCATCAACAAAGTCGTAATATAATTCCCTCAACGCTGGCGACCTGAAACCTCTGGCAAAGCCTAAACGTAAATCCAAGGTTTTACTTAAACTGAATTTTGTATTTAAAGATGGAATAACTGGTGGCGCATCATAAATAGAGTTTTTAATAAATCTTAAACCTGGTCTAAATGCTATTCCTTCGGTAGGTTTTATTTCAGAAGACATAAATAAAGCATAATCGTTGATTACCGGACTGCCACTAATTCTTTGTCCAGAAGCTGCATCTCTATTGTACTCAAAACCTGGTTGGAATGAGATTTTATCGTTCAGTTTATAAATTGCAGTTGCTCTGAAAATTGTTGCATTAAACTTTGCCGTATCTTGTTCACCAGCATCTGTTGTTAAAATTTCAGTATTGTTGGTGAAATTATGATTTACGGTTCGAGTAGCACGCTGTAAATCGGTATAACCGGCGACAGCTGTAATTTGAAAATCTGAATTGATTTTCCATTCAGATTGTAATTGTTGCGTATAACGTTTTGTAGTATATGTGGCGAGCTTACCAATGTATGTGTTCGGATTTATACCAAAACGAGCATCAATATCTTCTTTCAAGCCATCCAGGCGATACCAAATATTAAAATTTTCATTTCGGTAACCGATTTTTGTATTACCAAGCCATTGTTCTTTTGGTTTCCATTGATTTTTCCGAGCGTTAAATTCTTCTAAAAAAGCAGTTTTTGGTGCCATATTCCATCCACCGAAATCATTATGAGAAGCACCAACTATTGCACTCCAACCTTTTTTCTGCCAGCTAACACTTAAATTCTGGTTGTGTAAACCCTTACCGCTAAAACCTTCGTATTCTTTGCCTGCAGTTTCTTCCTGAATGCGAGCATTAATACTCAATAGCGATTTACCTGCATTTTTTGTAATGATATTTATAACGCCGGCTAAAGCATCTGTGCCATAAATCACAGACATTGGTCCTTCAACAATTTCAATTCGTTCTACGGTGTTAATATCAATTTGGCCTAAGCTTTCTCTGGCATCAGATCTATCTACCATTGGAATACCATCCAATAATATTTTAACATTTCTTCCGGTCATGCCCATTAAAGAAACATCTGTAGTTCCCAAAGTCAAGTCATTCGTAAATCTAAAACCTAATTCTGTATTTAAAACTTGTTGAATGTTCGTTGCTGCTCTCAATCTAATTCTTTCAGCACTAATGGTTCTAACATTGTAAACGGAGTTTTTTAGTGTTTGTGGTCCATATTGTCCTGTAATAACAACCTCTTTCAGATTTTTTGTGGCTGATGTGTCTTGCTTAACAGATTGACCATAAGCAGAACATGCGATTACATTTAAAAGGGCTGATAAATATATTTTCATTAATTTAGACTAATTATAAATAATTATGCAAATTTGTGCTTAATCAACCGAATTAGTTAACGCGATACGGATAATTTATAACGCGAAGCGGATTATTAAGAATTATTCTAAATAATATTTTAATAGATAGAGTTTTAGGTAGAATTGAATGAATTCAAGATTGTTAAATATTGATAATAAAAAAGTTATTTACGAGAGCGATGCCTCAGTCAACATAATTGTTGAAGCTAATATTAAAGAAGAAGAGCATCATCTCATTTCAGATAGTTACGATTACGGTAGGGAAGAAATTTGTTTAGAAGGGATTCAAATCTCTTACAATAAGGTTTATACACACGATAAATGCGAATTTATTTTTGATGTTAATAACGACAATATTGTTTTTATTTTTTGTTTGGAGGGAGTGTTGAAATATTCAAGCCAAGGCAGTAATATATTTTCATCCTTGCGCAAAGATAAATATTCTGTTGTTCAGAGTAATTTTAATCACTTTGTATTAAGATTTGATGAAACTACGGAATTTATTTGTTTACAGTTTTTTAAGGAACTTTATTATAAATTAACAGGAACAGATTCTTCTCACAGTTTAGCCGATTTTTCTTCATTGAATTTATATCCGGAAGTAAATTTGATATTGAGCGATTTATTTAACAAGAAAATCAGTCAGAAGATAAAGAAGATATATCTGGAAGCTAAAATTTACGATTTGCTGATTCTCTTCATCACTAAAGCAGAGCAGAAGCAAACATTTTTAATGAAGCAGGATGATATTGATAAAATTTTAATGGCAAGACAACATGTAGAATCAAATATTCAAACTCCATATTCATTAATTGAACTGTCTCGAAAAGTCGGGATTAACGATTATAAGTTGAAGAAGGGATTTAAAGAAATTACTGGCAATACAGTTTTTGGTTACTTATACGATATACGGATGAAACATGCGTTTTATTTATTATCTAATGAGCAGAAAAGTGTAAATGAGGTTGCTTTTTTAGTTGGCTATAAAAATGCACAACACTTTACAGTAGCTTTCAAAAAGAAATACAATGTTTTACCCGGAAATCTTAATAGATTAAAAAACACAAAAGCTTGAACGAATTATTTTTCATTAACCACCAAATCAGATTCTACAAGTGTATTGTAAAATGCCTGATTTTCGGCGTTTGGATTGCTAATTAAATCGAGCAATATATTTGCAGCTTTTTGCCCTTGCAGGTATGGATATTGTTCAACAGATGCGATTGGAGAATAATCGAGGTAATCCATCAATGGTAAATTGGCATAGCTTACGATATCAATTTTATCAGCCAGGTTCTTTTTTTTCAGATATTTAATCAAGAATAAGGCAATGTAATCATTGAAGGCTACAATTGCAGAGGGGTTTCTTTTATGATTAATAAGCTGTTCTGCGGCTTCTATTGTACCACCTTCAGTCAGATCGCAATTTGTAACTAATGTTGGGTCAAATTTAAGGCGGTTGAAATTAATAGCTTGCATGTAACCATCTTTACGTTCGCCGCTGGCAAATAATGTTGATGGTCCATTAATCATCCCAATGGTTCTGTGTCCTTTTTTTAATAAATAATTAACTGCTTTTGTAGTTGCGTTTTCTAAAGTACAAGCAACATAATGAACATTTTTAACTGGCGGAATTCTATCAAAAAATACAACCGGAATGTTAAATGCTTTAAGTTTTTCGAAATGTTCAAATGATGAAGTGTCCTTTGTAATTGAAACTAGCAAACCATCAACCCGTTGATTTTTCATTTTATCAACAAGCTTCATTTCTTTATCGAAATCATCATGAGATTGTGCAAATATTACTGTATAATTTCTCTTTAATGCTTCATCCTCAATAGCAGAAATGGCGGTAGAAAAAAAATGCTCGGCAAGTTCTGGTAAAATAACACCAATTGTATAAGTTTTACCTTTTTGAAACAGAATCGCAGCATTGTTGGGTTCGTAATTTAAAGATTTGGCAAGCTCCTTAATTTTTTCTCGGGTAACTGCACCAATACTTGGATGATCATGTAAACCTCTTGATACACTTGACGGTGAAAGATTTAAAATTTTGGCAATTTCCTTTATGGTTGTTGGTTTCGACTGCATTTCGGTTGAAAACTACATGAAATATCTTTACGATGTAATATTACAAAATTTATTAGTCGAAATTGTAGTTTTAAAAAGCAATTGTAATAAGAAACTTGATTTTATTTTAACGTTTATATAACAGTTATTTAATTTGTATTCTATTTTTCGATTATTCAACACCACGTAAATCAATTTACCATAAGTTCTATTCGAACGTACTGGTTTTATTATCTGCTATTTTAATTTTAAATTAATATACTTTTGTGCATTACTATTTTTTATGATAACTGTTTATATTCTAATATTCCTAATAATAATCTATTGTATTATAATCAATTTACCAGTTTTTGGTCGTTTGCCTAAAGGTGATAGGCTTAATACAATCCATCATTTATCAAACTATAAAGATGGCGCATTGCAGAATTTGTCGGTTACTTTAATGCAGCCTGAAGGTGTTAGTTTCTTTAAGGTGTTTCGCAAATTTCTTTTTCAAAAACAGCCGAATAAAATACCTTCAAAGGCTTTAACTTTTCTAAAACCTGCGCTTAATGATATTCAGCGAGGTGCAGCTCCAGAAATTATTTGGTTCGGACATTCATCATATCTTATAAAAATAGAAAGCTTACGTATACTTGTAGATCCGATTTTTAGTAAAACTCCATCGCCATTTTCTTTTATTGGAAGCAAAGCTTTTAATGGAACCGATTTTGTTAAGGCAGAGGATTTTAAAAATATTGATGTTCTTTTAATAACACACGACCATTATGATCATCTTGATTATCAGAGTATTTTAAAGATTGCGCCAAACGCACAAAATATTGTTACTTCGATTGGTGTTGGTGCTCATTTAGAAAGATGGGGCATTTCAACAGAAAAAATTAGTGAATTATGCTGGAATCAATCTATTAGTTTATTTGGCAAATTGACTTTTACAGCTGTGCCTGCAAGACATTTTACTGGGAGAAGATTTAAGCGTAACCAAACACTTTGGTCGGCATTTGTGCTTCAATCTACTTCTTCAAAACTTTTTTTAGGTGGCGATTCAGGTTACGATACTCATTTTAAAGCTATTGGAGCAGAATTTGGTCCTTTTGATGTTGCGCTTTTGGAATGCGGTCAGTACAACGAACTTTGGCCTTACATTCATATGTTTCCAGAACAAACTGTTGATGCTGCTATAGATTTAAAGGCAAAGGTTTTAATGCCAGTGCATTGGGGTAAATTTAGTTTGGCCATGCATCCGTGGAATGAGCCAATTCAAAGAGTAATAAAAGCTGCTACCGATAAGCAATTTCCAATTATAGCGCCTAAATTAGGTGAGACGGTTGTTGTAGGAAATACTTTTGAAAACGAAAAGTGGTGGTTGTAGATAAAATTTAAACAATAGTTGGTTCACATTGTTTAATTCAAAAAAACGGAATTATGAAAACTGACCTTGTAGAAATTTTTCAAACCATACGTGCCGGCTTACAACCCTATGCCAGCTTAGGATATACTGTTCACGAAAACTCTGAAACAGGTTACGATTTATATAGTGAGAAAAATATTGAGGTAAATGGTGAAAAAATTACCGAGCGTTTTTTCGCTGGAGTCTATATTAATGGGACAGAAGTTGAAATACAGGTTAATGTTCTGGAATTTGAACCATCTAACCAAAATTTAATTCAATTTGATGGTGAGAAGTACGGTTTGGCAATAAGCAAATTAGATAACGAAAAGCTTAAAGAAATTGAAACATTAATTGAAATTATTAATATCCATTTTAAAGAAAAGGGATGGGTATAATCGCTCAATATAAATAGAAAAACTAAATTTGTTGCCGAAAAGCAAACATTGACAACAAATTTAACATCAGTTAATTGAATATCCATCCAAAAATTTTTGAAAAAAATAGCCCCGAATGGATAGGAGATTTAATTGAAAGGTTGAGTTCAAATGGTTTTGGTTACGACTTTGATTGTGAAAATGATTTGAATTTAATCTTCATAAAAGAATGCCATCTTGTTCTTAATCTCATAAATATCAATACAAGCTATACTCCTGAAGAATTTATTATTCTCCAACAAAAATTCTATAATAAAAATTTAAGTTTGATACATCTTTGGGAAGATGTTTTCTGCAGCAAACCAAACCAAATTATAGAACGTATAAAATCATTAGCAGGAAAGAATATCAGGGTACATGGCAGAAAAACTGAGGTTTTTAAAATAACCAAGCCAGAAGCAGATTCATTTCTAAATGCAAATCACCTTCAAGGCACTGTTAGCAGCCGTTATAAGTTTGGACTTTTTTTTAATGATGAACTGGTTGCAGTAGCTACATTTTCAGCACTAAGAAAAATGAATCACTCAGAAAATTATAAATCTATTGAGTTGATACGATTCGCTGTAAAAGCTGGTTTTTCCATTAGTGGAGGATTATCGAAGCTAATAGCTTATGTCCGAAAAAATATTAAACCAGATGATGTGATGAGTTATGCAGATAGAGATTGGTCTGCCGGAGCTGCTTATCTTAAATTAGGTTTCGAGCAGATTTCTAAAACTCAACCGCAAATTTTTGAAATCGATGAAAACTTTAACCGTTCATTAATCAGAACTTCAGATTTAACCTCGAACAGAAAAGTTTTTAATACCGGAAGCATTAAGTTTATTTTGACGTTTTAGCATGGAAGAAAAACCGCTATTAATTATTTTGGGGGCAACTGCTTCTGGCAAAACCAAATTGGCTGTTCAGGTTGCAGAAGCATTAAGTGGAGAAATCATCAGTGCCGATAGTCGCCAGATATTTAAGAGAATGAATATTGGAACCGGTAAAGATTTAGCTGAATATTCCATTAACAATAAAGTTATTCCTTATCATTTAATAGATATTTTGGAACCAGGAGAAAGATACCATGTGGATGCTTTTAAGAATGATTTCTTTGAGGCATTCGAAAAAATATCATCCTTAGGAAAGTTACCAATTCTTTGTGGCGGTACAGGCATGTATATTCATTCAATTTTACAGAGCCAACCTTACACAGCAGTTCCCGTTAATCAAACTTTAAGAGACGAACTTGACTTATTATCAAAAGATGAATTGGTAATCAAACTCGGAACGTGCAATGATGAGTATGTCAGCCACGTTGATAAATCATCAAAAAAAAGATTGATTAGGGCCATAGAAATTGGTGAGTATTTAAATCATAATACACTCGAAAAAAAGGATTTTCCAAAATTTAATCCATTGGTTTTTGGTCTTAAGAGTGAAGTTGATATAACACGATCGAATATTCTTAAACGGTTGGACCATCGCCTAAAGAATGGAATGATTGAGGAAGTAGAGCAATTAATTAAAGATGGTATAAGTATGGAAACCCTAATTTTTTACGGTTTGGAATATAAGTTTATTGTAATGTATTTGGCGGGTGAATTAACATTTGATGAGTTGCAATTAAAACTTGGTGTAGCAATTTGCCAATTTGCAAAGCGGCAAAATACCTTTTTTAGAAAAATGGAAAAGGATGGCATTTCTATCAATTGGTTGGATGCAAAATTAGAAACCAGCAAATTAAAACAGCAGATTCTAAAAATGGTTTCAATTAATAAAAAATAGGCATTTTTGAACTGAAAATGACCTTTTTCACTATCAATTTAGGTTAAAAAAGAGGCTTTGGCACAGGGTTTGTAAATGTGATGATATATAATTTGATTAACTCAAAAATAAATATCTTAAATGAAAACAATTACTAAAATCTTCGCTACATCAGCAGCTGCTGTAGCGTTATTATTCTCTACTAATGTTAATGCACAAACAGCACCAAGAAATTTAGGTATAGGAATTACAGCTGGTATTCCAACAAGTGATGCGTATAGTGTTGCATTAGGTGCAGATTTACGCTATCAATTTAATGTAGATAAACAACTATCAATTCCTGTTACTGCAGGTTATACACATCTTAAAGGTAAAGAAATTGGTAATACAGGTTTTGATGTTCCAAGTTATGGTTACATTCCTGTTAAAGTAGGTGCTAAATATTTCTTTAACGATTCTGGATCTGGTGTTTATGGTTTAGCTGAATTGGGTGCTGGTTTTGGAACTAAAAGCGGAAGTGGTACGTCATTTGTTTACTCTCCAGCTATTGGTTACTCTTGGAGTAATGGCTTAGATTTAGGTGTTAAATATGAAGGTTTAGCTCAAAACAGTACAAGTACTGGTTTCTTTGGCTTGCGTTTAGCTTACGGTTTTTCTCTATAATAAAAATTAAAAAATTAAGAGCCTCTGAAATTCAGGGGCTTTTTTTTATTTCAGAAATTTCAATAAAAATAATAATATATAAATCTGTTTCATGTTGGTTTACGTAAGTATTTCTAAACCTTAATTATTAACTTAAAAAAATCTTAGCATGAAAACAATTACCAAAATTTTTGCAACGGCAACAGCAATAGCAATAATGACGACAGGAAGCTTAATGGCCCAAACATCTACAACAACTATGACTACTAATAATGGTATGGCATTTAAAGTTGGAGTAGGAATACAGGGAGGCTTATTTCCGGATAAATCAGAAATGGATTATGGTTACGGAGCTGATTTAAAATTGCAATACGACTTAACAAAAGATGTGGCAGTAACGGCATCAGCAGGTTATACTAAACTGAAATGGAAAGGTAGTCCATTAAACTTTGAATTTATTCCTTTAATGGGTGGAGTTAAAGCATTTGTTGTTGATAGAATGTTCCTAACTGGTGGTGCCGGAACTGGTTTGGCATTAAAAGATGGTGCAAATATGAACTTTATTTATACTGGTGGATTAGGTTACGAATGGAACAACGGCTTAGAGGTTGGTGTAAAGTATGAAGGATACGTTAACAACAGTGATTCTGATTTGTATTTTATGAAGACTGGACAGTATGCTTTGAGAATAGGATATAACTTTAAATTATAATAAGAGCATCATAATAATTAGAGCCTTCGAAATTTTCGGGGGCTTTTTTTATTATTTTAATATTTTAATTGCTATTTTGAGCCGAAAACCAAATACAATGAAAAAAATATTCGGAATAGCAATATTAACAGTTATAATGGCCTGCAATCAAGCAGAGAAAAAATCGGATGACAAAAAGGATTCTTCATCGGCAATTGCATCAAATAAAAATAGTGCAGTAATTATTGATGACGTTAAAAAAGGGAAAATATTTGCTAATTACGTTCAATTAAAAGATGCGCTGGTGAAATCAAATGCTACTGAAGCACAAAATTCGGCATCTCAATTACAAAAAAGCCTGGCCAATTACGAAGGTTGCGAAACTACGGCTAGCATTGCTGAAAAAATTGCTGGTACAAATAATATCGAGTTTCAGCGTAAGGATTTTACAGCGCTTAGCATGGATCTTATTGCCTTTATAAAATCATCTTCTATTAAATCGGGTAAAATATATGTTCAGCATTGCCCAATGGCGAACAAGGGCGATGGTGGCGATTGGTTATCTACCGAGAAGGAAATTAAGAATCCTTATTACGGTGATGAAATGCTGGAATGCGGAAGAGTAACAGAGGAAATCAAAGGGATTTAATGCGGTAGAACTGTTTTTATAAGCATGATTGTTACGTCATCTTGACTAATATTTCATATTAATTTAACAGATTTGCTATGCATGTATATTAATTTTATATAATTTAGAAAGCTATAAACACAACACGATAATATGTCAGATATTGCAGAGATTAAAGTTGATGGTAAGACAATTGAATTACCGGTAATTACAGGAACAGAAGACGAAAAAGCTATTGATATTTCTAAGCTGAGGGATTCAACTGGTTTTGTAACTTTAGATACTGGTTTTAAAAACACCGGCTCTACAAAAAGTAAAATAACTTTTTTAGATGGTGAAAAAGGTATCTTAAAATACAGAGGTTACTCAATTGAAGAACTTGCTGAAAAATCTAGTTTCTTAGAGGTTTCTTATTTAATTGTGTATGGTGAATTGCCAAATCAAGAGCAACTTGATGGTTTTCAGGCACAAATTAGCAATCATACTTTGATTCATGAAGATATGAAGAAGTTTTTTGATGGTTATCCTTCAAAATCTCATCCAATGGGTCAATTAGGTTCATTAATTTTTTCATTATCAACATTTTATCCAGAATGTTTAAAGCCAAATCAAACCGCTGAGGAGCAAGATTTAACCATTATTAAGTTATTGGCTAAATTGCCTACAATTGTTTCTTTTATCTATAAAAAATCGTTAGGTCATCCACTTATTTATCCTAAAAATAAATACGATTATGTGACTAATTTCCTTTGGATGACTTTTGGTCAACGTACTGAGGATTACGATGTGAACCCAATTGTGGTTAGCGCAATGAATAAACTTTTGATTTTACATGCAGATCACGAGCAAAATTGTTCAGCTTCTACAGTTCGTATTGTTGGTTCATCTGATTGTAACTTGTACGCTTCTGTTGCTGCTGGTATTGCCGCACTATGGGGGCCGTTACATGGTGGTGCAAATCAAGCGGTAATTGATATGCTTGAGTTAATTAAAGCTGATGGTGGTGATACTGAAAAATGGATTGCTAAAGCTAAAGACAAAAACGATCCTTTCCGTATGATGGGTTTTGGACACAGAGTTTATAAAAACTTTGATCCACGTGCAAAAATCATTAAAAAAGCTTGTGATGATATTTTAGAAAACTTGGGTATTGATGATCCGATTTTGGAAATTGCTAAAAAATTAGAAGAAGCAGCTTTAACTGATCAATACTTCATCGATAGAAAATTATATCCAAACGTAGATTTTTACTCAGGTATTATCTATCGTGCTTTAGGTTTCCCTTCGGAAATGTTTACTGTACTATTTGCTTTAGGTCGCTTACCAGGATGGATTGCACAATGGAAAGAAATGCATGAAAACAAAGAGCCAATTGGCCGTCCTCGTCAAATTTACGTTGGTGAAACTGATAGAGCTTTTGTTAGCATTAAAGATAGAAAATAGTAATAATGTATTCTTCAATAAGAAAGCCCATTGATTCACAATCAATGGGCTTTCTTTATTTATATTCCTTTCTCAGTTACTAGGTTGCCACGTAGTAAATTAAGTTCAACATCACCATTTCTGTTAATTTCAGGGCAATGGCATAGAGGATAAAAATCATCATCATTTTGAAAATAACTTTTTTACGCTGATAGAATATTTTCAATGCGTTAAACATATACCAACATATCCAAGCGATGATTACGAGTCCAATTATATCCGAAATTATAGAATCCTCACCAAAAACATATTTCATGAAAGGCCTTGTGAAAATTGAAACAATAAAATAGGCTGTCATTCCATGTATTGTAAAAATCAAATGGTCAAGATAGTAAATATGGTTTCTTCTAAAATTCCACATGATAAATAACGCCAACAAAGGCATTAATAAAAAATATTGCTTCGGTCTGTTATGTTCTAAAGTTTCTTGAATTAATTCAGATTTTTCACCTAAAGTAATCGAACGCTTTTTCATCATCCGCTCAAAAAAATTATCTCTTTGAGTAATTGGCAAAGTTTGCTGACGCGATAGGTAGGCTTGATAAGTACTATCGTTCCGTTTAATGTGAATCGCATTATATTCTTTAATAATGTCGCTTAAAGAGTCTGTTTCGTTAGCTTTATTTTGTTTTCTGAGCTCGGCTAGTGCAGCCTTTTGTTCTCTTAAACTTAGTTTCTTAAATACTTCCCTATCAAGATCCTCTAAAATTTGTTTTTTAGCATGATTGAAAAGGGCAGGACTTGTTTTTTTTAAACCAATTTCTGTTAATTTTTTATCAGCGCTATCTATTACTTTTTTGGTTTCTAAATTTGAGGGTGCTTTACCTTCATGTTCATTACTTTTACGCTTATGTTCCGGAGAATAAGCCACCAAAAAGTAAACAATCGACACGAAAATATACATACTTACCGGATTGATATACCTAGCTCTTTTTCCTGCAAGGTAATCAAGCGTTACTTGCCCAGGTTTAGTTAAGAGTGGAACAAGCGTTTGAAAAAACTTATTATCAAAATGGAAATAATGAGCAATACTATGGCTAATAAAGCCCCAAAAACTTTCTTTTAATTCTAAATTAGGCTGACCACAATTGCTGCAATAATGGGTTTCTACATGCGAACCGCAATTTAGACAGTTATGCTCTTTTCTGTATTTACCAGCTGACATAAGGGATTTCGTGAGATGTTAATGAGTGATGGCTTCTATGGCTTTTTCTTCTGCCTTGGTGTGTTTGTGTTTAAAAATTATAACAAAAACTACTGCTATTACTAATACATAGATAGTAAAAGTAAGCCATATATTATGCCAATCTTTAACATCTAAAGCTCTGCTTAAATTTCCATTTTCTAATACACTAATTCCCTTGTCTTGCAGGAATTTTAATAAATGTGCATTATCTGCATCGCTTTTAACATATTTTGATAAAGAATCAATTGTTGTATAATAGGTTGTGAAATATTTATTTATCATCAAACCAGACAATAAACTGCCAAATACAGCTCCGAATCCATTTGTCATCATCATAAATAAGCCCTGAGCTGATGAACGAGTTTTAGGCGTTGTTGAAGTTTCTACAAATAATGAACCTGAAATATTAAAGAAATCGAAAGCCATTCCATAAACAATGCACGAAACAATTATCATCCATAAATTTGATGAAGGATCACCATAGGCGAATAATCCAAATCGTAATACCCATGCAAACATGGCAATTACAATAACCCATTTTATTCCAAATTTTTTCAAAAAGAAAGGGATAGCCAAAATAAATAGGGTTTCAGAAATCTGCGATATGGATAAAATTATTGTTGAATACTTAATCACAAATGAATCTGCAAAAACTGGAAACAGTTTAAATTCATCTAAAAAAACATCGCCATATGCATTGGTTAATTGTAGTGCTGCACCCAAAAACATAGAGAATATAAAAAACAATGCCATTTTATAGTCGGCAAAAAGTTTAAAAGATTCTAATCCAAGTTTTTGTATGAATGAAGTTTTTTCACTAATCAAATTCGATGGTTTGCAAGCAGGTAAGGTAAAAGAATAAATACCTAAAGCTAAGGCACTTATGCCTGCAATATAAAACTGATTTGCACTTGCTTTATTACCTGTTAAGTTTGTAATCCACATGGCTGCAATAAAACCTACCGTTCCCCAAACACGAATTGGAGGGAAGCTTTTCACAACGTCGTAGTCGCTGTTTTTTAATGTTGTGTAACTTATGGAATTGCTGAGCGCAATAGTTGGCATATAGAAGCACATTGCTACTAGTATCACCCAAAAAAAACTGTGCGGATTTTCTACCTGAGGCAGGTAAAACATTGTTGCAGCATATAGAATATGTAAAATTGCATAAAGCTTTTCTGCATTAATCCACTTGTCAGCTAGTATGCCTGTTATGGTTGGCATAAATAGAGAAGCGATTCCCATTGTGGAGAATATAATTCCAAAATCTGCACCGTCCCATTGTTTGGTTCCAAACCAATAATTTGCAATTGTAATTAACCAGGCAGCCCATACAAAGAATTGCATGAAACTCATTATAGTTAAGCGAAACTTAACATTCATCATATAGTTAGTTTGATTTTGAAAGTAAAGGCTGAATATAGAACTATTTTAAAATATAATTTAAAAATGAACCCAAATTATTTCAAACAATTTGGGTTCATTTCAATTTTCACGATTACTTATATGATTATTTTATAAAAATCTTAAGAAGTTCCTCGTTTATTTAATTCGTCACGTAAACGAGCTGCTTTTTCATAAGCTTCATCTGCAATTGCTTCTTGTAGTTTTTGTTGCAGTTCATCAATAGTTAAATCTGCATAACCTTGCTGGCTAGTTGATGTTGGGATTGAATCTGCGTCAGGTTCTTTTGCAATGCTATCCATATTTTCCAAAAACAGAAAATCATTGCCTTCTATAACAATACCTGCAGATGCAAGAATGAACTCGTAGGTGTAAATCATTGCGTTAAACCGTACAGCTAATGCAATTGCATCAGATGTTCTTGCATCAATCTCATGTGTGTTTTTGCCATCGCTGCAAATTAGTTTAGCATAGAAAACACCATCAACCAAATTGTAAATTATAATTTCCTGAACATTTATATGAAACGTTTCAGCCATCGATTTAAATAAATCATGTGTTAACGGCCTGCTTGGTGTCATTTTCTCTATTTCGATAGCAATTGCCTGTGCTTCAAAAGCGCCAATAATAATTGGTAAACGTCTTCTGCCATTTACTTCGCCAAGAACTAAAGCGTAAGCGCCAGATTGGGTCTGGCTGTAAGATAACCCTACAATATCTAATTTTACTTTCTTCATATTTGCTGATGCCATGTTAAACTTGTCGAAAAATTTTAACGCTTTTCTCAACAAGCTCAGGATGACAAGATTATGCTTTATGCGCTTTTAAAGCTTCAATTAATTTTGGAACAACTTCAAAAGCATCGCCAACAATACCATAATCAGCAACTTTAAAGAAAGGTGCTTCTGGATCTTTATTAATTACCACAATTACTTTAGATGAACTTACTCCAGCCAAGTGCTGAATAGCGCCAGAAATGCCAATTGCGATATATAAGTTTGGGCTAATTGCAATGCCGGTTTGCCCAACGTGTTCTGAATGTGGTCTCCAATCTGCATCAGAAACTGGCTTAGAACAAGCGGTAGCAGCACCTAATAATCCGGCTAACTCTTCAATCATTCCCCAGTTTTCGGGTCCTTTCAAACCTCTGCCCGCAGAAACTACCAATTCAGCATCAGGTAATGAAACTTTATCTGTTGCTCTAACAATATCTTTTATAACTGTACCTAAATCTGATTGTTTAACATCAGCAGTAAAGTTTTCAATAGCAGCATCAGTTGCATTTTCTTTAACACCAAATGCATTAGGATTTAAAGCAATAACTTTATTTGCAGACGTTAACTCGGTAATTGCGAAGGCTTTGCCAGAAAACGCAGTTTTTTTAACTGAAAATTTCCCGTCAGTACTTGGCAATTCAACAGCGCCATCAGCTAAACCTGCTTTTAGTTTTACGGCAAGACGAGGTGCTAAACCTTTACCAGAAAACGAGTTGGAAAGCACAACAATATCTGCACCCTCTTTTTCCGCTGCATTGGCAATCACGCTTGCATAAGCTTGGTTTACAAAGGTTTTTAATTGTTCTGCACTCACATTTAAAACCTTTTCTGCACCGTACTTACCTAATTCTTTTAATTCACTTTCTGCAACATCACCAATAGAAATTGCTGTTAAATTAGTTGATTGTTGGTTGGCAATTGCTTTCGCATAAGAAACGGCTTCGAAAACTGATTTTTTAAATTTCCCTTCAGCTTGTTCTACATATACTAATACTGACATATATTTATTTCTGAAATCCTTAATAGGATTGTTTAACTAATTATTTGATTTGATTGTGGTTTTGCGACTTAAATTACTTTCGCTTCGCTATGTAACAAGTTAATCAACTCAGCGGTTTGCTCTGCCGGAATTAATTTAACAGCACCACGAGGAGCAGGCGTTTCATACTTAGCAACTTTCGTTACTTCTTCAATAGAAACCGCTTCAACAACATTTAATGGTTTTGTTCTTGCGCTCATAATGCCACGCATATTAGGGATTTTGGGTTCTGCAACACCTTCGGCACAACTTGCAACAAATTTACCTGAAACCGTTAAAACTTCCTTACCACCTTCAATCTCACGTTCAATAGTTGCACTCGTTCCATCGGCATCTAATTTTTTTATGATAGAGATTGATGGAATATCCAAAAACTCACCAACCATGGCTGCCACCTGATTACCATTGTAATCGATAGATTCACGTCCGGTTAAAATAATATCGAAATCTTTATCTTTTGCGTATTCTGCAATTTGTTTAGCAACAAAATAAGCATCACGAGGTGCAGCATTTACACGAACCGCATCATCAGCACCAATCGCTAAAGCTTTTCTAATGGTTGGGTCGGTAGCAGCTTCACCAACATTAATTACGGTAGTGGTTCCTTTTCCGCCTTCAGTTAACTCAATTGCTCTTGCTAAGGCGATTTCATCATAAGGATTAACGATATATTGTACACCCGCCGTATTGAATTCGGTATTATCATTAGTAAAAGTTATTTTTGTCGTTGTGTCGGGCACATTACTGATACAAACTAATATTTTCATATGTATTAAATTGGGTTTAAGTATTATGTAATTTTCATAGTAGATTAAAACATTTATCCATTTGAAAACCCATAATTATTTAGATTTATATATTAGGTCTTTCTGCAAATTTAATTAAAAAAGCAAGGAAATAAAATGTCATCAAGCCGTTTAGCAAAGTTATTAGAGTTTTTAGAAAATGAACCCAACGACCCGTTTATTCTATATGCCTTAGCTACAGAGTATAACAATCAAAATGATAAGGAAAAAGCCTATTCTTTTTACCAAGAATTAACCGAAAAACATCCAGATTATGTTGGTACATATTATCATTTAGGCAAGTTGTTAGAGAAAGACAATCAAAAAGATAAAGCCATCGAAATTTATCAAAAAGGAATGGTTGTAGCTCGTAGTAAAAGAGATATGCATGCTTTTTCCGAATTGCAGGGTGCTTATAATTCTGCAGTTGGATTAGATTATGAAGACGATTAATTTAAGACTTTAATTTTTAAATGGAAAGGACGCCAATATCGGCAAGGAGACAACTGCTTTTTTTACGCAGTGTTATCTTTTTTACATTTACCTCCTTTGGCGGTGCATCGGCTCATTTAGCCTTACTTTTAAAGTATTTTGTTCACAATACAAAGTTCATTACCGAAGAAGAATTGCTAGAATTAAATGCATTGGCACAAGTTTTACCTGGTCCGGCATCAACACAAACACTCGTTGGTATTGCCTGGAAAGTTGGAAAAATTAAACTTGCGATTATTACTTTCTTAATCTGGATTTTACCAACAGCAGCAATAATGACATTTGCTGCAATAAGTTATGCAATGCTGGATCAGCAGCGTAAGTTTGCTGATGTTTTAGAATATATACAGCCAATCGCGTTAGGAATTGTTGCTTACGGAGCATTTAAGTTGGGTAAAAAAGTTCTTACCAGTCAGGTTTCTATCTTCTTATCTCTTGCCGCTGTTGTAGCAACTTTAGTCTTAAAAAATGCATACGTTTTTCCGCTGGCCATTTTAATTGGAGGTATTATTTCTTCGGCAATTGAAACACCTCACGAAGAAACAGAACTTCGGGTTAAACTATTCTCAAATATTAACCCACGCAAGCTAATTTATTTTCTTGGCGCCTTACTTTTATTTGCTTTAATAGGTGCCATTATAAATAGAACATCGCCATTCAGCTTACCCATCCGTTTGCTAGAAAACTTTTATCGTAACGGAATTTTAGTATTTGGGGGCGGACAAGTTTTAGTGCCATTAATGTTTACAGAATTTGTTGAAATGAAACATTACATACAAGCTCCTGGCTTTTTATCGGGCTTTGCTCTGCAACAAGCGCTGCCTGGACCAACATTTTCCTTTACGAGCTATTTGGGTTCATTAAGTATGAAAAATTTTGGTTATGGCATTGGCGGGCAAATCCTGGGTGGTGTAATTGGTGTAATTGGAATAAATTTACCAGGTTTAATTTTGGTTTTATTTATTGTTCCATTTTGGGATGATTTAAAAAAAATATCCAGAATTAGGCATAGCTTATCCGGAATTAATGCGGTAAGCGTTGGTTTTATCTTTGCTGCTTTTATTCTTTTATTAGTTCCAATGGGTTTTAACTGGCTTTTTATAGCAATAATGATTATCACATTTTTAGTTCTTAATTTCACTAAAATTAGTACACCATTAATTGTTTTAGCCGGAATTTTAGTAGGTTATCTTTTTTAATTTTTTTGAAAAGCAGTGGCATCGTTACAATTAAATGTTCGTCCTGCCATTTGCTCATACGCCTTCAGTCTTTACGCACTTGGCCGGTATCCGCGTCTGTCAGGTTTAGGAAACTCAGACCGGTTTTGGTGCAGTAGCATTGTTAATAAACCTGATGGAAATGGCAGCTCCCGATTTTTCATCGGGACTAAAATGTACAGCAGGGCAGGTTTAAGCGAAGAACTTCTATGCGCTCGTTTTCAAATAATTAATAATGCTCAAAATCGTACTAAAAGCTAAAATTGATAAAAGAGATTGCTTCTTGCCTCGCAATGACGGTATGGTTATTAGAAACTTAGATTAAAACGGAGGGTCGTCATCACTATAATCATCCATTTTTGATGGGCGAATGATAACATTGCTTTGCTTTTCAAAATCTTGTGATGGATACATTCCGGCCGAAGGACTATCATTTGAGAATGAATTTGGAGCAGTAAAATCTTCTTCCAAATCTGTAAACTTAACAAATTTACCAACGAATTTTAGTGGCACAATTCCGGTTTCACCGTTACGGTGTTTAGCAATAATTACCTCACCAATCCCAGCTTGAGAACGACCTTGCTCATCTTCAGTAATACCGTAATATTCAGGGCGATATAAGAATAAAACCATATCTGCATCCTGCTCAATTGAACCAGATTCACGTAAATCGGATAACATTGGTCTTTTACCTTGTAAACCCGGGCGACTTTCTACCGCACGACTTAACTGAGAAAGTGCCAAAACCGGAACGTCTAATTCTTTGGCAACAGATTTTAAAGCCCTGGAAATACTGCCAATTTCCTGCTCACGGTTACCGCCACCTTTTCCACCTTCACCTTTACCATGCATTAGCTGCAAATAATCGACGATAACCAGCTGAATATCGTATTGCGATTTTAATCTACGACACTTTGCCCTAAACTCAAAAATATTTAACGCAGGTGTATCATCAATCAGGAGTGGAGCTTCTGTTAAGCGGCCAATTTTGCTGTGTAATTGTTGCCATTCCCATTCCTGTAAATTTCCTTTTCTAATTTTTTCCTGCTCAATTTCGGCCTCTCCAGAAATTAAACGATTCACTAACTGAACCGAAGACATCTCTAAGGAGAAAACCACAGTTGGCTTTGCAAAATCTACGGTTGCGTTTCTGGCACAGGTTAATACGAATGCCGTTTTTCCCATCGCCGGACGAGCCGCAATAATTACTAAATCTTGTTTTTGCCAACCACCTGTAATTCTATCTAAACCGGTAAAACCCGTTGGAACACCAGTTAAACCATCAGTTTTGGTTCTTAATTCCTCAAGGGTAGCCAAAGATTGCTTAATAATATCGTCCATTTTCTGCGTATCTCTACGTAAATTGTTTTGGGCGATATCGAACAAGCCTTTCTCTGCATGGTCTAATAAATCGAAAATATCAGTTGTATCTTCGTAAGCATTTGTAATAATATCTGTAGAAATTCTAATCAACTCACGTTGAATGTATTTCTGTGAAATAATTCTGGCATGGAATTCTATATTGGCAGCAGAGGCTACACGGTTGGTTAAGTTAGTGATGTAATATGCGCCGCCAACCATTTCCAAAGTCCCCATCTGACGTAATTCTGAGGTTACAGTCAAGATATCAACTGGCTTCGATTTCTCGAAAAGCATGTGAATTGCCGCAAAAATCTTTTGGTGTGCGTCGTGATAAAAAACCTCTGGTTTTAAAATATCAATAACAGCCGATAACGCATCTTTTTCAAGCATTAGGGCACCTAAAACGGCTTCTTCTAAATCTAATGCCTGTGGCGGAAGTTTACCTGCATTGCTCACTGATGTGTTTAAACGTGCCTTTCTTGCTGATATACTATTCTTTCCGCCTTGTTCGTTATCCATACTCATACAACAAAAGTAGTTAAAAGTTTAAGCGATTGATTTAATAAGTTATTAGGAGTTGCTAACAAATTGAAGCTTAAAGAATTTAATTTTTATAGCGATTTTAACAATATGATTTTTTTTTAAACAACAAAATGTGGATAAGGAAAATTATTTGGGTTACTTTTGTACCTCAATTTTGAATAATGGATAATTTTAGAAGACCGCAACGCGTAAAAGAAAATAATGAGTTTGTATTTGGCATTAGAGCTGTAATTGAAGCAATTAAAGCCGGGCGAGATATTGAAACCATTTATGTGCAAAGAGGTTTAGGTGGCGATTTATTTCTGGAATTAAAAGCATTATTATCTGGAACGTTAATCCCTTTAAATTCTGTTCCGGTTGAAAAGTTGAACAGAATGTCTCAAAAAAATCACCAGGGCGTTATTGCGGTAATTTCACCAATCACGTATCAAAATATAGAAGATATTGTTCCGGCTGTATTTGAAAAAGGAGAAGTTCCTTTAATTTTAATTTTAGATAGTGTAACTGATGTTCGTAACATGGGTGCAATTGCCCGTACAGCTGCTTGTGTAGGTGTTCATGCCATTGTGGTTCCGCTAAAAAATGCGGCACAAATAAACGCCGATGCGATTAAAACATCTGCTGGCGCATTGTTTAATATTCCAATTTGCCGCCATGCTAATTTGCATAAAACTTGTTTGTTTTTACAAGACAGTGGCTTACAAATCGTAGCATGTACTGAAAAAACGAATGATTTGATTTATAATCCCGATTACACAATGCCAACCGCAATTGTTATGGGCTCGGAAGACGAAGGTATTTCTAACGACCTTTTACGTGTAGCTGATCATCTTGCAAAAATTCCGATGGCTGGCAAAATTGAATCTTTGAATGTTTCTGTCGCCGCCGGAGTAATTTTATATGAAGCTGTAAGACAAAGAGTATAGTCTTTATATTAAACAAGGATTATTTATAATGTTAAAGCCACAGATTTACAGATAATCTTAAATAGAATCTGTAAATCTGTGGCTTTCTTTGTTATCCTTTTTAAAATTAAATATACTTATTTCCGAATCTAGATTTTACTTCGGCAACAAATTCTTTTACTTTCTGTTCTTCATCTCTAGGGCAAATCATTAAAGTATTGTTACTTTCTACAACAATATAATCATGTAAACCGTTTAAAATAACGAGCTTATCCTTTGGTACATTAACCATACAATTAGATGAATCGAACATAACAACTTGTTCAGAAGGAATAACCGCATTACCTACGTAATCCTTTTCGGCCATTTCATAAATTGATGCCCATGTGCCCAAATCAGACCAACCAAAATCAGCAGGTAGAACATAAACATTATCCGCTTTTTCCATTACTCCAAAATCTATAGAAATATTTGTGCATTGGAGGTAAGCATTATTAATAAAAGCTTTTTCCCTGGATGTATTTAATTCAGATTTACCTGCATTAAATATCTCATACATATCTGGTAAATGTTTGTTAAAAGCTTTTAAAATGGTTTTTGCAGACCAAATAAATATACCAGCGTTCCATAGAAAATCTCCACTTTGGATAAAAGATTTAGCAAGTTCTAAGTTAGGTTTTTCAGTAAAGGTTTTAACTTTATGCAAATCCTTATCCGTATTTAAAACATGGTCTGTATGTTGGATATAACCATATCCAGTATCTGGTCGATTAGGTTTTATGCCAAGTGTTATTAAACAGTCGTTTTCTGATGCTGCATTTAAAGACTGCTGTATTGTTTCAGTAAATGCTGGTAAATCTGCTATAGTATGGTCTGATGGCGTTACAACAATAGTAGCGTTAGGATTTAACTCAGAAATTTTTAAACAGCCGTAAGCCACACAAGGAGCAGTATTTCTTAATAGAGGTTCTGCCATTATTTGGTTCTCAGATAAATCTGGCAGCTGTTCTTTAATTAAGTCAGTATAAATCTCGTTTGAAACAATGAAAATATTTTCAGGTGGGCATATTTTTAAAAATCGCTCATAAGTACTTTGGATAAGCGTTTTCCCAATGCCAAAAAAATCGATAAATTGTTTAGGATGTTCAGTTCTGCTGACAGGCCAGAAACGGCTTCCAACACCACCAGCCATTATGAGTACGTAATAATTTTTATTCATTTGATGATTTAAAATTACACAATTCCTTCGTTGATCAAATCGTGTAAGTGAATGATGCCAAAATAGGCATTTTGTTCTAAAACAATTAACTGCGTAATATTATTTTTTTTAATGATGTTCAAGGCATCAATAGCAAGTGCATCGCCATCAATAACCTTTGGGTTTTTACCCATAATATCCGTTGCAATCAATGTTGTAATATCTACATTGTTTTCCAGCATACGCCTGATATCACCATCGGTAATAACACCTAATAAATTATTATCTACATCAACAACAGCAACGGCACCCAAACGGTTTTTACTAATTTCTATTAAAACTTGCTTAACGGAAGCATCTGGGTTTATTGATGGCTTTTCATTACTTAACGCTAAATCCCTAGCCTTTAAATAAAGTTTTTTACCTAAGGATCCACCTGGGTGATACTTTGCAAAATCATTTTCATTAAACTCCCGATGTTCTAACAAGCAAATTGCCAAAGCATCACCCATTACAAGCTGTGCTGTAGTACTTGTTGTTGGTGCTAAGTTATGCGGACAAGCTTCTTTCTCTACAGAAGTATTTAAAATCAAATCAGCCTGTTGGGCTAAAAATGAATTGAGCTCACCAACCATTCCAATTAAAATATTTCCGGCACTTTTTAATAGCGGAGCCAAAACTTTAATTTCAGGCGTGTTTCCGCTTTTTGATATACAAATTATAATATCATCAACCTGAATCATACCCAAATCGCCATGGATGGCATCTGCAGCATGCATAAATATTGCAGGTGTACCAGTAGAATTAAATGTTGCAACAATTTTTTGAGCAATGATTGCACTTTTGCCTATTCCAGTTATAATTACACGGCCTTTGCAATTTAAAATATTAGTTACAACATTTTCAAAACTGCTGTCTAGGTTTCTTGCAACATTTAAAATTGCTTCAGCTTCTAACTTAAGTGTGCTTATTGCCGATTCTATAGTAGATTTTTTACTTTTCAAAGAGAAAAAAATTGTTTGTTAATAATTGAAATTCTTGTAAAATTATGTTATTTTGGATAGAAAAATAGCATCGCATATTTTATTACACAAAATGGACGTGAAAAAGTCGTTATTTGATAACCTACAGAATTTTTTTGGGTTTGATAATTTCAAAGGTGATCAAGAGTCGATCATCACAAATATATTAGAAGGCAATAACACATTTGTTATTATGCCAACGGGTGGAGGGAAGTCTATTTGCTATCAATTACCTGCTTTAATGAGTGAAGGAACAGCTATTGTGATTTCTCCATTAATTGCTTTAATGAAAAACCAGGTAGACCAACTAAGGGCTTTTGGTGGAAATGATAGTATTGCTCATTTTCTAAATTCATCCCTAAACAAATCTGAAATTACCCAAGTTAAATCAGATTTACTTGCAGGCCACACCAAATTACTTTACGTGGCTCCTGAATCTTTAGCTAAACAAGATAATATCGAATTTTTAAATTTGATAAAAATATCTTTTGTAGCTGTTGATGAAGCGCACTGTATTTCGGAGTGGGGACATGATTTTAGACCTGAATATCGAAAGATTAAGCAAGTTATTGCCGGTTTAGGAAATAACATCCCAATTATTGCTTTAACGGCCACAGCTACGCCAAAAGTTCAGCAAGATATTATGAAAAATCTTGGGATGACGGAGGCAACGCTTTTTAAATCATCATTCAACAGACCAAATTTATTTTATGAAATCCGTCCTAAAAGGGATATCACAAAGGAAATCATCAAGTACATTAAATCCAACCCTGGTAAATCGGGTATAATTTATTGTTTAAGTCGTAAAAAGGTGGAGGAAGTTGCTGAAGCATTGAATCTTAATGGAATTAGTGCTTTACCTTACCATGCAGGTTTAGAACCAAAGGTTAGAGCAGAAACCCAAGATAAGTTTTTGATGGAAGATGCTGAAGTAATTGTTGCAACAATTGCTTTCGGTATGGGTATCGATAAACCTGATGTTCGTTTTGTTATTCACCACGATGTGCCAAAAAGTATGGAAGGTTATTATCAGGAAACTGGTAGGGCAGGTCGTGATGGTGGGGAAGGGGTTTGTATTGCTTTCTATGCTCAAAAAGATGTAGATAAGTTAGCTAAGTTTATGAAAGATAAACCGGTTTCTGAACGAGAAATTGGTACACAAATATTGAAGGAAGTTATTGATTATGCAGAATCTGGTGTTTGCCGCCGCAAACAAATTCTACATTATTTTGGCGAAAACTTTAATGAAACAGGTTGCAATTGCATGTGCGATAATTGCAAAAAACCTAAAAAGCAATTTGATGCTGAACAGCAGTTATCAACTTTGTTGAAATTTATAGAGAAGAGTGGGGAGAAGTTTGACGATGCACATTTACTAAACGTATTTTTAGGTTTAGAAACTGCGCAAACCATTGCTTATGAACACAGTAAGCTACCCGAGTTTGGCATTGGGAAATTGGTTGGAGAATTACTTTGGAAATCTGTAATCCGCCAGGCTGTTCTTAATAATTTTCTTTTTAAGGATATAGATAATTACGGTTTATTAAAATTAACCAAGCAGGGTAAGGATTTTATTATAAATCCTTACAGCTTAAAGTTCATTTTAAATGAGCCAATAGTAGAAACTGGTGGTGATGACGATGATGATGATGTAAAACAAGGTACTGGCGCATTGGATACACATTTATTGCAATTGCTTAAAGATTTACGTAAGAAAATTGCCAAACAAAAAAGTGTTCCACCATTCGTAGTTTTTCAAGATCCATCTTTAGAGGAAATGTGTACGCATTATCCAATTACTTCAGAAGAACTAAAACAAATTTCTGGCGTTGGTTCGGGTAAGGCAATGAAATTCGGAAGTCCTTTTATCGAGTTGATAAAAAAATACGTAGAGGATAATGACATCGAACGTCCGATTGATTTAATTATCAAAACGCAAGCAAATAAATCTCAAATGAAAGTTTCTATCATCCAAAATATTGATAGACAAATTGGTTTAGAGGATATTGCTGATTCAAAAGGCATCACTTACGAGGAAATTTTGAAAGAGGTTGAATCGATTGTTAACTCTGGAACAAAGCTAAATCTCAATTATTTTATAGATGAGGTAATTGATGATGACAGGCAAGATGAAGTTTTCGATTATTTCCGTGCCGCAGAAAACGATTCGATTGATGAAGCGTTAAATGAACTTGGCGAAACAGATTATACTCGTGAAGAAATTCAATTAATGCGAATCAAATTTATGTCAGAACTAGGAAACTAGCATTGATGTAAGATGTTGAATGTGAGATGAATGATGTGCTAATTTCCATCACACATAATGCATTTCTCGTCATAAATTTTCCATTTGCCATCACCCATTTTACATAATCTACATTACATGCTTAACTATTTAGATAAAATAAAAAATACAGAATCGGGTAACTTCTTTTTAATGGCTGGCCCTTGTGCAATTGAAGGTGAAGATATTGCGATGAAGATTGCCGAAAAAATTATTTCGGTTACTGATAAACTTCAAATTCCATATATCTTTAAAGGTTCTTATCGCAAAGCGAATAGGAGCAAAGGAAGCTCTTTTACCGGGATTGGTGATGAAAAGGCTTTGAAAATTCTGGCCAAAATCGGTCGTGAATTTGGTGTGCCAACCGTTACGGATATACACGAAAGCGATGAGGCTGCGATGGCTGCCGCTTATGTAGATGTTTTGCAAATTCCAGCATTTCTGTGCCGCCAAACTGATTTGCTAATTGCCGCTGCGAAAACTGACAGAGTGGTTAATGTAAAAAAGGGTCAATTTTTATCAGCAGGATCAATGAAATTTGCTGTTGAGAAAATCAAAGAAGCAGGAAACGATAAGGTGATTTTAACCGACAGGGGAAATACTTTTGGCTATCAGGATTTAATTGTTGATTATCGTGGTTTACCAGAAATGCAAAGTTTTGGCGTACCAGTAGTGATGGATTGTACACACTCTTTACAACAACCTAATCAAAGCAGTGGTGTAACAGGAGGCAAACCAGAATTAATTTCGACCATTGCAAAAGCTGCAATTGCAGTTGGAGCTGATGGTTTGTTTATAGAAACACATCCCGACCCGGCAAATGCAAAATCTGATGGCGCTAACATGTTGCACTTAGATTTACTTGAAGAAACATTGATTAAGCTGGTACGTATTAGGCAGGCCATTCTTTAGAACATTTTTTAACAGTATTTCTTTTAGTTTATCAGAAATTTAAAAGAAATACTGTTCCCAAATTACAATAACATTAAACTTTAGTAATCACGAAAGACGTTCTGCGATTATACTTTCTTCCTGCTTCAGTTTTATTATCAGCAATTGGTTTACTTGAGCCAAATCCTTTGAATGTAAGCCGACTTGCGTTGATGCCATTTTTTATTAGATATTCATAAACGGCATTTGCACGATTGAAAGATAATTTTTCGTTTAGCTTTGCATCGCCAATATTATCCGTATGCCCTTGAATTTCGATATTTACGGTTTCATTTTGCTGCAGGAAATCAATTAATAAATTCAATTCCCTTATAGAATTTGGCAGTAGATTGTATTTATTGGTATCGAAAAATATATTTCTCAGCGTAACATTGCCGCCCTGTTGTATCTTCTCGATTTCAACTTCAATTTGATATGGCTTATTGATATCGCCTTGCTTCAATTCAAAGTTTTCCGAATAAAATAAATACCCCTCGGCATTTACATTAAACAGATAATTACTGCCGATGGGCATCACCGCTAAAAATTGTCCGGTTTCTGCATCAGTATAATCATCAAAAACTGTTTTATTTGTATTTAAATCAATAACCTGAACATTGCTTTCAATGGTTTTTTTACTGTCCTTATCTTTTACAATTCCTTTAACGTAACTCACTTTTAAGGGCTTTGCCATTTCAGGAATGCCAAAACTGTAAATATCCTGACCACCAAAACCACCGCTTAAATTAGAGGAGAACATTCCGAAATTGCCATCGGCACTCACAATTAAACCACTTTCATTTTCAAATGAGTTGATAGGATAACCAAGGTTAGTGGGCTTTTGGAATTTGCCCGCATTATCCATTCTACTGTAGTAAATATCCTTGTTACCAAAACCCGGCCATCCATCAGATGAAAAATATAAAGTTTTACCATCAGCGTGAAGAAATGGCGTATTTTCATCATAAGGTGTGTTTATATCCGGTCCGAGGTTTGTTGCTGGTCCCCATTTTGCATCATCGGTTATGGTACTCTTCCAAATATCATAACCACCAGAACCACCCGGACGATTGCTGATAAAATACAACGTTCTACCATCAGGACTAATTGCCGGTTGTGATTCCCAATATTCAGAATTCACAGGTTTGCCCACATTGTAAGGTTCGCCCCAATCTTTTCCCTCTCGGTGCGAAACATAAATATCACATCGGCCTAAGCCATCTGGGCGATTACATCCCGTAAAAAATAAATATTTCCCATCGGGAGAAATGGTTTGGGCGCCCTCATTGTATTTTGTAGTATTAATTTTTGTTGAGAGCGGTGTAGCTAAATTCCAGGAACTATCTTTAAACTGTGAAGTCCAAAAATCTTCGTTACCATTAACTTGCCGGGTAAAAATTAGTGTTTCTCCATCTGCAGTAAGCGCTGGAAAATATTCAGAATCTATTGTATTTACGCCCTGACCAAGATTTTGAGGATTGTATTTCACAGGTTTCTTAATTGCAATTGAAGCAAAATCACAATCTAAGAGATATTTCTTTGCTTTTTTTGCTCTTTCAGAAGATGAATCTAACACCAGAAATTCCTGAAAATGTTGCTTAGCCTTGTCATATTCATGTGTAGCAAACTCGGTTTCAGCCAAACCATAAATAACAGTAGGAGCAACGTTTTTATCAATTAGAATCGCTTTTTGATAAGCAAGCTTGGCATCACTATACTTTTTTTCCAAACTATAAACCCCAGCAAGAACGATATAAGCATTTTGGAATAAAGGGTCGGCCTCTACAGCACTTTTTAAAACCTGCTCTGCCGATGCATAATCCTGCTTTTCAATAAATGGATTTGCTCTTTCGAAGAAATTTTGAGCTTTTTTATTGTTCGAACTTTGTGCGTAAACGCCAAAATACATCAACAAAAATAAAAGGGATAAACAAAACCTCATAAATACATTGGTTATTAAGCTAATGTATTGTTTTTAAGGAATATTTAAAAATTTGTGCGTTTGCAAAGAAATTTCCCATTTGGGGTTCGCCATCACATATTCTATAATCATTGGCGTAATTTCCTTTGATTTAGACCATTCTGGCTGTAAATACAATTTACAAGTTGGTGATACCATTGCTGCATATTCTTCAGCCCATTTAAAATCACTCTTGTTAAAAACAATTACTTTTAACTCGTTTGCAAATGGTGTAATATCTGGTCGTGGTGCTTTAAATTTTTTAGGTGATAAACAAATCCAATCCCAATTACCAGATAAGGGATAAGCACCAGAAGTTTCAATGAATGTTAAAATTCCACGCTCTTTAATTTTGTTAGTTAAGTAATCGAGGTTATATATCAATGGCTCTCCTCCCGTAATTACAACAGCTTTACCCGGAAATTTATCTGCATTTTCTACGATAACATCAGCATGAGTTAGTGGATGCATCTCCGCGTCCCAACTTTCCTTTACATCGCACCAATGGCAGCCCACATCGCAACCGCCAAGGCGAATAAAGTATGCTGCCTTTCCAGTGTTAAATCCTTCGCCTTGTATGGTGTAAAACTCTTCCATTAAAGGAAGTAATGTGCCGTCTTCTGGTATGTGTTGTTTCATTTTTGAGGATGCAAATATCCTAAAAAAATATGGTGTAACTGTTTCTGTTTTAAAAATTAATTGAAAGATGAAATAACCCTGATATTTAATTAGTTATTTTAGCTTCATGAAGTGGTTCAAAGCGCTAAATAGGAATCAAATTCCTGTTAATGGAGATATTAAGAAGGTTAATATTAATGGGAAGCAACTGTGCGTAATCAATAATGAAGATGAAATTATCGCTTCACAATCTTTTTGTCCGCATGCGGGAGGACATTTTTCCGGCGGTTGGTGTAAAAATGGTCATTTAATTTGTCCAGTTCATCGCTATGCTTACGATTTAAAAACAGGACGCGGAGCAGAAGGGCAAGGCGATTATATTAATATTTATGCTACAGAAATGAGGGAAGATGGATTGTATATTGGATTTGAAGAAAGTTGGTGGAGTAAATTGTGGAGTTGAGGTATAAAGATTAAGGAGAAAGGAACAAGGAATAAAGATTAAACCGTTGTACATGAACTTTTTCAGCTTTAGTCTTTCAGCTTTAGTCTTCAAGCTAATTCAACAAATATCGTTTAAAAAAATCCTGACAATTTAATACTTCAATATCCAAAAAATAAAAATCTTCAATATTCTCGGTAATGATGCATTTACAATCCTTTTGTTGTGCAGCGTAGTATTCTAAACCATCTTCAAAATCATGAATTTTCTTATTTGTTAATATATCAGCAACGCCTTTTGATGAATTTTCTGCGATTTTAACGTGTTGGCAAAGCAAATCAATTTTTTGCTTAGCTACTGCCGAACTGTGTTTCTTTTCTGCAAAATAAAATGCTATAGCCAAACATAGTGGTGATGTATAAACTTCGAACTTTGGATGTGAAGCTAAACTCAAAATTCGTGAGGAATAAGTGAAAAGTGGGTATTCTTTATTTAAAACCGATACCAAAACATTTGCATCTAAAAATATTCTTAACATGAATTATTTTTTAGATGAAAAGAATTCATCTTTTGATGCTTTACGGCCAGCTTTAATATTTTTTTTATATTCCACTTCGCCCTCAGCAACCATACTTACCCAATCGCTGATGGGATAATCTTCTAATGATTTATAGTCTGTAGCGGTAACTTGTGTAAGTAAATGTTCAATCAAACGAGATAAACTGATATTATTATCAGCAGCATATTTTTTAGCTTTAGATACTACATCCTGATTAAAGCTTAAGGTAAGTTTTGCATCCATTATCTTCTAGTTTTTAAACAAATATAATAATTTTACGTGTAACTAAAAATATTTACACGTAAAAAAAACGGTATAAAAAAAGCAATTCGGTTATGAATTGCTTTTAGATATTTATAAACTGTAGGTTTTCGCTTTAGTCTTTCTGCCTTTACGTTTAGGCTTAAGAATAAATTTCTTTTCTAGCCGATGCCAGTGTGTTTTTCAATAAACCAACAATTGTCATTAAACCAACACCACCCGGAACAGGAGTAATGTATGATGCTTTTGGCGCAACACTTTCAAAATCAACATCACCGAATAATTTGTAACCAGATTTTGTCGTGTCGCTTTCTTCGCGATTAATACCAACATCAATAATTATTGCACCAGGTTTAACCATATCTGCCGTAACAAAGTTTTTCTTACCAATTGCGGCAATAACAATATCTGCCTGTAAAACTTGTTCTTTTAAATCTTTTGTGCGTGAATGCGTAAGTGTTACCGTACAGTTGCCGGGATTAGCGTTACGAGCCATTAAAATACTCATCGGACTACCTACAATATTACTTCTGCCAACCACAACACAATGCATTCCTGTCGTATCAATATTATATTCTTGCAGCATCAATAAAATACCATAAGGAGTAGCAGGAATAAAACAAGGCAAATTACGCATCATTCTACCCAAATTAACCGGATGGAAACCATCAACATCTTTACGGTAATCAATTTTCTCTGTAACCTTTTCTGGGTCGATGTGTTTTGGCAAAGGCAATTGAACAATTAATCCGTCAACATCAGCATCTTGATTAATTTCTTCGATTTTAGCCAATAATTCTGCTTCAGTAACCGAGTTATCATATCTATGAAGCGAAGATTTAAAACCTACCTTTTCGCAGTTTTTCATCTTGCTCGCAACGTAAGTTTCACTACCACCATCATTGCCAACCAAAATGGCAACCAAATGTGGTTTTCTACCTGTTTTACCTAAAAATTCTGCAGCTTCATCAGCAATTTGAACTTTAACTTTTTCTGATACGTATTTACCGTCTAATAATTTCATTTTCAAAGTATCGAGTAGTAAGTATCAAGTATCAAGACCAAGATGGTTAACTTAATTGCTCACTATGCTTTTAACTATATTATTTGCTCAAAATCTTGATACCTGATACTTGTATCTTGATTCTAATTTTAATCCAATTTTAAAACCGCCATAAACGCCGATTGAGGAATCTCTACGTTTCCAACCTGACGCATACGTTTTTTACCTTTTTTCTGTTTCTCCAATAGCTTACGTTTACGAGAAATATCGCCACCATAACATTTAGCGGTAACATCTTTACGTAAAGCACTTAAAGTTTCGCGGGCGATAACTTTAGCACCGATAGAAGCCTGTATTTTAATTTCAAACTGTTGACGAGGAATTAACTCTCTTAGTTTTTCACAGATTTTCTTTCCGAAATCGTAAGCATTACTGCGATGAATTAATGAAGATAGTGCATCAACAGGTTCTTCATTAATAAGCATATCCAAACGAACCAAGTCCGATTTACGGTAACCAACCTGATGATAATCAAAAGAGGCGTAACCTTTAGAGATTGTTTTTAATTTATCGTAGAAATCGAATACAATTTCGCCCATAGGCATTTCAAAAACTAACTCAACTCTATCACTGGTTAAGTAAGATTGGTTAACAATTATGCCTCGTTTTTGAATACAAAGCGACATTACCGGACCAACAAACTCGGCTTTAGTAATAATGTTAGCTTTAATAAACGGCTCTTCTACCGAATCCAATTTACTTGGATCTGGTAAATCTGATGGGTTATTAACTAAAATTTCTACTCCCTTTGTAGTGTGCGCTATGTAAGATACGTTGGGAACTGTAGTAATTACCGTCATGTCGAATTCACGTTCTAAACGCTCCTGGATAATCTCCATGTGCAACATGCCTAAGAATCCGCAACGGAAACCAAAGCCTAAAGCAGCAGAACTTTCAGGTTCAAAAACGATAGAAGCATCGTTCAGTTGCAACTTGTGCATCGCTTCGCGGAGTTCTTCAAATTCATCAGTATCAACCGGGTAAATACCCGCAAAAACCATCGGCTTTACCTCTTCAAAACCTTGAATCGCGGCTAAAGATGGCCTAGCAGTAGTTGTAATCGTATCACCAACTTTTACTTCTCGGGCCTCTTTAATCCCTGAAATAATGTAACCTACATCACCGGTTTTAACCACACTACGTGGCGCCATATCCAGTTTTAAAATACCTACTTCATCAGCTAAGTATTCTTTACCAGTATTAATGAATTTTACTTTATCGCCTTTTTTAATTTCACCGTTTACTACTTTATAGTAAGCAATAATTCCTCTAAATGAGTTAAAAACAGAGTCGAAAATTAAGGCTTGTAAAGGCGCTTCAGGGTCGCCAACTGGAGCCGGAACACGGTCTACAATTGCCTGAATAATATCAGGAATACCCATTCCCGTTTTACCCGATGCTGGAATAATATCCTCACGTTTACAGCCAATCAAATCTATAATCTGGTCTTTAACTTCTTCTGGCATTGCACCAGGTAAATCCATTTTATTTAAAATCGGAATAATCTCTAAATCGTGCTCTAAAGCTAAATATAAATTTGAAATCGTTTGTGCTTGTATCCCTTGCGATGCATCTACAATCAATAAAGCGCCCTCGCAAGCAGCGATAGAACGCGAAACTTCGTAAGAAAAATCTACATGTCCGGGTGTATCAATTAAGTTAAAGTTGTACTCTACATCGCCAACTTTGTAGTTCATTTGTATGGCATGACTTTTAATTGTAATGCCTCGCTCACGCTCCAAATCCATGTTGTCGAGCAATTGCGCCTGCGCTTCACGCTGCGAAATCGTCGCTGTATATTCTAATAACCTATCGGCCAAAGTACTCTTGCCGTGGTCAATATGTGCAATAATGCAAAAATTACGTATATGCTTCATCTTTGCGCAAAGATATGCTTTTTAATGGAAAACTTAAGGTGGAAAAGATGAGTGGATTTTCAAATATCTGAAAAGCAAAAGCAGTAGTTTTTTGGCTGCAGCAGCCCTGCTTTCCGTTGCAATCTTTTTGTCTTTGTGTTGAGCTCAAATTTCCGCCGTTGCGAGTTGGCACGACGCGGCAATCTATTTACATCAATTAACAAAAAGTATTTCCACTTTAATCAGGTTTATTCAACATAAAAGATTAGTTCTTTTGTTAAATTTATTTGCCACGGAAACACAGAAATCACGGAAAGTTTAGTTCATTTACATTTCTAAATATCTGTGTTTATCCTATTTATCTGTGGTTATTTTAAAAAACCTAATTCCGTGTAAATCCGTGTTTCCGTGGCAAACTGAAAAAATTATACCATTGTTTTCTTCCATTTACCTTTTTTAAATAAGATAAATGCGGCAATCGCAATGCCTGCTTCTGCGCTTGGTATGGCAATAAAAACTCCTGTCGGACCCATGTCTAAATATTTAGCTAAAAAATAAGCCAATGGAATTTGAAATACCCAAAAGGCAAATACGTTAATTTTAGTCGGTGTCCAGGTATCGCCTGCACCATTGAAAGCGCTGCTAAAAACCATTGCCGAACCGTAAATAACAAAACCGATACTTAAAATTTTTAAAGCTCTGCTTGCAATCTCTATCACTTTTAAATCTGAAGTAAAGAAAGATGCAAACAAATGCCCGCAGGTTAAAAACACCACACTCACCACGGCCATAAAGACAATGATATATTTCAAAGTTTGAAATACAGATTGTTCTGCTCTGTCAATGTGGCCAGCGCCTAAATTTTGTCCGACTAAAGTTGCAGCTGCATTACTCAATCCCCACGCAGGTAATAAGAAAAACATCATCAACCTTAATGCAGTTTGGTAACCTGCTGAACCTTCATCTCCACCAGTTGTTGCAACTAATTCTGCTAAAAATACCCAGCTACAACTTGCAATTACGAATTGTAAAATAGCGGGTGCAGCAATTTTAACTATTGCTTTAATTTGTTCCATATCAGGAATAAAATGGCTGATACTAATTTTTAAAGCATTTTTTCCATTAAACAAATTGTAAACTTGATAGGCAACACCCAAGCCACGACCAATTGTTGTTGCGATTGCTGCACCAGTTAAACCAAATGCCGGAATTGGCCCGAAACCGTTGATGAAAATAGGGCAGAGGATGATGTTTGCAATATTGGCAATCCATAAACTTCGCATCGCAATCGCGGCATTTCCTGCACCCCTAAAAATTCCGTTTATTAAGAAAAGTAAAACGATAACGATGCTACCGCCCATCATGATGCGGACAAAAGTTACTCCATGGTTTGCCGTTTCTATAGAAGCACCCATTAATAACAAAATATCTCTTGCATAAATTAAACCAGCAATACTAATTAAAATATTAACCGCAACTGCAATTACGATGGTTTGCATACCAGCTTTTGATGCCGCTTCAGGATTTTTCTCGCCAATTCTCCTGGCAACAACTGCTGTAGCAGCCATACTTAAACCTATGGCTAATGAATAAATTATTGTTAAAACTGATTCTGTTAAACCTACGGTTTGTATAGCGTGACTACTGTTTTCTAAATGGCCAACGAAATATAAATCGACTAATGCAAAAACAGATTCCATTGCCATTTCCAACATCATCGGAATGGCTAAAAGAATTATGGCTCTCTTAATGCTGATTGAAGTTAAATCAACTTCGTTACCTTTTATCGATTGTATCAATAGTTCGAAAAAAGAAGATAGTTTGCCCTGCGCCTTTGTTGACTGTGACATATATTATATTTGTAAAATGTAATGAATAAACCTTTGTGAACACTAAAAAAGTATTCAATTTGATATTGCTTAGGGAAGAAAATCCTGGGTTGCTTAAAACCTTAAACGGATTGCAGATACTATCATGGTTTTTTGTTTTGGATGTGCCAAAGGTAAGTAAAAAAATCTATTGTCAAATTTTGATGACTGATTTTCAGGTTTTTGCCACGGAAATACAGAAGGCACGGAATTAATTTTTCAATTATGGATTATATTATTTCGTTTTGTGAAGACACAAACCGAGGCGCAGGATATATTTTGAAACGCTATATCTTCCGACTTCTAACTTCCGCCTAAATACTATAAGCTTTAATCATTTCTTCGGTAACTTTTGTGCCACGGCTGGTGTTTAAATCAATTAACACATAATCAAAAATCCCATCAGACGCTACTTTACCAGTTTTTTTATTAATGATTTCGAACTGAACCGAGCAACCTTTATCATGCATGGTTAAAATGCCAGTTCGTATCAACATCAAATCGTTCATCAAAAGCGGACGTTTAAAATTAATATCAACCCGGCTAACTACCCAACCTAAACCCATTTTGGTAAAATGTTCCCAAGGCATTCCATAAAATTTTTCCATTTGCTCGTAACGGGCGGCCAATACATAATCTAAGTATTTGCTGTTGTGTACATGGTTGAACATGTCAATATCATCTGGGCGTACGCGTAATTCGCTTTCGAAAATGCTAAATTGATTCTTTTCCAAGGGTAAAAGGTTTTGTGCAAAAGTATAGAATTGACTTAAGATATATTTACATCAATACATCTTTATGTATCAAAATTTGTATTTTTGATTATAGATGGGAAAACTTACACTACATGATATTTCAATTCCACGCGAAACAATTGTTGAAGAACGTGAAAATTTATATTTAAGTCGTAATGCCGAGCAACGCTTTTTTAGTGTTTTAAATTTAAATCACATCTCTGTCGCTATGAATGGCGGTCATCCATTAAAGTTTCCACAAGGAAAAGGAATTATTATTCGTAAGCCGAACAAATAATTTTCAATATGTCTTTCGATAAAGAGAATCCAGAAATGCTTTTGTTGTTGGAAACATTTCAACAATTTGATTTAAAATATCTGATAGTAGGTGGTTTTGCTGTTAATCGTTACGGTTATAATCGTACTACTGGAGATTTAGATATTTATTTAAAGGATACAATAGACAACAGGCAGAATCTGATTTATGCTTTGGATAAAATGGGGTATGGTAAATATGATATGCTTCTGGAAATTCCTATTATAGCAGGTTATTGTGAAATAATGATGGATGATGGAATGTATGCTGATTTAATGACAGATATTCCTGGACTTGATAAAAGAAAGTTTGATGAGTATTTTGAAATGGCTACGGTTGATTTAGTTAACGGAATTAAAGCAAGGTTTCTTCATTATAACCATTTAATTGAAAATAAAAGAGCAACAAACCGACCTAAAGACCAATTAGATATTCTAGAATTGGAGCGTATTAACAAGAAAATCTGAGTTTCTTGTACAAGTTTAAGTTTTCTAAACCCGACTTAGCGAAAATACTTTTAAATTGTACTAACCCTGAATATGCTGTCATTCCGAGGTACGAGGAATCTGCAAGCTATGAAACAGATTCCTCCAAAGTCGGAATGACAGAAGTTTTTAAAAGATTGCAGCGGGGGCGGGGCTACTGCGACCGATAAGTATAGAACTTGCTTTCTTAGTAATCAAGAATTTAACGGTATGTTATTAAGAAAATAAATACACTTGTTTGCAAACAAAAATAGCCTTATCTTTGCGCCATTCCAAAGGAATCCCTTTGGAAGAATTAATTAATTTTTACACTTTAATATTATTCAAGAATGTATTTAAGTCCAGAAAAGAAAGCCGAAATCTTTAAACAACACGGCGAAGTAGAAACCAATACAGGTTCTGCAGAAGGTCAGGTAGCGTTATTTACATACCGTATTGCGCACTTAACAGAACACTTAAAGAAAAATCGTAAAGATTTCTCTACACAGTTATCACTTCAAAAATTGGTAGGTAAACGCCGCGGTATTTTGGCTTACTTATACAAAAAAGATATTGAGCGCTACCGTGCTATCATCAAAGCTTTATCGCTTCGTGATATCATTAAACAAAAATAAGCGAATTTTATCAGCAAAAGCCATTCTTTATAGAATGGCTTTTTACATTTCCTGTTAAATAATTTAACGGGATTTATTATAGATAGGCATTTTAAATCTTATCTTCGTTTGCAAAAACAAAAACATATATAAACAACGGTGTGTAGAAAGAGGAAAACACGCCATAATTCTATTTAAATGAATGTAATAAAAAAATCGTTCGATTTGGGCGATGGCAGAATTGTAGAAATTGAAACTGGTAAATTAGCTAAACAAGCTGATGGTTCGGTTGTAGTGAAAATGGGCGATACGATGTTGTTAGCAACGGTTGTATCTACTGTAGGTGCTAAACCAGGAACTGATTTTTTACCGTTATCGGTTGATTATCAAGAAAAATATGCGGCTACTGGCCGTATTCCAGGCGGATTTTTACGTCGTGAGGCAAGATTATCTGATTACGAGGTTTTAATTTCTCGTTTGGTTGACAGAGCTTTACGCCCGATGTTCCCTTCAGATTATCATTCGGATACTCAAGTGATGATTTCATTAATTTCTGCTGATAAAAATATTATGCCAGATTGTTTGGCAGGTTTAGCAGCATCTGCTGCATTATCAGTTTCTGATATTCCTTTCAATGGTCCGATTTCTGAAGTACGTGTTGCAAAAATCGACGGTAAATTGGTGATTAACCCTTACGCCAGCGATTTAGAGCGTGCAACTTTAGAATTTATGGTTGCTGGTTCGGCTAATGATATTGGTATGGTTGAGGGCGAGTGCGATGAAATTCAGGAAGATGAAATGGTTGAAGCTTTAAAATTTGCACACGATGCAATTAAAGTTCAATGTGCGGTACAGGTTGAATTAACTGAGGCGACTGGCAAAACAGTAAAACGCGAATATAGCCACGAAGACCACGATGCGGATTTAAAAGCTAAGGTTTACGCGGATACTTACGATAAAGTTTACGCGGTTGCGAAATCTGGTTCGAACAAGGATGAGCGTAAAGTTGGTTTTACAGCTATTATTAACGAGTTTTTCGAGGCAATGCCAGAAGATACTGCAGATTTAACTAAAGCAATGGCTAAACATTATTACCATGATGTGCAGTATGATGCAATTAGAAATTTGTTATTAGATGAAGGTATTCGTTTAGATGGTCGTAAGACTACAGAAATTCGTCCAATCTGGAGTGAAGTTGGTTATTTGCCAGCAGCACACGGTTCGGCGGTATTTACACGTGGCGAAACTCAATCATTAACATCGGTTACTTTAGGTAGTAAAGATGATGAGCAAATGATTGATGGTGCTTTCTTTAATGGTTACCAAAAATTCTTATTGCACTATAATTTCCCTGGTTTTTCAACTGGTGAAGTGAGACCAAACAGAGGTGCTGGTCGCCGCGAAATTGGCCACGGTGCTTTAGCGCAACGTTCGTTGAAAAAAGTTTTACCACAAGGTGAAGCTAATCCATATACAATCCGTGTGGTTTCTGATATTTTGGAATCTAACGGTTCATCATCTATGGCTACGGTTTGTGCTGGTACTTTAGCACTAATGGATGCTGGTATTAAAATTAAATCTCCAGTTTCTGGTATTGCAATGGGTTTGATTACGGATGAGAAAACTGGTAAATACGCAATCTTATCTGATATTTTGGGTGATGAAGATCACTTAGGAGATATGGATTTTAAAGTAACTGGTACTGAAAATGGTATTGTTGCTTGCCAAATGGACTTGAAAATCAACGGTTTATCATATGAAGTTTTGACTAAAGCTTTATTACAAGCTAAGGATGGTCGTTTACACATCTTGAACGAGATGAAGAAAACGATTGCTCAGCCTAATGAAGACATGAAGCCTCATGCTCCACGTATTGTTTCTATCACTATTGAGAAAGAATTCATCGGTGCAATTATCGGTCCTGGAGGTAAAATTATTCAGGAAATGCAACGCGAAACTGGCGCTTCAATCTCTATAGAAGAAGTTGATGGTAAAGGTATTGTAGAAATTTTCGCTGATAATAAAGCGGCAATTGATGCAGCGGTTACACGTATCCGTAATATCGTGGCTAAACCAGAAATTGGTGAAGTTTACCAAGGTAAAGTAAAATCAATTATGCCATTTGGTGCATTTGTTGAGGTGATGCCAGGTAAAGATGGTTTATTACACATTTCAGAAATTTCATGGGAGCGTTTAGAAACTATGGATGGTGTACTGAAAGAAGGTGATAAAATCGAGGTTAAATTATTAGACATCGATAAGCAAGGTAAAATGAAACTTTCTCGCAAAGTTTTATTGCCAAGACCAGAAAAACCAGCTGCGCCAAAAGCGTAAGTATGTGTCTGGAGTCGGGATTCCGAAGACAGAAGATATTATTGCAAACCCTTTCAGTTTTTACTGAAAGGGTTTTTTTCTGCATTCTTTATTTTATTTTAATGCCATTTTTGTAGATTTCTTCACTGATAATTTTACCCTTTTCATCAATACAAATCCTGGTTCCCTCTTTTTTACCATTTACATAAGTAGATTCGCACTTTGGTTTTCCGCTTTCAAAAAAGCTCTTCCAGTTCCCATCTTGTTTATCGTTTCGATAAGTACCTCTTTGTGATATGTTGCCGTTGTTGAAATATAATGTGTAATTTCCTTCTAGCTTATCATCTACGTAAGCATAGATTTCATTAAGCTTCCCATCCTTGAAAAATTTTTTAAAAATACCTTCTTTTAATTCTGCAAAATCCCGGTAAACGTAAAATTCATCTGCCTCTAAGATTCCATTGTCAAAAAAATATTTCCATTCGCCACTTCGTTTATCTTTCGTGAAGTTGACTGTTACTTTTAATTGCCCATTTTCGTAATAATAATTGGCAATTCCTTCTCTTTTACCTTTTTTCCAATTTTCGACTGAGCTGATTTTTCCATTGGCATAAAATTGTTTGCAAGTTCCCTCTTGCAGCCCATCCTTCATGCCGCACGGCTTTTCTTTTTGAGCAAAGACAAGATTGAAAGTACAAATTGAAATAATTATTGTTAAATATATTTTCATGCTTGATATGATTTATTCCTAAATAATTTAAGAATGTAATATTATAATTACATTTATAAAAAACAAATTCTATATGTAAACTTATGAAAAAACTACAAATCATTATGCTATCCCTAGTTTTCACATCGACTGTTTTTAGAACAAATGCACAAAAGGTGGTATATTATCCACAAGTTCCTTTTGACTCGCTACAAGCTAAGAGTATGTTGGCTCTGGGGATGTCGAGTATTGAAGGAGTCGCTGTTACAGGACCAAAAACAGCTCTTGGTTATCGAGCACCTTTATCACCTAAAATTAAAGCAGCAAACGTTCAGGTAACTTTGTTTCCAGTAACAAGCTATTTTGAAGAATGGTATAAATTAAGGAAGAAAGAAGAGAACAAAAAAACGAGTGTTTATATGTCTGAAGAAGCTTTTCATTGGCGCATTACCGTTCAAACTGATGAGTACGGAAGATTTAAATTTAGTAAAATGAAGCCTGGTAAGTATTTTCTTCAATCTATTGCGAGCTACACAAAGTCTGGTAAAACACCAGTTTACCGCGGTAGTGGCTATAATAATTACGGTGGACGAACAGATTATTATGAGTATCAAAACTATACTAATAACTACACCGACAGAATTGAGAAATTTGTAGAGATTACAAGAGATGGACAAGCCCTCTAAATTAAATTGAAATAAAATTTTGACCCTTTCAGTTTACTGAGAGGGTTTTTTGTTGATGGCTATTTTGTTTAACAATGATTTTGTAACTTGCCGTATTCGTAAAATTGTATAAACTCGTCGTTATTGCAAATTACGAAACAATCTAGTTTACTAATGCATTAAGATTGCTTCGTGCCTCGCAATGACGTTAACAAAAAAAAATGAAACACATAATAGCTCCATCCATACTTGCTGCCGATTTTGGCAATCTACAACGTGATATTGAAATGATTAATCAAAGTGAGGCCGATTGGTTTCATGTTGATGTAATGGACGGCGTTTTTGTGCCCAATATTTCTTTTGGGTTCCCTGTTATGGCTGCCGTTAAGAAACATGCAAAAAAAGATTTGGATGTTCATTTAATGATAGTTGAGCCAGATAAATACATAGAAGAATTTGCCAAAGCCGGTGCTGATAGGATAACCGTTCATTACGAGGCTTGTACTCATTTACATAGAACAATTCAATTGATAAAAGCTTCTGATTGTAAAGCTGGAGTAGCTTTGAATCCGCATACACCTGTTATTATGTTGCAAGATGTAATTGCGGATTTAGATTTGGTGTTAATCATGTCGGTAAATCCTGGCTTTGGCGGACAAGCTTTTATCCATAATACTTATAAAAAAATTCAGGATTTGAAACGCCTGATTCAAGGTGTGAATGAAGATTTAATTATCCAGGTTGATGGAGGAGTAGGCTTGCAAAATATTGGTACATTGGTTTCAGCAGGTGCAACATCGTTCGTAGCAGGTAATGCAGTTTTTGCTTCAGAAAATCCAACGGAAACCATTTCTAAAATGAAAAGCATGACAATAAATAGTTTAAATGTTTAATTGTAGAATTGTTTAATTGTGAGGGTTTCTTGATACCTGATACTTTTATCTTGATACTAACCTAATGCTCAAATTTCGGCTAATCCTTTTTCTATTGATGGCGAGTGGCAGTTTTGCCGTTGCTCAACCTCTGGTCAGGATTTCTGGAATTGTTTATAATAATGAAAAGTTACCACTATCTCAGGTAACGGTTATCGTCTTAGGTCAAGCGCAAAGTACCGTAACTGATGAGTTTGGCGTTTACACCATTTATTCAAAATCGCGAACTTTTAGTATTAAATATTCACTTCTCGGTTATCAGCCGCAAACATTAAAATTTAATGAGCATTCTGGTGCAAGGATAACACAGCAAGTAAATTTAGTTCCGAATATTAACGAGCTGGAACAAATTAATATTACAGATAAGCAAAATCAGCTGAGTAATACAACAACCATTAATATTGGGGATGTAGCTTCAATGCCCTTGGCTTCAGGGAACTTTGAAACTATGTTTAAAATGCTACCGGGTGTATCAACTAATAATGAATTAAGTGCACAATATAGCGTAAGAGGCGGTAATTTTGACGAAAATTTGATTTATATTAACGATGTGGAAATTAACCGACCTGTTTTAATCCGTAACGGACAGCAGGAAGGATTAAGTTTTATAAATGCTGATTTAGTAACTAAAGCCAAATTCTCAGCTGGTGGTTTTGAGGCTAAATATGGCGATAAACTATCTTCTGTTTTAGATATTAAATATGATAAACCAGATAGCAATCAAACCATTTTAAGTACAAGTCTTTTAAATACTTCAATTTCCGCAAAGCGGATTTTTAGAAGGAGTTTTTTACTTGCAGGTTTGCGTTATAAAAATAATGCCAATGTTTTGATTAAACAGGATGAAAAGGGGAGTTATAGTCCCAATTTTGGTGATGTTCAGCTTTTGTACCAATATGATTTTTCTCCAAAATTTAATGTTAGCTTTTTAGGAAACCTGAATTTGGGTCAGTTTAAATTAATACCCACCAATAGAGAAACACAGTTTGGTACATTGAATACAACCTTAAGGTTAAATGTTGATTACATGGGTCAAGAGATTGATGACTATCAAACTTTGGGTACTGCGGTAACAGCATCTTATTCACCAAAACCAAATCTCGTAGTAAAATTTATCAATAGTTATTTTAATACAATAGAGCGGGAGCGTTTTGATATTGATGGAAGTTACGTTTTCGATGAAGTTGATACCAGTTTTCCAATTCAGAATTTTGGTCCTATTACAAAAAATAAAGGTATTGGCAGTTATTACAACTATGGCAGAAATAGTTTGAATACACAGATTTTTACATCAGAAATTAAGGTTGACCAAAATTTTGACAACCATGTTTTTTCTTGGGGATTAAAATTTGATAAAGCTAAATATAACGACCGATTAAATGAATATAATTATACAGATTCTGCAGGTTTTATTCTTCCAAATAATGGGAAAAACATTGTGTTGCAAAATGTTATTAACGTAGAAAATAACATCGATATAAAAAATTACAGTGCTTACATTCAGGATAGTTACTCGCTTTCAAATTATGCGGAACTTCAGCTAGGCGCTCGTGCAACTTATAGTTCTTTAAGTAGGCAACTGTTGATTAGTCCGAGAATGTTAATTGCCTACAGACCGAATACAAATAATAAAATTTTAAGGTTTACCGCTGGAGTTTATAAGCAACCACCATCTTACCGAACCATCCGTGATTTTACTGGAAAGTTGAATATTAATCAGAAGGCTCAAAGTTCATACAACACTTCTATTGGTTATGATTACGCTTTTGATGCATTTGGAACTCGCTTAAAATTTACTTCTGAAGCCTATTTCAAATATTCGGATAGATTAATCCCTTACAAAATTGATAATTTGAGGATTAAATACTTAGCCAGTGAAGTTTCCAGAGGGTACGCCTATGGTGCCGATTTTAGCGTTGGTGGTGAATTTGTGAAAGATTTGGTTTCTTATTTCCGTATGTCGGTTATGCATGCTAACGAAGATATTATTGGTGATAGCTATGTGCAAAATGGTACAACAGTTTATCCTGGGTATCTAAAAAGGCCAACCAATCAAAGATTAAATCTTTCGGTTTTCTTTCAGGATAAATTACTAAATAGTCCAACTTATAAAGTGCATTTAAATATGCTTTATGGCTCCAGACTTCCAATTGGACCGTCGCAAACGCCGAGATATTTAGATAAGTTTTATGTTTCGTCTTACAAGCGTGTGGATATCGGTTTTTCAAAAGATTTTTTGGATGATGCAGCCTCACATAAACCAAAGTTTTTAGATAAAAATTTCAATGCTGTAATTCTATTTTTTGAGGTATTTAACATGCTCAATATTGATAATACAGTTTCCTACTTATGGCTCAAGGATGTAGAAAACGTTCAATACGCGATTCCAAATTATTTAACAGGCAGACAATTTAATTTAAAATTGATTGTGAAGTTGAAGAATAAGTCTTAATCAAGTTATGTTTGTATCTTAGGTAGCTGGCATAAAATCGAATTAATGTCCAATAACGGCTGTATCTGCTGATGCTTTAACTTCGTTTTTGATAAATCTTATACCAATTAAAAGACAAAATAATGCTACAAATGCAGCAACCGTCATAACAAACGGCATTGGTACAACAGAATGTTCGCTAAATAAACTAACCATAACTGAAGCCAATGCGCCTAAACCCATTTGCAAAGCCCCCATTAAGGCAGATGCACTGCCTGCATTCTTTGTGAATGGCGCTAAAGATAACGCTGCTGCATTTGGGTTGATAAATCCTAAGCATGAAAGGAATAGCGCAATAAAACCGATGGTTGAGTATAGATTTAACCAATCGTTTAATGCAAAGGCAAGAAAAATTAAACTGAAGGCGCATTGAGCCAGCAATGCATAACTTACAATTTTTTTACTACTAAACCATTTTAATATTAAACTATTTAACTGGCTTGAGCCAATAAAAGCTACAGATAATAATGCGAAAATCCATCCGTAACCTGTTTTGCTAACATCATACAACTTCATAAAAACTGTTGGCGATGCCGATACATAAGCAAATAAACCGGAGAAGGTAATTGAGCTGATTAATGCATAGGTTGTAAACTGTGGCTCTCTTAAAACGGTTAAGAAACTGTTTATTATTGGTTTCGGTTTTAAAGAATAATTTGGATCTGGCCTGTAGCTTTCTGGTAATTTAAATATGGTAGCCAAAAGGATTAAAATTGCCATTAAGCCTAAAAACACAAAAACATATTTCCAGCCTAAGGCTGCAATTAAATAGCCTCCCGCCGTTGGCGCAAGCATAGGCGAAACTGCAATTACCAGCATTAGTGAAGCAAAAACTTTTGGGCTTTCTTCAACGGTAAATAAATCTCGAACCATGGCTACAGAAGCAACTGCCGTAGCACAGCTACCAATTGCTTGTACAAAACGAAGGATAATAAGCTGATTTACATCGGTAACGGCCAAACATAAAAACGATGATAAAATGTAAAGCGCCAAACCGAAGTATAGCGGTTTTTTACGTCCGTATTTATCAAGTAGTGGGCCATATAAAAGCTGACCAGCAGAAATGCCTATGAAAAAACTTGATAGTGATAATGCAACCGTAGATTCTGTGCTTTTTAAATCCTGGGCAATATCAACAAAGCCTGGTAAATACATATCAATAGAAAATGGGCCTAAAGCCGCTAAAGAACCCAATATTAATATAAGGAAAAAGTGTTTTTTCTGAGCCATGTTCGTTAGTTTTTTACTGGCGGCAAAGATTGGGAGATTATCTTTCTTAACCTATTTTTATTATCGACAGATTGTAAAAAGTAATTGTTTTAAAATTTTAACACATCACCATATAAATCTGATTCGATTTATTTTTAGATTTATAGGCTATGACTTTTAAAACTAAAGAAAGCCGTTTACTTCTCATCCTTGGAAGTTTTTTTGTGGCAAATGCAATCTTATCAGAATTTATTGGCGTAAAATTATTCAGTGTTGAAGAAACGCTGGGTTTAAAAAAGTTCGATATTAATTTATTTGGCGTTCCGAATCTATCTTTTGTAATGTCGGCCGGAGTGTTAACCTGGCCAATAATTTTTATCATGACCGATATAATAAACGAATATTTTGGAGTGAAACAGGTTAGGTTTTTGTCAATTCTAACTTCAATTTTAATTGCTTTCGCCTTTATTGTAGTTTGGGGTTCAATGCATTTAAGTGCAGCCGATTTTTGGGTGCATCAAAAAATTAATGGCGAAGATTTAAACATGAATAATGCTTTTGCAGGGATATTTGGTCAAGGTATGTGGATTATTGTTGGTTCAATTGTGGCCTTTATTGTTGGCCAGCTGGCAGATGTTTTAATTTTTCACAGGATAAAAAGAATAACTGGTGATAAGGCACTTTGGTTAAGAGCAACTGGCTCTACTTTAGTTTCTCAGCTAATAGATAGTTTCGTAGTGATTTTTATTGCGTTTTACTTAAATCCGCAGTATAGTTACAGTTGGGAAATGGTTGCTGCAATTGGTTTGGTAAACTATACCTACAAATTTATTGTCGCCATTTTAATGACTCCAATTTTGTACATTGTACATGCAATAATTGATGGCTATTTAGGCAATAATTTAGCTAAGAAATTAATTGATATGGCTGGCAGAGGATAATTAAAAACTTTAAATATGAAATCGAAATTCTTAGTTTTAATCGCAGCTTGCTTGCTTTTTTCTTGTAAGAGTGAATCTTCAAAAACGCTAGCTATTCAAGGTACCTGGAAATTGATTTCAGGAAGTATAACCGATAAAAAAACTGGTAAAACTAGCGAGTATCCTATGGATTTTGAAATGATAAAAATCATTAACGATACTCATTTTGCATTTCTAAAACATAGTTTAAATAAGGCTGATACTTTAGGTTTTGATGCTGGTGGTGGAAGTTATACATTAAATAATGATGCTTATGTAGAACACCTGGAATATTATGGTAACAAAAACTGGGAAGGTAAAACTTTTGATTTTAAGATAATTTTGCATGGCGATACACTCATCCAAACAGGAGTGGAGCAGGTAGAAAAAGAGGGAATTGATAGGGTAATTGTAGAAAGATATATTAAAACCAAGCCATAATGCAAAAGGTCGAAATCGCTCCGACCTTTATGCTTAACAACAAAACAAATAAAAAAATTAACCTTAAAAAAATCTTAAATCGCTGCTAGTTCTTCAGCGAAAACATTATCTGTAACTTGCTCTTGTTTGTAAATTTGCCTGCCTGTGTAAGCAATAAAAACATCCTTATCTAAAAGCAAATCGCGGTTTTTAATCAAAGCATTTAATTTAACAGTGCCAATAACATATTTATATTCGCTGGCTGCATAACGCTCACTAATGTTATCAAATGCTAAGTGGCTGATAAGATCCTCATCCGCATAACGTAAATAAACTTCCAGTAAAATATCTTCTGTATGTTTTACGCCGTTTTCTGAGTGATATTTTTTATACTCGTAACGATAATCGTAGCGTAAAGCAGCAATATCTGATAGTACAGCTGCGCCCGTTGGATGGCCACCTGCACCTTTACCAAAGAAAAACTGTTTATCAGCGAAAGCCGCTTGTACGGTTACTGCATTGTATTCATTTTCAACATTGTATAAGAAATCATCTTTAGCTACTAATTTTGGCAAAACGTAAGTAACAATATCTTTCTTATTTACCTTTCTAGCCGTTGGTACTAATTTAATTTTGAAATTCTTCTCACGAGCATATTTAATATCATAATGCGAAAGATTTTGAATACCAATGTTTAAAATAGCATCCGGATTAACAAATAAACCATAAGCATGCGCAGTTGCAATAGCTAATTTGTATTTCGGGTCGTAACCGCCAACATCTAAAATTGGGTCGGTTTCGGCAAAACCTAAATCTTGAGCTTCTTTTAAAGCAGCATCATAACGCTGATTTTCATTAAAAATCTTTGATAAAATATAATTTGAAGAACCATTGAAAATTCCGCTTAGCGCATGGAAAAGTTCATTATCATAATATTCTTCAAGGTTTCTGATAATTGGAATACTTCCGCAAACGGCACCTTCATAAAGTAATGATGTGCCATGCTCTTGTTGTAAATCAACCAACTCTTTTAAATGAGTAGCAATCATTTTCTTATTCGCAGATACTACATTTTTGCCATTCTTTATTGCTGCAGTAACAATTTCATAAGCTGCATCGGCATCATTAATTAACTCTACAATCGTATTAATTTCCGAATTGCTCAGAATTTCATTTTTATCGGTTGTAAATAAATCTTTATTTAGCGTACGCTTTTTCTTTGGGTCTTTTATTGCAATTTTTATAATCTCTAAGTTTAGGTTTTGACTTTGGATAATATCCAACAAGCCTTGCCCAACAACTCCGAATCCAAATAATCCTATTTTTAAATTTTTACTCATGATTGTATTGTAGTATCAAGTAGCGGGTATCAAGTATCAAGATATGGTTCAATACAGATTCGCTAGTTTTGTTTTTTTTAATTTGATTTTCCCTTTAGCTTTATCGCTAGTTTTCTTAAACCTTCAATTTTCCAGCCTTCAAACTTTATCAGGCCGTGTGCTGTAACTTAATAATTTTCTTATTTCTGCTTTCTTTGATAAAGTTTCCGATGATGTTTGTTAAAGCATTTGTTTCAATTAAGAAACCATCATGTCCATATTCAGAATGGATAGTTTCAAAAGCAGCATCCGTTATATTATCAGCGAGATATTTTTGCTCAGAAATAGGGAACAGAAAATCATTCTCAATACCGATAACTAGAGTATTTGCCTTAATTAATTTCAAAGCTTCTGCAATTGATTTACGATTACGACCAACGTTATGGCTATCCATCGCTTTAGTTAAATAATAGTAACTGTATGCATTAAAGCGATTTATTAATTTTTCACCTTGATAATTTTGGTAAGATGAAGCACGGAAATTATCCGTTTTATCATTAACACTTTCAACCTGGGTGCTTCCGTACGCATTGTAAGTTCTATAACTTAAAAGTGCAATGCTTCTGGCGGTTTTTAAACCTTTGCAGCCTCCATCAGGCTGATTGGCGAAAAATGTTCTATCGGTTGTTATAGCTAAACGCTGACTTTCATTAAAAGCAATTCCCCAAGGCGAATGAACTGCATTTGTAGCAACCAAAATAAGATTTTCTATTCTCGCTGGCTCAGATATCGCCCATTCTACAGACTGTTGACCGCCCAATGAACCGCCAATCAATAATTTGATTTGATTAATGCCCAAATGATTTGCCAATAATTGATGTGCTGAAACAAAATCTCTAATGGTAAATTGTGGAAACGATAGATAATAAGGTAAGCCTGTTACCGGATTTGTACTTAAAGGATTTGTGGTTCCATAGTTTGAACCCAAAACATTAGCGCAAACAATATAATGGTCGTTTGGATTAAACAAAGCATTTTGCCCAAATAAACCTTCCCACCACTCAAAAACATCAGCATTTGCGGTAAGTGCATGGCAAACCCAGATTACATTGTCTTTATTTGCATTAAGCTTTCCATAGGTTTGATACGCAATTTGAAGATCGCGAAGTTTTTTGCCGCTTTCTAATTTAAATTGTTTGGTATGATTATATATTGATGCAGTGCTCATTGTAAAAATTGTCGTGTTGTATCTAAAAAATTTATTAAGCTTGGAGGCTTTCTTCAGTAATTTTAGTGTCGATTGATGCAAAAGCTTGCTCAAAATCCGCCTTAATGTCATCGATATGCTCTATTCCAACTGAAACTCTTAGTGCATTAGGCTTTACACCAGCTGCTAATTGTTCAGTTTCACTTAATTGCTGATGTGTTGTAGCTGATGGTTGAATAATTAATGTTTTAGCATCACCAACATTGGCTAAGTGAGATACCAGTTTCAGATTATCAATAACCTGCGTAGCATTCGCTTTAGTTCCCTTTAACTCAAAGGTTAAAACACCACCAAAACCATTGCTAAGGTATTTTTTAGCCAAACCGTTATATTTACTGCTTGCTAAACCAGGATATTGAACCTCTTTAACCAGTGGATGATTTTCTAACCAAATGGCTAATTCCAAAGCATTATCTACATGGCGTTGAACCCGAAGTGATAAGGTTTCTAAACCTTGAAGCAACAAAAATGAATTGAAAGGAGAAAGTGCAGGGCCTAAATCTCTTAAACCCTCAACTCTCGCACGGATAATAAATTGAATATTCCCAAACGGGCCGCCGATGCCGAAAACATCATTAAAAACTAAACCATGATAACCTAATGATGGCTCTGTGAACTGAGGAAATTTCCCATTGCCCCAATTGTAATTTCCGCCATCTACAATTACACCACCAATACTGGTTCCATGACCACCAATCCATTTCGTTGCAGATTCTACTACGATATTTGCACCATGCTCTAATGGTTTAAATAGATAACCACCTGCACCAAAGGTATTATCAACAATTAATGGGATATCATATTTCTTCGCAATAGTTGCGATTTTCTCAAAATCAGGCACGCTAAACGCAGGATTACCGATGGTTTCTAAATAAATAGCTTTTGTACTATCCGTAATTTTTTCTTCAAATTCTTCAGGTGTATCTGGATTTGCAAAATCAACCTGAATGCCTAGACGTTTGAATGAAACTTTAAATTGATTGTAAGTTCCACCGTAAATATGTGAAGATGAGACAATACTATCTCCCGCTTGTAAAATATTATGCAAAGCGATGAATTGTGCGGCTTGTCCGGATGCTACAGCAAGTGCAGCAACGCCGCCTTCCAAAGCAGCAATTCTTTTCTCAAAAACATCGGTTGTTGGATTCATCAAACGAGTGTAAATGTTACCAAATTCTTTCAGTGCAAATAAATTCGCACCATGTTCGGCACTATTAAATCCGTAGGATGTTGTTTGGTATATCGGAACAGCTCTTGAACCTGTTGTTGGATCTATTTCTTGTCCTGCGTGTAGCTGTAAAGTTTCAAATTTATATGAGGTTGACATAATTTCTGGACTATTGATTAAATGAATGTTTGAATAACTGGGCTGAATCAAGGAAAACCTAAATTCTAATATGGCTTCGTATCCCGATTATTCGGGACCTTCCAATTTGAAAAAGAAACAAGAGTGGAAGATTTTTAGATTACTGTATGCAACAGCACATACAAGTAATCGCCTGCATTTCAAAACACATTAATTTAATAGACGAAATTTCTACCTTTTGGAGTTTTGTACTGGATTCGCTTTGCGATTGAAGATTTAATGTATTCATCAGTTAAATTTATATCTCCAAATAACACCATGTTATTTGGTCAGGAATTGGCACCTTCTCTTTCTGAGGGTTGCCAGTGGGTCTTAGAGCCAGTCTCTCGCCACTTCTTTATAAATCAATCTGATAAAAAGATTGACTTTTATTTAGCTTGTTTGCCAAATAATATTTCAAATGTCTGAATTTATTTTTAATTCACAAAATAAAATTCTGATTTTTATTTAAAATATTGAATATGAGAATAATAGATAGAGTTTGGAGGAATAATTTTTTTTAAATTTATATAGAATTAACCGTAATGTTCTAAGTTTGTATTACCTATAAATCTAATCCTCTATGAAAAATCTAAAAATCATTCTCTTAACATCATTATTATCTGTAGCATGCATATCAGCTAATGCACAATTCGGTGGCTTAAAAGATAAATTATTAAAAGTAGGAACCACTCAAGGCGCCAAAGCATTGGGAGTAGACAAATTCTTGAAACAACCAGAGGCAATTTCTACAAATTTTGAGGATGTAAATCGAGAAGGCGAGCAGATGCCCGAATTCAATGCATCAGCAAAATACCAACCATTATATCTTCTTCCAAGAAATACTGAAGGCGGTTATATTTTATGTGATGGTTTTTATGAAATGACGAATAAAAGTTATTGCTTAAAAGCCGGAACATTTGCACCATCGAAGGGTGATGGTTATATGTTTGCACCAGTTTTGGGTCCGAAAGAACAAATTGTAATTTCGGTATTAAGAAGCGCTGAAAAACATCAGGATGTTAAACAGCATGATATTCAGGTTTTACTATGGACAATTATTGCCAGAACAAAATTTGCTGATTACGCCGGACAAGTTAAACTCACTGCTATAAAATTACTTACACCTAAGCAGCTTACCCAATTAGAAGGTGGCGCATTGGGTATATTGCCTTTCGATGTTATGGAGAAAGCTAAAGACCAATTGCCATCTGGTGTAAAAGCGGTTTTCGAAGCTGAAAATAATATCCGACAATTGGTTTCTTCTGGCAATTACACCTATGCTGATATGGAGAAGTATGCAATCCTTGCAGGGATGGCGCCTACAAGAGCGGATGTACCAAGCGGCATCTGGACTAAACATCCTGATGGTTACTACATTCGTTATTTCCCTTCTGGCTATTCGATTACAAAAGTTCAAATTTATGTGCCAAAAGAATTAGTGGCAAATGGTAACAGATTGATCTATGATGCAGTTGGCGATATTGCTTGTCCGGCAAACACAGGTTCACAACGTTTGGCACAAACCAACGAACCATTAAATGCTAATTATTCTGCTAAATTGTCTACTATTTGTAATCCTAAATAGATTTGAAATAAAAAGCACGTTCAAAAAACTATTTGTACCTATATTCGTATATAAAATAAACATAAAATGATAAGCACGATTTTAATTCTATTAAACTTTTTGGTTCCAAACCCACCAAAAAATGTTTACGATTTCAGCTTTAAAACAATCGATGGTAAAGAAATAAAACTATCGAAATTTAAAGGCAAAAAAATTATGATAGTTAATACTGCATCTAAATGTGGTTATACGCCACAGTACGAAGATTTAGAAAAACTTCAAAAGCAGTATGGTAAAAAAGTTGTTTTAATCGGTTTTCCGGCTGGTAATTTCGGTGGACAAGAATTCTCTACGAATGCAGAAATTAAAGAATTTTGTACCGGAAAATACAATGTTTCATTCTTACTTGCTGAAAAAAGCAGTGTAAAAGGTGATGATATTAGTCCTTTGTTTAAGTATTTAACAACGCAAACTAATACAGAAGAGCAAGGTGATATTAAATGGAACTTCGAAAAGTTTTTAATCAACGAAAAAGGAGAGTTGGTTCATCGTTTCCGTTCTAAAACTAAGCCTATGGATGAGGCAATTGTAAAAAATCTTTAGGTATATGAAGATGTTTGATGGAAAATGGAATGATTTTCTATCTGAAATAAAAAGGTAAAATGGAGAGTGGGTTTTATTCAATCTTCCATTTTACCCTTTTTTATTGAATAATGTCTATACTGATGAAAAAATGATAAATAATAGAATTCGTTTTATTCCATCCTCCATCTTACCTTTTCCATCTTCATTAGTTTTTCTCTAAAACAGTTTTCCAAACTACAGCGCTTAAAATTGCCCCAACAATCGGAGCAGCAATAAACATCCAAACTTGTTTTAATGCCTCGCCACCCGCTAAAACAGCAGGACCGATACTACGAGCCGGGTTTACAGATACGCCAGTTATTTTAATACCAACAATATGAATTAGCACTAAGCTTAAACCTATTGCTAAACCTGCAAATCCGCCATTAATGTTTTTGGTAGATGTAGAGCCAAAAATCACCAATAAAAAGATGAAAGTAAATACTGCTTCAGCTATAAAAGCTGCCGTAGAATTGTACTCGCCCAAATAACCTTTTCCCCAACCATTTGAGCCTAATGCCCATTCTTTCATTGCGAAAGTTGCTTGGTTACTTACAATTAAGTATAATAAGCCTGCACCAGCAATTGCACCTAAAATTTGTGCAACAATGTAGTAAGCTGCTTCGCTGGCTTTCATTCTGCCGGCAAAAACCATCCCGATAGATATTGCCGGATTAATATGGCAACCAGAAATGTGCCCGATTGCATATGCCATTGCAACAACGGATAAACCGAAAGCAAAGGATATGCCCAACAAGCCAACGCCCGTTGTACCATCAGCACCGGCAATTACTGCGCTACCGCAACCCATTAAAACTAATACTAAAGTGCCAAGAAATTCGGCGCTAAATTTTGAGAATTTACTCGTTTCCATTTAAAGTTTTTTTATAGTTAAAAAATTAAATAGGAATGAGATGCTGCAAATGTAGCCTAAAAATTACGATTTCAAAATTTTTGCAAATTTCAAATTGCTGAATTAAGTAAAACAAAAAAAAGCCGACTTAAAGTCGGTTTTAAAATATTGTTAAAGATGATTTTAAACTAAAAATCCACCACCTAATAAATCATTTCCTTCGTAAAATACGGCCGATTGTCCAGGGGCAATTGCAGAAACATTGTGGTCAAAAACTACACGCATTCTGTCTTTTTCCTGAACAATTGTACTTAACATACCCGCATCTTTATAACGGATTTTTGTAATCACGTCGTTCATTGGCTCTTCAATGCTTGCATATTTTATCAGGTTAATGTTTCGGACCATAGCTTCTTTACGTTCCAATTCATCAGCTCTGCCTAAAACAACGGTATTACTTTCTGGTAAGATTTGAGTAACAAACATTGGCTCGCCAAAAGCAACGCCTAAACCTTTGCGCTGACCAATAGTATAAAACGGATAGCCTTTGTGTTGACCGACAACCATTCCATTGCTTAATATGAAATTTCCACCCGCAACACGTTCTTCTAAATCTTCAACCTTATGGCGTAAGAAAGCTCTGTAATCGTTATCCGGCACGAAACAAATTTCGTAACTTTCAGATTTTTTGGCCAATTCCTCTTGCCCCATATCTAAAGCCATTTGCCTTATATCTGCTTTTGCGAAACTACCTAATGGAAATTTTGTACGCGAAAGGTTCTCTTGCGAAACGCCCCACAAAACATAAGATTGGTCCTTATTTTCGTCTTTACCTTTCGAAATTACATACCGTCCACTATCTTGCTGACGGATATTTGCATAATGTCCGGTTGCGATGAATTCACAATCTAATTTGTTGGCACGTTTCAATAAAGCTTCCCATTTGATGTGTGTATTACATAAAACGCAAGGATTTGGCGTTCTACCAGCTAAGTATTCATCAACGAAATTATCGATAACATAATCGCCAAATTCATCGCGAATATCTAAAATATAATGTGGGAAACCATAATTTACAGCAAGTGTACGAGCATCATTAATACTATCCAACGAGCAACAACCAGTTTCCTTACTACTCCCGCCCGATGATGCATAATCCCAGGTTTTCATGGTCAGGCCAATTACCTCGTAACCCTGCTCATGTAGCATAACTGCAGCTACCGAACTATCAACCCCGCCACTCATGGCTACCAGAATTCTACCGTGTTTACTCATCTTAAAATTATTGGACGCAAAAATAAGGTTTATTTGCCTCAATTTAAGCAAAGCAAGTCAGTTACTTGTAAAAAGGGAAATGCGTATTTGTTAATTTTTGATTTTTTGAAAAGCAAAAACTGGCTGAGAATTTATGTTTGCCATTCGTATGTTGTTTATGAATAGCCAAGCAAAAATATTTTTTTGAAAAGCAAAATTACGTACAAGTTAGCGTTAGTCCAGCCTTTTGCTCATACGCCTGCAGGCCTTAACCACAAGGCCGGTATCCGCTTCAATCTGGTTTAAAAACTTAAACCTGTGCACAAAACCTGCAACCTAAATCTACAACCTTTGCCGTCATTTCGATTGGAGCGCAGCGGAACAGAGAAATCTTTGAACCTAATTTAAAAGATTTAGCTTCGCTGAGCGCTTCGTGGTTCTCCGCTACGGTCGTAATGACGGTTATGTAGTAATTCTGCAACCGAAACAGGCAAGTCGTATCGTCCATTTCGATTGAAGCGCAGCGGAACAGAGAAGTCTTTGAACCTCATTTAAAAGATTTAGCTTCGCTGAGCGCTTCGTGGTTCTCCGCTACGGTCGTAATGACGGTTATGTAGTAATTCTGCAACCGAAACAGGCAAGTCGTACCGTCATTTCGATTGAAGCGCAGCGGAACAGAGAAGTCTTTGAACCTCATTTAAAAGATTTAGCTTCGCTGAGCGCTTCGTGGTTCTCCGCTACGGTCGTTATGACGGTTATGTAGTAATTCTGCAACCGAAACAGGCAAGTCGTACCGTCATTTCGATTGAAGCGCAGCGGAACAGAGAAATCTTTGAACCTCATTTAAAAGATTTAGCTTCGCTGAACACTTCGTGATTCTCCGCTATGGTCGTAATGACGGTTATGTAGTAATTCTGCAACTGAAACAGGCAAGTCGTACCGTCATTTCGATTGAAGCGTAGCGGAACAGAGAAATCTTTGAACCTAATTAAACATTTCACCTTGTAGCTGCGTCTTGATATCTATCACGGTCGAAATGACGGTTATGTAGTAAAACTGCAATCTAAACTCGACATAGCGGAAATACTTTTTGGTTCATTAACTTTAATCACTTACAATAATTAACAAAAAGATTGAAGCATGTGGCGGGGACAGGAGTAACCGACAAGCACAAACATGCTTTTCTAAAAATTTATTCAATCATTTGTATTTTTTTAGATAGTTAATCGATTTAGTTTAACTTTGGCTTAGCAATTACAGATAAATTAATACCTTAGAATTTTAAAATTTTAAAACCGATATGATTAAAAAAATTATTTTGCCTTGTTTACTGTTTACGGCGGTTTTCGCTTCAGCACAGCAGAATTTGGTTCAATATGTTAAGCCAATAATTGGTACGTCTAAAATGGGCCATACTTATCCTGGTGCTACGGTTCCATTTGGTGCGGTACAACTTAGCCCCGAAACCGATACTTTATCTTATGAAGTTAATGGCAAGTACAATGGCAACGTTTACAAATATTGTGCGGGTTACAAATACGAAGATAAAACCATTACAGGCTTTAGCCATACGCATTTTAGCGGCACAGGCCACTCGGATTTAGGCGATTTTTTAATCATGCCAACTCAAGGTAAACTGCAATTAAATCCAGGTACAGCAAGCGACCCAAAATCTGGCTATCGTTCGGCATATGCTCATGCTAATGAAGTTGCAGAAGCTGGTTATTATAAAGTTAAGCTTGATGATGATAACATCACGGCCGAATTAACTGCTACAACCCGAGTTGGGATGCATCAATACACTTTTCCGAAATCAGACCAATCGCATATTATTCTAGATTTGATGGCTGGAATTTACAATTATGATGAAAAAACCGTTTGGACTTACGTTCGTGTTGTAAACGATACTTTAGTAACAGGTTATCGCCAAACAAATGGTTGGGCTAGAACCAGAACGGTGTATTTTGCAATGAGTTTCTCGAAAGCTTTTAAAGGCTATGGTCGTAAAAGTTACGATGCAAAGCAAGCGTACAGAGGTTTTTGGGGTAAATTTAATCAGGATAAAAACTTCCCGGAGATTGCTGGTAAGAAGCTTAAAATGTATTTTGATTTTGATACGGAAGAGGGCGAAAAAGTAAAAATCAAATTTGCCTTGTCGCCGGTTAGTCAGGAAAATGCATTGCAAAATTTGCGTGGCGAAATCTCTGGATGGGATTTTAGCAAAGTTAAAGCACAAGCTCAAAGCATTTGGAATAAAGAATTAAATAAGATTCAGGTTAATGCTTCGAATGATAACAAAATTAACTTCTATACCGCTTTATATCATGCCTTTATAAACCCAACCGTTTACACAGATTTAAATGGTGAGTATAAAGGTTTAGACCAAAATGTTCATAAAGCGGATGGTTTTACAAATTATACAACTTTCTCTCTTTGGGATACTTACCGGGCACTACATCCATTTTTTAACATTATGCAACCGGGAAGAAGCAACGACATGGTGAAATCGATGATGGCACATTACGAGCAAAGTAGTTTACATATGTTGCCAATTTGGTCGCACTATGCAAATGATAATTGGTGTATGAGTGGTTACCACAGTGTTTCGGTTATTGCTGATGCCATTATTAAAGGAACTTACAATGGCGATGCAAATAAAGCTTTGGATGCTTGTATTACAACGGCAAATCACCGCGATTACGAGGGTATTGGTTATTACATCGATAAAGGATTTATTCCTTCAGATAAAAGTGGAGTTTCAGTTTCGAACAATTTAGAATACTCTTATGATGATTGGGCCATTGCACAATTAGCGAAAAAGTTGAACAGAACGGATGTTTACAACGAGTTTACCAAACGCTCTAACAACTGGAGAAATAACTGGGATAAAGCATCGGGCTTTATGCGACCAAAATTAGCTGATGGCACATTTAAAAAAGCGTTTGACCCGAAAGATACTGAAGGGCAAGGTTTTATTGAGGGTAACAGCTGGAATTACAGTTTCTTTGTTCCACATGACCCAGCCTCATTAATGGAAGTGATGGGCGGTAAAGCGAAGTTCGCTTCGCGATTGGATACTTTATTTACTATGCATTTGCCAGATGAATTTTTTGCGCATACTGAAGACATCACCCGCGAAGGTATTATTGGCGGTTATGTACATGGTAACGAGCCTGCGCATCACATCGCATATTTTTACAATTGGGCTGGTCAGCCTTGGAAAACCCAGGCACAAGTTCGCCACATTTTAAATATGCAGTATAAACCTACGGCCGATGGATTGGGTGGAAACGATGATTGCGGACAAATGAGTGCATGGTATATGTTCTCTTCTTTAGGCTTTTATCCGGTTTCACCAGGTTCTGATGTATATTCATTGGGTAGCCCGGCCGTTAACAATGCAGTTTTAAACCTTGAAAACGGAAAAACCTTTACCGTTGAAGCAATTAAACAAAGTCCTAAAAATGTTTATGTAAGCAAAGTGGTTTTAAATGGTAAAGAAATTACCGATTACCAAATTAAGCATAGCGATATTACAAATGGTGGTAAGCTGACGTTCTATATGTCGGCAAAGCCGAAGAAATAAACATCCCATAGATTAGCTAGCCCCGAAAACTTCGGGGCTTTTTTGCTTTATAGATATCTCAACCACCAATTACGGTGGGTTTCTTTATACTTTTTGAACCATTTACTAGGATAGTAAAGTGATGCAACTACTACAATCCAAATCGTATAAACTATCCATAAGTTATAGCCAAAAGTAGCCGGACGAAAAAGAAAAGGCATTTGTATAATTTGTGAGGTGGTATTTCCTTCGAGAAAAAATAATGCAACCAAAATGGTGTGCAATATGTAAAAATGCAATATGTAATAGAAAAACGGAACTGAGCCATAAACAGCAAGCATTTTGCTTAACTTACTGCTTGCCTCTTCCATTAAAGCCAATAGCAATAGCGCTACTCCAATCGTCATACTTGTATATTGTAACGATGGTGGATATTTGCTAACGTTAAAAAAAGATAATAAATTTTTAGCCAAATCATGGTATTCTTTTCTTGTAGAAGGATCACCATAAATACTTAATAAACGAAGTGCTACAAAAAGTATCAACGCTAAAGCACCAAAATTTAGTAAATTCCTGTTTCTTTTAATGGGATTATAATCCTTCGCAAACCATTTTCCGGCTGCGTAACCCAAAAACATGATTCCTGTCCATGGTAAAATTGCATAAAACACGCCAACAAAGTGAGTATTTCCTATAGGAACAACCGTTCCGAAAGCGGTGAAAAAAACTTTTAGGGTTAAGTTGAGGCCTTCATCTTTTGGTGCAGGCAAGAGGTTAAAAACATTATGCCCGAAAACTAACAGGAATCCCAAAATCAATACCAAATTGTAAGAAATCCGACTGAAAATGGCCAACAAAATCATACTAATTCCAATTGCCCAAATTACCTGGAGTATAATAAAATTATAGGTTGGATTAAAGGTTAAACCGAATGTAACAATTGCTATTTCTACAAAAACTAGCCACAAGCCACGCTTAAATAGAAAAGAACTTGATTGGGATGGCGTTTTATTTTGAGCAGATAAGTAGGCTGATAGTCCTGATAGGAAAACAAATGTAGGTGCACAAAAATGTGTAATCCATCTTGTGAAAAATAGAATTCCAGTAGTTGTATCAGGGTTAAGTGGGTCACCAGTCATTGCATTAATGTGAAAGAAATCTCTGGTGTGGTCTAAAGCCATAATTACCATAACGAGGCCTCTTAAAATATCAATAGAAACAATCCGTTTTGATAAAAGCGTTTGGTCAGCATTCATTTAATTTGAGACGACAATAAGTTTAGGGATGGTTAGATTTGCTTATTGTAGTTTTAAAGATACATTGTTTTAAATAATTGCACGAATATATATAGCAAAAAAATGTAGCTTTCATATTGAATTAGAAAGATTTAGGAATTTATTCCTATAAGGAGTATGCAGATGATTGTGGATAACTCAGTTATTAAACTGCTGATATATTAATAAAACTGGCTACAATAGGAGGAAAGCATATTTTATTGATTATAAGTATGTTAATAAAAATACTCAATTATGTTAATAATGCTAAAATTTTATTTTTTAGGTTTATGTAAGTCTTTTTATTATCCCTAAACTAATGGCTTTCAGGTTGTTGTAGTTACGATAAGAATCTAAGTCATAAAACTATGTTCAAAATGCTCAAAGTGTGCACTGCAACAATGTGTTTATGTTCACGAAACAACCACTTCGTTACCATTTTTTATCCTGTCGAAACCGCTATTCCTCCCGCTATACAATACACTTATAATCTATTTCAAACTCATAAGAATACAACTAAAAACTTATTAAAATCTCCGCTTCGTATTGAGTTCGATATAATAAAAAATTAATCCTTAAACACATTCTCATGATTGCATCATCACCTATCAAATCAAAGGCAAGTATATTAAAAACAGTATTGCCTGTAACTCAATTTAAAGAGTACAAAAGTCAAAATAATTTCTTGGGGAGAGGTACCACCAATTATATGTATTCTAATGATTGTATTGAAAGTATTATTAACGATTATGAGGCATTGGTTTTCTACATTACTAACGGATTCAAACCAGATTGGCTCCCTCAGGATAAGGTCTTTAATCCAAAAGAATTCTTGGTATTTCTCTACACCAACCATACAAATCTATTTTTAGAATTTATTCAATCACTTAAAAATGACACTAAACTTTTGACAAGAACAATTAAGCTGATTAATAAAAATACATTCAACTTCAACCAAACTTTTAAATCAGAAATAAATAACCATGCAGACTGTGTTAAACTTAATATTGATTGGTTATTTAAATAAACTTTATAGACAATTTTATAAATTCTGCCATACAAATGAGCAATTCTAAATGCTAAAAATTTCCTCCCGAAGCATTTGCTTGTAATATCTTTGGTACGTATTGAAAAAACGATTTAGGAATGCCTTAATTGCCTTTTTTGATTTTGATCTTCAGAAAATTTTAATATATATTTGTTTTAGTTCTAACCGGAATATTTTTTATCTAGTGCATCTGCAAAAAAAAATATAATGCATTTTGCGCTTGTCTTTTTCAGTAAGAACAACCTAAAATCAATACACAAAGAATAACTATGAAAAGAAGAACTTTTATTCAAAACACGGGCTTATTAGGCGCAGGTGTTGTGGCATCTAAATTTTCTTTTGCCGCAGAATTAGCTCCAGAATTTCCGATAGTAAGAGTTGCTGAAGGTAAAAGACATTTTAAGAGTAAAGCAATAGATAGTGCAATAAAAACATTTCAAAGTAAGGTTAAAAATCCAGAATTGAATTGGTTATTTGAAAACTGCTTCCCCAATACTCTAGACACTACGGTTTATTATTCTGATAAAAATGGTAAACCAGATACTTATGTAATTACTGGTGATATCGATGCAATGTGGCTACGCGATAGTTCTGCCCAGGTTTGGCCGTATTTACAATTTGTTAATGAAGATGAACCGTTAAAAAAGTTAATTGCTGGTGTTATTAGCCACCAAACGCAGTGTGTTTTAAAAGACCCATACGCCAATGCATTTTATGGTGATGCCAACAAAGTAGGCGAGTGGAAGACAGATCGTACAGACATGCAAGCTGGCGTACATGAGCGCAAATGGGAAATTGATTCATTATGTTATCCAATTCGTTTGGCTTATCACTACTGGAAAAAAACCGGAGATAAAGCTCCCTTTGATGCAAACTGGAAAAAAGGAATTGAGGCAACGCTAAAAACTTTTAAAGAACAGCAACGTAAAACGAATAACGGACCTTACCACTTTCAGCGTAATACACCTCATCCTACGGATTCATTGCCTATGGCGGGTTATGGTTTTCCGGTAAATCCAGTTGGTTTAATTTGCTCTGCTTTTCGCCCAAGTGATGATGCAACTATCTTTCCATTCCTGATTCCTTCAAATTTCTTTGCTGTAACAAGTTTGAAGCAGGCTGCAGAAATGATTAAGGCTCTGCAAAGTGATGCTGCTTTAGAAAGTAATTTATTAAATCTTGCTGATGAAGTTAGCGCTGCTATACAAAAGCATGCCATTGTAAATCATCCAAAATATGGAAAAATTTATGCTTTCGAAGTTGATGGATTTGGTAGCTCTTATTTAATGGATGACTCTAACGTACCGAGTTTATTGAGTTTGCCTTATTTGGGCGCTGTTAAACTTGATGATCCGATTTATCAAAATACAAGGAAGTTTGCACTTTCTTTAGATAATCCTTATTTCTTTAAAGGAACAGCGGCAGAAGGTATTGGCGGTCCACATGTTGGACAAGATATGATTTGGCCGATGAGTATCACTATGAGGGCTTTAACTTCTACTGATGACAAAGAAATTAAGTGGTGTATAGAAACTTTACAGAAAACCCATGCTGGTACAGGCTTCATGCATGAAGGTTTTCATAAAAATGACCCTACCAAGTTTACTCGTTCTTGGTTTGCATGGTCTAATACCTTATTTGGTGAGTTACTCTGGAGAACTTACAATGAAAAACCTGCTCTATTAAAAGTTTAATTGTTAGCCCGTCTTCAATAAAATGAAGCGGGCTTTTTCTTTTGATACATAATAAATCGATTTAGGGTAATGATAATGCTACCTTTTATCTCTAATAATCCAATTATTTATTTTTGATTTTCCAACCCAAATATATTTATCTAATGAAAAGTTTAACCAAGCCATTTATTTATGGAATGCTGCTTTTATGTCTAATATCTGCATCTGCAAAAAGCCAAACCTTTACAAAATATGTTAATACATTTATTGGTACAGCACCTTTAACAGATCCTAAAATTTTAGGTTATGAATTGCCCAAAGGTTGGCGTTCTTGGGCAGGATTAACATTTCCCGGAACATCCTTGCCAAACGCAATGGTACAGTTAAGTCCAATGACTGAATATGGCTCTGGTGCAGGTTATGAATATGAAGATTCTTTTATTTTAGGTTTTACGCATACCAATAAGGGCCACTGGAATCTGTGTAATATTCCGATTTTACCAATGTCAAACCCAGGTGAAAAGTTTGGTTCAAAATTTTCACATCAAAAAGAAAGTTCAGCACCAGGTTTTTATCAGGTCTACTTAGATGATTACGATGTAAATGTTAGTCTTACATCAACATTAAGAGCTGGTTATCACAAATACGAATTTAAGAATAATACAAACAGGCAAATCCTTTTCGATATGGGGAAAGCCAATAGCCGTGTTTCAACCTGGAATATCGAACAAGAGGGCAGGAACGTAATTAAAGGTTTTCAGGGAGGAGAGAACGTTTATTTCTACGCAATCATCAACACAAAAATAAATAAACTACAAAAAACTGAAGAGGGTAAAAGAACAGGTTATGCAATTGCATATTTAGCAGATGGTAATGCTGCTCCTGTAGAACTTAAAATAGGTTTATCTTTCGTAAGCACGGAAAATGCAAAAGAAAATTTAATGGCAGAAATTGGCAAAAAATCATTTGCTATAATTCGAAAGGAAGCAACCTCGAAATGGGAAACAATATTATCATCTATACAAGTTAAGGGCGGAACTGAAAAGCAAAAAGTTATGCTATATTCTTGCTTATACCGTTCATTCTTATGGCCGGCTTTGCGCAGTGATGTTAATGGACAATTTACAGATGCAAATAGAAAAGTTGTAAAGGCAGATTTCAATTATTATACCGAACCATCTCTGTGGGATACGTACCGAAACAAAGATGTTTTGCTAGGATTGATTTCACCTGAGGTTACGCTTGATGTTATAAAATCAATGAAAGATGTAGGTGACAAAAAAGGGTTTATTCCAACATTCTTCCATGGCGACCATGGTTCTTCTTCAATTGCAGGCGCATATCTTCGCGGTATCGATAAGTTTGATATTAACGGTACTTATCAAATTTTATTGAAAAACGCCAATACCCCGGGCGGTGCAAGACCTCACGTAGAAGAATACATTAAAAAAGGTTTTATTTCTGACCCAGATGTTCAGAACCCACATGTTGAAACTAAAGCTGCTGCTGGTGTTTCTAAAACTTTAGAATATGCTTATGATGATTATTCCGTTGCCCAAATTGCGAAGAAATTGGGTGATACAGCGAATTACAGAATTTTAATGGCTCGCTCTAAAAACTATAAAAATATGTTCGACCCATCTACCAGATTCATGCGTGGTAAATTGGCTGATGGTTCTTGGATTACCCCATTTAATCCACAATATCCATATTATGAATATATGTATAGAGAGGCCAACGCATGGCAAGTTTCGTTTTTTGCTCCGCATGATATGCAAGGTTTAATCGAACTTTATGGTGGCGCAAAGGGTTTCGAATCGAAATTAGATTCGCTATTTACCGTTCCTTGGAATCCAAATTATATTGCAAGAAATGTAGAAACGATGATTGGACAATATTGCCACGGTAATCAACCCGACCATGAGGCGCCATTTTCTTATCATTTCATCAACAAGCCAGAAAAATCACAAAAAATACTAGATACTATTATGAATGCCCTTTACGGAATTGGTGATGAAGGTTTAGCCTTGTGCGGTATGGATGATGCCGGTGAAATGTCATCGTGGTATGTATTTAGCGCTCTTGGAATTTATCCATTTTCGGCTACAGATGCAGAATATATCGTTACGGCACCGCTTTTTGATGAAGTTAAATGGCGTACAAGTAGTGGCAAAATTATCACAATTAGTAAACCGACTAAGGGGAGAGGTTTAAAATCAATTAAAGTTGATGGTAAATTAAATAATGGATATTTCGTTTCTCATGATTTATTTAAAAACGGTGGAAATCTAGAAATTTTGACTCAATAGCAACCAAGTATATCATTAAAGCTATTAAAAAGTGCATTTGAATATAAGCCGTTGCCGAGCAAGAAAATGTAGTTATTGACGGAGAAAACAAAGTTTTAAACTTACCTTAGGCTTATTATAATTGGCGTTATGATAAAAATCTCCTTACCAAAAGTCATTTTGTTTAAGCAAGCTTTAACCATTAGCATATTAGTATTTGCAACTATATTATTTGTTGTTAACGATGGTTACGCTCAAGATTTAGCTAATTCTGACATCATTCCAAAACCATTAAAGGAAACCAAAAAACAGGGATATTTTACCATAACCGCGAATACAAAACTTTTTTTTCCAATAGGAGAAAAAGTAAGCTTAGCATTTTTTAATCAGCACTTAAATGATTTAGGAGGTTTTACCCTATCAAACGGAGGAAATGCAAGCTCGAAAGGCATTAATTTAATCCTGGATTCTACCTTAAATATTAAATCCGAAGGTTATTTTCTTTCTGTTTCCAGCAATAAAATTGATATCAAAGCGAAAGATAAACAAGGGCTGTTTTATGGTTTACAATCTTTAATTCAACTGATAAAAAAAGATGGTAAAAAAATAGTCGTTCAGGCCTATGAAATAGCAGATGAACCACGTTTTGCCTACAGAGGTATGCATCTTGATGTTGCCAGGAATATGTTTAGTGTTGCTTCAATAAAAAAGTGGCTTCAGGTTTTAGCATTTTATAAGATTAATACTTTTCATTGGCATTTAACAGATGACCAGGGTTGGAGGGTTGAGATTAAAAAATATCCTTTGCTACAAACAAAATCTGCTTATAGAAATGAAACCTTAGTCGGGCATAAACGTTCAAATCCACATATTTTTGATGGTAAACGTTATGGAGGTTATTATACACAAGAAGAAATAAAAGATGTTGTGCAATATGCTGCCAAACTTAACATCAATACTATTCCTGAAATTGAAATGCCTGGCCACGCAAGAGCTGTACTTGCAGCTTACCCAAATTTAGGCTGTACGGGCGGACCATATCAAACTGCCACCTTTTGGGGCGTATTTGATGATGTTTTCTGTGCAGGAAATGAAGAAACCTTTGCATTTTTAGAAGGTGTTTTAGATGAAGTGGTTGAGCTATTTCCCTCAAAATATATACATATTGGTGGCGATGAATGTCCAAAAACGAGGTGGCACGATTGTCCGAAATGTCAAAAACGCATAATAGATGAACAGCTTAAAGATGAGCACGAGTTGCAATCTTACTTTATCACCCGAATGGAAACATACCTCCATACAAAAGGTAAAAAGATTATCGGTTGGGATGAAATTTTAGAAGGTGGTTTAGCACCCGATGCAACGGTAATGAGTTGGAGAGGTTTAGAAGGCGGCATTGCTGCGGCTAAGCTTAAACACGACGTGATTATGACGCCCGAAAAATTTCTTTACCTAGATTATTATCAATCCTTAAATAAAAGTGAGCAAACTGCTGCGGGCGGTTATCTGCCACTCAGAAAGGTTTACGAATATGAGCCAATGCCTGAAGAACTGAATTCAACAGAGCAAAAATACATAAAAGGCGTACAGGCAAACGTTTGGACAGAGTATATGCCCGATGAGAAAAAAGCAGAATACATGATTTTCCCACGAATTGTTGCCTTATCCGAAATGGCTTGGTCAACTCCTAAAAATAGAAATTATGCTGATTTTTTAAAGCGACTACAATTTAATTTAAAGTTTCTGAAAGGAATTAATTATAGTTCATCATTTTATGAAGTTATGGGTAAAGCGACAGCGCACGGTTTTGTGCTTCAAACCGATATGCCTGAGGCTGAAATTAGATATACCTTAAATGGTGCTGAGCCCACAAAAGCCAGTAATAAATATACATCAAGCTTAACTTTTAGTAAGCCAGTAATTTTGAAAGCACAAGTTTTTAAAGGCGCTAATCCTATCGGCAAATTGTATGAACAAACAATCGTTCATAACTTGGCGACGGGTAAGCGTATTTCTTTGAAAAACTTGGGTTCGGGTAATTATAATATCGATGCACAGGTATTGGTAAATGGTTTACAAGGTTCTCCGCTGTACAATAATGGAGAGTGGTTGGGTTTAAGTGGAACTGATTTTGAAGCCGTGGTGGATTTGGGAAAAGATGAATTGATTAAAGAGGTAGGAATTAACATCCTTAATTATCAATGGCAAAAAATGCACCCGCCAACCTTATTAATTATAGAAGTTTCCAGCGATGGAAACCATTACAAGGAAGTATCCAGGCAAACAAAATTTAGCCAGGAAGGCATCAATTCAGTTCTGCATAAAATCGAACCGATTAAAGCCAGATATGTGCATTTAAAAGCTGCAAACATTGGTACAATTCCGAATGTATTTTATGGGGCAGGCTCAAAGGCTTTGTTAATGGTTGATGAAATTATCGTAAATTAAATGACTATACTAATCGTTTTCCTCTGCATTGCTTTACTTATCGTACTCATTTCGGTATTTAAAATCAATGCTTTTTTATCCTTTCTGGCAGTTTCCTTTGTAGCTGGTTTAGCTTTAGGTTTACCACCTGCGAAAATTCCTTCAAGCATAGAAAAAGGAATGGGCGATGTGCTGGGCTCATTAGCCATTATAATTACCGCTGGGGCTATGTTGGGTAAGCTCGTAGCAGAAAGTGGTGCTGCACAAAAAATTGCAGAAGTAAGTATGCGTGTTTTTGGCGAAAAGTACATTCAGTGGGCAATGGTTTTAACAGGTTTCTTAATCGGCATTCCGCTTTATTACGGAATTGGCTTTGTGCTCATGGTTCCATTGATATTTTCTGTAGTTTACCGCTACAAATTACCAGCACTTTATATTGGTTTGCCCATGTTGGCCGCATTATCTGTTACCCATGGTTTTTTACCGCCACATCCTTCTCCAGCGGCTCTGGTTATTCAGTTCAAGGCAGATATGGGTTTAACTTTGTTGTATGGTTTGGCGGTTTCAATTCCAGCAATTATTATCGGCGGACCAATATTTTCCCGTTATTTAAAAGCAATTCCTGCAAGCCCGTTGGCTTCGTTTACGCCGAAAGAAATGTCTGAAAATGAATTACCAAGTGGATTTAAGAGCTTCTTTACTGCATTATTACCTGTAATTTTATTGGCAGCGGCATCATTTTTACCAATGATTTTGCCGGTTAATTCATTCTTATTGCCATACATTTTATTCGCAGGAAATCCTTCAGTTGTGATGCTGATTGTTTTGATTGCGGCCACCTGGTTACTGGGCTTATCACAAGGAAAAAAGATGAGCGAAATTATGGCTGTTTATGCCGATGCTTTGAAAGATATCGCTATGATTTTGTTAATTATAGCGGGTTCTGGTGCATTAAAACAAGTTTTAACAGAAAGTGGCGTAAGTAATCAAATTGCAGATTACTTGCAGGATATTAAAGCAGAACCTTTATTCTTAGCCTGGATGATTGCCGCAATTATTCGCTTTTGCGTAGGTTCGGCAACAGTTGCAGGTTTAACTACTGCAGGAATCATTGTACCGCTCATGGAACATACGCATACCAATCCAAATCTGATGGTTTTAGCTGTTGGTGCGGGCAGTTTAATGTTTTCTCATGTCAATGATGCAGGTTTCTGGATGTTTAAAGAATATTTCGGTTTAACTTTGAAAGATACTTTTAAATCCTGGGCGATGATGGAATCCATCGTTGGCCTGATGGGTTTAGGTGGTGTCTTACTACTCAATATTTTTATCTAATTATAATCACTAATACACAAAATGGAAAATTTAACTCCCGATGAGCGTTTTGAACAATTAAAACTTAATTTACCACCTGCACCGGCACCACTTGGTGTTTATAAACCTTGTCTTGTTGATGGAAAATATCTTTATTTAAGCGGTCATGGTCCTGTTCAGGATGATAAATCACTAATCATTGGCAGAATTGGTTCTGATTTAACACAAGAAGAAGGTAAACTTGCCGCTTTACAAGTTGGATTGACCATGTTATCCACCATTAAAACCAATATTGGAAGTTTAAACAAAATAAAACGGGTTATCAAAGTTTTAGGCATGGTAAATTGTACGCCTGAATTTGAAAAACATCCATTTATTATTAATGGTTGCAGCGAACTTTTTGCAAAGGTTTGGGGCGAGGAAAATGGAATTGGGGTTAGAAGTGCAGTTGGCTTTGGCTCCCTGCCAGATAATATCCCAGTAGAAATTGAAGCCCTTTTTGAAATGGTGTAAATTATGCAGCAACAAGATTGGTTTATACTTACAGATGAAGCGAGCTTAGAAACGCCGTCTTTGATTTTTTACATCGAGCGAATCAAACATAACATCAAAACATTAAAAACAATGATTGATGATGTGGGGCGTTTACGCCCTCATGTTAAAACACATAAATGCCTTGAAGTTACTAATCTTATGATAGCTGAAGGGATAAATAAATTTAAGTGTGCAACCATTGCCGAAGCACAAATGCTTGGAATGGCAAATGCAAAGGATGTTTTGCTGGCTTATCCGCCTGTTGGCGAAAATATTAACAGATTTTTAAAACTTCAGAAAACATACAGCTCAACAGTTTTTAGTTGTTTGGTTGATGATTTGGAAATTGCAGAACAGCTTTCCGCAAAGGCTACAAGCGAAAATAGAATGGTTAATGTTTACATCGATTTAAATGTGGGCATGAACAGAACTGGGATTTTACCTGATTTGGCTATGGCGTTGGTTAAAAGTATAACTGCTTTACCAAACCTGAATTTAAAGGGTTTCCATGCCTACGATGGCCATATTCATGATTCATCAATGGATGTGCGTAAGCAAAAGTCCCAGCCAATTATTAAGCAAATCAATCAGCTTAAATTGCATTGTGAAAACATCAGCAATAGTAAATTTACTATTATCGCTGGCGGAACACCAACATTCCCAATTTATTCGACAGAAACTGATTTTGAATGTAGTCCTGGAACTTTTGTTTTGTGGGATAAAGGTTATCAGGATGCCTATCCAGAACAAAAATTTGAGGTAGCTGCGTTGGTAGTGAGCAGAATTGTTTCAAAGCCTGCCGATGGTTTTATCTGTACAGATTTAGGGCACAAGGCCGTTGCTGCTGAAAAGGAATTGCAAAATAGAGTATTCTTTGTTAATGCTCCAAACCTTGAAATAAAGAGTCAAAGTGAAGAGCATTTGGTTTTGACAAGTGATAACCCGAATGCCTATAAAATTGGCGATGTGCTTTACGGTTTGCCATATCATGTTTGCCCAACAGTGGCTTTACATGAAAAAGCCGTTTGTCTTGATGAAATTAAAGATGTTCAGTACTGGGATATAATTTCCCGTAAAAGAAAAATTACCATTTAATATTTTATCATGTTTACTATAGATGCCCATCTTGATTTAAGTATGAATGCCCTCGAGTGGAATCGAGATTTAACAAAAAATGTTGTCGATATTAATAAAAGGGAAGAAGGATTAACCGATAAACCTGACCGTTCACTAGCAACAGTTTCTTTGCCAGAGTTGAGAAAAGGCAATATTGGTTTGGTTGTGGCTACACAAATTGCCCGTTATGTTGCACCAGATAATCACCTGCCGGGATGGCATTCTCCAGAACAAGCCTGGGCGCAAACTCAAGGTCAGCTGGCCTGGTACAAAGCTATGGAAGATGCTGGAGAAATGTTTCAGGTAAAAGATTTAGAAACTTTAGAACAACATTTAAAGGTTTGGAACGATGGACAACCTGTTGATAAAAAGCCAATTGGTTACATTTTAAGTTTAGAAGGTGCGGATTCTTTTGTTACGTTTAATCATTTAGAAAAAGCCTGGCATAATGGACTAAGAGCTGTTGGCCCTGCGCATTATGGCCCTGGTCGTTATGCTCAGGGAACTGATGCGACTGGAAAAATGACGGCAATGGGGCATGAACTGTTGAAAGAAATGGAGCGCTTGAATGTTATTTTAGATGCTACTCACTTATGTGATGATAGTTTTTGGGATGCTTTAAGTCGTTTTAATGGCCATGTTTGGGCATCGCATAACAATTGCCGAGCTTTGGTAAACCACAACCGCCAATATAGCGATGAACAAATTAAGGAACTGGTAAATAGAGGTGCGGTTATTGGTAGTGCATTAGATGCCTGGATGATGGTGCCAAACTGGAAAAGGGGTATATCCAAACCTAAAGAAATGAAATGTAATTTAGAAGTGATGGTAAACCACATCGACCACATCTGCCAGCTGGCAGGAAATGCAAACCATGTAGGTATAGGTTCTGATTTAGATGGTGCTTTCGGTAAAGAGCAATGCCCTTACGATTTGGAAACCATCGCAGATTTGCAAAAAGTTCCAGCTTTATTTAAACAAAAGGGCTATACAGAAACTGATGTAGAAAACCTGATGCATGGCAATTGGTTAAGATTTTTAAGAAAAGCCTGGGCTTAATAATTCCATATAATGAAGACAATACAAAAAACAGTACTTTTATTAGCTGTGGTTATTTCTGCGTTGCCTACAAATATTTCAGCTCAGTCCAAAAGCAGTAATCCTCTCTATAAAAACCCTAAAGCTTCGGTAGAAAGTCGTATTAAAGATTTACTATCCCGAATGACGATTGAAGAAAAAGTAGGGCAAATTTCTATGCCCTTAGGCTGGCCGATGTACACGAGAATAGGAAATGAAGTTGAAGTTAGCGAAACATTTAAAAAATCGTTAAAAGAAGAATATACTGGAATGTTATGGGCAACTTTAAGAGCAGACCCGTGGACAAAGAAAACACTTGCCAATGGCTTAAACCCAGAGTTGGCGGCTAAAGCCACAAACGCCATTCAAAAATATGCCATAGAAAATACAAGATTAGGTATTCCTGTTTTGCTTTCAGAAGAATGTCCGCATGGGCACATGGCTATCGGAACTACCGTATTTCCAACATCTATTGGTCTGGGCAGTACTTTTAATCCAGATTTGATTAATAAAGTTGCAAGCGTAATCGCTAAAGAAACCCGTTTGCAAGGTGGGCATATTGGTTATGGCCCTGTTTTAGATTTGGCCAGAGAACCCAGATGGTCTAGAGTGGAAGAAACCTATGGCGAAGACCATGTTTTAAATAGCAGAATGGGCGAGGCAATGGTTAAAGGTTTTCAGGGAAATAACCTTAAAAGTGGCGTAAACATCGTCGCTACATTAAAGCACTTCGCTGCTTATGGAGCGCCTGAAGGTGGGCATAATGGTGGAAGCATTAACGTGGGTTTACGTACTTTACATCAGTTTTATTTGCCTCCATTTAAAGCTGCTGTAAAAGCGGGTGCTTTATCGGTAATGACTGCTTATAATTCCATTGATGGTATTCCATGCTCTTCTAATGAGTTTTTACTAACGGATTTATTAAGAAATCAATGGGGATTTAAAGGCTTTGTAGTTTCTGATTTGAACAGTATTTCTGGATTGATGGCAAATCATCACGTTGCAGCAAATCATGCTGATGCGGCAGCATTATCTATTAATGCGGGTTTAGACGCAGATTTAAGTGGTGTTGGTTATGGAAAAGCCTTGCGTAATGCTGTTAAGGCTGGATTAGTTACAAGGAAAACTTTAGACACTGCGGTAAGCAGGGTTTTACGCATCAAATTTAATATGGGGCTTTTCGAAAATCCTTATGTTAACGTAGACATGGCCAAAAATAAGGTAAGAAGTACAGAAAATATTGAGCTTGCCCGACAAGTAGCCAAAGAATCAATTGTGCTTCTAAAAAACCAAGGCAATCTTTTACCGTTAAGCAAAAATTTAAAAAATATCGCTGTTCTTGGTCCAAATGCCAATAATATTTACAACCAGCTTGGCGATTATACTGCGCCACAAACAGAAGAAAATGTGGTAACCGTTTTACGTGGTATTCAAAATAAAGTATCATCTGCAACAAAAATAAATTACGTAAAGGGATGCGACATAAGAGATGCCACAAACAGTAATATTGATGAAGCAGTTGCTGCGGCGAAAAAAGCTGATGCTATTGTTATTGTTTTGGGCGGCTCTAGTGCAAGAGATTTTAAAACCGAATACATTGAAACTGGAGCTGCAAAAGTTAGCGCTGCTGCATCAGGCATAAGTGATATGGAAAGTGGCGAAGGTTACGACAGGGCAACGTTAGATTTGTTGGGCGACCAACTTAAACTTTTAAAAGCCGTAGTTAAGACAGGGAAACCAGTTGTTTTGGTGTTGATTAAAGGAAGACCATTAAATTTAAACTGGGCTGCCGCAAATGTTCCAGCCATAGTTGATGCCTGGTATCCTGGCCAAGAGGGTGGAAATGCGATAGCTGATGTAATTTTTGGCGATTATAATCCTGCAGGAAGATTACCCATTTCGGTTCCAAAATCTGTTGGTCAGTTGCCAGTTTATTACAATGCCCGTTTCCCTGAAAAGCACGATTACATCGAGATTGATGCAAAACCCCTATACAGCTTTGGTTATGGTTTAAGCTACACCACTTTCGATTACCAGAATTTGAAATTAGAAAGTAACGGTGACAAAAACATAAAGGTAAGCTTCAATTTAAAAAACACTGGCGCTGTTGACGGGGAAGAAGTTGTTCAGTTGTATCTCAATACCAAAACTTCGTCGGTGGTGCTTCCAATGAAGCAGTTAAAACAATTTAAAAGGTTTTTTTTAAAAGCTGGCGAGGAAAAAACATTAACTTTTACTTTAACAAAGGATGATTTAGAAATCTATAATCAAAAAAGTAAATGGGAAGTTGAATTCGGAACCTATCATATAATGGTGGCATCTTCATCAGATAATACAAAATTGGAGCAAGATTTTTTAATGAATACAGCAAAAGCCAGTAAATAAAACTGTTTGTAAATTAGGTGAATATGATGTTCTTCAATATTAATATTATCAAATAGAAAAAATAACTATATCTTTAGGTAATCAATTTTAGGTAATTGATTAATTGTTCCTAGAGAAAACAATTGTAAAAGGGTAGTTTAAAAGCTACCCTTTATTACGTTGTCTACAATGGTATTTGTTATTTTATACAACTGCTGTAGAATAATTAAGTCTACTTATTCCTTTCCAATTAGCACTCCAGATACATTCCACGCACTGCTGCTTCCACCTTCTGGTTTACCCATTGGTATAGAAACTTTTATGGTGTGTGAACCTGCTTTCAAATCGCCTAAATCAATAAAATTTGGATTTGTTACCGTTCCTGGGCACCAATTCGAGCGACTTAAATCTGATGACGATAAGCCGGTTTCAAAATTTCCGGATGCCGGATTGGAAAGTCGGTAAGAACCACAATCTTGTCGCCAAGGCACGAAAGAAAATGTTTCTTTACCATCAAGCCAAATGCTATTTTTTTTCGGTACAAATTCATCGCCATTGCTCCAACCGCCATGTCCGGTGGTTATGTAGCGAAGTTTTGCATTTTTAACGTCTTTATCCAAAATAAAAGAAACTTCCAAGCCTTTTTCAATACTGAACATGGTTGCATATTCTTGTCCGGCCATTTCCATCACATTTGTGGTATTAAATAACGGCATAATAATATCCTTTTCAGGCTTTTGGCGACCTGCATTGTGTAAGGTGATATTTAAAGAAACCTTGTGTCCGCCTTTATCATAATTGCCAATAAACACGGCGACCCAAGCTTCCTTACCATTTAATAAAGGAAATAACTCAGAAATATCCTGACGATAAAAAACTTGTTCAGCCCAGGTTTTACCTTTCAATTTTAAGTTATTGTATTTGCCAACGCCAAAAGGGGTAAAGAAACGCATTAACTCTACAACGGGGGTAAAATCTGTTGTTGTAACTACGCCCTGATATTGTTTACCATTTCCATTATCGTAAACAGGTAAAACCTTAACCGAATTTTTTAAAGCATCAATTAAACTTATTTTTTTATCCGTGGGGATGATGAAAACTGATCCTGTTCTATCATAAGCATCGCCATTAGATTGTTCAGTTAAATCAGCAAAAACGTTTTGAGCATTTTCTATTGAGGGAAATTTAACCTTTCTGGCGATGACTGTTCCGCCAGCGAACCTAAAAATACTATCTTTTGATTGTGGCTTTTCAATAAAATTTATGGTTTCGTTTTCAAAAACTTTTAAGGTTGTAAATCTGCTTTTCCATAATAAATCCTTATAATCCAACGCATTGATTATTTTAGATTTACTTCCTGTAAAATCCTTTACATCAGTTGATTTAATTGCTTTAATTGAAGTTGCCGTTAAATAACTATTACCGTTTCTTACCTGCTCTAAAACCAAACCCAAATTCTGTCCAAGAACCGTTGGTGCAGCTTTTATTCCGGCATCAACAGTAAACCATAAATCAATCCTATTTGAATTAACAACGGTTGTAGCTTTTTTACAAGTGTAGCCTAGTATTACTTTAGTTTCATTTGTTATTTCAATAACTTGTTTAGCAATCGCAGTGCTATCAGCAGTTGCAATTTGAGTCGTCTTATTCAAATCAGCCATTTGGAATAGAATGTTTGATGGCTTTTCTACAATGTTTTGTTCAAAAGGGTATCGCCCATTTCCTTCAAAAATGGAGGCGGTTGTAATTAAATTCTGATTTGTAGAAGCTATCAATACAACAGGATTTCTATCTTCCTTTGGTTTGCCATCTGCCGAGCGCCAGTAGGTGATTTTATAATTATTGCCTGGTTTTAATTTCTGCTGCGCATTAATCAGAAAAGGTATGGTAATTAGAAATAAAAGGCTATAAATCGGTTTCATTATCTTTATGTTTTAATCGCTTAAAGATATTACAGAATTTTGGTTTCTGTACTAAAATGCGGTTATAAGCAATTTGTATAAAGAATTTTTTACAAATGTTGGTGCTGTTATCTTTTATTTGATATTGATTTATAGTTAATTAAGTTTAATTTAGATAAACATCTAACCATCATCAACCCTGTTGAAATGAAAAACTTTATTAAATCTTATTGCCTTGTTCTGAACATGTTATTGTTAAGCTTCTGCTCGAATAGCTTAGCACAACAAATGCCATCTTTAGGCATTGTTTCTCCATTATCTAGAGACAGCATTATTCATTCAGCTGGTTTTAAGTACATTGGAGAATCGGTTTCAAATATGCTATCACCATCCTTAAGTGAAGAAGCTCTTGAGGCAAATTTGAAAAGAATAAAAGCAGCAAAAACAAAAGTCCTGAGTTGTAATATTTTTTTTCCTGGGAATATTAAAATTGCCGGACCAGAAGTCAATACAGAGCAGGTGTTAACTTATGCAGAAAAGGTATTGTCCAGAGCCAACAAGGCAGGGGTTAAATATGTCATTCTTGGAAGTTCATCAGCTAGATCAATTCCTCAAGATTACGATAAAGATAAAGCGAAATCAGATTTTGTTAAGATTTGTTCAGAACTGGCAAAATTAGCATATAAAAATAAGGTTATTATCGCTTTAGAAAATCTTCAATCTTCTGAAACGAATTTTATTAATACAGTTAAAGATGCAGCCGATGTAGTTCGAAAAGTAAACAACCCTGCATTTGGTTTAAATGCAGATATTTTTCACATGATGAGGGAAAATGAATCTCCTGAAGAAATTGTAAAAGCGGGCAACCTCTTAGTTTTTTGTGAGGTAGCAGAGAAAGAAAAACGTTCGCTTCCAGGTGTTATGAAAGAAGATTTTAAGCCTTATTTCGAAGCACTAAAGCAACTCAAATACAATAAATATATTTTCATAGAAGGAAAAATTGAAAATGCAGAAACCGAAATACCGTATGCATTTAGTTATTTAACACAGCAGATAAAAGAAGTGTATGGTAAGAAATAAATTTTTAAGTTAATCTTCTGTGGTGTTTGCATTTATTTTCTCTTCTGCTATTTCCAAATCAGCTTCAGTTGCAACCGGGACATCATTCAGGTGTTCTGCTTTAGGATTAAATTGAAGGTCTACAAACATCGGGAAATGGTCTGAATTGCAGCTTGGTAATCTTTTTATAGAACTTAAAGAAAAATCTACAGAGCAAAAAATATGATCGAGCGGAAAGCGTAGAAAGAAGTATTTTGCGTTAAAACTATTGAAAAAACCACGACCTCTTCTAGGATCGAGCAGTCCGCTAATTTTACCGAATAGCTCAGTTGTATAACTCCAGGCAACGTCATTTAAATCGCCCATTACAACAACCGGATAATCAGATTTTTTGGCTTTTTCCGCTACAATCAAAATTTCTTTATCTCTCTCTGTAGATTTTGGGTTTTCTTGCGGCACAGGAGGTTCAGGATGAAGGCAAAAAAGTTTAACTAACTGCCCGGATCGAAGCTTAATAAGTGTTTCTATTGATGGTATGTCTTGCTTAACTAAATATTTAACTTCTCCATCAGAAAGTTCTAATTTTGAATACAATAACATGCCATAAGTATTTGGTATTGGGATTTTTAATTGATACGGGTATCGCTTGCCAATAACATCAATTTGGTCTTGCCACCATTGATGTGTTTCGACCATTAATACAACATCAGGATTACAAGCTGAAATTAGTTTTAAGTAAGCATTTGAATTTCGGTTCTCTTGATAAACATTCGCGATAAAAACCTTTAAATTGTTATCATTCGAAGGGTGCATTGCTTTCACTATTTGCTTTGAGCCAAATCTTGTGAATGGAAATATTAGGTAAATTAAGTATGTAGCATTAATAGAAAGCAATCCAAGTATTATATAATCTATTAAAATATCAGGGAAACTAAATAGAAATATAAGTGTAATTATGTAAATATTTAAAACCAATTTCTGCAGCCGTGGAAATTCGAATACCCTGAATATCCAAAAATCATGTCGGATAAATGGAATTAATGTTGATAATATTAGAAAAATACTAAAGTAAAATAGGATATCGTGAATCAAGGGATTATTATTAATAGTTAGCTTATACTTACCGAAATTAAATCTATATAAAATAGAAAAGTTTTACAGCAGTTACAAAAGTAAGGCGCTGCTTGTTAATTAAATTAAACAAGTGTTAAGTATTACAATTTTTATGCTAACAATCTTTCAATTTATCAACAAAACAGTTGTACAACGTTTAATCGTGCTATCTTTATGGCTTTTGCAAATTAATTTCAGTTTTGGCTAAAGATACGAATAAAGAAACCCCGTTAATGCAACAATACAACGCAATTAAAGCGAAGTATCCAGGTGCACTTTTACTTTTTAGGGTTGGAGATTTTTACGAAACCTTTGGCGAGGATGCCATTAAAACCGCTCAGATTTTGGGAATAGTTTTAACCCGAAGAGGAACAGGTCCGAATGGTGGCGCTTTAGAACTTGCGGGTTTTCCTCATCATTCACTCGATAATTATTTATCTAAACTAGTTAGGGCTGGGCAACGGGTAGCCATTTGCGATCAGCTTGAAGACCCGAAAACCACTAAAACAATTGTAAAACGCGGTGTTACTGAATTGGTTACGCCTGGTGTTGCTTATGGCGATAACATTGTAAATCAGAAATCAAATAATTACCTGGCTTCAATCTTCTTTGATAAAGCACAAATTGGAGTTTCATTTTTAGACATTTCTACCGGTGAATTTTTAATTGCACAAGGAAACAGCGATTATATAGATAAACTTTTACAAGGTTTTAAACCTACAGAAGTAATTTTTCAGAAATCAAAACGTCAAATTTTTATTGAAAAGTTTGGCGATAAATTTTACACTTTTGGATTAGATGAATGGCCTTATACTTCAGATTATGCTGAGGAAACTTTAACCAAACATTTTGATGTTACCTCGCTTAAAGGTTTTGGAATAGAACGTTTACAAAGTGGAATCATCGCCGCTGGCGTAGTTTTACACTATCTGGGCGAAACTGAACATCGCAATTTACAACATATTACATCAATAAGTAGAATTGAGGAAGACCGATTTATGTGGTTGGATAGATTTACCATTCGCAATTTGGAATTGGTAAATTCTGCAAATGATAATGCTGTAACACTTTTCGATATTCTCGATCATACATGTACGCCAATGGGTGCTCGTTTACTCCAAAAATGGATTATAATGCCGCTGAAAGAGTTAAAGCCCATTGAAGAGCGTTTAGGAATGGTCGATTTTTTTGTTAAAAACGAAGAAATTCAACAAGAATTTTTAGCGCATATCAAGCAGATTGGAGATATTGAAAGATTAATCTCTAAAGTTGGTTTGCAGCGTGTTGGTCCGAGAGAGTTAGTGGCATTGAAAAGGGCTTTAACGCATATTGAGGCCGTAAAAAAGCTTGCTGCAAATTCAAAAAATCAATTCTTAATTAAAATTGCCGATCAGTTAAATCCTTGTTTAGCCATTCGTGAGCGAATCGAAAGAGAACTTCAACCTGAGCCACCAGCATTGCTGATTAAAGGAAACGTAATTAACGATGGGATAGATGAAGATTTAGATCGTTTGCGAAAAATTGCTTTTGGCGGTAAAGATTATTTAGTACAAATTCAGAAACGAGAGGCAGAGGCAACGGGCATTCCTTCCTTAAAAATATCCTTTAATAATGTTTTCGGATATTATTTGGAGGTTACGCATACGCATAAAGACAAAGTTCCCGAAGGTTGGATTCGTAAACAGACTCTTGTTAACGCAGAGCGATATATTACGCCCGAACTGAAAGAATATGAAGAACAGATTTTAGGTGCAGAGGAGAAAATTCAGGCCATAGAAATTCGTTTGTATAATGAATTGATGTACGAAACGGCAAGTTACATCAAGCCGATTCAGCTTAATTCCTTTTTAATTGCACAATTAGATTGCTTGTTGTGTTTTGCTCAACTTGCTGAGAAAAATCATTATGTTAAGCCAAGTGTAAACAAGGAAAAAGTTTTAGATATTAAAGGTGGTCGCCATCCGGTTATAGAAAAGCAGTTGCCGGTAGGGCAAGAATACATTACAAACGATGTTTACCTAGATACTGATTCGCAACAAATTATCATGATTACAGGTCCTAACATGGCGGGTAAATCTGCTATTTTGAGGCAAACGGCGCTGATCGTTTTAATGGCGCAAATGGGAAGTTTTGTCCCTGCAAAAGCTGCTGATGTTGGTTTAGTTGATAAAATTTTTACTCGTGTTGGTGCTTCTGATAATATTTCATCAGGAGAAAGTACATTCATGGTAGAGATGAATGAAACGGCAAGTATCTTGAATAACATTTCAGATAATAGTTTAATCTTGTTGGATGAAATTGGACGTGGTACAAGTACCTATGATGGTATTTCGATTGCCTGGGCCATTGCAGAATTTTTACACCAGCATCCAACTTCACGGCCTAAAACCTTATTTGCCACGCATTACCATGAATTAAATGAGTTGGCGAATACAATGCCTCGAATAAAAAACTTTAATGTTTCAGTAAAAGAAATGACTAATAAAGTTATTTTCTTAAGGAAGTTGGTTCCTGGTGGAAGCGAGCATAGTTTTGGTATTCATGTAGCGAAAATGGCCGGAATGCCTCCAAAATTAATTGGCAGGGCGAATGAGATTTTAAAGAAGCTGGAAATTGACCGCACTGAAGGTCAAAGCATCAAGGATAGTATCAAGAAAGTACAAAATCAAGCGTATCAATTACAAATGTTCGCTATTGACGATCCGGTTTTGGTAAAAATTCGTGATACGCTTAATAATTTGGATGTAAATGCGTTAACACCTGTAGAGGCTTTGTTAAAGTTGGATGAAATACAACGTTTAATAAAAAATTAGGATTTTCCACTGAAACACAGAACACACGGAATTTGGTGTTAAATATAAAAACATGAAATAAAATAGTTCTTTTTCTTTTCGTGACTACCGTATTTCCGTGGCAAAAAATATAACTATATGACAAAAACGAAAAATTATTTTTTTCTGATTTTAGTGCTCTCTATAATTATAACTTCTTGTGGCAGCAGAAAATATACAGTTAGAAGCGATACCAAAGCTTCAAAAGCTGCTGATGCGATGTCGAGTTTGAAAAGTAAACAACTTTATAAATTTATCACAGATTGGACAGGCGTAAAATATCGTTTTGGAGGATTGGATAAAAACGGAATTGATTGTTCGGGATTTACATATCTGCTACAAAAGGAGATTTATGGGGTTACGTTACCTAGAATTTCCCGCGACCAGGCCAATGTTGTTAAGCGCAAAAATATTGATGATTTGAAAGAAGGCGATTTGGTTTTCTTCTCATTTGGCGGCAATAATGTAGATCATGTTGGTGTTTATCTCAATAATGGTTTTTTCGTTCATGCGAGTACAAATAGAGGAGTTATTGTAGATGATTTAAGTTTACCGGCTTATCAAAGAGTTTTAGTAAAATCAGGTTCGGTTAATTAAAATCTATTAACAGTGAAATGTGGTACGAATTTGTAGCTGCCTAGCTTGAATTTGATTTTATATTTTAGAACTGTACAAACAGATTTCAGATTCATCAAAATGCTCAGAATGAAAATGTGAAACTTAATCCTCTAAATTTTGGGTCTAAATTTATGCGTATTTTATTTGTAATCTGTTTTTTATTAAAGGCTTATTCTGCTGAAGCACAGGTTAAACTCCTAACTTTAGATGATTTAGATAAACGCATTTTGAGTGGTAAGGACACTACGTACGTAGTTAATTTTTGGGCTACTTGGTGTGCTCCTTGTGTGGCTGAATTACCAAATTTTGAAAAATTAAACGTTTCAAATTTTAAAAAGCCTGTCAAAGTAATTTTAGTAAGTTTAGATTTTAAATCAAAATTACAGAAGCAGGTTATTCCATTTGTTAAAAAAAATAATTTAAAGTCTGAGGTTTTCCTATTAAATGAACTAGATCAGCAACAATATATTGAACGAATAGATAAAAAATGGTCTGGAGCGATTCCAGCAACTTTGTTCGTTAATAAGAAAGTTAGACGATTTTACGAGCAAGAATTTAGCGAAGCAGAATTAAGAAAAGTTCTGTTAGGTTTCGACTAAAATTATATTACTGAATACAATTTTTACAAGTCTTAAATTCTTTTAATATTAAAACCAATATTACTTTCGTCTGTTTCGACTAAACACTAAACACTAAACACTAAACACTAAACACTAAACACTAAACACTAAACATCATGTCTAAATTTTTCGATTTAATTAATGGTGATAAACCTGTTTTAGTAGATTTTTTTGCAGAATGGTGCGGTCCTTGCAAAATGATGAAACCGATATTAGAACAGCTCAAATCTCAGGTTGGCGATTCTGCTTCAATTATTAAAGTAGATATTGATAAAAACCAACCAGTTGCAGCAACTCATCAGGTTCAGAGCGTACCTACTTTAATTTTATTTAAGAAAGGTAAAGCTGTTTGGCGCCAAAGTGGTGTTGCACAAGCTTCGCAATTAAAACAAATTATAGATTTGCACGCTTTGCAACGTTAGATATTTAACAGAAAAGAAGTTAAATAGACCTGATAGAACGGAAAGCCCGTAGTGAGTTAGGTTTATGAAAGGGGCGGCCTTGAAGTGATAGCAGGAGTGACATTAAAAAAAGGCTTCTACAACTGCTCTTCAGAATAAAAATCTATACTTCTAAAACGCTTTTTGGCGTAACGGCAAAAATTTGCTCATTTGTTTTTGGATAGATATTATAGAGGCCGGTAAAAGTACTAAAAGCCGGCAGAACCGCATATTCGCTGCCAAAATAAAAACATGGAAACTTTAAGCGTTGTTTTGCTTTGCCCACAATGGTTACGCCTGGATGGATGTGTCCGCTGATGGGATAAAGTTCTTCTTCTGTGCATTTTGGCGCATCGTGAATGAAGCAAAAAGGCCCCAAACAATAACTTGGCTCATGTATCTCAATTTTCATTAGGGCGTAATCCGCATTGGCCAATCTATCATGGTTGCCCTTCACGAGCAATAGCGTAAGGTTTTCGTATTGCTTTCTCCAGGTCGAAAATTCATCTATATCAGTGTTTAAACCATGATGAAACATATCGCCGTTAATTAGCAAAGTTTCTGGTTTGTATTTTTTGATGAGCAAACTTAGTCGTTGCAAATCGTTTTGAGCAATAGTTGAGGGCACCTGAACGCCAGCAGAACGAAAGTGCGCAGACTTGCCCAAATGCAAATCGCTGATGGCTAAAAGTTGGTGTTTAGATAGATATAAAGCCCTTTCTTTATCTAAAATCAGTTCTTCTCCGTGGCTTGTAATGGTCATTAATACTAATTAGTTTTTTAAGCTATATATTTATTTTTATCCTAGCCGGACAGGCTCTTTTCTTTTGATGTCAAAAAGAAACAAAAAACACCGGCTGAATCCCGAAGTTTCGGGATGTTAGGCCGGATTTAAGTAGAACGAAGACGTAATGCTTTGGCTTAGCCAAGTAGAAATCCAAATTGTATAAAATATTTGCCTACTTAAACTTCTCCGATTCTGCTTTCATTCTGGCTATTCGTTGTTCCAATTCTTCCGAACTCATATTTTCCCGCAAGCTATCAACCTTAATCGGGAATGAGAGCGGCGTAAAACTTTTCGGATTCGTAATCACAACGGCTCCATTCTGAATCCGTTCTAAAGCAGCAGCCAATCTGGGTTCTTCCAATTGCTGATAAAATACCTCATCGTAAGCCTGGCGCAAAAGTAAATTATGTTTGTCGTAATCGCTAAATACATTAAAAAATAAACCTGCCGATGACTGGAGGTGTTTATTCGCCACATATTTACCCGGATAACCCTGAAAAACCAAGCCCGAGATGCAGGCAATATCCCTGAATTTCCGGCGAGCCATTTCTGTGGAATTGATACTCAAAGTAATATCTTCGGTTAAGTTCTTTGGCGAAAAAACTTCATATGCGATTGATTCATCCATCGGGATTTCGATGTCGCTCAAAAGTTCAAAACCATAATCGTTCATGGCGATAGAAAAGCTGATTGGCAAGAGTTTACTTAAGCGATAAGCAACCAAAGCCGCCAAAACCTCATGCACCAATCTACCCTCAAATGGATAAGCAAAGAGGTGAAAACCCTCTTTATTGTTTATTAGCTCGATTAATAACTCATCGTTTCGAGGCACGTGCGATCGTTGTTGCTGTAATAAAAACAGGGGATAAACTACATCCAATTCTTCATCTTCGTGGGTTTTATCCAACGCTTCGTTATACTTTTTACGCAGTACAGAACCTAAATTAGAAGATAAAGGTAAACGACCGCCATTCCAGCTTGGTGAAATGGCATTGTGTTGTTTACTAACGCGAACAATAACCGTCATATCCTTTACATGGATAAATTCTAAAACTCGACCAGCCAAACGGAAATTATCGCCAGCTTTTAACCGGGTAACAAAATATTCTTCAACCATGCCAATGTAACCACCCGATAAAAATTTCACTTTCAGCATGGCATCACTCACAATTGTACCAATGTGTAAACGATGGCGCATGGCTAATTGACGGCTTTTTACTTTCCAAAGTCCATCTTCATCTTTCGTAACCTTTTTAAACTCAGTATAAGCACTTAAACTATCGCCACCTGAAGTTATAAATTGCATTACCCAAGTCCATTCTTCAGGCAAAATCAATTTAAAGGCATGGGTGTTTTTTATTTCCTCGTAAATAATTTTATCGTCGAAACCATCACCAATGGCAAGCGTAACCAGATATTGTACCAAGGTATCAAAAACCATAATAAATGGCTCTCTGCTTTCTATGTTATTCGTTTTTGCAGCTTCTTTAATGGCGGCAGCTTCTACCAATTCTAAAGCATGGGTTGGCAAAAAGTAGATTTTAGAAATCTCGTGTGGCGAATGCCCCGAACGCCCCGCACGCTGTAAAAACCGGGCAACACCCTTTGGCGAACCCACTTGTACAACGGTATCAACTGGTTTAAAATCTACGCCTAAATCTAAAGAAGAAGTTGCAATTACGGCCTTTAACTGCCCCGTGTGCAAAGCGTCTTCAATCCAATTCCGCAATTCAAAATCTATCGAACCATGGTGTATGGCAATTCTACCGGCCAATTCAGGTTCTAAATTTAGCAGATGCTGATACCACATTTCCGATTGACCGCGTGTATTGATGAAAATTAAAGTGGTTTTGCTTTTTTCGATAATCGGTAAAAGTTTGTAAGCCAATTTTAAACCCAAATGCCCGGCCCAAGGTAAAGTTTCAATATCATCTGGTAGGATAGATTTGATTAAGATTTTCTTCTCCAAATCGGCTTTCACTATAATTCTTTTGGCCTCTTCATTGGGTTCTAAAACATCCAAAGCTTCTTCAATATTGCCAATGGTTGCCGAAATGCCCCAAACCCTTAAAAACTGATTTTTTTCTAACTTCTGTAAACCTTTGATTCTCGATACGGCAAGCTCTACCAAAACCCCACGTTTGCTGCCCAAAAGCTCATGCCATTCATCAGCCACAATACCTTTAAGGTTTTTAAACAAAGTTGATGAACCTTTTTGAGCCAATAAAAGGTGTAAACTTTCTGGCGTAATCAGCAATATTTCGGGCATGGATTTTTTTTGCTGCATCTTTTCGGCTTGTGAGGTATCGCCGTTGCGAACGCCTACATGCCAATCCAACTCCAGTTCGAGCAAAGTTTCACGCATGGCTCTGGCCAAATCTTTCGCTAACGAGCGCAAAGGCGTAATCCAAATCAATTGCAAACGGTCTTTTGCTTTTTTGTTGCTTGCTTCCGATGCATTTAAAGCCTCAATTACAACTGCTAAAAACAGAGAAAATGTTTTTCCGAAACCTGTAGGTGCATTTACCAAACCGCTGTAACCATTAAGATAGTGCTGCCACGCATCTTCTTGAAACTGAAAAGGCTTGCGCTTATTGGCTTTTAACCAGTTTTTTATCTTTTTGTAACCTTTGGTTTTGGTTTGGTCCATGTATTTTTATTCGGTTCTTAAATTTATTATTTTTTTGAAAAGCAAATACAGTAATTCTTCGGTAAAATCAGTCCCGTGCCAAGGGCACTCCTTTGGAGCCATTCGTTGCAATCATTTTCTCAACTTCTGTCATGCTGAGGAACGAAGCATCTGTTTCATCGGTTGCAGATGCTTCGTTCCTCAGCATGACATGGAATTTTAAGTTGCAGCTAAGAAAATGTATTTCACTGCTGTCGGGTTTAGGATAGTTAGGTTTACCTAACTAAAATACCTTTCACCGAGTGGCGATATTCTAATGCTACTGTTTCATTATTTGAAGTTATTTCATATTCACGTTTTTGGATTTTATATATATTTACGCTTTAAATTTACAGCCAACTAAGCCTAAGCATTGCTTCTCCGTTTCACTTTAAACCGGCCTAACAAATTTTTGGGATGTTACAGTCAAATCCAAACCACTAACTCTAATACAAAAATTTTCAGCCGGCAATTTTGTTTCTTTTGTTGGCAAAAGAAAGAAGCCTGTCTGGCTAAGACAAATAAACACCCCGCCCTGCGGGCACCCCTCTAAAAGTGGGGAATGCTAATCGCAAAAAAAAACTACTCATTTATAAACGTCGATGCCAGCAACTGCCTTAAATCCTCCAGCGTATTAATCTCAGCCGCTTTTTTATCTTTTCTCCAGCGTAAAATACGTGGAAAACGTAAAGCTAAACCTGCTTTATGTCGTTTACTTTCCGCAATGCCCTCAAAGGCAATTTCGAAAACTAATTCGGGTTTTACCGTACGCACCGGACCAAATTTTTCAATCGAATTTTTGGTTACAAAAGAATTTACTTCCTTAATTTCTTTATCCGTTAAACCCGAGTAAGCCTTTGCAATAGTCACTAAATTTTCGCCATCGCGAACGGCAAAAGTGTAATCGGTAAAGAAATTTGCCCGTCTTCCGCTACCTTTTTGAGCGTAAATCATTACCGCATCAACCGTGTATGGGTTAATTTTCCATTTCCACCAATCGCCACGCTTACGCCCGCTGTGGTAATGCGAACTTAGTTTTTTAAGCATAATGCCCTCGCTATTTATCGAACGAGAAGTTTGCCTTAATTCTGCCAGCTCTTCCCAGTTTTTACAATCGATAACAGGAGAAAGCATTACAGCACTTTCATCTAAACCGCCAATTAATTGCTCTAATATTTTTCGCCTTTCGCTCAAAGGTTGCTCACGAAAATCATTAGTTTCATACTCTAAAATATCATACACGAAAAAACCTATTGGTGCATCTTCGAGTTGCTTTTTATTTATCGTTTTACGGTTTAAGCGTTGTTGTAAGGTGCTAAAAGATAAAACCTGCTTATCTTGCACAGCCAAAATTTCTCCATCTAGAACTACGCCATCAGGCAAAACATCCACTAAAAAATGAAGTTCTGGAAATTGCTCCGTTACCAATTCCTCGCCACGGCTCCAGATAAACAATTCTCCGTTTCGCTTTACAATTTGTCCACGAATGCCATCCCATTTCCATTCTGCTTGCCATTCAGAAATATCGCCTAATTTTTCTGTTTCTTGTTCCAAGGCGTAAGCTAAACAAAATGGGTAAGGCCAGGAGTTATCAGTGTTTACATGAACACCATTGATTAATTCTTCGAAAGTAATTTCGTAAGGATTCCACTTACCCATTATGCTGTGCATAATTTGAGCGCTATCTAAACTACTTTGTTTGGCCAAAGCATTTACGAGCATTTTATTGGAAACGCCAATTCTAAAATTACCAGAAATTAGCTTATTGAAAATGAATCTTTCCTGGGTTTCTAAAGTATTCCAGGCATTTAAAATAAAATCTTTCTTGGTTTCATCATCTTTGCCCTCTAAATCATGCAAATCTTCAATCCATTTATGTAATTGAAAATCTGATGTTTTTTCGGCAGGCGGCAGGAGCAGGGCAATGGTTTCACTTAAATCGCCAACGTTAGAATAACTTTCAGAAAATAACCATTCTGGTGTTTGCGTAATATCAATTGCCCAATATTTTATTAAGGCTGATTTTATTGGTCGTTTAGGTTTTTTGCCCGTAAACAAAGCAATTACCCAAACTTTGTCTTTATCATCTGCATAATTGAAATAATCTACTAATGCAGCGATTTTATCGTTGGTTTTATTGCTTTGTTCAAGCTTTTGTATCAGTTTGGCAAATCTTTTCATTCTGATTTTTGATTATTGATTTCAGAATTTTGATTCGCTGCTTCTGCTAAATCAACCTTGTTTTCTTCGTCATCTTCCTGACCGAATTTCGTCATTACTTCTTCCGATTCGATACCATTATCATTTAAAAATCTGCTAAATGCAGCGGTAAAGCCGTGTGTAACATAAACTTTTTCTGCACCTGTTGCGGTAATAGCATCCATTAATCCGGGCCAATCGGCGTGGTCGCTCAATGCAAAACCAGCATCGGCACTTTGCCAGCGGCGATGTGCCCGAACCTGCATCCAGCCAGAACAAATTCCAGTTACGGGATGGCTCAGGTTTTTAATCCAACGGCTATCTCTCATCGCTGGTGGTACAATCACAATTCCTTTTTGCAATTCATCTTTAGTGGTTTCGGGCGTAATTCTAATGGTTTCAGGTAAATTTACACCTGCATTAATAATCACTTCGTTTAAGTTTGCAATACTGTTATGAACATAAATCGGAACATCGCCAGCCAGGTTTTTAATTAAGCGCTGCGCTTTACCCAAACTGTAAGCAATAAGCACACTTGTTTTTTGTTGCGGAATATTATCATCCACCCAATTCTTAATCTTATTAAAAACGATATCTTGCTTTTGCCATTTATAAACGGGCAAGCCAAAAGTACTTTCTGATACAAATGAGTGGCATTTTACAGGTTCGAAAACATCGCTAATGCCATCATCTTCTGTTTTATAATCACCAGAAATTACACAAACTTCACCTTTATATTCCAATCGTACTTGTGCCGAACCAATAATATGCCCAGCTGGATAGAAAGAAATATTAACACCGTTTCGAACAATACTTTCACCATAATTTAATGTTTCTACATCTAAATCTTCACTAATGCGGCGTTTAATTATCGGCTTAGTTAGCGTATGGCAGAGATAATGTTTGTTGCCAAATCGTACATGGTCGCTATGGCCATGCGTAGTTACAGCATAATCTACCGGCCACCAAGGGTCTACATAAAAATCCCCTTGTTTGCAATAAATGCCTCTTTTAGTAAATTCGATAAGTGCCATGAGTAATAAACAATAAATGCTAATATAAGTTTTGAAATAATATCGGCTAATTAGCCGATAAAATGAAATATCGGGTAATTAGCCGATAATTTTAAATATCGGGTAATTAGCCGATAATTTTTGAGTTATTAAATTAAATACATATATTAGTGATATGATTTGCATTATTACAGGCGATATTGTAGGCTCAAGAAAAATTAAGGACAGCTGGTTATTAAGCTTGAAAAATGCCTTAAAGGTTGTTTCAGGACGCAATAATAAGTGGGAGATTTATCGTGGAGACAGTTTTCAATTAATAGTAGATATAGAAGATGCCATTAAAACAGCGGCATATTTAAAAGCGTGTATTAGAATAAATAAACCTGCTGATGTAAGAATGGGGATAGGTATTGGCGAGGTAAAAACTAAACGCAAAAAACTTTCGGAATCAAGTGGAGATGCATTTGTGAATTCGGGAGCTGCTTTCGACAGCCTGAAACAAGCTAAAGTAAACCTTGCTATTAAAACTGATAATCCTGATTTTGATGAGGAGATTAATGTTTTAATTAAATTATCTTTAATTGCGATGGATAGTTGGGGCGTGGTAGCAGCAGAGATGGTTAAGCTCGCCTTAGAGAGTAACAACTTATTACAGAGTGAACTAGCGGCCATTTCTGGTAGAACGCAATCTTCGGTTAGTGAGGCGCTAAAACGTGCGCATTACTCTGAAATTATGGAAATGGATAAACTGTACCGGAGAAAGGTAAATAAAATAATATCTAAGTAATGGATATCATCTTAATCAAAATCATTATTGCACATTTAATTGGAGATTTTTTTCTTCAACCTAACTCTTGGGTTAGGGATAAAGAAAAAAACAAATTAAAATCTGGAGAACTTTATAAGCATGTTGCAGTGCACGTGGGTTTAATATTTTTAGTGTTTTTAAGTTTCGGAGTTTGGAAATTAGCTTTATGTATAGGTATATTACATTTCATTATTGATGCTGGAAAATCTGTATTGCAAACCAAAAAGAATGCTCGTTTTCTGTTCTTTATCGACCAAATATTTCACTTCTCTTCAATCGTATTAATTTGGCATTTCTTTTATAAAGGCTATTTAGATATCAGCTATATTAATGACATTAAAACCTGGGTTTTCATTGCGGGTATATTGTTTTTAACTATGCCAACATCAATAATTATGAAGGTGATTATTGCGAAGTGGTTGCCCGAAAGTGATGATGAAAGCCCGAAATCGTTGCAAAATGCAGGTAAATACATAGGGATTTTAGAACGCACATTAATCTTAGTATTTATCGTTACTAATCATTTTGAAGCGGTAGGATTTTTATTGGCTGCCAAATCTATCTTTCGTTTTGGCGATTTAAAAGAAGCACACGATTTGAAATTAACTGAATATGTTTTGATAGGAACTTTACTCAGTTTTGGAATTGCGATTGTAGTTTCGTTAGGTGTGGCGGGATGGCTGAAGTAACTTGATTAGGTAACGTAAATAGAATTACAATTTTTGCATTTTAAACCCGATTGAAATGGAAATACTTTTGGCTTATCGAACTTACAAAGTCCGTATCCGAATTTTAGAAGATACTTTTTATGTTTAGCCAAAAGATTGAAATAAAAAGCGGGGCTATCGAAACCGATTCCCCGCTGAAATTGCTTTTCAAATATTTAAATTATCTCGCTCCTGGAGGGCAATTATCTTTTAAAAACTTGGTGTAAGTGAGTGATAAATGTTCGCTTGTTCCTTCGCCTTCAGAAATGCTGTGTGTACGGTTTGGATAACTCATCAATTGGAAAACCTTTTTGTTTTTAATCAATTCATTAATCAACATTTCGGCATTTTGGTAATGAACGTTGTCATCGCCAGTACCATGAATGTACAATAAATTGCCTTTTAAATTTTTAGCATGACTAATTGGAGAACCTTTTACATAAGCTTCTTTGCTTGGGAAAGGTGTGCCCATGTAGCGCTCCTGATAAATATTGTCGTAAGTTAATTGATTGCCTACAGCCGCAATTGATATACCTGTTTTATAAATTTCGGGATATTGGAACATCAAATTCAGCGTTGATGAACCACCACCGCTCCAGCCCCAAACGGCAACTCGGTCTTTATCCATAAATGCATTTGCAGCCAGTAATTTTTTAGCAGCCATGGCCTGGTCGCGGACATTGATTACACCAATATTTTTGTAAATGCCTTTACGCCATACTGTCCCTTTTGGAACAGGCGCACCGCGATTATCCATAGAAATGTAGATGTAACCATCTTTAGCCATATCACCCGCATATAAAAAGTTTCTGCCAGCTCCGTATGTATCTAAAGCTGTTGCAGATGCAGGTTCGCCGTACACGTAAAATACAACCGGATATTTCTTATTTGGATTAAAATCATCAGGCTTCTTCATCCAACCATCCAATTCAACACCATCTTCGGTAGTTACTTTAAAGAATTCTACTTTGTTTTTTGGTGCTTCTTGTTTAGATAATTGTGTGCTGATGCTACCATCCATTGTAAAAGGACTTCCTGTTGTGAAATTCATCCATTCGGTAATTGGCCTTACAATTGAACTGTTGTAGCTGTGACGGGCAAAAGCTGCGTTTGGAGAAATATCATAATTGTGCGTTCCCGGTAGGATGGAAGGCGTTACCTGCTCTAATTTACCTTTTCCATCTAATTTAGTTTTGTATAGATACTTTTGAGTTGCATTGGTTGGCGATGCTGTAAAATACACGTAATTATTCTTCTCATCGATTAATTTTACATCAATAACATCATAATTTCCCTTTGTAACCAAGGTTGTTTTCTTACCATCGCGACTGATTCTGTATAAATGATTCCAGCCATCTTTATCAGAAAGAATGGTAAATTCCTTATTATCTGCTAACCATTTCCACTCGTCTTGCGCATCAATCCACGCTTTTGCTGTTTCAGTATAAATGGCTTTGGCATCACCAGAAGCGGCATTGCAAAGGAACACTTTACTTTCGTTTTGCTCACGGTTAAGTTGCTGTAAAATAATTTCGTTGCTATTCGGAATCCATTGCATGCGGGGAATATAATGCTGAATATTATCGCCCGGTACATTTAACCAATTTGTTTTTGCCGTAGTAACATCAACCACGCCAACTTTACAAGCAGATGGGTTTTCGCCAACTTTTGGATATTCTACCGGAATGGTGTAAGGATAAATTGAATCGGTGTTGTTTATCATTAAAAAGTTTTTGATTTTGGTTGCATCGATTTGCCAGTAAGCAATGGTTTTGCTATCCGGACTCCATCTAAAACCATCACGACAATCAAATTCTTCTTCGTAAACCCAATCGAAAGTACCATTAATCATTCGGTCAGTTCCATCAGTTGTTAAAGCTTTAGAATTTGTTCCATCAATATTTTCTACATATAAATTGTGTTTGCTTACATAAGCTACTTTATTGCCATCGGGCGAAAGCTTAGCAAACATTAAAGATGAAGCTGGTTTATCTTTTCCAATTTGAGTGATTTTATTAGCGGTTAAATCTGCCAACCAATAATCACCACGGGTATCGTAACGCCAAACTTTTTTGCTGTTTGTGTAAATTAGGGCCTTAGTTCCATCATTAGAAAGCTGAAAACTTCTAACCGCAATAGCTTCTCCTTTTCCGGGAGGCGTTAATAATGCTCTTGAAATAACGGTTTTTTTATCACTTTTTGGAAGCGTAACGGAAATGATTTCTCCGCCAGCAATTTGATAGTAAGAATTACCATCTTTTGCCCAATTTATACCTTGGGCATTTACATTCACTATCGAAAAGATAGAAATGCAAACAACTAAAAATAGGTTTTTAATCATAATAAGTTAGGTCATAAAAAAAGCTTTTTAACTTTTCGGCTAATTTATAAAAAAGGCCGGCAGTTAAAAAGCTTTGAGTAAAAGTGATGGTTAATTATTCGCCACCACCTTGCATAGCTTTCATTTCAGCGTAAGTAATTTCATCGTAACCTGCAGGAATTTTAGTTACAGAAAGTTCTCCAACTTTACCTTCAGTTAAAGATTTTAATGTAATTGTTGCTTCCTTTGTATCAATCATCACCACAAAGCCTTTAACATCTTTAAAATCTGCAGTTGCAATGTTAACCGGAACATCTACATCGGTTGTCGCCCAAAGTTCGCCAGTACCACCTTTGCTATCTTTAAATGTGTATTTTTCTACATTGTAGCCAGAAAGTGTTTTTTTCTCGCCAGTTGCTTTAAATTCAGAATATGAAGGTCTTGTAGCTTTTGATTCTTCCATATCAGCTTTGGTTAATTTAGCTGCTAATTGTTTTTGGGCAACAGGAATATCAACCAAAGTTAAACCAGTTTCGGTTTTATTATCCATAAGTACCGCAACTGTAGCCGGACCAAAACTTAATTCTAATTTAGATATCTCATTATTGAATTTTACTTTTTGTTCTTCAGGAGCACCCGGAGCACTAATTTTATATTTAATTCCATATACTAAAGTACCTTCAGATATTTTTTTTTGCGCATGTGCAATTACAGCTGTGCTTACTAAAATTAAAGCGATAACGCTAGTTTTGATTGATTTTAACATGTTTTTATTTCAGTTTAGTTATTTACCAGTTAATTTTTTCTTTGTTTAAAAAGGACGCAATTCCTTTTTTAAAATCGTCACTTTCTCTAACCCGGGCATTAATCTGCACGGCGGTTTCTAAAGTTTTTTCGAGCAATGGATTTGTAGTCTGACTAATTAATTGTTTCGTAATCATTAACGAATTGCCCGAACTTTCTCTACACAAACTTAATGCAAATTCTTTAACCTTTAGAGCTATTTCTGCCGAATTTGTTACAAAATTTATGAGTTTATATTCCAAGGCTTGTGCTGCCGGGAAAGTTTTTCCGGTAAGTAAAATCTCTTTGGCTATCGTTTCATTAACTTTTTGCATTAAAAAGCATGAAACAATTGCAGGTACAAAGCCAATTTTCACTTCTGTATAACCGAAATTACTTTCAGGCGTGGCGAAAATAATATCGCAAATGGTAGCTAAACCGCAACCTCCAGCTATTGCATGTCCCTCAACTTGTGCAATTACAATTTTTGGTAAATAATAAATGGTAGTGAAAAGTTTTTTGAGGTTATTTGAATCGGCAACGTTTTCTTCAAAGGTATTGTTTTGCAATTGTTGCAGATATTCTAAATCGGCGCCAGCGCTAAATGTGCCTCCATTAGCATTTAAAACCACAACCTTTACATCATCATCTTCCTCAGCCTGAATAAAAGCATCTGTTAATGCTGCAATCAATTCAGGATTTAAAGCATTTCGCTTTCCAGGGCGGTTGATGGTTATTGTTGCAATTCTATTTTCTACACTGTACAGAACCAGTTTATCCATATTATTTAGTTAGTTGAACCAAATATGCAGGATTTTTCTTTAAAATGTGAGGGGTAATTTTATTATTTTCAGCAAAGGTTTTAAAAATTTCAATTTTATAATCTCTATTTTTAGCGTCGATTATCATATTTTGATATTGAATTTCTTTTGGAAGATTTTCTAATTTGAATTTCGTATTGCCCGTTATCCAGATGCTTTCAAATTTGCCTTTCATATTTAGCTTCTTATAATTTAATGATTCATCTAAAAGCAAAATTTTATAATCGTTAAAAATAATTTGTTTGTTTTTAAGAATGAAGTTTCCAAGTAAAGTATCTTTCTTTAAGCTGATAAAATCGATTTTACTAATCTGCGATTGCTCTAACGCTGGTTTAACAAAAAAATGAAAATTCTTGTCGCTTTCACTCAAATCAGTTAGTATAATTGCTTTTGAGCCTTGCATAAATGCAGCAGCATAGTTTTTTCTTAAGGTGAAAAAGATAATTTTCTTCTGCGTGATGGCTGTATAATTATCGAAAACTATTATCGCTTGATAAAATATGTAAACTATAATTGAAGTGAAGATTAGTTGTTTGTTATATTTTGATAGCGCATAAATGAACAAACCAAGTGCTAAACTCAGCAAAATTAACTCAGGTAAATTAATCCAGATGGCTGAGAAAGTAGAGTAGGGCAAATCAGCTATCCATTTTAATACGTTGTTCGTCGTTACAATTATCCATTCGAAAATTGGCGATAATTTATCTACAATAGGAATGAGCACTGCAATGCCTAAAATCATGATGACGATTAGCGGAATGGATATGAATAAATTCCCAAGTAGAAAATAGACTGGAAATTGGTGGAAATAATAAATACAAAGTGGAAAAGTAACCAGTTGAGCAGCCAATGAAAGCGCAACCAGCTCCCAAATTTTATTCAGCCATTTGTTTTTAACGTAAAGCCACTTGTAAATTTTCGGTTGGAGATAAATCAAACCAAAAACCGAAATATAGGATAGCTGGAAACCAACATCCCAAATAAGAAACGGATTATAAATTAATTGACAAAATGCTGCAAAGGCAAGCGTATTGTAACCATTTTTGTTTTTGGCAAAGGTTTTCGCTGTAATAAAAATGGTAATCATAATTGCCGACCGCACTACTGAAGGAGATAAACCGGTAATGAGTGCATAAGACCAGATTAAACCACAAATTATTACAAACTTCAAAATTTTTAATCCTCTTTTCTTGTCTAGAAATAACAACAAAAAATCCAACACGAAGAAGATTATGGCAACGTGGCTGCCGGAAACTGATAGTGCATGGATGGTTCCCGTTTTGGAATATGCTGCCAAAGTTTCTTTGCTTAAATCGGCCCGGTAGCCTAAAATTAATGTTGATGCTACGGCAAAAGCTTCATCATTTTTAATCAGTTTTCTGTATTTCGCAATTTGTTTTTCTCTTAAATCCAAAGCGAATTCTATGATAGGATTTCCAATATTTTTATTGGTTTTTAACAGATGATTTTGATTGATGAAAGTTTGTTCATAAACATTCTGACTGGCCAACCAGCGTTTGAAATCAAATTCCGCAGGATTGTATGGTGGTTCAACTTCTAAATATTTTGCGGAAATAATTAACTCATCGCCATATTTTAATTTTACCGGTTGTAAGCTATCTAACTTTAAAGCCAATAATAATTGTCCGCTGAGTTTGATTGGTTTATTATTTTCATATCCAGAAACCATGCTTACCTTGAACCGCAAAATATCGTTCGTTTGCTCTGGCTCATCATTTACCCATACTTTTAAATGCTTGTAATCCTTTCTTCCAAAATAATCTGCCTTAAGTTTTTGGCTATTTAAAGCACATAAAAATCCGCCGAGGAAAAAGAAAAAGACAAAAATTAGCATACCCGTTATGCCCTTGTACTTATAGCCATTCAGTTTTTTATAAGTTATATTCAATAGAAAAAGGCTAATGAGTAATAGGCAAGTTATCAAACCCAGAATTGGAATTAGTTCTTCCCTTTGGAAAAAATAGAAAATCCCAATTCCTAACAATAGGGGTGCTAAAATTCTAACGAAAACATATTCGGCTTTAAACATATTTTAGAATTGATACCTTAACTGAATCTTGATTTCTGATTTTTTATTACCTTGGATTTCATCCAAATAAGTGCCCACGGTTTCTACATCCTTATAATAAAACATGGCATATCTTGCCCAAATATTTAATTTTTTGGCAATATTATATTTTACGTTGAGGTATGTTCTGAAACCTTTTCCATCGTACATTCCGAATGCGAAACTGTACAAAACATCATCTTCGTAAGCATAAATTCGGCTATTGTAACTTGGTGTATTGAAATATGCAATACGGAAATTACCTGTGATTTTGGAAAACATGGGTGAATAATCTACATCCTGGTAAACTAAATATCCAAACTCCCGGTTCGCATCACCTTTTTTGTATTGCGAAACTTCCGCACGATTTTGAAAGCTCCACTTTTTGTTCAGTTGCCAGCTAACTTCTACACGATAACCCTCTTTTTTTACCTCATCCAAAAAGTTAATCGGAACCTCCAAATCAGTATTTTGCTGTTTGTTTTCGGTTTTGAATCTGGCTAAAATTTTGAATGTTTTGGTCGGTGTATAAATTGCCTGACCAAGTATTTCGTAACCTTTGGATGGTGCATCCACACGATATTTTAACCACGGAAATTGATAATAATCGCCATAAATAGAAAATGACCAACGCTTATTTGGTACGATATTTAACCCTGTGTATAATCCCTTTTCATTTATCGCCTCACTTGCTTCTGCTAGGGCTTGATTAAAAAAGTTGTGATAATCTTTTGTGTAATTCCGGTAAGTTATCGCAGCCGAAACTATTGGAGATAAACTTATTAAAGCACCATTCACATACGCCAAACCACTATTTAAGCTTTTGCCACCTTCGCCAAAAAAGTAAATGTTTTTGTAGGTGTAATTGTAATAAAGGCCAACGTTTGTGAGCGAATTTCCAGTAAAACTAAATCTATCGTAAACAGCCGCTTGAGTGATAAAACTATTACTGAATTTAGTTTGATAAGCAATAGCACCAATTCCGAATTCATTTTTAGTATATTGAATTACAGCGCCGTAAATACGCTGACTTAAAGAATTTCGATTCTCAATTTCAGTCGGCGTTCTATGCAAACCTGTTTGGTTGATAGTTGATTGTACTAAATTTCCGTCAAAATCAACATCCTGACTTGCATCCAAATTTCTAAAGGAAACGAAAGGCGTAATATCGATGTTTTTGTAAAGATTAACCGTCGCGGAAGCGCCACGGAGAAATGAATATTCGTTAGCAGAAGTATAAGGACGCAGGCCCAAATCTTTTTTCGCTACACTGGTTACATCCGGTCCTTTGCCAAAAGCAAAGCCCGACCACATGGCTAAACCTTGTCCGAATTGTAAGGTGTAATCTCCTAAAACTAACTTTTTTATCTTTCCAAGCTTTGCTAAAGCAATATTTCCTGATAAAAAATCGAAGGGTTTGCCAATAAATTTTTCGCCCGCATCTTTATCCAAAGTAATGGCTGCTGAAAGAATGTTTCCGTAATGGTAGCGATAGCGTGTCTGAAATCTTTCCGGAGAACCTAAATATCTGTTGCCTGACAAATCGGTAAAGCCTTTTTGCTTTTGCAGCGTTTGAGCGAAACGCATAACTAAATCATTCTCGCCAAACTGAATGATGTTTTTTAAGGTCAGTTTTTCATATTCTGTTGCAGCGTTTAAGGTTACAAAAGGAAGTAAACTCTGCACCGTTTTGGCATCAAATCCATTAATAGATTGAAGTTCCAGAACATCGACAAGGTTGCCATTTTCTTTAATGTGGCTAAAGAAATTACTGATTTGCAACGGCGAAAGAAAAACGAAAGTCTTTAATTCATCTGGCGTAGTTTTATTTAGGTTAATTGGGTGTTTTCGATATCTGGTCAACAAATCAATCAGCTCCGTCATGTCATAATCATCGGGCAGATTTTCGGCAACGCTTTCCAGAATGTCACGCAAATCAATTTCCTTTTCTGCATTTTGAGCATTGGCAATGAACCCCATCATCAGCAACAGCATAGTCAACAATTTAAAACGCATAGCCAACAGCAAATTGAGGTGCATAACCCAGATTGGCATCGTAAGCGGTGGCCATATCCATTAGAAACTTCTTGTAATTCAACCCGAAACCTACATATTATTTAAAGGGTTTTGCGCTTAAACCGCCTCGCAGACTTAGCAAAGCGAATATTTTATAATCAATACCTAATCTTACATCGACAGATTGATTTAATGTTTTGGAAATTGTTGTGGCGATGAGCACTTTATCAGAGGCGAGATATGTTCCACCAATATTCAATGATGTAGGGATTTCGCCAGAAACTAATGAGCTGCTGAACTTTTGCTGAGCTGGATTGCTTACAAATGCGCCTAAAGTAAATACATTATTAAATTGATACAAAGCACCAACATCAATAGAAAAACCATTTAATGCGCCATAATTCGCAATTTTCAACTGATGATAATTGCCATTTAAAGCAATGGAAAGCTTATTTCCGAATTTCTTCGCATAAGCAAAACCTACTTTACTTTCGTTGTATTCCGAAAATCCGTAACGTTGAAAACTTGCGCCAACAAAGTTGTTTTTAAAGGGAACAACCAATGCAAATCCCTGCGTACTTATTTCATTACTAAACAGATGCTTGATGTAGTTTAAAGAAATTGTTGGTTTTTCAAGAGCCGTTATTCCTGATGGATTTGCTTGCAATGCCCAAACATCGGTAACAGCGGCACCATTGTTGCCCATGGCACTTAACCGCGGCCCCAAATTGTTTTGAGCAAATAAATAAAAAGGGGTGAGGGAGATTAATAATACGTTCCATATCTTCATTTTGAGGCGTTAAACCAGTAAATAAAAAATAGGGAAGATTGGCGTTTGGTTATTCCAAATTAGGAAATTATTTTAGAATAAAAAAAATGATTGTTTTTTTTGGCAAAGATTTTAAAGTTAAATATTGAGCTAACTGAATTAAAGCTCCTGCGCCAAATTCACCAAAAAACCTTTCAACTTTTCTAAAGAATCTATAATTTTCTGGTTCTCCTTAACATCGCCTTTATTATTTTTTAAATGCTCTTTTGCGCCTTTTAATGTAAAGCCTTTTTCATCAACAAGATTGAAAATAATTTTTAAATTTTCAATGTCTTCAGGGGTAAACAGGCGGTTGCCTTTCTTATTTTTCTTCGGTTGCAGAATATCGAATTCCTTTTCGTAAAAACGGATTTGAGACGCGTTCACATTAAACATTTCAGTCACTTCGCCCATAGTATAATACATTTTATTGATGTCTCTTTCTTTGTATGGCATAATTGGTGATTGATTATTAAGGTTTTACAACGTTTAATTAAAGTATTCAAATGTAGCTTGATTTTTCCTTATTAACGCAATAAAATTTTAATTTTGTTGCTCAATTATAAAACGTAATGACAGCAAAAGAGATTAGACAGGCATTCCTTAGTTATTTTGAATCCAAACAACACCATATTGTTTCATCGGCACCAATTGTGGTTAAAAACGACCCAACATTGATGTTTACCAACGCCGGTATGAATCAATTTAAAGATTTGTTTTTAGGCGAAGCCGCGATTAAATATGCCCGTGTTGTAGATACTCAGCGCTGCTTACGAGTATCTGGCAAGCACAACGATTTAGAAGAAGTTGGTATAGATACCTATCACCACACTATGTTTGAAATGCTGGGAAATTGGAGTTTTGGCGATTATTTTAAGAAAGATGCCATTGCCTGGAGCTGGGAATTACTAACTGAGGTTTATAAAATTCCGAAAGAGAAATTATATGTTACCTATTTCGAGGGTGATGAAAAAGAGGGTTTAGAAAAAGACCAGGAAGCTTATGACCTTTGGAAACAATATGTTGATGAAAGCCATATTTTGCCAGGAAACAAAAAAGATAATTTTTGGGAAATGGGCGATACCGGACCATGTGGACCATGTTCTGAAATCCATGTAGATTGCCGTACCGATGAGGAAAAAGCTGCCGTTGATGGCGCTACTTTGGTGAATGCCGACCATCCGCAGGTTATCGAAATCTGGAACAATGTATTTATGCAATTTAACCGTTTAAAAGATGGTTCTTTGCAAAGTTTACCAGCCAAACACGTAGATACCGGAATGGGTTTTGAACGCTTGGTTAGGGTTTTACAAGAAAAAACATCCAATTACGATACCGATGTTTTTCAGCCAATGATTCAGTTTATTGCTGAAAAATCTGGAATTAAATATGGTGCTGATGAAAAAACAGATATCGCCATGCGTGTGATGGCTGACCATATCAGGGCGATTTCATTTGTAATTGCTGATGGACAATTGCCATCAAATAATAAGGCTGGTTATGTAATTCGTAGAATTTTACGTCGTGCTGTACGTTATGCGTATACTTTCTTAAATTTCAAAGAGCCGTTTTTAAATCAGTTGGTTCCATTATTGGCAGAGCAGTTCAAAGGTGTTTTCGATGAGTTGATTTCTCAACAGGATTTCGTTCAGAAAGTTGTTTTGGAAGAAGAAGTTTCGTTTTTGAGAACATTATCAACAGGAATTCAGCGTTTCGAAAAATATCAGGCAACCAATAATATTGTAGATGGAAGTTTCGCTTTTGAACTATCTGATACATTTGGTTTCCCAATTGATTTAACAGAATTAATGGCTCGTGAAAAAGGTTGGTCGGTTGATTTAACTGCTTATGAACAGGCACTTAAAAAACAGAAAGACGATAGTCGTGCTGCTACCGCAATTGATACTGGCGATTGGGTAATTGTAAATGCTGATGAACAAAGTGAATTTGTTGGTTACGATGATTTAGAAATCGAAACTGAAATTTTAAAATACCGTAAAGTTAAAGCTAAAGGAAAAGAGCAATATCAAATTGTGTTGCGCCAAACGCCTTTTTATGCCGAAAGTGGCGGGCAGGTTGGCGATACGGGTCGTTTAGAAGACCATAGCCGCCAATTTTGGGTTGATATTACCAATACCAAAAAGGAAAATGGTTTAACAGTACATTTTGCAGATATTCTTCCAGATAATTTGGAGGGTAAGTTTTGGGCGGTTGTAGATGAAGACAAACGTATTTTAACTGAAGATAATCACTCAGCTACACACTTGCTTCATGCCGCAATGAAACAAGTTTTGGGCAACCATGTAAATCAAAAAGGTTCATTAGTTAACGCTGATTATTTACGTTTCGATTTTTCGCATTTCGCAAAAGTTACTGATGAAGAACTCGCACAGATTGAGGTGATTGTAAACCAAAAAATCAGGCAAAATATAAAGTTAAAGGAACAGAGAAATGTACCGTACCAAGATGCTATTGAAAGTGGTGTTACCGCTTTATTTGGCGAAAAATATGGTGATTTTGTTCGTATGATAACTTTTGATGACCATTTTTCAAAAGAACTTTGCGGTGGAACACACGTAAAAGCAACCGGGCAAATAGGTTCGTTTAAAATTATTGCTGAAAGTGCCGTTGCAGCTGGTGTTAGAAGAATTGAAGCCATTACTGCTGATAAAGCTGAACAATATTTTCTGGAGCAACGTAAAGAACTTGGTCATTTAAAAACCTTGTTGAACGGAAGTAAAGATTTATCGGCTTCTGTTCAGGCTTTGCTTGATGAAAATGCAAAACTTAAAAAAGAGATTGAAAAATCTACTTTAGAGCGAGTAAGCAATCTAAAGCATGAAATTGTGCATCATGTACGTGGCATTAATGGCGTAAACCTGATAGCTAAACACATCGATTTACAAAGTGCAGATGCTGTGAAAAACTTAGCTTTTTCGCTAAAGGATATGATTGATAATTTATTCCTGGTATTTACCACAGAAATTGATGGCAAGCCTGGTGTAACCGTAATGCTTTCTGATGATTTGGTGAAAAAAGGAATGAATGCTTCGAATATCGTTCGTGAATTGGGTAAAGAAATTCAAGGCGGAGGCGGTGGTCAGCCGTTTTATGCAACAGCAGGTGGAAAAAACCCGACAGGTTTACCAAATGTTTTAGCTAAGGCAGAAAGTTTTATTTCGCAATAATTTATAAGAAACCATTATTGTGAGGTAGGAAGCAATCTTTTGGAAAAGAGATTGCTTCGCGACAGCAACGATAATGTATATTTCAAACTTTAAGAGGAAGCTCCCCACCTTATTTTCAAGGAGGGGTTGGGGCAATGTCATTAACTTAAGGGAATCATAGGGTAAGGAACTGTAAAAACAGTTCCTTTGTGCTTTCGAAACAACCCCCATGA
>NZ_JAUFPW010000007.1 GCF_030409415.1 Pedobacter aquatilis | reverse complement strand
CAATGTCATTAACTTAAGGCTCATATCGCTCTTTTGTAGTTGGTCCATGTTTGATATTTTCCTTTGGTTCTTTTACTTTTTACGATTCGCAAGAGTTGTCTGTCCGGCCTGACGGGCTCAATATATCTTGCAAATAACTTTTCAATTTTTTGAATTAAAGCTTTAGTATCTTTTCGGCTGAAAAGGGTTATTAAACAATGCTTTAGGTTCCCAATCGCAATATTTCTATTTATCTGGTAGCTGTAGATTCGATTTTTGTGCTTCTTTTCCGATTTGATTTGTGCAGGTATAGACAAGATATACTGCAGGTTGCTAACAAATATGGACGCATGAAAATCCTGAAGTATGGTGTTGACCTTATAACCGCTTAGAAGTTCGAGCTGCAAGTAGTTCTTTTGCATGGCATATTCTGTTTCAATTCCCCAGCGTTTAAAATATAATTCTCCAAATAGGTGTAGTGGATGCTTTTTGGTGTCCAACAGACTTGTTATTAGTATTTCAGTCTTACCATCAGGGAGCTGAACCTTAACGAGCCGTACCTTGACTTTGGTTTCAGATGTCACCTTATAGCCCTGTTTATAAAGTTCAGAAATGGCACTGTTGGTTGCTTTCATTTCAACTAAAAGGTCTGAACACCCTGACTGAGAAAAACAAGAAACCTCTTTATTGAAATTATTCTTGCACCTGATCACAAAATTGACAGGAGCTTCCTGTTCCAGGTGAAGATATATTGCAGTAAAGCTCGGAAAACCTCTGTTATAAATTGCCAGCATATCTTTCTCCAAATTCGGGATCCACTGATAGGCGATTTGCTGCTCAGATGTATTGATTGGATATAACTGGGAACAGATGTTGATACCGTT
>NZ_JAUFPW010000006.1 GCF_030409415.1 Pedobacter aquatilis | reverse complement strand
CAATGTCATTAACTTAAGGCTCATATCGCTCTTTTGTAGTTGGTCCATGTTTGATATTTTCCTTTGGTTCTTTTACTTTTTACGATTCGCAAGAGTTGTCTGTCCGGCCTGACGGGCTCAATATATCTTGCAAATAACTTTTCAATTTTTTGAATTAAAGCTTTAGTATCTTTTCGGCTGAAAAGGGTTATTAAACAATGCTTTAGGTTCCCAATCGCAATATTTCTATTTATCTGGTAGCTGTAGATTCGATTTTTGTGCTTCTTTTCCGATTTGATTTGTGCAGGTATAGACAAGATATACTGCAGGTTGCTAACAAATATGGACGCATGAAAATCCTGAAGTATGGTGTTGACCTTATAACCGCTTAGAAGTTCGAGCTGCAAGTAGTTCTTTTGCATGGCATATTCTGTTTCAATTCCCCAGCGTTTAAAATATAATTCTCCAAATAGGTGTAGTGGATGCTTTTTGGTGTCCAACAGACTTGTTATTAGTATTTCAGTCTTACCATCAGGGAGCTGAACCTTAACGAGCCGTACCTTGACTTTGGTTTCAGATGTCACCTTATAGCCCTGTTTATAAAGTTCAGAAATGGCACTGTTGGTTGCTTTCATTTCAACTAANAAAATATAATTCTCCAAATAGGTGTAGTGGATGCTTTTTGGTGTCCAACAGACTTGTTATTAGTATTTCAGTCTTACCATCAGGGAGCTGAACCTTAACGAGCCGTACCTTGACTTTGGTTTCAGATGTCACCTTATAGCCCTGTTTATAAAGTTCAGAAATGGCACTGTTGGTTGCTTTCATTTCAACTAAAAGGTCTGAACACCCTGACTGAGAAAAACAAGAAACCTCTTTATTGAAATTATTCTTGCACCTGATCACAAAATTGACAGGAGCTTCCTGTTCCAGGTGAAGATACATTGCAGTAAAGCTCGGAAAACCTCTGTCATAAATTGCCAGCATATCTTTCTCCAAATTCGGGATCCACTGATAGGCGATTTGCTGCTCAGATGTATTGATTGGATATAACTGGGAACAGATGTTGATACCGTTGAGTACATCTCTTGCAGTCATGATCCTGCCCATAACCACAGATGTAGATTGGTTAATCTGGATACCAAAATGCTCAAACAGTTCAGGTTTGTTGACTAGATAGCTTGTCGAACCATCGATAGCAACCAGTCTGAGCCCATTCCATCGTTTTATCTGCTTGCCATAAAGACGGTAAAAGGAATTAACTAACACCGCATTCCAAAGTGCAAAAAAACTATAATGCAGCTTTTCTCGCTGCTTACAAAATGCAGCCTTGGTGGCACAAGCCTCTGATGGATGATGAGTAGCGAAAAAATCCTCTAATTCTACCGAAAGGCTACGCTTGAGAAGACTAATAACAAGGTAGACAATTCGATCAAGGGGTAGTTTCCTTTGTCTGGTAAAACTTTGGGATGATGCAAAATGATTCCGTAGCTCGGGATTGTTTTGAACCTGTTGTAAAAAATCTTTTAATATCAAGATTATTTCTATGTTTGTTGATGTCATGGGGGTTGTTTCGAAAGCACAAAGGAACTGTTTTTACAGTTCCTTACCCTATGATTCCCTTAAGTTAATGACATTG
>NZ_JAUFPW010000005.1 GCF_030409415.1 Pedobacter aquatilis | reverse complement strand
TCTTGCGAATCGTAAAAAGTAAAAGAACCAAAGGAAAATATCAAACATGGACCAACTACAAAAGAGCGATATGAGCCTTAAGTTAATGACATTGGGGGTTGGGGGGTGGTTAAATTGCAAAATCTTTTTCTGTTATCCATTGGTTGAAACCAACGGCAATGAAGAGTAAATTCCTTAAAGGCATTATTTAAATAGAATATATAATTGATTGTTAGTTGCTTTTAGTAAGATAATTTGATAAAAAACCATGGAACTTTAGAATAACTCCAAGAATTCATAGTACCGGATGCACTCCCCTCCTAATTTAGGAGGGGGTGGGGAGTGGTTAAATTGCAAAATCTTTTTCTGTTATCCATTGGTTGAAACCAACAGCAATGAAGAACAAATTCCTTAAAGGCATTATTTAAAGAGTACACATATTCATTGCAGGCTGCTTCAGCTGCCTGTTGTTTATTTGAATAATGCGGCTTTAGCTATGTAACTTTTATTAAAAAGCATCGAAAAATATAATTATTACCCAAATTATTAGTTGAATGAACGGCATTTTAAATATAGCATCGAATAAATTTTGTGATAGTTTAATTAAATGCGTGTAATAATGGTTTTTTATTTTAATTTTGCAGCAGGTTAAGCCTAACGTTCATTATGCCAGCAAATTCTTCGTCAGATTCATCCATTTTAGAGCAATTGAGTGCTTACGGGCATAAAAAGTTGGTTTTTTGTAATGATGCCGACACTGGTCTAAAGGCAATTATTGCTATTCATGATACAACTTTAGGTCCGGCTTTAGGCGGTACACGTATGTGGAGCTATACTACAGAAGCCGAAGCATTGGAAGATGCACTCCGTTTATCAAGAGGAATGACCTACAAATCAGCCATTACAGGTTTAAATCTTGGTGGTGGAAAAGGTGTAATCATTGGTGATTCAAGAAAAGACAAATCAGAAACTTTAATGCGCAGCTATGGCAGGTTTATTAAAAACCTGAATGGCGAATTTATTACGGCCGAAGAGATGGGAACCAACACGCGTGATATGGAATATATCCGCATGGAAACCAATCACGTTACAGGCGTACCAGAATCTTTAGGCGGTGCAGGTAACCCAGCTCCATTTACTGCTCAAGGGGTATATTTAGGTATTAAAGCAAGTGTTAAAGAGGTTTTTGGTACGGATATGCTTGCCGGTAGAACGGTTGTTGTGCAAGGAATTGGCAATGTTGGCGAGCATTTGGTTGCCTTATTAAGAAAAGAAAACGCCGAGGTTTTAATTAGCGATATCAATCAGGAACAACTTACTTACGTAGCCAGAAAATATAAAGCCAGACCAATTGAGGCTGATAAAATTTTTGGCATAGATGCGGATATTTATGCGCCGTGTGCGATGGGTGCAACGGTTAACAACAAAACCATTGAGCGCATGAAATTTGCAATTATTGCAGGTTCGGCTAACAATCAATTAAAAGATGAAGTATTGGATAGCGAGTTGCTTTTGAAAAAGGGTATTCTTTTTGCTCCAGATTATTTAATCAATGCCGGTGGTTTAATTGCTTGTTATTCTGAACTAACCGGATTTGGTAAAAAACGTACCGTACAGCTAACCGAGAATATTTACGAAGCAACCAGAAACGTTATTAAGCTTAGTAAAACTGAACAAATACCAACAAATATTGCAGCAAACCGCATCGCTGAAAAAAGAATTGCAGACATAAAAAAAATAAAATCAACATATTAAATATTTATTAACCGGTTTAACAAACCACACTCGTTCTTACATTCATGTTAAATAGAAGGCACTTAAGAATTAAAGCTTTGCAAAACATTTTTGCTTGGCACATGGCAGATAAAAAAGACATTAAAGGTGATTTAAAAGTCTTAATGCAAAGTATCGACAGCGTATACGAAATGTATATCTGGATGCTATCTCTAATGGTAGAAGTTACAGAATTTACAGCTAATGATGCTGCTGAACGTGCCAACAAACACATCAAAACTGCTGAGGATATGAATCCGAACCTGAAATTGCTCCACAACAAATTCAGTGTTTTAATGCAGCAAAATCCAGAATACATCTCGGCAGTAAAAAAATATAAAGTTGATTGGGGTTTCGATCCGGAAATCCGCAAAACTGTATATAATTCATTAAAAGCTTCAAAAGAGTATGCTGAATATCTTGCAGATCCTAATGAAAGTTTAGAATCATCTAAAGATATTATCAAATATATTTTCAGAAAAATTATACTAAAAAACCAAGGTATTATTCAGGTTTTTGAAGAGAAATTTATAAACTGGCAGGTAGACCATGAAGTGATGAAAGGCATGGTTGCCAAAACACTTAAAAATTTCACTTATGACGATCCTTTTAAAAACAAGCTAACTGAAATTAGTGCTGATTGGATTGAAGACAGTAAATTTGTACAAGATTTATTTGTACATACCTTGCAAAATGATGCAAAGTATCAAGATATGATTGCCGATAGAACCAAAAATTGGGAATCGGAACGCATTGCATTAATGGATACCATTTTAATGAAAATGGCAATATGCGAATTGCTTAATTTTCCATCGATTCCGGTGAAAGTTACAATCAATGAGTATCTGGAATTATCAAAAGATTACAGTACACCGAAAAGTAATTCGTTTATTAACGGTATTTTAGACAAAATTTTAGGCGACCTTAAAAAGAACAACACAATTAAAAAAATCGGTCGCGGATTAATTGAAGATTAATATGAAGAAACTATTCATCATCGCAATTGCTGCTCTATCATTTGGCGCTTGTCGTAATGCAAATAATTCTACAGCTGAAGTAACTTCTGGTGATAGCTCAGCAACATCAAAAATTGCACCTGCAGATGCTCCGGTTATTAAATTTGAACAGGAAATTTACGATTTTGAGAAAATTCAGGAAGGCGAATCAGCAGCGCACGAATTCAAATTTACAAATACAGGCAAAAGCCCATTAATTATTTCAAACGCTACCGCAACTTGTGGTTGTACTGTCCCTGAAACACCAAAGGAGCCCATTTTACCAGGCAAAGAAGGTGTTATTAAAGTTGTTTTTAATAGTGTCGGTAAAGTAGGTATGCAAGATAAGGTGGTTACAGTAACTTCAAATGCCTATCCAAATATTAGCACCGTTCACTTGGTAGGAGAGGTACTCGCGAAGAAATAACTGGTAATTGAATATTCAAAATGCAATGTTCAAGCATCAAACGCCAAAATTAATCAGTTAAAAAAACTAAACAACACAAATAAAAAAGAAATGATTTCGACAATAATTTTACAAGCAGCAGCCGGTGGTAGTGGTATGTTGGGTACAGTTGTACCAATGGTATTGATCATGGTAGTATTCTATTTTTTCATGATTCGTCCTCAGGTTAAAAAAGCAAAAGATCATAAAAAATTGGTGGCAGAATTAGGTAAAGGAGATAAAGTTATTACAACAGCAGGTATTCACGGTAAAATTATCGATATGAACGATACGACTTTTGTAATTGAATCTGAATTTGGTGCTAAACTACGTTTTGATAAATCGGCAGTTTCATTAGATGCAACCAAAGCTGCAACGGCTCCAAAGGCATAATCTTAATAAATTTGATTTTATGGCAGTCTCGAAAACTTTCGAGACTGTTTTTGTTTTATTACATTTGGATATATTGCTTATATAGCCATATTTAATTTATTATGCCATTTATTAAGTTAACTCAGATAGAAAAAAGACGTGTAATAAGCTTACTTGCTTGTTTACTTTTGGCTATTGCTGCATGGCTTTTTATGGCTTTAAATAATAAATATGAGTATACAGCAAAAACAGTTCTGATATATAAAAACTATCCGCAAAAGCGGGCTTTTCTTCCATCACAATCAGATACAGTTGACCTAAAAGTAGAAGGTACAGGTTGGCAATTGCTATTTGCTCGTTTAAGAATAAATCCACAATCTATTTCGGTTAGCTTAAATCAATTAAACAGGAGAGATTATGTAGTGCTTTCTGATCAGCTTTATGGGATAAATAAACAATTCGAAAGTTCTCAGAAGATAATTTCGGTAAAGCCCGATACACTATATTTTGATTTTACTAAAAAATCAAGCAAGAAGGTAAAAGTAAAACTAATACAGAATATCAATTTTGTAAGCCAGTATGGTATTTCTAATGATATAAAATTAACGCCTGACCATGTTACTGTAACCGGACCAATTGAAGAATTAGAAAAGATTGAGGCTTGGAATACGGATACATTAAAACTAGCAAAAGTTCAAAATAATGCAACCGTAAGAATTGCATTACAACATAGCTCCCTAAAAAATATATACATAACTCCATCTATTGTAGAAGTAAAACTTCCGGTTGATGAGTTTACCGAGAAAACAGTTGAAGTTCCGCTGAAAATTACAAATAACTGGAATTACAATAGCATTAAGCTTTATCCAAAAAAGGTAAAAGTAACATTTTTGGTTGCGTTAAGTAACTACGAACAAGTTGATGAAAATTTCATCACCGCAACGGTAGATGCTGATGAATGGCAGAAACTTAATCACAATCAATTTACTGTTAAAATAACCCAGTTTCCAAATTATTGTAAGTTGGTTCGTATTGTGCCTTCAAAAATTGATTTTGTTGTAGAAAAATAATGTATAAAGTTGGTATAACAGGTGGTATTGGCAGTGGTAAAACTACTGTTTGTAAAGTGTTTGAAGTTTTAGGTATTCCAGTCTTTTATGCTGATACTGTTGCAAAAGAAATAATGGTTACCGATAATGTACTTATTGATGGTATAAAAAAAGCCTTCGGTAACGAAAGCTATTTTGATGATGGAAAACTGGATAATAAACATATTGCAGGCATTGTTTTTAATAATGAAATAGAATTGTCAAAATTAAATGCATTGGTTCATCCTGCTGTATTTCGGGCTTTTGATGTTTGGGAAGCAAAAATTGATTCCAATGTTCCATATACATTAAAAGAAGCTGCATTATTGTTCGAAAGTGGTTCTTACAAAATGGCTGATACAACAATTTTGGTTACAGCGCCTTTTGAAACTAAACTTAAAAGAGTTATAGAACGCGATAATGTGACTGCTGAGCAAGTTAAGGCTAGAATGAATAAGCAGCTAAGCGATGAAGAAAAATCTAAAATGGCAAACCATTTTATTGTTAACGATGAAAAAACTTCAATTATCGAACAGGTTTTAGTTTTACATAAAAAGTTTTTAGCTATCGCATCAAATCAGAAGTGATTTTTGAAATAAATGTATTTCAAACTTTAATCTGTTGATCTATAGCTTACTTTAATAATTTAAAATCCTGTATCATCCTTAAATCCTATTCATGATTTTAGAAGATTTTATTACAATAACCCCAGCAGGATTATACTGTGTTTATGGCGATTTTTATTTAGATCCCCAACAAACTGTTCATAATGCTGTAGTTTCTCACGCTCATGGCGACCACGCAATAGGAGGTAGTCAAAATGTGTTTTGCACAGATCCAACAAAAACTTTTATGGAACATCGGTATCGCAAATTTGCTGCGGTCGATTTTCATGTAAAAGCTTATCATGAAACTTTCAAGATTAAAGATGTAGCGATAACCTTTTATTCTGCTGGGCATATGTTGGGCTCAGCACAGATTTTAATAGAGTATAATGGTGTAAAATATCTTTATACCGGCGATTATAAAATAGAACCAGATACTACTTGCGAGCCTTTTGAATTTGTAGAAGCTGATGTTTTAATAACGGAAAGCACTTTTGCTAATCCGGATACTAAACATCCATCGCCAATTGAAGAAATAAAAAAATTGAATGAAACCAATGCAAATATCATGTTGGGTGCTTATGCCTTGGGTAAAAGTCAGCGGATTATTCAGTTGTTAAATGAGCACTGTCCAACAAGAAATGTAATGGTACACCATAGTATTATGCCTTTTGTAAAAATTTACGAAGATTATGGAATAAAACTGGGTAACTACAAAATGTACGATAGAAAGGTAATGAAGAACAACCTTGAACATCAGGTTTATATTGTTCCGCCTATGGTTTTTCATAGTTATCATAAAGCGATAAATGTTGTTCGGGCATTTGCTTCGGGCTGGAATAATTTGCAACAGAAAAATGGAATTTCATTGTTCATTTCTGACCATGCCGATTGGAAAGCCATATTAGAAACTATAGAAAAAGTAAAACCAATACAAGTTTGGACTTTGCATGGCGATGGAAAACAATTGAAAGAATACTTTAAGGATAGCTTGGTGGTTAAAATACTCAACTGATAGAAATAATTGAATTTTGAATGAGAGATTGATTGAATTTGCCGATCATTCTATTATTTAAAATTCACTCATTCAATAATTAATGATGAAAGAAGGCGAAGATTTTTATTTTAATGAAGATGGCTTTATGGTTTTTACCGAAGCCTATCACTTAAAACGTGGTTATTGTTGTAAAAATAAGTGCAAGCACTGTCCATGGGGATATGGGAAAAAGAAAGAAAAGAAGTAGAGGATTTAAACCTGCTTTATACTTTAAGTTCTAATGCCCTCCGGCGAAAAAACCAACAAGTGAAACGCCAATTCCCAATAAAACCGCAATCATTTTACGTGTATTAATTTTATGGTCGGCGCTTGATTCAAATAAAATGGTTGTAGAGATATGTAAGAAAATGCCAATAACTATGCCCATTATTTTGTTGAAGTAAGCATCAATACCACCAATGGTACCATTGCTTAAACCCACGCTAACATAAAAACCTAAAGGTGCCATCGCTGCAAAAATCAATAGATAAAGCATAATGCTGCCTTTTTTGAAATGATTTTGCATTAAAATACTGGCTAAGGCAAATGCCGCTGGAATGTGATGTAGAGATATTCCAAAGATTAGTTCGTTATGCTGATCCTTTGCAAGCGGCATTCCCTCTAAAAATGCGTGCAAACATAAACTTATCATAATCCCAAAGGGAAAAACATGACCATCATGGTGTTTATGAATATGTCCATGTTCAACACCCTCAGAGAATTGCTCAAGAAATATCTGAAGTAAAAAACCAATCAGGATAAATATACCAATCTGCCATTTATCGGGGCCGCTGTAAGCATCTGGAATTAGGTGTAAAACAGTAATACCAAAAAGATAAGCGCCACTAAAGGATAAAATCAGCCTTAATAATTTAGATTTATCGCTTTTAACCAAAAAGATAGACGAGCCTCCTAATAAAGCACAGAAAAAAAGCACGGCGAATTTCCAAATTTCCATAGCTTAAAAATCAGGTTGTAGTTTCTTAAAAATTCTTGAACAGATAAAACCGATTAACGTTCCAAGTATTGCACCTGTAGTTACATCAACAGGATAATGAACGCCAACGTATACTTGAGCAAAGCTGATAATTGCAGCCCAAAAAATGCCAATTGGTAAAATAGGTTTCCATCTATTGTAAAATACGAAAATTAAAAACACAGCAATTGCAAAATGATTGGTTGCATGAGCCGATGGAAAACTTAAGCCACTGCCACAAGGCACACGATGGATAATCTCATTCGAAAGGCTAAAATCATTACAAGGGCGGACTCTAGAAACCAAAGGTTTTATTACTCTGGATGCAATTAAATCGCCCATGGCGAAGGTAAAAAGCAACATGGTGATAATGTAATAGCCTTGCTTTTTATATTGTTTTATACAGAAGATTATAATAAAAAGGTAAAGCGGCGACCAAAAAAAACGGTTCCGCATTAAAGGCATCAGCCAATCGAAAAAGCCGTTTGAAAGTCCGCGGTGGATTTTCAAAAATAATTCTACATCAAATTGCTGTATGCTTTCTATCATGCTTTTTTGCAGATTAAAATAAGCCTGTCAGATGTACATTCATCAAAATGCTCCAAGGCATAACTTCCAAAAGTCTGCTCGATTACCATTCCGGCTTTAGTAAGCATTCGTTCAAAATCCTGGAAACTGAAGGCCTGCACACGTTCCTCGAAATTGTAAATTTTTCCTTCGTCTTCGAAATTTATTTTCTTGATGATTTTTCCATCAACCACATTTTTAGTAATGTTAAAGGTAATGCCATCGAGTGACTTAACTTCGCATGAATTTAGATTTCTAACAATTTTTTCAGTATTGAAGTAATCTAAAACCAGTTTACCATCAGTTTTTAAACATTTTCTGAAGGTTTTTAGTGCATTAACATGGTCTTTTTCAGTATCAAAATAACCGAAACTGGTGAACAGATTTAATGCAATATCAAAATAGTTAATGTAAAATAAGCGGCGCATATCGTGCACCAAAAAATGCAACTTATTGTTTTCAAATTGCCTGGCGTACTTTATACTTTGCTCTGATAAATCGATTCCGGTAACATCAAATCCTTTTTTGTTCAAGTAAATTGAATGTCTTCCTTTTCCGCAAGCAATATCAAGCATTTTAGCTTCTGTTGCGGGCTTTAAAAAATCTGTTAATTTATCAATGAAAAATTCGGCTTCTGCATCGTTTCTTTGTTGATAAAGAATATGATAATATGGCGAATTAAACCAATATTGAAACCATTTGCGCTGCATAAAAAGCCGTTTTGTATTTTAAAAAGATGCAAATATAAGATTTTAGCTTAGCATGAGAAGTGGTTCATTGCTTTTATGCAACAATATTGCAAAATTAGATTAATTGATGGGATGTTGTTGTGATTGTATATTTGGGTGTATTGAAACCAACTTAGTAGTCTAGATTATAAGTCGCTAAGGTGCGTGTACCCACACTTTTTTATTAAAAGTTCGCCGTCATTCTAGCGTATGCGGGAATCTTAAAGCAAAATGTCTTAAAATACTGTCAGTCTGAGCCTGTCGAAAACTATTTTTATTATGCGTAAAGAATCTCATTTTTTGTCCTGGCCGGACGGGCTTTTTTCTTTTTGATGTCAAAAAGAAACAAAAAACACCGGCTGAAAATTTTTCTATTAAAGTATGTTCAAAGGCTTTGACTGTGTTTGCCGAAAAATTTGTTAGGCCGGATTTAAGTAGAACGAAGATGTATTGCTTTGGCTTAGTTGGGCGGTAAAGCAAAATATTTTATCAGTATTGTCAGTGTCTTGCGTCATGCTCAGCTCAAAAGTACCACTACTTTGTCCACCTAAGCCCGACCAAAGTGAGAAAGCCCGCAAGGCGAGGAACGAGACGCGGACTTGAAACGGGGGCGGGGCTGTGTTAACCGAAAATTTACTGTAATTGCTTTTCTAAAAACCATTTATAACAAACGATTGATAAGATATTTCTACTAAATATATCGTATAAATAGATATAAAAACAATGTAAATTAAGTTAGCTAATCGCTCTAAATTCCCCGCAATCTTGTTTTTTTTCGTATTTTTGAAATCAATATAAAATTTAGTAAGTGACTTTAATAAAATCGATTTCAGGAATAAGAGGAACTATTGGCGGGCAAGCTGGAAATGGCTTAACTCCAATAGATATAGTAAAATTTACAGCGGCTTTTGGTAGCTGGGTTGTTCAAAAAACGGGTAATAAAAGAATTGTTTTAGGTCGCGATGCTCGTATTTCGGGCGAAATGGTTAACAATTTGGTTATCGGAACTCTGCAAGGTTTAGGCATTGAAGTGATAGATTTAGGTTTATCAACTACGCCAACGGTTGAAGTTGCCGTACCTGATGAAAATGCAGGAGGTGGTATTATTTTAACGGCAAGTCATAATCCAAAACAATGGAATGCATTAAAATTATTAAATGCTAAGGGTGAGTTTATCAGCGATTTAGATGGTAAAGAAGTTCTTGATTTAGCTGAAAGTGCAGCTTTTGAATTTGCTGAAGTTGATAAGTTGGGCAAAGTAATTAAAAACGATACCTACCTGCAAAAACACATCGACAAAGTTTTGGCTTTGCCTTTGGTTGATGTTGAAGCTATTAAAAAAGCAGATTTTAAAGTTGTTATAGATTGTGTTAACTCAACTGGAGGTATTTTTATTCCGGCTTTGTTAAAGGCTTTGGGCGTAACCAGGGTTACAGAATTATACTGTGAACCAGATGGTCATTTCCCACACAATCCTGAACCGCTACCTGAAAATTTAACGGAAATATCAAAAGAAGTTCAAAAACAAAATGCCGATTTAGGTATCGTGGTTGACCCGGATGTTGACCGTTTATGTTTCGTAAATGAAGATGGTAGCATGTTTGGCGAAGAATATACATTGGTTGCCGTAGCGGATTTTGTTTTGCAAAACACACCTGGTAATACGGTTTCTAACCTTTCATCTACCCGTGCTTTACGCGATGTTACTGAAAAGGCAGGTTCTGAATACAATGCTTCGGCAGTAGGTGAGGTTAATGTGGTTAACAAAATGAAAGAAACCAATGCCATTATTGGTGGTGAAGGAAACGGTGGAATCATCTATCCTGAATCACACTATGGTAGAGATGCCTTAGTTGGAATCGCTTTGTTTTTAACACATTTGGCTAAGTTTGGTAAATCTATTTCGCTTTTAAGAAGCAGTTATCCGCAGTACTTTATTTCGAAAAACAAGATTACGCTAACACCAGAAATGAATATCGATAAATTGTTAAAGCAGGTCGAGGAGAAATACAAAAACCAACCTTACAGTACAATTGATGGTTTAAAAATCGAATTCGATAAAACATGGGTGCATTTGCGCCGTTCTAATACTGAGCCAATTATTCGTATTTACAGCGAAGCTGAAAATGAAACTGTTGCAGAGAATTTGGCGAACAAAATTATTTCCGACATTAAGGAAATCCTTAAATTAAACTAATAAATGAAGAGAGTTTATTTAGATAATGCGGCTACCACGCCTTTAGATAAAGAAGTAATTGCCGAAATGAGCAACGTGATGGAGAATTACTTTGGTAATCCATCTGCCATTCATGCACTTGGTCGCGAGGTACGTACGTTGGTTGAGAAGGCTCGTAAAACGGTTTCTGGCTTATTAAACGCATCTCCATCAGAAGTGTTTTTTACTTCAGGAGGAACCGAGGCCGATAACACCGCTATTCGTTGTGGTATTGCCGCTTATGGTATTAAACACGCCATAACATCTAAAATTGAACATCACGCAGTTGAGCATACCTTAAATACCATGCTTAAAAATGGCGAAATTGATAAGCTAAGCTTTGTTAATATTGATGGAAAGGGAAATGTGGACTATGCGCATTTGGAAGAACTTTTACAAAATAACGAGCGTACTTTTGTTTCGTTAATGCATGCCAATAACGAATTGGGTACACTTACCGATATGGTTAAAGTTGGCGATATCTGCGAAAAATACAATGCAATTTATCATGCAGATACTGTTCAAACGATGGGGCATTATCCGCACAACGTTCGCGAGCTTAAAGCACATTTTATTGTTTGTGCAGCACATAAATTACACGGTCCGAAAGGCGTTGGTTTTTTGTATGTAAATAGCAATGTTAAAATCCCGCCAATGATTTACGGTGGCGCACAAGAGCGTAATATGCGTGGCGGTACCGAAAATGTATATGGTATTGTTGGCTTGGCAAAGGCTTTAGAAATTGCCTATGCAGAAATGGAGCAGCATAGAAATCATATCCAGGGTTTAAAAGATTATTTAAAAGAAGCACTAATTGCAGAAATTCCTGGTATTGGTTTTAATGGCGAAACGGATGCCGATAAAAGTCTCTATACGGTGTTAAACGTATCTTTCCCAGAGATGGATATGGCCGATATGTTGTTGTTTAATCTTGATATTAATGGCATTTGTGCCTCTGGTGGTAGCGCTTGTTCATCAGGTTCAAACATTGGCTCACACGTATTAAATGGCATCAATGCCGACCCAAATCGTCCGTCTGTTCGTTTTTCTTTTAGTAAATACACCACAAAAGAAGAACTGGATTACGTAATAGAAAAAGTTAAAATGGTGGTTAAGCAAAATGCCTTAGCCTAAAGTATCATTAACCAGATAGGAACAGTCTCGAAGAAATTCGGGACTTTTTTGTTATTAAGCTGTTTTGAAAATCAATTTTATTTTTTTGAAAAGCAATAGCAGTAACTTTTGTTAAGGTTAGTCCTGCTTTACGCTTTATCCCGATGAAAAATCGGGATGCTCGCTGCAATCAGGTTTAATTTACAAGGGTTTCTGGTTCTTAGCGAGGAAAACAATTAAGAATAAATTGAAGTCCGTCTGCTGAAGCAAGACGGCAATGAATTAAATTGTATTTGGTTTAGCAATTAGGTCTGTCCTTGCCGTTGACATCAGTCAATGGTTAATTAATAGTTATCTATTGCAAAACTCAAATTTAAAACTTATATTTAATAAGCTAACGGCAAATAGTAAATGCCAATATTATTTAGTTCCTTAACAAAACCTTATCAATATTTCCCTTGGTGTAAGGTTAAGCAAAACTCAAATTTATAAAACTTAAATCTTTGCGTTATGGAAAATCATCAAACTAAATCAGCAATGCAAAATTCAGAAGCTGATAAAACTGAAAAACTTGAAAGAAAACACATTTACAAATTCATTTTAGCACCATTTTCTTTTGAATCTTCGCATCACTTTAACAAAATTCATAAAAGAAAATTTAATTCATTTGGCTGCATACACGAGTTAAGTAAATTACCTGGCGCAATGTTTTAGGTGGTGTTCTTTTTTAGGTAATGAAGACAGTTCAATGGCATTGCTATGCTTAAACCTATTCCTAAAACAACTAATAGAAACAATATGGTTTTTCCCTTGTTCTCTTAATACATCAAATAGAAAATACTATGGGAACTGATAAAGAAAAAGGTAAAATCGTTGAGAACGAATTGCTAAATAAAACGGCTGAAGACGTTAAAGAAAATAGAAACCTTGATGATAACAAATCATCAAAAGTTGCAACCAATTTATTTAATAAGGATAAAGACCGTAAAAATAATGCCTTCGGACCAGGCCACGAACCTGGAACAACTCCTGGTTCAGGAATTTAAGATATATTTTATCGTTAAAATTATTAAATTTAAACCACAGCATACGTTGTGGTTTTTTAATTTATCCCAAAAATGGAAAGAAGAAATTTTATCAAGAATTCTGCATTAGCAATGGCTATGCTTTCAATTTATAAAACTGATGTTTTTGCTCAAAAAGAAATGCTACGGGCTTATAACTTTAAGGCTTTAAGAAATAATGTAGGAGTATTTACAGAGCAAGGCGGAACAATTGGATGGTTAAACTCGCCAAACGGATTTGTAGTCGTCGATGCTCAGTTTCCGGCTTCTGCACCCCATGTAATAGAAGAATTAAAAAAACTTGGTGATAAACCATTTAAATATCTAATTAATACACATCATCACGGCGACCATACCGCCGGAAATATTGCCTTTAAAGGTTTAGTAGAGAAAGTTGTAGCGCATCAAAACTCATTGGTCAACCAAAAACGGGGTGCTGAAAAAGCAAATAATTTAGATAAACAATTGTTGCCCGATACTACATTTGGTACAGGCTGGAAAGCGCCCGTTGGCGATGAGAAAATCAGTGCTTATTACTATGGTTCAGCACATACAAATGGCGATGCCGTTTACCATTTCGAAAATGCTAATATTGTTCACGTTGGCGATTTAGTTTCAAATAGAAAGTTTCCATATATAGATAGAGAAAATGGTGCACACATTGGCAATTGGATAACCGCTTTAGATAAGATTCACAATCAATTTGATAATGATACCTTATTCATTTTCGGTCATAGCAGAGAGCCAGAAAAAATTACTGGTAATAAAGCTGATGTAAAATCATTTCAAAATTACTTGCAAAACTTATTGAAACTTGTTTCAGGTGAAATTAAAGCTGGAAAATCCAAAGAAGAAATTTTAAAAATTACAACTATTCCAAATGCTTCCGAATGGCAAGGCGAAGGTATTCAGAGAAGTTTAACAGCTGCTTACGATGAATTGAAAGGGGTTTAAATTTTAGTCACAAATTCATAGATTAATTTGCAATAATCCGCGAATTTGTGGCTAACATTTTCCAAATCTATTTTCAATTTATAAACATTCTATATTTAAAATAATTCTAAGCAAAAGCTTCTAAATCAGTACTAGTAAATCCATATCTACTATATTTGTGTTGCACAAAATCCAATATAAGATATGGATGATTTTTTAGCGGCCCGTTCCCAAATGGCCTTATCTTTAGGCTTCCACATCGTTTTTTCATGCATAGGTATGGTTATGCCGTTTTTTATGGCGGTATCTCATTATAAATGGCTAAAAACAAATGATGAGGTTTATAAAAATCTAACAAAAGCATGGAGTAAAGGTGTAGCTATCTTTTTCGCTACCGGTGCGGTTTCAGGAACCATGTTATCCTTTGAGCTTGGTTTGCTATGGCCAAAATTTATGGAACATGCCGGACCAATTTTCGGGATGCCGTTTTCATTGGAAGGAACAGCCTTTTTCATCGAAGCAATTGCATTAGGTTTCTTTTTATACGGCTGGAATAAATTAAACAAATGGTTTCATTGGTTTACCGGAATGGTTGTTGGTGTAAGTGGCTTGGCATCAGGAATTTTGGTTGTAGCAGCAAATGCCTGGATGAATAGTCCGGCTGGATTTGATTTTGTAAATGGCAAATACCTAAACATCGATCCAATACAAGCCATGTTCAATAAAGCCTGGTTCTCACAAGCTTTACACATGTGTTTAGCTGCATTTACCGCAACCGGTTTTGCGGTCGCTGGTGTACACGCACTTATGATTTTAAGAAATCAAAATAAAGAATTCCACTTAAAAGCATTTAAAATCGCGGCGGTTTTCGCTTGTATTGGTGCTTTACTTCAACCCATAAGCGGTGATATTTCTGCAAAAGATGTAGCCAAAAGGCAACCCGCAAAACTTGCGGCGATGGAAGCGCTTTACACTACAGAAAAACCTGCGCCATTATTAATTGGCGGAATCGTAAATGAGAAAGATAAAACCGTAAAAGGGGCAATAAAAATTCCTGGGGCATTAAGTTTTCTTGCGCATGGCGATTTCAAAGCTGAAGTAAAAGGTTTAGATAAAATCCCCGCCGATAAGCAACCTCCTGTTGCAATAACACATTACGCCTTCCAAATTATGGTTGGCATTGGTACATTGTTAATGCTAATTTCACTCATATATTTCTTCAATCTTATTCGTAAAAAAGATTTATTAAGCAAACGCTGGCTGTTAAAACTATTTGTATTTGCAATCCCATTAGGTTATCTAGCATTAGAGGCTGGCTGGGTAGTAACAGAAGTTGGTCGCCAACCTTGGATAATCTATGGTATTATGCGTACGAAAGATGCAGTTACGCCAATGCCGGGAATTGCTTATTCTTTTTATATATTCTCGGCAATTTATATATCACTCAGTGTAATTGTTACCTTTTTGCTTTACCGGCAGATAAAAATGGTTCCCATACTTTATAATAACAAAAAATCGGAAGTATAAATCAGCTAACTGTGGCAACAAAATAAATTATGGAATACGTTGTAATAACTTTTTTATGTTTAGGCATTTTGCTTTATTTTCTTTTAGGTGGTGCAGATTTTGGAGCTGGAATTATTGAACTGTTTACTTCAACCAAAAACAGAAGCAGAACACGCAAAACACTTTATCAGGCAATTGGTCCGGTTTGGGAAGCTAACCATATGTGGCTTATTATTGCCATTGTAATTCTATTTGTTGGTTTTCCCCGTATTTACACCACCATGTCGGTTTATCTTCACATACCGCTGCTCATTATGCTTATTGGAATTATTGCTCGTGGTACAGCATTCGTTTTTCGCCACTATGATGCCGTTAAAGATGATATGCAATGGCTTTACAACAGAATATTTAGGTATTCTAGTTTCGTAACTGCGCTTTTCCTTGGCATTATTGCCGGAAGTTTAATTTCTGGTCATATCGATACCAATTCAAATGATTTTCTCTCTGCCTACGTTTATGGCTGGTTAAATTGGTTTTCCATCGCCGTTGGCTTTTTTACGGTATCACTTTGTGGCTTTTTAGCCGCCATTTACCTCATTGGCGAAACGGAAGATGTGCATGACAAACAAAGATTTATAAAAAAGGCAGAGTACATGAATATTGCAGCAGTAGTTTTTGGTGCGATGGTTTTTATTGCTGCACATTTCGATAATATCCCGCTAATCGATTGGGTTTTCAAAAATACGGTTGGTTTAACTGCAATTATTCTGGCAAGCTTATCGTTGATTTTACTCTGGTACTTACTCATTAAAGGTAAAACCAAAGTCCTCAGGATTTTAGCTGGTTTTCAGGTAACCATGATTTTGGTCGCCATCAGCTATGCACACTTTCCGAATTTTATCCGCTTAAAAAATGGCAATGCAATTTCTCTTTTCGAAACCGTCGGACCAGAGAAAACTATTTACAGTTTAGGTTTAGCTCTACTTTTGGGCAGTATTTTGATTTTGCCTTTTCTCGGCTATTTGTTTTACAAGTTTCAGAAAAAAGAGGAGTAGATAATAAATTTGTCAGTCTGAGCCTGTCGAAGACTCATTAATTTATTAATATTTTGAAAAGCAATTGTAATAGTTCTTCGTTTCCGAAAGCCCCGCTATCGTTCCAATCTTTTTAAACTTCTTTTCTGTCTTTCTTCATCGTCATTGCGAGGAGGAACGACGTGGCAATCTATTAAATTAAGAATAATTAAAAAGGATTTCCACTTTATCGGGTTTATTAAACTTCCGTTTGTACAAAGCATGTAGCACAAAAAAAGAGCATCTGTTTCCAAATGCTCTTTCTAAATATCTTTTAATTTTATTTACAAACCGCCTTTTCTATTAGCTTTACTTTGAACAGGCCAGGTTGCTTGTTTGCCTGTTCTTTCATTTACAGGCAAATCAGTCGATTTTTCTGTTGAAGTTTTTTCAGGGTCTTCGCAAGCCATATAAACCATAATTGCTGCTAAAATCACATTGCTTCTAATTTCGTCAAAAACTAATTTATCATAGCTATCGCGGTTAGTATGCCAAGTATAAGTTCCATAATCCCAACTAGTAGAGCTTAAAGAATAACCCAATGCACCAGCGGCTACAAAAGATGCAAAATCAGAACCACCAGCACCCGGAGTACCTGGGAAACTTGTTTTAATTTGGTTTTTAATTGTATCAGGAACTGCAGCTAACCAACGTGTAATGTAATCTTTAGATTTTGCAAAACCTTGTCCGCCAATGTTTACCACACGCCCTGTGCCATTATCCTGGTTGAATAATGCCTGCAAATTGCCTACAATTTCCGGATGGTCTTCAACAAATGCTTTAGAGCCGTTTAAGCCTTGTTCTTCACTTCCCCAATGTCCAACTAAAATTGTACGTTTAGGGTTTGGATAAAACTTTTTCAAAATGCGCATCGCTTCCATCATCATAATGGTTCCAGAACCATTATCAGTTGCACCACTAGCGCCATCCCACGAATCGAAGTGCGCAGAAAGCATTACATATTCTTTTGGTTTTTGTTTTCCTTTTATTTCTGCAATTGTATTAAATGTTGGTACAACACCGTGCTCTTTTGATTCAGATTCGATTTTTAAGATTGGTTTGTTACCACTTTTTACTAAGCGATAAACTAAACCATAATCTTCAACAGATAAATCCAACGTTGGGATTTTAGTCGTATTTGCTCCAAAAATTTTATCTACACCAAAACCTTGCGACCAGTTATTGATAATAATACCTGCTGCGCCATTACTTTCGATAGCTAGAGCTAAATTTTTAGCATTTAAGCCAGTTTTCGCAATACCTGCGTTCCATGCTCTTAAAGCTTCAGCTTTTTCTTTTTTAAACTTCTCGAATAAATCTTTAGTCGCAAATTCTTCCCAGTTTTTTTCTGGGCGACCAGAAAGTTGGTTCATTGAAATTAAAACCAATTTGCCTTTAACATTAGGTAACCATTGTTGAAAGGAAACTGAATCGGTGATTGCAGGAAGTACAATTGCTTCTGCGTTAATTGCTTTTCCGTTAGTTGACGGACTCCAAGCTAACTGTGTGCCTTCTAAAGTTCTTAAACGTGGGCTAACTAAGTCAATATGTGTGATTCCTCTTTCCCAGCCACGCCATTCGCCCCATTTTTCGTTTTTAGCAGAAATGCCCCATTCGCCATATTTTTTTACCGCCCAATCGTTTGCTTGTTTCATCTGCGGCGAACCAACTAATCGCGGTCCAACAACATCTAAAAGCTCGTGTGCTAATTTTTCTAGCTGTGAGTTTTCACTAACTTCTTTAACAATATTATCGATAACTTTTTTGTCTTGAGCAAAAGCAAAAGATGAAGTAAAGAGCAGTAGGGTAGGAAATAGTAGTTTTTTATTCATAATTAAGTTTAGCTGAATTGATAAGCTAAATTAATTAAATAATACTTTTCGATGTGATGTTAATGGAAATGTTGCAGTCTTTTTGGTGTTTAAAAACTAACTGTTGCGCTTCCATAGCACTTAAAAGCTTTTCCTCTGGATTTTATCATGAAATGGCAAATATTCTGATAATGCTGCAGATCCGTACCAATTGTAAAATTCGGCATCAAGCACTTTGGCTTTAATTGCAGGATCACTTTCTAAAAGTTTTTTTGCTTCATCAATTGACTTAGTATTAAGAATAAAAATTCCACGATAACTTTTATCATTTTTACCCATTGGTCCAGCGATAACTAATTTATTTGCTCTAACCATTTTATCCATGTTTACCATATGTCCGGCAAATAAACTATCAGTTTTGGCTTTAGTTTCTGATATGTTTGGTCCTGTTTTTAGCATAACTAAAACGTACATTTTCATGCCATAATCATCAGAGCCGAGTTTGTTTGCAAGCTTTTCATCATATTTTGATTTTTCTTGTCCTTGCGAAAAAAGTGCAAAACTCAATAGTAAGATTGCCAAGATTAATTTTTTCATTTGACTGTCTTTAATGTTGTTTAACATCATTATATTCCCACAACACATTTATAATTTTCCATATTCCATTTAGTTTCACAAGGTGCGTGTAATCAATCCATTCGTCTGCGATTAGTTTAATTGATGCGGTTCGCTCAGAAATATCTAATAATTTAATTTCTTTCTTAGGATTAGATGGAAATTTATCTCCTTTCTTATTAAAGCTTTCAGCAAGTAAGATCATCGATTCTGTAGATGTTTCCCTAACATAATCTTTATTTGTAGCCTTATCCTTCCAAAAAGTTCGTTTAACCATTCTTGGGTGTAATGCACGTTCCATTCTAGATGAATTTGGCTGATGCTGAGATTCGATATAGTCTAAAGCAGCCTGTTTAATTGCTAAGGTATCTTGCTTGCTTTGCGATACTGCAACTTTACTAATGATAAGTAAAAACACACAGATAAAGAAGTGTCTCATTGTTTGGTTAGTTTGATACTTAAAGATATAAAATTTATATAGCTTATAGCTGTAAGAACTTAAATGTTTATTGTCGCAATAAAACAAAAAGCAGGACTGAATCAACCGAGGTTATTCAAGTCCTGCTTTTCAAATTTCAATTATCAATTGAACAATTAAAACAATTGAGCAATTAATAAAAATTAGTTATTCATCATTTTAATAAAAGCACCTAATTTTGCTTTCATTGCTCTTCTATCTACGATAAAATCAAGGAAACCATGTTCTAAAACAAATTCAGAAGTTTGGAAACCTTTTGGTAAATCTTTTTTAATGGTTTCTTTAATTACGCGTGGACCAGCAAAGCCGATTAACGCTCCTGGTTCTGCAATGTTAATATCGCCAAGCATTGCATACGAAGCTGTAACACCGCCAGTTGTAGGGTCGGTAAGTAAAGAAATATATGGGATTTTTGCCTGACTTAACAAAGCAAGTTTTGCTGAAGTTTTAGCCATTTGCATTAACGAAAATGCAGCTTCCATCATACGGGCACCACCAGATTTTGAAATCATCAGAAATGGAATTTTATGTTTGATGGAATAATCTATAGAACGTGCAATTTTCTCGCCAACAACCGAACCCATAGAACCACCAATAAACGCAAAATCCATACAGGCAATAACAATATCCTGGCCCTCAATTTTACCAACACCCGCTCTGATTGCATCTTTTAAGCCGGTTTTTGCCTGGCTTTCTTTAATCCTATCGGTGTAAGGTTTATTATCGTTAAAGTTTAATGGGTCGCCAGATGTTAGGTTTGCAAAAAGCTCTTTGAATTCGTTGTTATCAAATAAAACTTCAAAATATTCTTTTGAACCTACTCTCAAGTGGTAATCGCAGTAGTGGCAAACGTATTTGTTTTCCTGTAATTCTGCCTGATGTAGCGGTTTTTTGCAATTCGGACACTTATTCCACACGCCATCTGGTGCCTCTTTCTTCTCTTCGGTTGTGGTAATGATACCTTTGTTTTCTCTCTTAAACCAAGCCATATAATTTTTTAAAGAATTGGATTGCAAAGAAACGAAAAATAATATTAAGATTGTGAATTACCAATAACCAAATTGAAAAAGCACTAAAAAACAAATTTCAATGACCAATACCAGTGAGGTGAAATTTTTAATAATCAAATTTCAATTATCAAACTTAGTTGATGCCTTCCTTAGTTCGACAATTGATTAGTGAAAATTGAAAATTCTCAACAGTGTAAAAAGGGACTACTATTCATTTATTAAAACTTGTTTGGCGTTTTATATAGCTTGAAAATTGAATATTGGAATTTGAAATTTTCTGCTAGTGTGTGTTTTTTACACTAAGGATAATGTGTTTTTTACACTAAACGCCCTCTATTTGGTTGTGAGGCAAATAATTCTGTTGTTACAAAAGCTTGTAATGTTATTTTTTTTTATAACTTCGGACAAATAAAAATTAACAAGAGATGAGTTTAAAAGGCTACAAAGGCGTAATTTACGGAGATGCCGTTCAAGAATTATTTGAGCAGGCTAAAAAACACCAGTTTGCTTTACCAGCAGTTAACGTAACTGGTACTAACACGGTTAATGCGGTATTGGAAACTGCTAAGGCAGTAAATTCGCCAGTTATGATTCAATTATCTAATGGTGGTGCACAGTTTTATGCTGGTAAATCTTTAGATAATGACAAATTGCAAGCATGTATTTTAGGTGCTGTATCGGCAGCTAAGCATGTGCATTTATTGGCAGAACATTATGGTGTTGCTGTGGTTTTACATACAGACCACGCCGCTAAAAAATTATTGCCATGGATTGATGGCCTTTTAGACCACGGTGAAAAATTCTTCGCTGAAACAGGCAAGCCATTATTTTCTTCACATATGTTAGATTTATCCGAAGAATCTATCGAAGAAAACATGGAAATTTCTTCGAAATATTTTGCCCGTATGGCGAAAATGAATATGACTATCGAAATTGAACTTGGTGTTACAGGTGGTGAAGAAGATGGTGTAGATAACAGTGATGTAGATAGCTCGAAATTATATACTCAACCGAGTGAGGTTGCATATGCTTATGATGAGTTAAGCAAAATTTCTCCTCGTTTTACAGTTGCGGCTGCTTTTGGTAACGTTCATGGTGTGTATAAACCAGGTAACGTTAAATTACAGCCAGTTATCTTAAAAAATTCTCAAGATTTTATCAAAGAAAAATATAGCTTAACTGCAGAGAAACCAATTAATTTTGTTTTCCACGGTGGTTCTGGTTCTTCTCAGGAAGAGATTAGAGAAGCAATTTCTTACGGTGCTATTAAAATGAACATTGATACTGATATGCAGTGGGCATTTTGGGAAGGTATTTTAGATTACTACAAACAAAACGAAGCTTATCTTCAAGGTCAAATCGGTAACCCGGATGGCGATGATAAACCGAACAAAAAATATTACGACCCACGTGTTTGGTTACGCAAAGCAGAAGAAGCATTCGTTAAGCGTTTAACTTTAGCTTTCGAAGATTTGAATTGCATCAACGCAAACGATAAATTGTAAGACATTGGAATGTTAAAATGTTGAATGTTGTAAAGTTGCAACTTTCCAACTTTTAAACTTTTCAATTAAATAAACAAAGCGCCAGCGGATAAAACCGATGGCGCTTTTGTTTGTTTTATAGCTATATTTAATCAAACTAAAATGCGATGACAAAATCTAAGACCAAATCAAAGAATAATAACTTTTTTGAAAAATTTGCTAACGCCGCAACCAAGTTTACCGGTAGTTCTGCCGCATTTATTTCAGCAACTGCGATTGTGGTAATTTGGGCAATAAGTGGTCCGTTATTTAATTATTCTGAAACTTGGCAATTGGTTATTAATACCGGGACAACTATCATCACATTTTTAATGGTTTTTTTAATTCAAAAAGCACAAAATAAAGATGGCAAAGCAATTCAGTTGAAATTAAACGAATTAATTGCTGCACAGCAGGGCGCAAGTAATAGAATGGTTGATATTGAAGATTTAAGCGAGAAGGAATTAGACCAGTTACATAAATTTTACGTTACTATTGCCGCACTTGCAAAAAAAGAGGCCGATATTCATTGTTCGCATTCCATTGATGTGGCGAAGGAATTAAACGAGCTGAAACTGAAAACGAATAAACATTTTAAAAACGATAAATAATGAGTTTACTAGTTCAAAAAGTTATACATCCCGAAGATTTAGATAAAGTATTTGCCATCCGCAAAGTTGTATTTGTAGATGAACAAAATTGTCCACCTGAATTGGAATGGGAGCATGAAGACGAATCCATTCATTTCTTAGCTTCGCACAATGGGCAGCCTTGTGGTGCTTGTCGTTGGCGTAAAACGGATGCAGGTTATAAATTAGAGCGTTTTGCCGTGCTTAAAGAGTTTAGAGGAATGGGTGTAGGGCGTGCATTAATAGCCGAAGCACTTTCTGACTTGCCAGAAAATGCAAATTATATTTATCTGAATTCGCAACTCGATGCGATGAGTTTATACGCTAAATTTGGCTTTATTGCTGAAGGAGAGCAGTTTGAAGAAGCTGGTATTCAGCATTTTAAAATGGTTAAGGAAGTTTAGTTTTTTGCCACGGAAGCACGAAAGTCACGGAATTTTTAAGATTATTACTATTTGATTAGTTATTAGTTAAATTTCCAGTCATTGCGAGGTATGAAGTAATTTAATCATAAGAGATTGCTAGCCCGAAATATCGGGACAAGCTGTACTTCGCAATGACGATTTTACGAATGAAACAAAAAACTACCCGAATATCCTACCCGATAAAGCCATCGCTTGATTCCATTTATCCATATTTAGATTTAGACTTTCTCCTTTCGAATTTAAAAAGCTAATAACATCTTCGGTTGCAATGTTTCCTGTTAAATCATCGGCCGCCATAGGGCAACCACCAAAGCCTTTTAAAGCAGCATCAATTCGTTTTACACCTGAGTGATATGCAGCCTCAATTTTTTCAAAACGTTCAGTAGGAGTGGAATGCAAATGAACACCAATTTCTGTACGGTTAAATCTCGATATGAGCCTTGGTAAAATGTTTTCAATCTTTTCAGGGGTAGAAACTCCAACAGTATCAGCTAAAGAAAGAATTTTAACGCCTTTGTCAACTAAAACATCCGCCCATTTTTCTACTATTTCGTAATTCCATTCATCACCATAAGGATTTCCAAATCCCATTGATAAATAAACTACGGCATTTTTGTTGTTTTTATCACAAAGTGAAAGCATTTCCTCAACAGTCATCAAAGATTGAGTAATGCTTGAATTCGTATTACGCTGTTGAAAGGTTTCTGATATAGAGAAAGGAAATCCAAGATAAGTTATTTCTTCATGCTGAACAGCGTTCTGTACACCTTTTAAATTAGCTACAATAGCTAAGAGTTTAGTTTCCGTTTTGCTTAAGTCTAAACTGGCTAAAACCTCTGTGGTATCGGCCATTTGCGGAATCGCTTTCGGCGATACAAAACTTCCAAAATCTAAGGTATCAAAGCCAACCTGAAGCAATAAATTTAAATATTCCGATTTAAGTTCTGTTGGCACAAAATCATGTAATCCCTGCATAGCATCCCGCGGACATTCGACTAATTTGAATCTATTTTGGCTCATCATATTTTGGTTATAAAACGCAATTGCGGAAAGTTTTTTTGCAAAGAAAAGAAGTTTCAAGAAAATAATTAATGAAGAATTGCGAATTTCCAATAAACAATTATCAAGCAAACCATAATCTTGTTCTCGAATTTACACTAATAACTAATAACTAATAACTAATGACTAATGAACAACTGAACTAATGAACCTCTTTCACCTCTTCTCTATAATCTACGCTTCTATCTTTGGCAAAAGTTCTGATGATTAATCTTGTACCTCTATCGTAGCTAAAATAACTCCAAACCCAGTTTACAAACACAATTATCTTGTTTCTAAAGCCAACCAAGGTCATTAAATGGACAAACATCCAAGTGAACCAAGCGAAAACCCCTTGAAACCGTATTTTACCGATATCTACAACTGCTTTATTTCTACCAACAGTTGCCATCGAGCCTTTATCGAAGTATTTAAACTTTTCTAAAGGTTTATTTTCTTTAATATTAATTAGGTTCTTAGCTAATTGATGTCCTTGTTGAATGGCTGCAGGCGCTACACCCGGATGTCCATTTGGCGTATCCTCATCAATAATTGCAGCCACATCACCAATTGCATAAATATTTTGATAACCCACAATTAAACTTTGTGTATCAGTTTTTAAGCGACCGCCACGAACAATTTCGGCCTTATCTAAGCCATTAATTATTTGTCCTTTTACACCAGCGCTCCAGATTACGGTAGAGCTTAAAATTGGGGCTTTATCTTGTAAAGTCAAGGTGTGTCCATCGTAACCTAAAACCCTGGTTTCGTTCATTACCTGAACGCCCATTTTAACTAAGAACTCCTTTGACTTTTGTTGTGCTTGTGGCGACATTGGTCCTAATAACTCTGGAGAATTTTCAATTAGGTAAATGTTAACCTTACTTAAATCCATTTCTGGATAATCATTTGGAATGACATGTTTTTTGAGCTCTGCAATTGCGCCAGAGGTTTCTACGCCTGTTGGACCTCCACCAACCACAACAAAATTTAGTAGGGCACTTTTTTTATCAAAATCAGTTTCAATCAACGATTTTTCAAAGTTCTGCAAAATCAAACTTCTTAAATCCAAAGCCTCTGGAATAGATTTCATTGGCATTGAATTTTCCTCAATTTCTTTATTACCAAAGAAGTTGCTAGTAGAGCCAGTTGCAATCACAAGATAATCGTAACTGATTCTTCCAATATCCGTCTGTAGGCAATTTTGTTCTGCATTTACTTCTTGCACTTTGGTTACTCTGAAAATCAGGTTTTTTTGTCCTTTAAATATTTTACGCAGAGGAAATGCAATAGAATCGGCCTCCAAACCACCCGTTGCTACCTGATAAAGTAATGGTTGAAAGGTATGGTAGTTATGTTTATCCAACATCACAACTTGAAAAGGCTTATTTTTTAGTCGTTTAGCAAGCTCAATTCCGCCGAAACCACCGCCAACAATCACTACTCTAGGGTATTCACTTTTAGGAAGCTGTAAATCCATTTTATCTGCATTTTTTATATGTGTAAACTTAACAAAAACATAGCCAAAAGGTTTAGTAACTTAAACTTTCAACAATTATTGAAAGTAAAATAACTTTAATATGACCGTTGGGTTTCCTTGATATGAAGTCCGTCATTTCGATCGTAGTGTAGAAATCTTCGAATTGGTATTTTTGCTTCAAAGATTTCTCTGTTCCGCTGCGCTCCAGTCGAAATGACGGACGCAGAATTTAAAAATTAAACAAAAAAAACGCCCCGATAAAATCGGAGCGTTTGATATATTTTAAGATTTATAGAATCTTATTTTCTTTTTTCCGCAGAGCTACCCAAATCGATTACGATAGGCGTAGAGATACATAATGATGAATATGTACCAATTACCCGTCCGATTAACAATGCGAAGATGAATCCGCGGATGCTATCGCCACCGAAAATGAAGATTACTAATAATACGAAGAATACAGTTAATGAAGTCAAAATTGTACGACTTAATGTGCTGTTTAATGCGAAGTTGATAAGTTGATTACGTTCTTCGCCATGTAAATCTTCTTTACCAGCTTCTTTTAAACGCTCACGAATACGGTCGAATACAACAACAGTTTCTGTCATGGTGTAACCCATTACCGTTAAAATAGCAGCGATAAAATCCTGACCAATCTCTAAAGAGAATGGTAATAAACCATCTAAAATGGTGTAGAAAGATAATACCATTAAAACGTCATGCGCTAATGCAAGTACCGCACCTAAACCGTATTGCCATTTTTTGAAACGTACAACGATGTAGATAAACATGAATACACATGAAATTAAAACTGCGTAGAAAGCACCATTAACAATATCGCTTGCGATAATCGGCGTTACTTTTTGCGAGCTTACAATTTCGTATTTAGAACCAGCTAAACCTTTGTTTAAAGCATCTTCTACAACCTTATCCGTTTTAGGATCTTGATCTTCAATGTGGAAAGTAGTAGTGATTTTAACCTGGCTATCTTCTCCAGCAGTTTTAACCTCTGGTGTTTCGTTACCGAAAACAGGAGATAATGTGCTTTTCAAATCTTCAGTGTTAACCGTTTTATCGAAATGAACTAAGTAAGTTCTACCACCTTTAAAATCGACACCTAAATTTAAGCCACCATTTTTGAAGTACATTCCAATACCTGCAACGATAATGATTGTTGAGATGATGTAGTAAATTTTACGACGACCAACAAAGTTGAATGCTAAGTTTTTGAATGCATTACGGGTAAAGTTGTTATCAAAACTGATTTCCATTTTACGATCTAACATCGCATCGAAAACTACTCTTGAAATTGCAACAGCAGCAAATAACGAAGAAAGAATACCAATACACAGTGTAGTTGCAAAACCTTGAACCGGACCACTACCGAAAGCATATAGAATGGCACCTAAAATAAATACAGTAATGTTTGCATCTAAAATAGATGGCATTGCATGTTTAAAGCCTTCTTTAATTGCAGTTGGGATATTTTTACCCAAAGCTAATTCTTCACGTACACGTTCGAAAATCAGGATGTTTGCATCAACAGATAAACCGATGGTTAAAACGATACCAGCAATACCAGGTAAGGTTAATACCGCACCTAATGATACCAAAATACCAATGATGAAGAATAAGTTGATTAATAAAGCAAAGTTAGCAACCCAACCTGCACGGTGATAATATAACGCCATGAAGATTAAGATTACAATAAACGCAATTACAAAAGAGATTAAACCATCGTGAATGGCTTGTGCTCCTAAAGTTGGACCAACAATGAAGCTACCAGCAATACGAGCTGGAGCAGGTAATTTACCAGCTTTTAAGATGTTCGATAAATCTTTAGTATCTTCTTGTGTAAAGTTACCAGAGATTGAAGAAACACCATTTGGAATTTCATTTTGTACTGTTGGAGCAGAATAAACCTGATTATCTAAAACAATTGCAATAGATTTTTTATTCTGAGCATCAGCAGAAGCTTCAGCAGTAATTTTTTTCCATTTCGCAGCACCTTCGCTGGTCATGTACATGGTTACTTCTGGTTTACCTTTTTGGTCAAAATCGTTACGAGAATCGCTAACCGCTTCACCACCTAAATCAGGTTTACCATCAGCACTTGTAACTTTAATTGCATAAAGTTCGAATACTTTAGAACCTTCCATTGGTTTAACACTCCACATAAACTTCATAGAAGAAGGAATAGAAGCAGCAACCTCAGGTAATTTGAAATATGAATTTACTTTTGCAGTATCTTTTTGCGCAACCCAACCAACAACTGGTCCTGGGCGTAAAGAAGGCTGGCCATTTTCTGCCTGATAAGTAGGAATACTTAAAACCGAGAATAATGGATTAGATTTTGCAAGTTCTGCTTTAGCAGCTGTTGAATCTTTTTTAGCTAAGCCAGCTAATTTACCACCTTTTGCAGTATCAGCAGCTTTTTCTAAGCCAGCTAATTTACTTCCAGTTGCAGCAGCAGCTGTGGTATCTTTAGTAGCTGGAGCAGTTTCTTTTAAAGTTGATGCTAAAGTTTTGTTAATGTTTTCAAGCAAAGAAACAACTTCCTGAATTTGATAAACTTGCCAAAACTGTAATTCAGCAGAACCTTGTAATAATTTATAAACACGTTCTTTATCCTGAATACCCGGCATTTCAATTAAAATGCGGTTTGTTCCAGGTTGTTTTTGCATGTTCGGACTAACAACACCGAAACCATCAATACGAGAACGTAAAATTGTAAATGAACGGTCAATCGCACTTTCAGCCTCTTTCGATAAGAAAGATTGAACTTCTGAGTTAGATGCGTTTGGCTTCAAAAGTGAAGCATTATCTTGATTTGAGAAATAATCTGCAAGTTTAACACCAGGACTTAATTTTTCAAACTCATCAACAAAAATTTTGATGTAATCCTTACCGCCTGCGTTTAATTGGGTTTGCGCATTTTGTAATGCTTTGTTAAAATTAGCATCTGTTGTGTTATCTGCTAACGATTTAACTAATTCCGCTAACGATATTTCCATCGTAACGTTCATACCACCTTTTAAATCCAGACCTAAATTGATCTCTTTCGATTTAACAGCCTGATAAGTAAAGCCCAATAACGGGTAAACTTTTTCAGTGCTCATCGAATCTAAATAAGCCTTTTCCTTGGCTACATCACCTTTCGCATAGTTTTTGGCGTCTTTCTCTACACTAGATGCTACCAGAGTAAAAGAAAGGGCATACGCACAAACGATAGCTAGAACTATCGCTATAAACTTAATAAAACCTTTTCCTTGCATTGTTTGTTTAAAATAATTTGTCTTTCGCTGTTTTTTTAACAAGTCGGCAAATCTAATTAAATTTTTAAATTATAGAACCCCTTAATTGATAATTTATTAAGATTAATTTTTAACATAGATTAATCGCAATACAATCGTTACGTTAAACTCGTTTTTAATAAAAATTAGTTGGTTAGATTTATTTGGAAAGCAATTGCAGCAACTTTTGGCTTGGGTTCCGTCCCGCTATCGTTTCAATCTTTTTTGTTATGGTCAGACTGAGCTTATCGAAGACGGTAACAAAAAAGTATTTCCACTGTATCGGGTTTAAGGGGCAAAGTATGTGAAAATATATATGGTTTCCGTCATTACGTGGCACTAAGCAATCTCTTATAATATAATTGCCGTTGGTTTCAACCAACGGATAATAGGTAGCTATTTCTTGCGTTCTAAAACCTCAAAAGTGTAATCGTATTTATTCTTTTCGTCCGCGTGGTGTGGTTCAGCGCTAATTAAATTCCACTCATTCCTATTAATCTCCGGAAAAAAAGTATCTGCATCGAAAGTATTGTGAATGGTAGTTAAATATAAGGTATCTGTTTTTGGTAAAGCTTGACGGTAAATTTCTGCTCCACCAACTATAAACACAGGTTTTTCCTCATTTTGAGTAATCTCCAAAGCTTTATCCAAACTATTTACAACTTCAACACCATCAATTTTTAATTCAGTATCTCTTGTTATCACGATGTTTCTTCGGTTTGGCAATGGCCTGCCGACAGAATCAAAAGTTTTACGTCCCATAATAATGGTATGGCCCGAAGTGGTTTGTTTAAAAAACTTTAAATCAGCAGGCATGTGCCATAAAAGCTGGTTATTTTTACCGATTTCAAAATTTTCGCCAACGGCAACGGCTATGGAAAGATTTCTTGGTTCACTTGTCATTAGTTCAATAGTTCATTGGCTCATCCGCTCATGGCTAAGTGCCAAAAGATTTCTTACCAATATATTTTAAATAAGCATTAAGCTTAATGTGTATTATTTCGAGCTTATTGAAAAGTTGGTTATAAATATCTTCGCTAACCAAACTTCTATGTCGCATTTTTCTTAAGAAAGACTTTGTTTCCAAAATAGAACCTCTGCTGTAATAACAAAAGTTTTTGTTCTCTTTAAAATGGAAACGTCCATAACCCTCAGCTATATTAGCACTAATTGAATCTGCCGCTCTGCAGATTTGCTTTCCAATGGTGTCTTTAGCAAAAAAGTCCCATTTAGTTGTAATATCCCAAATTTCATTTGATAAATCTTCAGCAAGTAGATAAACCTCCAAATCCTCAATTCGATTATAGCTCATAATTACTTTGTTTTATACATTAATTATAAGGGATGAAATTAAATAGAGATTTTTTAGATAGAAGCTTAGCCAAATGATACCAATGACAAATGAACTATTGAACCAATGACTAATGAACTATACCGCCACAACCCCCTTAATATGCGGATGTGCTTCGTAATTCTCCAATGTAAAATCTTCAAACTTAAAGTCGAAAATGCTTTTCACATCTGGATTAATCTTCATCGTTGGCAATGGTTTTGGCTCACGACTTAATTGCAAGTTTGCTTGCTCGATGTGGTTGTTGTATAAATGCGCATCGCCTAAAGTGTGGATAAAATCTCCAGCCTCTAAACCACAAACCTGCGCTACCATCATGGTTAATAAAGCATAAGATGCAATATTAAAAGGTACACCCAAGAAAATATCAGCACTGCGTTGGTATAATTGGCAACTTAATTTTCCATCGGCTACATAAAACTGAAAAAAAGCATGACAAGGCGGCAATGCCATATTTTCAATTTCTGCCACATTCCAGGCCGAAACTATAATTCTACGCGAATCTGGGTTATTTTTTATCGTATTGATGATGTTTGTAATCTGGTCGATGTGTTTGCCATCGGGTGTTGGCCAACTTCTCCACTGCGAGCCATAAACTGGTCCAAGGTTTCCATCTTCATCTGCCCATTCATCCCAAATACGAACACCATTATCCTTCAAATATTTAATGTTTGTATCGCCAGTTAAAAACCAGATTAATTCGTGTATAATAGATTTTAAATGGAGCTTTTTAGTGGTAACCATTGGAAAACCTTCCTGCAAATTAAAACGCATTTGGTAGCCGAAAACGCTGATGGTTCCAGTTCCTGTGCGGTCGTGTTTTTGTGCGCCGTTATCCAGCACGTGCTGCATTAAATCTAAATATTGTTTCATAAACTTTCTATCGTTTACAAATATCTAAAATTTATGATTTGTTAATACGCTTATTTATAAACACTAATTGTTTACTAACATTAAAATGATTTTTTGATTAGGAAAACTTCGGTTTGGAGTCAATGGCGGAATATAGCCCTGTTTTTCATTTCAAGTACGCACTCGTGCCTCGCTGGCGGGCTTTCCATTTCAACCAGGTTTAATAACAAAGTATTTTGTACTGAAAATTTAAACCACCCCTTGCCCCTCCTAATTTAGGAGGGGAGTAGGCAGAATGTTAATTTATTGCTGTGGCTTATAATTAAGGTTTAGCAGGTTTAACCTAAAACGTAATCACTTAGTTTACCTGCTTTGTCCAACTCCCCTCCTTATTTTCAAGGAGGGGCAAGGGGTGGTTTTTTAATTTGAAGACTTTGCAATGAAAACCTAAATAGTTGCAATTATAGGCCATTTAGCCCAGGGTGCAGCGTTACCCTGCAGCGAGGAGGCACGACGAAGCGAAGCGTAAAAGCGAAACACGGGAAGAAACACGAATAGATGTACTGAAATTGCGCTTCAAATTTATTTAGAAATAGAATAGAAACACTTTTGTATTTTTGCGTGTGCATCGGTTTTTAGCTTTGAGAGAAATCGTAAGTCGTAAATCAAAAATCGTAAATCAAAATGTTATCCTTTCCGAACGCAAAAATAAATTTAGGTTTAAACATTACCGAAAAAAGGGCAGATGGTTATCATAACTTAGAAACTGTATTTTATCCGATTAATATAAAGGATGCGGTAGAAATTAGCGATGCCGATGAAACATCTTGCAAAATTCATGGAATTGATATTCCTGGCGATTCGAATGACAACCTTTGCTTAAAAGCATACCATTTAATAAATGCCGATTATGATATTCCTGCGCAACAAATTAATCTTTTAAAAAATATCCCTGTTGGTGCAGGTTTGGGTGGTGGTTCGGCAGATTGCGCTTTCGTAATCAAACTGATTAACGAAAAATTCAAGTTAGGTTTAACCGTTAATCAAATGGAATCTTATGCCCGAAAACTCGGTGCCGATTGCGCTTTCTTCATCGAAAATAAACCTGTTTATGCGTTTAATAAAGGCGATGAATTTGAAAAATGCGAAGTTGATTTGTCAGCATGGTTTAAAGTTTTGGTAAAACCGCCTGTTCATGTAAGCACAGCCGATGCTTATGCGCTGGTAAAACCTCAAAAACCTTTGCAAAGCTTAAAAGAAATCATACATTTGTCGCCAACAACATGGAAAAATAAGGTTATCAACGATTTCGAGCCATCGGTATTCGCAAAGTATCCCCAAATTCATCAAATAAAAACCAGTTTATACGATGCAGGCGCAACATTCGCTTTAATGAGTGGCAGCGGTTCATCGGTTTTTGCAATTTTTAACCAAGCCGTTAAATTGCCCGAACTGGAAAAAGACAATTTAGTTTATTATAATATTTAGTTTCGATTTTCGCTTTTCGTTGGCGGTTTTTCGCTTTGAAAAACAAAAGACAGGCAACGGACAACGACAAACTAACAACAACAATACAACATGAATATAAATCTCATCCGCAAAAGCGGGAAGTTTAATTTCGAGGCAGAAAATGAAAACGGTTTCACCGTTGAGTTAGATGCAAAAGCTGCAATAGGTGGCGAGGGCAAAGGTTTCAGGCCAATGGAAATGCTATTGGTTGGCCTTGGTGGTTGCAGCGGCATCGATATGGTGAATGTTTTAACCAAACAAAAAGAACCACTCGATGATATTAAAATCGCTATAAATGCAACCCGCAAAGACGAAGAAATGCCACCAATATTTGACGTTATTGATATTCACTTCAATTTATATGGCGATTTAAATCCATCAAAAGTAGAACGTGCCTTATCAATGACTTTCGATAAATACTGCTCTGTGTCGAACATTTTAGGGCGCTCGGCAAAAATTAACTTTACATATACAATTAAGGGTAATACGTAATACGTTTTAAGTTATAAGTAGCCTGGCTATTTTAACGTATCACTTAGAACCTAAAACTTACAACATCATAAAATGAAATCCGAAAATTTTGAAACCATAGCGATACGCACTCAAACCGAACGTAGTGGACATAAGGAACACTCCGCACCAATTTACTTAACATCGAGTTATAAATTTGATGATGCTGAAGAAATGCGGGCTTTATTTGCCAATGAAAAAGAAGGTAATGTTTATAGCCGTTACTCAAATCCAAACACCTCAGAGTTTATTGAAAAAATGTGTTTGTTAGAAGGCGCTGAAGATGGTTTCGCCACGGCAACAGGTATGGCGGCTATTTTTACAACTTTCGGTGCATTTTTAAAAGCTGGCGACCATATCATTTCTAGTCGCTCGGTTTTTGGTTCTACACACCAATTATTAACCAATGTTTTCTCAAAATGGGGTGTAACTTTCGATTATGCCGATTTAGATAAACCACAAGATTGGGAGGGTTTAATTAAGCAGAATACTAAAATGATTTTCGTAGAAACGCCCTCAAATCCTGGTATAGATATCATCGATTTGGAATTTTTAGGCGATCTGGCAAAGAAACACAATCAGCTTTTAGTGGTTGATAACTGTTTTGCCACACCATATTTGCAACAGCCAATAAAATTAGGAGCGCATATTTCGATTCATTCAGCTACAAAATACATCGACGGACAAGGACGTGTTTTAGGTGGAATTATTTTAGGTACAAAAGAATTAATTGCCGAAGTTATCGGTTTCGCCCGTCACAGCGGACCAGCATTATCTCCTTTCAACGCCTGGATTTTATCAAAAAGCTTAGAAACTTTAGCCATTCGTATGGACCGCCATTGCGAAAATGCCTTAAAAGTTGCTGAATACCTGGAGAAACATCCGAAAATTAAGTTGGTCAAATACCCGTTTTTACCATCTCATCCACAATATGAAATTGCTAAAAAGCAAATGAAACAAGGTGGTGGCATTGTTACCATTGTGGTTGATGGCGGCATTGAAGCAGCCCGCAATTTTATGGATAAACTGGAAATGTTTTCTATTTCTGCAAATCTTGCCGATACGCGTTCAATCGCCACGCACCCGGCAACCAGTACCCACAGCAAACTTACCGAAGCGCAACGTAACGAGGTTGGTATTGAACAAGGTTCTATTCGTCTATCAATTGGTTTGGAGCATATAAATGATATTTTGGCCGATATTGAGCAGGCGCTTTCGTAATTACAATTTTAAATTACGAATTACGATTTTTTGGAAAGCAAATACAGTGGGGCATCGGTTACGGTAGCCCCGCTTTTCGTTTCAAGTCCCGATGAAGAATCGGGATCTTTCCACTGCAATCTGGTTTATTTTACTTAAAACTATGCAAAAAATATAATTTCGTGTTATGAGCGATAGAAAGTCAAAGACCGCCTTAGGGGATATAGATTTTATTCTTTCTGAGCTGCAGGCCATTAGCGAGCCTGATTATTTGAAAAAGATGGCGCAGTTTGGCATCGATATTTCGAAGGCATACGGCATTCGGGTACCAAATATTCGAACGCTTGCAAAAACCATTGGTAAAAATCAGGATTTATCTTTGCAGCTCTGGCAAACTGGTTTCCATGAAGCTCGGCTTTTAGCCAGTTTTATTGGCGATTATAAATTGGTTACCGAAAGTCAGATAAATGCCTGGGTTAAAGATTTTAATTCCTGGGATATTTGCGACCAGGCTTTTGCTAATCTTTTCGTTAAAACGCCTTACTTTAAATCAAAAATATTCGAGTTTGCAACTGCTGAGGCAGAATTTGTAAAAAGAACCAGTTTTGTTTTGATGGCTACAGCTGCCGTTCATTTAAAAAAAGAGCCGAACGAAACTTTCCTTGAATTTTTGCCCATTATAGAAAAAGAAGCTTATGATAACCGAAATTTTGTTAAAAAGGCAATTAACTGGGCGTTGAGGCAAATCGGTAAAAGAAATGGGTTTTTACATGAACACGCTATCGAAACTGCAAATAATATTCTTGCTCAAAAAAATAAAAAAGCTAATTGGATAGCTTTAGATGCATTAAGAGAATTAAATAGTGATGCGGTTTTATTAAAACTTGAACTTTAAACTCTCGACTTTAAACTGCAGACTTCGGACTTCCGTTTTCTGACTTTCCAACTAATTACTTACCCTACATCAATGCACAGGTTTACAACCTGCAGTAAATTTGTATCATAAACAAGAAAGGAAATTTATGTCACAGTTTATTTTGTACAAAGAAAACACCAGAGGCCATGCAAATCATGGTTGGTTAAACGCTCACCACTCATTCAGTTTTGCTAATTATTACAATCCTGAAAGGATGCATTTTGGAGTTTTACGCGTTTTAAATGATGACTTGATTGATGGTGGAATGGGTTTTGGAGCGCATCCACACGATAACATGGAAATTATTACCATTCCATTGGCTGGTGCAATTGCCCACAAAGATAGCATGGGAAATTCGGCAACGATTACCGCTGGCGAAATACAGGTAATGAGTGCTGGAACAGGTGTAAGTCATAGCGAATTTAATGCCTTGGCTGATGTACAGCTAAATTTATTGCAGATTTGGTTGTTCCCGAATAAAAAGAACGTTACGCCGCGTTACGACCAAAGAGCTTTAGATGTTGCTGCTCGTCATAACAATTTTCAGCAAATTTTATCTCCAAATGCGGAAGATGATAACGTTTGGATTCATCAGGATGCCTGGTTTTCTTTAGGAAAGTTCGATGCTGATTTTGAAACGGAATATAAAATTAAAAAAGCGGGTAACGGTGTTTATGCTTTTGTAATTAGCGGAGAGGTTACCATTAACGGGCAGGTTCTAAACACAAGAGATGCCATCGGTATTTGGGATACAGATAGCATCAGTTTTAAAGCGAATTCTGCTGATGCCGAAGTATTGTTAATGGATGTACCAATGGAATTGAATTAATAAACTGGCCGTCATTTCGACCGCAGTGGAGAAATCTTTGGATTTAGTTTTTTAGCTAGCTTCAAAGATTTCTATCCCAAATTTTCAGGACTGCGTTATAGTCGAAGTGACGGCTATTTTGTTAAGACTTTTATTTATAACCTTGAACTTAAAAATATGCAAACTACCATACTTTACATCGGGCGAGATAAAGAAATTACTGCTGTAATGAACCGCTTGCTTAATGCCAGACCTGAATGGAAAGGCATTTGTGTTTGTACGGATGAAGAAGCGATTTCGATTTTCGAAGCGCAAGAAGTTGACTTGGTGCTCTTGGGTAATGGGATAAACCTGGAATGTGAAAAATCGCTCAGGAATAATATAACTGCGTTAAAACCCAATGTAAAAATTATTCAGCATTATGGCGGCGGTAGTGGTTTGCTTTTCGGCGAAATTATGACAGCCTTGGGTTAGTTGTCTTGACTAGGATTGTTATGATTATAGGATTATAAGATTCAGTGTTTTCACTATTTTCAGTGCTGGTTCTAGGATTATATAAATTTATTAGACTTGTTTTCTATTTTCAGTGTGTTTAGTGTTGTACACTCTTTTAAAAGTTAGGCTTTTGCTTCCGAAGTTTATCAGTAAGCCAATTGGTAGGTTGTAAGCCTCTAGATAATTTATCGCTTGATTTAAATGCGAGTCATTCAATTCGGAAACAGCTTTCAGCTCGAGCATGATAATGTCTTCCACAAAGAAATCTACACGCCTTATTCCAATTTGGATGTTATCATAAAATATGGTCATTTCCATTTCTCTGCGAAAACTTAAATCTTGTTTTTGCATTTCTATGGCAAGTGCCCTTTGATAAATTACTTCTTTAAAGCCCGAACCCAAAATTCCATGTACATTCATTGCACAGCCAATAATCCGACCTGTTAAATCGCCATATTTCATTTCAGTAGAATTAAAATTTACTTTAGAAATAGGGATAATCTAATATCGATTAAAATTTTAATAAATGTGAGATTACTCAATACCAATTAAGCATCTCTATAAAATACTAATCTTGCACTTTTGAAACTTTCAAATCCAAATTTTAAGACGCAAAAATCCTAAAATCCTTTAATCCATAAAAATCCTGGTAAATCTTTCTGCTCCCTAACTGATATAATCTCTATCCTCGTCGCTCAGTTCTTTTTTGCCCGAAACCGTATGATTTTTTTCAATTTCATCGTCGTAACTGCTAATTGTTTTTCTTGGTCGGCCAACAATAAAACCGATAATGAAGCCGATAACCACACAAATTCCGATGACCAGAAGTTTAGAAACGGCAACGGTTGTTACAAGGAAATCGAAATCTACAGGCTCGGTGTTAACCATTAAAAATATGGTTAATAACGCGGTCAGAATGATGATGGAGATGGTTTTTCCGCTCATGGGGTTTAAAAACTATAATTAAATGAAAACTCTAATATCGGGTTTTGATTGTAAATTTTATTAACAAAAACCAATCTTGCACCCACATCTACAACAGGTTGATACCTCAAAAGGTTTAATTTACTATTTATTTCTACCCCGTATGTTTTCGGCTCGGTAATTCTTGTGTTAATGCCAATGTTTTCATAGTGGCAAAATAAACCCGCTCTAAAATTTCTTACATATGCCAATGAACTTAATTCCCAATCCGGAAATGCAAATGGAAAGCGGTAATTGAAAAGCATCGTATTTTGCAATTTATTTCTCGCTAAAATATTATTGTAGCCATAAACTGTTGCAATTTCGGTAGCATACTGGTTTACACCACTTGCTTTTTGATAGTTGAAACTTGCCAAAAACGAATGGTTTTTAGCAAAGCCTGGGAAATATAAAAAACTTTCAAGTGCTAAAATTTCACCACCAAGATTTTTATCGAAAGGTTGATGATTGTAAGTTGCCCTTAAAATTTGTGCCCATTGTGGAGCAATATCTCTTTCTGTTGTTCTTACGCTGTGGTTAAAAGTTAAGTTATACTCCATCGGGAATTTAACTTCACGAATAAAACTCGCAGGCATGTTTTCCGTTAGGTACCGGCTGGTAAAAGTAGTGGCGGTGTTGAGCGTAAAAGCATAGTTGTGGTTTCTTGCATTAAAGGAAACAGGTATCGATGCATTTAATTTGTAATAATTCTCCCGCCAATCGCCTTGCTGAATAGCGTTTTTAGCTCGATAGAAGGTTCTTCGTGGTCGGTTGCGATATGCAAGGCTAAAAATAGGGTAGAGCGCCTTATAGCTGATGTCGGCGGTGTATTCGAAACGCTTTAAATCTCGATGGTATTTTGCACCACTGTAAAAATCCATTGTGTTTAGCAAATTGTTAGACTGAAGCTCGAGCCCAAAAACATATTCGTTATCGATTACCGGAATTACGCTGTGAAAACTAAACAGGTTTAAACCTTGGCGAAAGCGCTTCGATTGAAAAACGCTATCTGGAATTATTTCGAAAACGTTGCCCACTTTCTCTTGCTTCGCTGCCGCCGAAGAGAAATCTACAAAAATATCTTTGCCCACAGGTTTTTCTGATTTGCTTTGCTCTGCAATTTCATATCCGTTGATTTTATAATCGTTGAAAATTATTTTTCCATCATCAGTTTCTGATGGGTTGAAAGCGCCGTATTTTGAGTTGCTCCATGCAGTAATTTTTTTCGAAATAATATCGATACCATAAATATTATCGATGCCGTTAAAGTGCGCATTGAAAGCAATTTTATTGCCTGCAAAAATTGGTCGGCTTAGTTGTTGCCTACTGTTGGAAATGATAAGCGTTTTTTTATCACCATCCATTAGCCATAAATTTTTTCCTTGCTCGCTCACGCTGATGTATGCAATTCGTTTTCCAGTTTTGTCGAAGCTTGGGGTTTGCAAAATTTCGTTATCTGGATTGGGATAAGTTTTTAAAACTTTGCCGGATGATGCGTCAATTTCTACCAAATTGAATTGGTTGTTTAGCTCAACTTTTGCAGCAATGATTTTTTTGCCATCATCAGAAAGACTGGGCGAGAAAAGCCGACTTTGGCTACTCAGTTTTTTAAATTTTTGTGATTTGAAATTGTAGCTGCAAATCACACTATAACTTCGCTGCTTGTAGCGTGGGTCGTAACGAATTTCATCCCAAACCAAAACATCATTTTTATAGCTAAACCAAGGTTGTTCTTGATAACCGATGCCGAACAATTTCTGTTCACTTTTATCATCATTTATGATAACGAAATATCTCGCATCTTGCTTGCTTTCTTTGAGTGCTAAAATCTGATTTTTATTCAACCGAACAGGAAGAAAATAATTGGTTGCCAAAGATGTTTCCTTGTTTAAGCTAACGTAATTTTCTGCCTGAATTTTTTCGCTCTGCGAATTCCATTTATCGACCAATTTTTCCTGTGTGGAAAGGAAATATTTCTTCGTATTTTTTCCGGTGATTTTTTTTAGGCTTTGCGAAAATGGGTAAAGCCTTAGCGGTCTTCTTCTGATGTTAGAAAGTAAGCTGTCGGAAACGAAATTTCCAAACTTCTCCTTCATGTCTGCAACCATTAAATACCCGATTTGGTAATAGCCTGGAGTTACATCTTTATTCGAGCCAAAATAAGCCTTGCTGTAAGAAAATCTTTTACCCTCTAAAAGGGAAGTCCGAAAAGGCATGATCCATTTGGGTTGCCGACCGCGACCAGATTCGGTCAACGCTGTTTCATTTACAACAGCATCTCCCTCAAAAAACCAAATAGGTAAACCTGCTCCGAAGTAGGCGAAGTAAACCAACTCCGGGAATGGGTGTGCTTGTGTTCCTGTCAATTTGTCAAACTGTGCAATGTGTCTAAGCTCATGTACGGCGAGGTTGTTTAACCAATCCTGACTGTCGAAGTATTGGGGTGGTGTTGCATAAAATTCAGACTTCTTCGGCCCGAGCTGAACAAAGCCATTTGCTATGGTCCCCTGGTTCTGAAGCAGGAGTGGGATAGAGGTGTTTTGCTGCCTTAAACTGAGTCCGATTTTGCGATAGATATATGGTAGGGTATTTGCCATACGCTGGGCTTCTTTTTCTAATTCTTTTGGATAGATGATTTTAAAGCCCCCAGACTGAATGTAGTTCCATTTTACACTAAGTGGGTTTTGCGCACTGCTGAAAATTTGGCCAAAAACCGATAGTGAAATAGAACTTAAGATAAATGTATATAAGTACCTGATAAATAGTGTATTGTTTTTAATTGATATATGCATTTATATTATTTGCTAAAATATTTAGTTTTTGTGATTTTCTAGATGGTTATTGTTGTGAACAAAATATTAATATAATAATTGATAACTTATTGATTATTAATTTTATAAATTAATTATTTAAATTGATAATTCTTTGCTTTTCTATTGTTTAAAGTAATGTTTTGTTCATTGTTTATGCATTTTGAATCATCATTTATCAATGCTTAAATAACGGTCATAATTTACACTTAATAATCGATTTTCTTCAAAAATATTGACTCCGATTTTGGTTTTTAATTATGTGCAATGAGTTATTTCTAATGCAGATATTGAATTTAATCTAAAAATTTTGTGAATTTTGGGAGGTTAGTTTAACGAAAAATAATGTAATAATGTTTGGTTTTTTCTTTAGTTTTTCCGACTGAAAATTCTAATGGTTTTTGATGTAAAACGTTAATTCTTATCAGGTTTTTACCATACTACTTTCTTAAATATTTGCATTTTTTTCTCAGGTTAATTCACCAACCAATTCAGTTTTTATTTTTTTGTTATGTCATAATGGCATAATTGTTAATTCTTTTCTCATGCAATAAACCCATATCTCTATCCCTTACTCTATTTCTATTGTCTGAATTGTGAAGTAATAAATTCACTTATGATAATAGATTTATTACATCTTCAACTTCAAAAAAGGATAAATTTTAAGCTTTATTTTTTTTAAGAACTCAAATGATTATTCAGAAATTTGTATGTTTTTGGAATGGTAATTATAGCTTTTTAAGATAATAATCGCGTTCGTAAACCAATTTCTGTGCGATATTTCGCGTATGGCAATCAAAATCTGTAATTTATCACAAAAATTAGAGATTGATATTAATGTGTTGATTTTCAGTATTTTGTTTCCGTGTTTCGTTCGTTAGAGTGAGGTCTAGTTAAAATCGATTGCAGCGCCTTATTAAGCAAAGTGTTGCCAATAATGTCAATTGGAGATTGTAATATTAATGGATTTAGTTGATATTATACTCAAGAAATATTTGGCATTTTATACTGATTTTTTGCTCATTTTAACGTCTGGTTTCACTGCTTATCTCAAATTAATTAAAGTATTTTTCAGTAGATAATTGTGAAGTAAGTTAAACTTAAATGCAATAATAATTTGAGGAAATTTGATGCGAAATCTAATCGTAAATGAGACGCATTTTTAGCGATGGTTCTTTCTGTTTTTATAAATAGGATATAAGAATACAGAAGCTAAAATAATGATAGCTCCAAAGTAAAATCCTGTGCTCATTTGCTCCTTACTTTGGAAGAAAAGATAAGCTAAAATGATTCCGTAGACAGGCTCTAAATTGGTTACTAAAGCAACCCGAAATGCAGATAAAGTTCTCATTACAGATACGCCCGCAACGTAAGCAACCGAGGTGCAAAATGTTCCCAGTATCACTAAATAAAACCAATCATTTGTGCTCAAATTAAATTGCATTTCGAGTAAAGAACCATCACATAAACGATATAATGTAATCCAAAATAAACCGCCAATTAACTCATAAAATCCAATTATTGACGGTTCGCTTTTTTGCACAAACGTAGAGTTTATTGTAGAAAATAAACTTGAAGCTACAGCTGCTAAAAGCCCAAAAATTATACCCAATGTGTACTGACTTTCGAACTTGAAAATCATGTATATTCCTGCAATTATTAACAGGCCAACCAAAATATCGCCCAAATAAATGGGCTGCTTTTTTATTAATGGTTCTAATATCGCGGTAAATAATGTGAACGATGAAAGGCAAACTAATGTTACGGAAACAGTAGAAACCTTAATTGCATGAAAGAAAAATATCCAATGAATGGCTACAATTCCGCCAGTTAAAAAGAATTGAATAAACTGTTTTTTAGTAATTTTTATACTCTTTTTAGTGAGTAAAAACCAAGCAAAAAGTGTGGATGTTGCAATTAAAACCCGGTACCAAACCATGGGTACGGCATCAATAGAAATTACCTTTCCGAGCACGCCGGTAAAGCCCCAAATAAAAACAGTTGCATGAAGAATAAGGAGATTTTTTTTATTGGCTTCCATGCTATTTTGGTGCACGTTTTAAGAGGTAAAATCCTAATAATCCAAATACAATTGTTGGTAGTAAAACAGCAATGAAAGGAGGTAAACCGCCCTTGGTAGAAAACATCTGCGTAAATTGATTAAATACAATATAAGCAAAGCTTAAGAAAATGCCTATACCTAATGATACGCCTACACCACCGCGAACTTTTCGAGAGGAAAGTGCTACACCAATTAAGGTTAATACAAATGCCGAAAGTGGGTGTAAATACCGTTTATATTGCTCAAATTGCAAGTCATTCATTATGCCGGTACCACGAATTTTCTCTTTTCTTATCTTCTCAGAAAGTTCTTTTGTAGATAGGTTTTGAACCACGTTATCATATGCAGAAAAATCATCAGGGCGCATATCTAAAATGGTATCTTTAAGCTTTCCATTTCCGTAGATCATGCTTTCTTTTAAACCATTAACATTCCTTATCGTATAATTGCTTAGTTGCCATTTACGCTTTGTAGAATCCCACTTAATATTTTCTGCTATAATCTTTTTGGTAAGTACATCGCCATCAAAATTATCTAATGAAAAGCGATAGCCATAGTTGGTTTTATTATCAAAGCTCTGAATGTAAATGTAAGTCTTGTTATCCAGTTTCATGTGGATATTCGACTTGGTTGATGGGTCATTACGCTTTACAAAGGTGTTTTCAAAGCTATTTTTAAGCGTATTTGTGTATGGAAGTATATATAGATTTGAGAGTAAATTAGCCGAAAATATAATACTAGCCGAGATGAAATATGGCCATAGAAATCTGTTAAAACTAACACCTCCACTCAAAATTGGAACAATTTCAGTCTGGTCGGCCATTTTTGCTGTAAAGAAAATTACTGCAATAAAGTTAATTAGGGGCGAAAGCATATTAATATAAAATGGAATAGAGCCAGCATAGTATTTTGTTAAAACACCCCAAAAGGTTAATCCACTTTTCAAAAAATCATCTAGTTTTTCCGATAAATCAAAAACAACAATTATAATCACGAAAATTGCTAGGGTATAGATAAATGTTCCCAGGTACTTTCCGATTATAAAACGGTCGATAATTTTTATGTTTATAAGTTTCATTCTATAATTTATTGCCCAATACCTTAACCATTTGGTTTTTCCAATCGTAAAATTCGCCGCTAATAATTTTTTCTCTGGCTGTTTGTACCAGCCATAAGTAAAAATGAAGGTTGTGTAATGTTGCAATTTGTGCGCCAAGCATTTCATTACTGTGCACTAAATGACGTAAATAAGCTTTGCTGGTTACTAAATCTACATGTAAATCGCTATCCGCTTCTATTGGCGAAAAATCATTTTCCCACTTCTTATTTCTAATGTTAATGATGCCATTTTTTGTAAAAAGCATTCCATTTCTTGCATTTCTTGTTGGCATAACGCAATCGAACATATCAACACCTAAAGCAATGTTTTCTAGTATATTAATTGGTGTACCAACGCCCATTAAGTAACGCGGTTTATCGGCTGGTAATATATCGCAAACAACTTCAGTCATTGCATACATTTCTTCGGCAGGTTCTCCAACTGATAATCCTCCGATCGCATTGCCTTCTCGACCCATGCTTGCAATAAATTCTGCTGATTTAATTCTTAAATCTTTATAAACCGAACCTTGCACTATAGGGAATAAAGTTTGGTCGAAACCGTATTTTGGCTCTGTATTATCGAAATGTGTACAGCAGCGTTTTAACCAACGGTGCGTCATTTTTACAGATTCTGCTGCATAAGTATAATCGCATGGATAAGGCGTACATTCATCAAAGGCCATTATAATATCGGCACCAATTGTGCGTTGAATATCCATTGCGTATTCTGGTGTAAAAAGGTGTTTCGAACCATCAATATGCGAGTGGAAAGTAACACCTTCTTCCTTAATCTTTCTTACTTTACTTAGCGAATAAACCTGATAGCCACCGCTATCTGTTAAAATTGGGCGATCCCAGCCAATAAATTTATGTAATCCACCAGCCGATTCAAGGATATCTAATCCCGGTCTGAGGTATAAATGATAAGTATTACCTAAAATTATTTGAGCATTAATGTCATTTTCAAGCTCACGCTGATGTACGGCTTTAACTGTACCAGCAGTGCCAACAGGCATAAAAATTGGAGTTTGTATTTCACCATGCGCTGTTGTTACAGTTCCGGCTCTGGCTTTTGATAACGGATCGTTAGCCTTTAAAGTAAATTTCATATAGAATGCAAAAGTAACAAATTTACAGCACCTTATATATAAAGAAAATCAGTTTAATACATTAAAAACAATCAAATGTAATACTGTGTTATATAATTTTAATCATCAAAAAATCTATGCAACATTATAGTAAATTCAGTTTTCTCCTGCTTTTTATCCTTCTAAGTACTTTAAATAGCCAGGCTCAATATGATGCATCAGCAACTTTAAGTTTGGGTATGGGGCATGGCTACACTGCTCTAAGTCAGAGCGTAATGAGTAACGCTTTTAATAATAGCAATGGTAAAGCAACAGCTAAATCAAATAATACAGATTATATTTATCTAGGTTTCAGCGATTATCGTGGTTTTGAGGATAAGATTCTAAATTCACTTTTAGCGAAAGATAAAAAATCTGATAAAGGAAAAATAAGGAGTTTTTTATCTAGCACACGCACCATGTATCATTTTATGATGCGATCCAGAGAACTGGGTTTTAAAGACACCTATATTTCAGATATTATTGCTACAGGTATTGCTTGGAATTGGGAGATGTATCATGAAACTAAAACAGATAAGCAGAAAGTTTTAAATCTTCGTAATGCGATTAAAAATAATTTGGCAAAAGATGGTGTTAAAAAACAAATATCTAAATTATCAGCAGATGATAAGCGAAATTGGATTTTGAGTTTTATGTATAATAATAGTATGATAGCACAAATTATTAAACAATCCGGTAAATTATCGGCTGAGCAAAAACAACAATTGGTTACAACTGCACAGCAAGCTGGTGTACCAGACATTGCAGCAGTTTCACTTTAATAATTTTATTTACGTTTTTTTTAAAAAAAGATAATATTGCAGATTTAAAATTAGAAATTTGCGCCTGCTTATTTTAACGTTGTGATACTAACCCTAGTCGAAATCTGTTTGATTTCTTTTTTTGCTTTCTGCCTGATCATCCAATTATATTATGTGCTCTTTGTTCATTTAAAGCTTGCAAATGTAAGTGTTGAAGAAGTGCCAGATGTTGCCAAAGTGCCAATTAGTGTAGTTATATGCGCTCGCAATGAGATTAATAATCTGCAGAAATATTTACCTGCAATTTTCAATCAAAATTATGCTGAATTTGAGGTTGTTGTTGTAAATGACAGATCTTGGGATGGAACGGAGGAGTTTCTTGAAGGTTTGGAGCAGCAATATGCTAATCTGAAAGTTGTAAAAATTTTAGATAACGACAAGTTTATTGCTGGTAAGAAGTTTGCCGTAACAATGGGAATAAAGGCTGCTAAATATGATTGGTTAGTTTTTACAGATGCTGATTGTGTGCCTGAAAGTGATAATTGGTTAATGTGTATGCAAAAACCTGCCGATGAAAATATAGAAATTGTGCTTGGTTACTCACCCTACTTAAAAAAACGCAGCTTTTTGAATGCGCTAATTCGCTTCGAAACATTTTTTACAGCTGTAAATTATCTTGCTTTTGCTTTAAAAGGCATGCCGTACATGGGGGTTGGCAGAAACATGGCCTACAAAAAATCATTATTTTTTAAGAACAAAGGCTTTGCGGCACACATGCATATACCTTCTGGCGATGATGACTTATTTGTGAATGCTCATGCTAATAGAAACAATACAGCAATCAGAATTAATAAAGAAAGTCAGGTTTGGAGCGAACCAAATACAAGTCTGTCTGGTTATCTTCGTCAAAAAAAACGTCATTTTGGGGCGGGGAAATTTTATAAGCCAAAGCATAAATTTATACTGACTTTTCAAATCATTTTTCAGTTTCTCTTTTATGCGGCATTTGCGGCTTGCATGTTTTTTAGTATAGAAGCTAAATATGTATCAGGTGGAATATTATTGTTGAGCATTATTATTAGATGCCTGATTTATCCAAAACTACTAAAGCGTTTAAATTATAGCGATTTACGTTGGTGGTTCCCGATTTTAGATATACTTTTGTTCTTCTTTTTAACCTTAAACGGCTTTCTATCTATATTCGGAAAGAAAAAAGTAAACTGGAAATAAAACGTATACACGATTTTAGATTTTGGAATTACGATCTTCAAAATCAGCATTAAATTTTTAACAATGAGCGAAGTAAAGCCTGACATCATCCTAAAGTATTTTCCTGATTTATCAGAAAAACAAATTGCGCAATTTTCTCAATTGTTCGATTTGTATAGCCATTGGAATGCACAAATCAATGTAATTTCCAGAAAGGATATTGAAGAACTTTATGAACGTCATGTATTACACTCCTTAGGTATTGCAAAGGTTTGTACATTTAAAAAGGGCGAAAGTGTGCTTGATGTTGGTACAGGTGGCGGGTTTCCTGGTATTCCTTTAGCCATCTTATTTCCTGATACTCAGTTTTATCTGGTAGATTCTATCGGGAAAAAAATTAAGGTTGTAAACGAAGTTGCTTCAGCGTTGGGCTTAGAAAATTTAAATGCCGAACATTTAAGGGCTGAACAAATTAAAGATAAATTCAATTTTATCGTTTCCAGAGCAGTTACTCGTTTGGGCGAATTTTATCCCTGGATTCAGGGGAAATTTAAGAAGGAATCGATAAATGCTATTGCAAACGGTATTCTCTACTTAAAGGGTGGCGATTTGACAGAAGAGATAAAAGAATCAAAACTGAAAGCGGAATTATATCCGCTTTCAGTTTATTTTGAGGAAGATTTCTTTGAAACTAAGTACGTGGTTTACGTACCACAGTAGAATTAGTTTATTAGGTTCCAGGAATCACTTCACCGTAAATAACATCATCTTTATCGTACTTTTTCTTTGCTGGCGTAGGATTAAGAGGCGGATTGACAGTTTGTTTGCTGTTAGATTTGTAGCCTTCAACTTTTATGGGCTTAAGTTCTTCCTGAGATTTAGGTGCCCTTGCAATTGGTTTTACACCTTTGGCAGGGTAACCCTTAACCACATGCTCATTTAGGTTTTTATTTTCAACAGGTGGCGGTGGTGGCGCTAATTTTATCTCTAAAACTTCGCCTTTTGCAGCTTTTGGTTCTTTAGGAGGCGAAGGCGGTGGAGGTGGAACCATCTTTAATTTTAATGATTTGTTGGCCGTTGCCTTTGGTGTTGAATATTTTAATTTTTTTACTGGTTGTGGCTCAATTGGTGGCGGTGGCGGAAGCTGTTTTACAGGTTCGGCGATTACAATTTCTTTAGCCTTTGTTTTTTTAGGTGTAGTTTGTTTAGGGGTAAAAATGTTTCTGCTCGTTTTAGGATATAAATCCAGAACGCCATAATTTTTGGTAAAAGCCATAGTTGATGCGCAAACCATGGCACCTGCAAGTGGTAGCGCAATTAGCAATCTGAGCCTTGCCCATTTTGCCGATTTCTTTTGATTTAACATAGTGATTCTTTGTTTTAAAATTGATGAGTTGAATATTTGATTAATGAGTGATAAATTTTGCTTATCGCAAGTGTTTTGAATCAAAAACATTGCGTAATCATACTTCGCAATATTTTGATTAACAGTAGATTCATCCGCCAGATATTCGTGAATAAGTTTCACGTCCTTCTTCAAGAAAAACAGTAACGGGTTAAACCAATTTAAGATTTGTAAAATCTCAAAGATCATCACGTCAATGCTATGTTTTTGATGAATGTGAACCAATTCATGCTTAATAACTGTACTTTTTTGTGGCAAGTTTGGATCTATAAATAATAGCGTAAAAAAAGAAAATGCAGTTTTGGAATCTGATAATTCAATGAATTTGATGCCATTCTCCTGTTTTACATCATATTGTTTAATTAGTGAAATGATTCGCTTAAACCCATAAAGAAGTTTAATTAATAATAAGATTGCAACAGATCCGTAAATTATTATAAGCACATTTTCTAAGCTAAAAAATGGATTTTGAACTTCGCTCTGCTTATAATAAAATTGTTGTGGTTGTACTACTTCTTTAGAGAAAAAACCAATTTTTAAAAACGGCAATGAAAATGCTATAGCACTTGAGCCAAGTAAGTAGAAACGATTTGCTATGTAAAACGTTTCTTTATGCAACACTAATCTGTAAAACAAGTAAAAAACTGATAGATACAAATTGGCTTCGAGTAAATAATATATCCAGTTCATTATTTATGTTCTTTAAGCTTTTCAGCGAGTTTAATTATCTCATTTAATTCTTCAGCACCCATTTTTTTATCCTTGACTAAAAAAGAAACCAAACTTTCGTAAGAGTTTTCGAAGTAATTGTTCATCACTTTATTAAGCGCAAAACGCTTGTAATCTGGTTCATTTATAATAGGGAAGTAGATGTGTGTGTTTCCAATCGCTTTATGATCCACAAAACCTTTGCCTTCTAAAACCCTTATAACCGTTGATACTGTATTATAAGCGGGTTTGGGTTCTTCCATTCGTTCAATAACATCTTTAACCAATGCTTCGCCCATTTCCCATAAAATAAGCATTACCTGTTCTTCTGCTTTTGTAAGTTCTTTTATCATCTTAACTATTTTTATAGTTTGCTTAGATTAAAGTTACTACTATTTTTATAGTTTGCAAACTATTTTTATAGTTTTTGTTTAAGTTGTTGTTTGTCAGTGTTTTTATTTGCTTTTTTTAAATGTCAGACATAAAAAAACCTGCCTTGAATGGGCAGGTCTTATGTTATTTTTTTGTGATTATTAAAACTTCTCTTGCTTTCGGGGATTGTCTGTCATAATCATTTTATCTTTTAATATTTGCTGTAAACCAGTTTGAGCATCAATGCTCTTCACAACATCTAAAACTACATTTGCAGCATTACTGAAGAACTGTTTTGTAATGGTTTCGTATTCATCAGTTGCTTTGTGATAATCCTTATGGTCTTCTACACCAAAATAAAGAAAAGGAATATTCTTTGCATTAAATGCACCTTGGTCGCTTTGGTTAGTCCAATCATCTCTGCCAAGTTTAGGGTCATCATGGCCTAAACTTACCTTAATATCTTTTCTATTGGTATCAATATGTTTTTTTAAATATGGATTTTTAAAAGTTCCAGATACATATAGTTCTCCCTTTTCACTATGGCCAATCATATCCATATTTAAGTTTACAGCTATGGTTTGAATGGGCACTGGTGGATTGGCAACAAATGCCTTTGCACCTTGCAACCCCATTTCTTCTGCATCAAAGGCAGCGAAAATTATAGTGTTATTTGGTTTATGTTTTGAAAAATAGGCTGCAATTTTTAGCAAGCCAGCAGAGCCTGAAGCATTATCATCTGCGCCATTAAAAACTTCGTCTTTTATCACGCCTAAATGGTCGTAATGCGCTGAAACAACGATTATATTTGAACTTTTGCCCGGAATATAGCCGATAATATTGGTTCCGTTAACTTTTGCACCACCTCTAGAATTGAAGGAAAATTCTTGTGCGTAGTTTACATTTTGAGGATAGGATTTTAAGCCAAGTTTCTGAAATCTTTCTACAATGTAAGCTCTTGCCATTTCAGCGCCTTTTGTCCCGGTTTTTCTACCTTGGTAAGCATCTGATGATAAAACTTCAACGTCTTTCAATAATTGTGTATCTAATTTTGAAGGGTCTGTTGAGTTTTGATTTTTTACTGATGAGCAGCAGCTTAGCGTGATGGCTAAGGGAATAAGGTAAAGGATTTTCATTTTTTATTTATTTTCGTCATTGCGAGGCACGAAGCAATCTTAATGCGCTGGCTTATTTTTTTTAAAGATATTAATTATTGGGATATTGAAAGGAAAACGTTGTTCTTTATAATGCATTGAGTTAATAAACCTGTATTCTATGGTTTATGCAAATAAAAGACAGATTTTTTTTTAGAAGCATTACTTTAGATTTTATCTCAAGCTGCCAGTTCAGCAAGATACGGCGTTCCTCTTTTTACTGCTGCAAAAGCCCTGCTTAGCAATTTGTTCTTAATCACATTCAGTACGCACATGGAATTTTTCCCCTCAGCTTTTTTTCTGTCGTAGTATCTCTTAAACTCATTGTCCTTTTTTATTGTATTGAGTGCACACATGGTTAGTAGTGATTTTAACTTTTTATTTGCCAGACTACTTACTCTATTCCTTCCCCTTATGCTCGTTCCCGAACTATACGGGAATGGTGCTACCCCGCAATAGCTTGCAAACTTTCGGTAACAAGAAAATGCAGTAAAGGCTTCTGTGTGAATCAGGATAAATAATGCGGTTTGCTTACCGATTCCGTGGATACTCTTTACAAGGTTGAACTGTTCGTTTAGGTCTTTATTTTCTTCTATTATTTTTGTAAGCTCTACATCCACCTTTTTTATCCGTTCTGCATATACTGCGAGCAATTCCTTACTATCGGCTATACAATAGCCGGCATTATCAACATCGAAGCCCTTAAGTTCTGAACTGGTACATTTCAGGGATGTTTGGTGCCTTACCAGTTGTTCCCGGTGAGCCAGGAGGTGTCTAAGTTTTGAGGTTGTTGCCGAGGGAAGTCGATAAGGACGCACCTTATGCTGATTTGAAAAAGCATAGTGTGCGATTGCAAGCGCATCCGCCTTATCAGATTTCCCACGTTTCAGACCAATCGAGCGCTTGATGTGCAATCCATTCTCTACCCAAATAGACAGCCCCTTGGTATCCATAAAACTGGTTATCGGACAAATGTAAACTCCGGTATGCTCACAACAGAAAAGCACATTATCAAGCGCAATGTCATAGAGGGAAAGCCATTCCAGCATCTCGCTAAAGCCATCATAACTGTTATTGAAAACATGGTGTGAGGATTCAGTAAAGTTTTTACGAGTAAAGGCAACAACGTCAATAGTTAATTTGGAAATATCTATTCCCACAAATAGTTCATAATTCATAACTTTACAGTTTAAGTGATTAGAAAGCCTAAAGTTGAATAAAACTGAATCCCTTAATAGTCCCCTAGACTAAAATTCTATATGGTTCTTGTTCAACTAAAAAGCAGAGGTCTGTTACAGGTTCTAGATCTTAAGTCTGGACAGAAACATAGTTCACCTCTGCTTTTAAGGTTTTCTTTATCAAATTTAAATCTTTAACAAACCTAAGGGATGGAAATGAAAATACTTTTAATAGCACTCCCGTTCAATAACCTGTCAGCTGCAACCTATAAAACAGATGTCTTTTTTGCTCAGCTTGATAGAAGTTTTAAAAGATTGTAATGTACAGCAGGACTAAAGACCGCCAAATGTGATGGCATTACTTTCTTAATTATTTTTGGAATGAGATTGCTTCGTCGGCTGAAAAAGCCTCCTCGCAAAGACGATGGCAGGAAGTTTTTACTAAAACCTAAGCCGCAACTTCACGTAAATCTACCGCAACCACCCTGGAAACGCCTTGCTCTACCATGGTAACGCCGTAAATAATATCGGTACTGGCAATAGTTCGCTTGTTGTGCGAAACGATTATGAACTGCGATTGGTCTGAAAATTTACGGATAATATTGTTAAATTTATCAATATTCGTATCATCTAGTGGTGCATCAACCTCATCAAAAATACAGAATGGAGCGGGTTTTAAAAGGTAGAGCGAAAACAATAATGCGGTTGCAGTTAGCGTTTTTTCGCCACCTGATAATTGATTGATGGATAAGGGCCGTTTACCTTTTGGTCGGGCAATAATGTCTATATCGGCTTCCAATGGACTTGCCGTATCAGATAAAATTAAATCGCAACTGTCTTCATCGTTAAATAATGAACGGAATACAACAATAAAATGTTCTCTAGCTTGCGTAAATGCCTGCATAAATTTCTCTTTTGCGGTATCATCAATTTCCTTGATGGTTTGCAAAAGGTCGGTTTTAGCTGCATTTAAGTCCTTTTTCTGATTTTGGATAAAAGTATAACGTTCATCCATTTCCTGATAAGCTTCCATCGCCATCGAATTTATAGCGCCAAATTCATCTAGTTGGCGTTTCATCTTTTCTACTTTTTGTCTAAGCTCAAATTCCGATTCGGTTATTTCGGTTTCAGTTTCTAATAAATCGTTTATATCGATGTTAAATTCGACTGCTAAACGCTCCTTTAAAGCGTTTAAATCAATTTTTAAAGTGTTTTTCTTGTCTTTTAATTCAGTCAATAAGAAATCAGTTTCTTCGCGATTTTTGCGCAACGTCGTTAGGTTTGTTTCCACTTCGTTGATGTTGCCCTTACTGTCAAAATACTCTTTTTCAGCTTCGGCCAAGCCTTTTTCCAATTGTTCGCGTTGCTGATACATTTCTAAAAGCGTATCATCGCTCAAATCGGTGTGTTGTAAGGTATTTGTAATTTCGGTTAAGGTTTCCTGAAGTTCTTTATCGTTTTGTGCAATTCGTTTATTTAAGGCTTCTTCCTGAACGAAGCGGTAATCTAAATCTTTCTCTAACCCCGAAAGCTTATTTTGCTGCTGGTGAAATCGAATGTTATCCTGATTAAATTTTGTTGCCGATTCGTTTACCAAATCAGCAATTTCCTGATAATTGGCTTGTTGATCTTGCAAGTTTAAATGTGCTTGCTGCTGATTTTTTTGCAGTTCTACCAGCGCAGGCAACTTTTCGGATAGTGATTTTTCAATCGAAACAATTTTTTGAGCAATGTCTGTTTTCCTGTTTTCGCTTGTGGTAATAAATTCCTGATACTGGTCTCTACGGGTTTGAACAGAAATGTGTTCGTTATTCAAACGATTCATTTCTTGTTGTAAAACCGCAAGTTGATTAACTTTTGAAGCTTCCTTTAAACTGAAAATATTGTCAGATTCAGTAGAAATAACGTTGTTGTATTGATTTATAAGCGTTTCTGAAGATTTGATTTCTTTAGCTAAATTTTCTAAATTTTTAGCCCGTCCAATTCGTTTACCTTCAAATAAACCCACAGAACCACCAGATAATGTAAATTTGCTTTGCGCATATTTTCCATTTTTTGCAAGAATTGTAATGTTAGAACTGGCATTTTGTTTAAACAAATTTTCCTGCTCATTTATAACAATAAATACATTTTGAAGTAATAAATTACAAAGGTTTTGATATTTTTTATCAACCTCAATCACTTCCAGTGCAGAAATTAATCCTTCTTGAATGTCTACAGAAGCATTTTTATCAGGGATATTTTCCAGTATGAAGAAATTTGCCCGTCCTCTGCTTGCATCGGTTAGCAGGTTTATAGCCTGAACGGCATCCGCATATTTTTCAACCACATAGTGATTCATTACCGGCTCCAGATAATTTTCAATCGCAATGCGATAATCTTCATCACAAAATAAAATGTCAGATAGGAGTAATGCATTTTTTGAAAATGAACTGTTCTTTTTTAAGAATCGTATCGACTCCGGAAAGCCTTCCAAACTATCTACAAGTGATTTAGTAAGGTTATATTCATTTTGCTTAGCGTCTTTTTTACGGTTTTCTGCGTTAAGCTTTTCTTTATTTGCACTTAAATTAGCTTCAGATTTTGCTAGCTTTTCCTTTAAAATTTCTTCTGCTTCTGTCAGATTTTTAATTGTTGCCTGTTTTTCCCTAACCTGGATATCAAGTTCTGCCAATGCATTGTCAAACGACTTTAATTCCATGCTTTTCGTTTCAGTATCATCCACATTTCTATTGGTTTCCTGTACCAAGGCATCTTTCTGGATGTTTAAAATATCGATTTCCTTTTGAGCAGCATAAACCTGACTTTGCAGCTCATTAACTGATTTTATAAGGTTATCTGTCCGGTTTTTCTCCGTTTGTTGCTGTTCTCTAAGTGTATCAAGCGATGCTTTTAACGTTTTTAAATCAGCCTCAACCCGGTTAAAAACTTCCGTTTCAATTAAAACTTCTTCGTTAAGTCGCTTGATGTTGTATTTTACATGGTTTACCTGATTCTTATCTTTCTCAAGTTCGGCAGATAAGCGGTTTTCCTTTTCCTGTAAAAAACGCATCTGCTCATTTTTCACTTTCTTTTCGCTCTCGTAAGCACGAATTTTAGAAACAAATTCGTTTGTAGCTTTTTGCTGTATGGAAAGGTTTTTTTCCTGATTAATGCTTTCCAGTTTTAGTTTTTGCAAACCAGCTTCGCCCAAATCTATTTGTGTGCTTAATTCGGTTCGGCTAACCTGTTGATTTTGCTCCTGGGTTTCTAGGGCAGTTAAATCTGTACGGAAAAAGGAAATACGATGCGCCGCAAGTTGTACACTTAGTTCGCGATATTGCTCTTTTAGTTTATAATATCGCTCTGCTTTTTTAGCTTGATTTTCAAGCGTTTTAAGGTTTTTTTCGATTTCAAACAGTAAATCTTCAACACGTTCTAAATCTGCCTCAGTATCTTTTAGTTTATTAAAGGTTTGCTTTTTTCTAAGCTTATATTTAGAAATTCCAGAAGCTTCCTCAAATAACGAACGGCGGGAGTTTTCTTTATTTGAGATGATTTCATCAACCATTTTAAGCTCGATGATCGAGTAGCTGTCTGAACCAATGCCGGTGTCGAGAAATAAATCGGTAATGTCTTTTAAACGGCACTGAACATCATTTAATCGATATTCACTATCGCCATTGCGGTATAATTTTCGGGTGATGGTTACAGATGAATAAGCTGTAGGCAGAACATTTTTGGTGTTATCGAAGCTTAAGGAAACCTCTGCAAGTTGTGCCTGTTTCCTGTTTTTTGTTCCGTTAAAAATAATGTTCTCCATCTTTTCAGAACGAAGTGCCCTTGTACTTTGCTCGCCTAAAACCCAACGCATAGCATCAATTACATTTGATTTTCCACAACCATTCGGACCAACAATAGCCGTTACACCTTCATTAAAATTGATGGTTACTTTGTCGCCAAAGCTCTTAAAACCTTTAATCTCTAACTTGGTAAGTTGCATGGTTGAATACTGGGAAGCAGCTACCAATATTAACGATTATTTCGATGGTTTTCAAGGTGGGTATTGTAAATGTTTCGCCACAGATTTACAGATTATTAAAAAAAGTTGCCACTGAAACACGGAAGACACGGAATTATTTTTCTCATCTAAATCTTTTATTCTTTTAGCGCATTGATTACAATCTTATTTCCGTGTATTTAGTGTTTCCGTGGCAAAAAAAGTAAGCTTGCCATGGAGGACACAGAATTTTTCTTTAGCCACAGATTTACAGATTTATCTTGAACCTTATTTCCTTGCCTATGGCGAAAAAAAATTGCCACTGAAACACGGAAGACACGGAATTATTTATCTCATCTAAATCTTTTATTCTTTTAGCGCATTGATTACAATCTTATTTCCGTGTATTTAGTGTTTCCGTGGCAAAAAAAGTAAGCTTGCCATGGAGCACAGAGAATTTTTCTTTAGCCACAGATTTACAGATTTATCTTGAACCTTATTTCCTTGCCTATGGCGAATAAAAAGTTGCCACTGAACACGGAAGACACGGAATTATTTATCTCATCTAAATCTTTTATTCTTTTAGCGCATTGACTGCGATCTTATTTCCGTGTATTCAGTGTTTCCGTGGCAAAAAAAGTAAGCTTGCCATGGAGCACACAGAATTTTTCTTTAGCCACAGATTTACAGATTTATCTGGAACCTTATTTCCTTGCCTATGGCGAAAAAAAATTGCCACTGAAACACGGAAGACACGGAATTATTTATCTCATCTAAATCTTTTATTCTTATACCGCATTGATTACAATCTTATTTCTGTGTATTCAGTGTTTCCGTGGCAAAAAAAATATGCTTGCCATGGAGGACACAGAATTTTTCTTTAGCCACAGTTTTACAGATTTATCTTGAACCTTATTTCCTTGCCTATGGCTAAGAACAAGTTGCCACTGAAACACGGAAGACACGGAATTATTTATCTCATCTAAATCTTTTATTCTTTTAGCGCATTGATTACAATCTTATTTCCGTGTATTTAGTGTTTCCGTGGCAAAAAAAGTAAGCTTGCCATGGAGCACACAAAATTTTTCTCTAGCCACAGATTTACAGATTTATCTTGAACCTTATTTTCTTGCCTATGGCTAAGAAAAAGTTGCCACTGAAACACGGAAGACACGGAATTATTTTTCTCATCTAAATCTTTTATTCTTTTAGCGCATTGATTACAATCTTATTTCCGTGTATTTAGTGTTTCCGTGGCAAAAAAAAATAACCTTGCCATGGAGCACACAGAATTTTTCTTTAGCCACAGATTTACAGATTTATCTTGAACCTTATTTTCTTGCCTATGGCTAAGAAAAAGTTGCCACTGAAACACGGAAGACACGGAATTATTTATCTCATCTAAATCTTTTATTCTTTTAGCGCATTGATTACAATCTTATTTCTGTGTATTCAGTGTTTCCGTGGCAAAAAAAGTAAGCTTGCCATGGAGCACAGAGAATTTTTCTTTAGCCACAGATTTACAGATTTATCTTGAACCTTATTTTCTTGCCTATGGCTAAGAAAAAGTTGCCACTGAAATACGGAAGACACGGAATTATTTTTCTCATCTAAATCTTTTATTCTTTTAGCACATTGATTACAATCTTATTTCCGTGTATTTAGTGTTTCCGTGGCAAAAAAAATAACCTTGCCATGGAGCACACAGAATTTTTCTTTAGCCACAGATTTACAGATTTATCTTGAACCTTATTTCCTTGCCTATGGCGAAGAAAAAGTTGCCACCGAAACACGGAAGACACGGAATTATTTATCTCATCTAAATCTTTTATTCTTTTAGCGCATTGACTACGATCTTATTTCCGTGTATTTAGTGTTTCCGTGGCAAAAAAAATAACCTTGCCATGGAGCACACAGAATTTTTCTTTATCCACAGATTTACAGATTTATCTTGAACCTTATTTCCTTGCCTATGGCGAAGAAAAAGTTGCCACTGAAACACGGAATTATTTATCTCATCTAAATCTCTCATTCTTTTAGCGCATTGATTACAATCTTATTTCCGTGTATTTAGTGTTTCCGTGGCAAGAAAAATAACCTTGCCATGGAATTTTTATTTAGCCTAGAAGCTTTAAAATAAAAAAAGCACAAAGAAAATCTCTGTGCTTTACTATTAATTATAAAAATAATCTGAAAATCTGTGGCTCTATTATAAACCTACTTCACAATCATAAGTTTTGCAAATTTCAACAGCAACTGCTTATTGCCCAGTCCTTGGAAAAATACAGTAGCTTTTACATCAGGCAAACTACCTTCCAGGCTTATAATCTTTCCAAAACCGAACTTTTCATGCTCTACTTCCATACCATTTTGAAATTCGTGTGGTTGCGATGGTGCAAAGCCTGGTGTTGGAACATGTGCCTTTGCAAGTAATGACGTTGTTTTTGGGCGAACGGGTGGGGCAGATGTTGTTGCACTTGCCGGTTTAGGTTTACTGAAAAAATCTCTTGGCTGTGATGTCCAGCTTTTGCGTTCATCATCAAAACTCCCTTCTAAAAATCCACTTTTCGAAGCGGGTTTAACATCCAGTTCTAAAAACTTAGGATTAATCTCATTGATAAAACGACTCGGTTCGCAGTTGGTTAAAGTTCCCCAACGGTAACGCGATGTCGCATAAGTAATGGTTAATTTTATCTCTGCACGGGTAATGGCTACATAAAACAACCTGCGTTCTTCTTCCAAATCAGAACGCGAATTGACCGACATTTGCGATGGGAAAAGATTCTCTTCCAAACCAACAATAAATACATTTTTAAATTCTAAACCTTTGGCCGAGTGAATCGTCATTAAAGAAACCGTATCCTTATTTTTATCGCCATCCTTATCATCATTGGTTAAAAGCGCAACATCCTGCATAAAAATATCAAGGCCTTTTTCCTCAATATCTTCACGCTCGGCAAACTCTTTAATACCATTTAACAACTCCTGAATGTTTTCATATCTGCTTCTGCCTTCAACGCTATCATCACTGTATAATTCTTTCAAAATACCAGCATGTTGTGCAATAAATAAAGCGGTTTCGTAGGCATCAAGTTTTTTAGCTTCAGCAGCAAAACTCTGTATCATCATCGAGAAATCGTTAAGCTGGTTAGCCAAACGACCATCAACATACATGTGCGCATTCGAAATCACATCCCACATGGTTTTATCATGCTGGTCGGCAGCAACAATAATTTTATCTATTGATGTATCTCCAATACCACGTTTTGGATAGTTGATTACACGTTTTATCGCTTCTTCATCCTTCGGATTAAAAGTTAGACGGATGTATGCAATTAAATCCTTAATCTCCTTACGTTGGTAGAATGATAAACCACCATATATTTTGTAAGGAACATTAAGCTTTCTCAACGATTCCTCCATGGCCCTACTTTGAGCATTTGTACGATACAAAATGGCGAAATCATGGTAATCATAACCCTTTAAGCTACGCTCCTGAACAATAGATTCGGCAACCAATTTACCTTCTTCATTATCTGTAAAGGCTCTCGAAACCTTAATTCTATCGCCCTCAGGATTTTCGGAGAAAACATTTTTCTCCAGCTGATTTTTATTATTGGCAATGATGCTACTTGCGGCATCAACAATATTCTGTGTAGAACGATAATTCTGCTCCAGTTTGTAAACCTTTAAATCCGGATAATCGCGCTCAAAATTTAAAATGTTTTGAATGTTTGCACCTCTGAAAGCATAAATACTTTGCGCATCATCGCCCACAACGCAAATGTTTTGATAAGCTGCGGCCAGTTTTTTAACAATTGTGTACTGCGAAAAGTTGGTATCCTGATACTCATCCACCATTAAATACCTGAATTTTTGCTGGTATTTATTCAAAACATCAGGATGTTCTTTAAGTAAAATATTGGTTTTGAACAGTAAATCATCAAAGTCCATTGCACCAGCCCTAAAGCAACGCTTAGCATATTGCTCGTAAATCTGCCCAATTAGCGGACGCTTATTCTGAATATCTTCTGCCTGTATTTGGTCGTTAGATTGGTATTCTCCCCAAGAAATCAAGTTGTTTTTAGCCGATGAAATCCTGCCAAAAACGAAGTTAACCGCATAAAGTTTATCGTCTAATTGCATTTCTTTCAAAATTGCACGCAATACACTTTTACTATCATCGGTATCGTAAATGGTAAAGTTATTCGGATAGCCGATTTTTTCTGCTTCAACACGTAAAATTTTAGCAAAAACAGAGTGAAATGTGCCCATCCAAATGTTTTTAGCTTCTGCACCAACCACCTTACTAATACGCTCACGCATATCTTTACTGGCTTTGTTGGTAAAGGTTAAAACTAAAATATTAAATGCATCCGTTCCACTTTGTATAAGGTGTGCAACGCGATAAGTAATTACCCTCGTTTTTCCCGAACCTGCACCCGCAACAATCATTACCGGTCCTTTTGTATTCTCAACTGCTGCTCTTTGCTGTGGGTTTAATCCTTCTAAATAATCCAAATTGGCTCCTGTTTTTACAAGCTTCAAAAATAATAAATCCAATGCGCATTAAACAAATTGTTGAGAAATAGCCGTTAAAATCTTTTGAAAAGCAAAACATGTATGTCATAGCAACAGCAGTCCTTTGCTTTGCTCATACGCCTTCAGGCCTTAAGCTCAGGCCGGTATCCGCTTCGCCAAGGTTTAAGGAAAATAAAATAGTACAATTATTCATGGTTGCCATGCATTATGTCAAAATTACATGTTAAGTGATTAGGAATGGAATTTGATAAGTATTCTATATGGAAGAAAAAAATATAAACAAGAATATAGAATTTACAGATATACCAGAAGGAACGAGTACAGATATTTATGCTAATTTGAAAGAAAAGTTAGAAAGTGTTCAGCAATTACCTGGTATTTATTGCTTCAAATTCATCATAACAGGTGGCTTAGATAAAGTAGAAGATTTGCGCAAGATTTTTCCGACCGAGGAGTTTATTGAACAACCATCCAAAACAGGTAAATATGTTTCAATAACTATAAATAAAAAGGTTGAAACTGCAGATGAAGTTATTGCTATCTATAAACAAACTGCCGAAATAAAGGGAATAATGACACTTTAAGAAAGGTTAAACATTGCATTACCTTATCTGGAAACAATAAATTTTTTAACTGAATTGTATTGCCCTGAATCTGATGAGATCTTAAAGAAATAGATACCTGGAGTAAAAGATGTGGTGTTAATATCCAAAGTATGTTTACCGGTATTAAGGTATTCGTTAACTACGGTTTTTGTTAATCTACCCATTATATCAAAAATCTGTACATTTATCTTATCAGGTTCTGGCAAAACAACATCAATAAAAGTTTGTGTTGAAGCTGGATTTGGATAATTTTGGGTAACTACAAACTTCAAAAACCTATCAAAAATAGCTTTATTTATAGCATCAAAAATTACATAACTTATTAGCCGGTAGCCCCTTGCATTTGGGTGAAAAGGATCCTGATAAAGCGAAAAATCTCTTCTCATCGCAGCATTAACATCCGCCAGATATATTTTGTACTCTGCTGCAAGTCTTCTGTAGGCTAAATTTATGTTTCTAATATTAGTATTAATAGGAACGTATTCTCTTGTGGTTCGGTCATCTACAAATTGCAAAGTACATAATATTGGAACCAGCTTTTGCTTTAAGCTTGTGGTTATTAACAAACGCATGTGTTCTGTAGTTTCTGCCACACTTCCAATGCCACGAGACATGGCGATGGCGTCATTTATACCCATATTTAGAACAATAAAACCTGTTCTGTTTTGAATAGCATTATCTATTCTAAGTAATCCCTGGCGTGTTGTTTGTCCGCCAATACCATGGTTTGTAATGCTAATTGTTTTACCGGTATAACAGTTGGCGAAATTATTTTCGAGCAAAGGCTGAAAACTTAGGCCTCTAACACCTTCAACTGTGCTGGCTCCAAAAGTAACGATGTTTATACTGTCTTTAGAATAGTATTGTGCTGCCTCTGGGCAACTAACACCTACGCCAGTTTGTGCGGAAACACAGTGGGGTAAAACAAAAGAAACTAGAAGCAAAGCATAAGTAAAAATTGCGCCTAATTTCATTGATGATAGTCTGTGTGGAGATTTTATTTAATTTTACAGGCTGCAATCTACCAAAAAGCACCGAAATATTTTATTAGTATTTCATATTTGACTTTTCCGTTTCAATTGGAAAGCAATTATTAAGCACAATCCACTTTTGGCGCTCCTGGTTTTTGTATGATGTTGAATCCACAACATTGATTGTATATACCTTACCTTTGCTTTGAATTAGAAACCAATTGAAGCCATTTTTACTAAATTTATCAAGCAAATTACCACTAATTACAGTGTATTGCTTCTGTTTCTGTTTTCCGTAACTTCCTGATTGATAGGTTATTTGAGCGGATGTTAACTTTGATAAAAAAATAATAGAGACAAATAGGAAAAATTTTTTCATAGTAAAAAATATCAAATCCAAGCTTATTTTAATAAGCATTTAAACTGTAATTGGTCAATAAAATGTTTCTCGGGACGATGTTTTGTACTAATAAAATTGTTACAAATAATTGTAGTCATAGGGTTACCACAATTGGTTACAAATATAATTTAATTCATCAAAACACTAAAATTTCTGTAGCTTTTAGCTTACAAAGCTATTGATATTTGTCAAATTTTGATTTGAAGTATGGCGCTATTAGTTCTGTTGCATAAATCCTATATTTGTCGAAATTCATTTTGTTATGCAAGAAATTAAAAATTATGTAGAAGCAAACAAACAACGTTTTTTAGACGAATTGTTTGAATTACTAGGTTTTCCATCAGTTAGTGCCGACCCAAAATACAAAGGTGATGTGTTAAAAACGGCCGATTATGTAGCTCAAAAATTAAAAGATGCAGGTGCAGATAATGTAGAAATTTGCCAAACTGCCGGATATCCAATTGTTTATGGAGAAAAAATAATCGATTCATCTTTGCCTACGGTATTAGTGTATGGTCATTACGATGTTCAACCTGCAGACCCATTAGAATTATGGCATACACCTCCGTTTGAGCCTACTGTTCGTGATGGCAAAATTTATGCTCGTGGCGCTTGCGATGATAAAGGACAGTTTTACATGCATGTAAAAGCATTTGAATTAATGATGCAAACGAATACTTTGGCTTGCAACGTTAAATTTATGATAGAAGGAGAGGAGGAAGTGGGTTCGGCAAATCTTGGTATTTTTGTTAAAGCCAATGCAGAGCGTTTAAAAGCTGATGTTGTTTTAATTTCTGATACTTCGATGATTAGCATGGAACATCCATCAATCGAAACTGGTTTACGTGGATTAGCTTACATGGAAGTTGAAGTTGTTGGTCCGAACCGCGACTTACATTCTGGCGTTTATGGTGGCGCAGTAGCGAATCCGGCAACTATTCTTTGCAAAATGATTGCTTCATTACACGATGAAAACAACCATATTACCATTCCCGCTTTCTATGATAAAGTAATCGAATTAACAGATGAAGAGAAGAAGGCTTTAAATTCTGCACCTTACGATGAAACGGAGTATAAACAAGATTTGGATATTGAAGAGGTTTGGGGCGAAAAAGGTTATTCTACTTTAGAGCGTACAGGTACTCGTCCAACTTTAGAGGTTAATGGAATTTGGAGCGGTTACATTGGCGAAGGCGCTAAAACGGTTCTGCCAAGTAAGGCAAATGCTAAAATTTCTATGCGTTTGGTTCCAAATCAAAGTTCAGACGAGATTTCAGAAATTTTTGCTAAACATTTCGAAAGCATTGCGCCGAAAAATGTAAAAGTTACCGTTAAACCTCATCATGGTGGCGAGCCAGTAGTAACACCAACCGATAGCATTGCTTACAAAGCTGCAGAAAAAGCAATTGAAGATAGTTTTGGTAAAACAGCAATTCCAACTCGTGGTGGCGGTTCTATTCCAATTGTAGCCCTTTTTGAAGATGTGTTGGGCATCAAATCCGTGCTTTTTGGCTTTGGTTTAGATAGCGATGCATTGCATTCGCCAAACGAGAAATATGATATTTACAATTATTACAAAGGCATCGAAACATTGCCATTGTTCCACAAATATTTTGCTGAATTAAGCAAATAGAATAACTTCAGTTATATATTAAAATCCCTGTTTATTTTTTAATTGACAGGGATTTTTTTGGAAATGACAATTCAGTTTTTCATAGGTGCTGCAGCCCTGCTATCCATTTCAATCTTTTTGTTATTGTCAGTTTGAGCTTGTCGAGGATCAGCAACAAAAAGTATTTCCATTCCTATCAGGTTTATAATTTAAGGTAAAACTTTCATAGCAAAATAAACTCCCAATCCGCCAAAGGTAACTTTACAGAAGAATTGGCGCACAGCCGCCTGAAATGGGAAGATAGTGCGCCATGCTATCCCCCTTTGGAGGGGGCAGGGGGAGGATTTTAAACTTTGATGGGAAATGCCTCGCCTAATTTAGGAGGGGCGGGGTACTTAAATATTGCCATAGCTTTATAAAAGATTATAAGCTAAGGTAAAACTTACCCAACCTTTTAGATTCTTATTTACTAAGTTATTTTTAAGCAGAAAACCACCGCACCTTTCTTTGAAAATAAGGAGGGGAGTTATGCTATGCATTAAAATTAATTCTCTGCTCATTGAATAATTTGCAACCAATAATGGTTACTCAAAAATCGCTAAAAGCACATTCTACTCCCCTCCTAATTTAGGAGGGGCAAGGGATGGTTATTTAATGTTTAGAATATAGGGCGCTCTGCAAAACTTTCATAGCTAAACAAACCAAGCCGCCTAAACCCGACCTGAATGTAAAATCCTTTACCGATTTTTTTAATCGGGAAAGATTTGAAATGGGGGCGGGGCTGGACTGACCGATTAGCACTGCAACTGCTTTCCAAAAAAAGAAAAGTCGTTTTTGGTTAATTTTTTTTTAAATTGTGCTCATGAAATACATAATCCCATCTCTTTTACTTTTCGTAGCGAGCACCTCTTTTGCGCAAAGTACTAAATCGATTAAGCAATCGGGAAACCCAATTTTTGAAGGTTGGTACGCAGATCCAGAAGCGGCTATTTTTAATAATAAGTATTGGGTTTATCCAACTTATTCTGCAAAGTACAAAGAACAGGTTTTTTTAGATGCTTTTTCTTCAACAGACCTGGTTACCTGGAAAAAACATCCAAAAGTTTTAGATACAGCTGCAGTTAAATGGGCTAATAAAGCGATGTGGGCGCCTGCAATTGTAGAAAAAGATAAAAAATACTATTTGTTTTTTGGTGCAAATGATATTCAAAGTGATAACGAAGTTGGCGGCATTGGTGTTGCAGTTGCTGATAAACCTGAGGGACCATTTAAAGACCATTTAGGCAAGCCGCTTGTAGATAAGTTTTACAATGGTGCACAGCCAATTGACCAGTTTGTGTTTAAAGATAAGGATGGACAGTACTACCTAATTTATGGTGGCTGGAAGCATTGCAATATTGCCAAGTTGAATAACGATTTCACAGGTTTTGTGCCTTTTGAGGATGGTACAACTTTTAAAGAAATTACACCAGATAAATACGTTGAAGGACCTTATATGTTTATAAGAAATGGCAAATATTATTTTATGTGGAGCGAAGGTGGCTGGACTGGTCCGGATTATTGTGTAGCCTATGCGGTTAGCGATTCGCCATTTGGTCCATTTAAAAGAGTTGGTAAAATTTTAGAGCAAGATGCGGCAATTGCAAGAGGAGCAGGACATCACTCTGTAATTATTAACGAGAAAAAGAATTCTTATCACATTGTTTACCACCGCCGTCCCTTAACAGAAACTAATGGAAATCATCGTGTTACCTGTATCGATGAAATGAAATTTGATGCAGATGGAAATATCCTTCCGGTAAAAATTACTAACGAAGGTGTAAAAGCCCAAAAGGTTAAATAAATAATTTAAGGTCAGTTTTTAGCCTGTTTAAAAACTGACTTTAATTAATTTGCTACGATGCTATTTGCCTGTTTTTTATCCAGCAAGCTAAAACCGTAAGCGCAGATTAAAAGGATGCATGCCAATCCGAACCAGAGCCAATTATAGCTAAAGTGCTTTGCGATAAAAAATCCTGCCATTGGCCCAACCACTTGTGCGCAACTCCAACTCAACGTATAACCTGCGGCATATAAACCTCTGTTGTGCTCGTTGCTTCTACTAATCACTACCGTATTTATAAAGGGAAGTACAAACATTTCGCCAATGGTAAAAGTTACAATGGTGAGTACGGCCGTAAATACATGAAAAATTATTGGTGCACTAAGTAGCAAATAAGAAACTGCAAAGAAAACCGAACCGATTATTATGAAAAACATTGGCGACCTTTTCTTTTCGATTTTATTAATCATAATCATTTCGAACAAGGCAATTATAGCGCCGTTTAAGCCTATAATTATGCCTATGGCAAATTCGTCTATGTGCCATTGCTCTTTAAAAAACACCGGAACTACCCTAAACATCAGGAAAGCGCAAGTAATAAAAAGTGTGGTCAAAAGTATAAATCTAACATAAAATCCATCTTGCCAAGGTTTTAAAATCACCATTGTGCTCCGGTTTTCTTTCGCTTTTTTTATAAAATCTTTAACTTGAGGCAGGAGAAATAAAATGGCTAAGCCTACTAAAATACTCACACCACCTTCTACAATAAACAACAGCTTGTAGTTTATCGAGGCAATTATTCCCGCCATACTTATTCCTGCCGACCAGCCAATGTTAACTGCAAGTCGGTTTAACGAATAAGAACGCGTTATTGTACTTTCCTTGGCATAATGTGCTACGGCGGTAAAATTTGCCGGACGAAATGCTTCTGAGAAGAAACTAATTACGACAGCCAAAACACAAAGTGTAGAAAAATGGGTGATTGTAGAAAATAATATGAATAATAAACCACCAATAATTGACGAAAGGATTTGAACGGGTCTGAAACCAATAATATCGGTTAGTTTACCGCCAGTGGCCGAACCTAAAATAGAACCAACGCCAAATAGGGTTATGATTAAACCCGCATCAATTTCTGAGCGGTGCAAACTTTGCGTTACATATAAACCCATAAATGGTACGGCCATGCTTCCGCAACGGTTAAACATCATTACGATGCTTAACAGCCAGGTTTCGCGGCTTAAGCCACTGAATGATGATTTATAGGTATTTAAAATAAGTTTGAACATGGTTTGTTTTGGAGATGCAAAAGTAATGAAATGACTTGTGATAAATGATAGCAAAATTTTAATCCTTTTCTCTCTATAATCTATTCTGCAGGATAGCAGGATGCCTATGCTCCTAGTTTATATGCAACTCGCTATCCCCCTTTGGAGGGGTAAGGGGGAGGATTATGTCCGTCATTGCGAGGTACGAAGCAATCTGTTTTATAATTTTCTGCTTTACAGGCGTGCTTCGGC
>NZ_JAUFPW010000004.1 GCF_030409415.1 Pedobacter aquatilis | reverse complement strand
AGCCGTAAAAAGAGGAACACCGTATCTTGCCGAAATAGCAACCTAAATTAATGCTACTCAGAAAAATTAATTAACCTTTTATTTGCAAAAACCATAGAATACAGGTCTAATGAACTCAAAATTGAATAACTATCAAGGGCTACAATTTGCCAGTAATTAAGTCTTGCTTAATACAAAGTTTCAGCTTCGCTGAGCAATTGTAGATCTCTGTTACGGCAAAGTAATTATAACATTTCCGTCATTTCGATTGGAGCGCAGCGGAATAGAGAAATCTTTGAACCATAAATCACAATAATATAGCTCGCAAGAAATAAATTGTACAAAGATTTAGCTTCGATGAGCTTTTCGAAGTGTTCCCTTCAATCGAAATGACCCGTAGAAGTATTTTCGTCATTCCCGTGAAAACGGGAATCCTAAAGCAATAAAAAAGCATTATTAATTTAATACTAAAAGCATTAAGATACTCAGTCAAGCTGAGTATGACGAGAGCCAGAAGTGAAAAGCTATACCGTCATTTCGATTGGAGCGCAGCGGAACAGAGAAATCTTTTAACCATATATCACAATTGCTCAGCGTAGCTAATCTTAATGCGATAGTTAAGTCCGCTATCGCATTAAGATGCTCAGCCAAGCTGAGTATGGCTTAGTTTTTCAGCTTCGATTTAAAAACTTTTTCCAACTTCTCCAGCTTAGGTAAAATAACTAACCTGCAATACGCCTGGTCGCCATTATTTTTATAATAATTCTGATGATAACTTTCTGCAACATAAAAAGGTTTTGCAGGCTCAATTGCAGTAACAACCTTTTTGCCAAAAGCGTTGGTTTTATTTAACTCATTCTTATACTTATCAGCCAATGCTTTTTGTTCTGCATTATGGTAAAAAATAACCGAACGGTATTGTGTACCACTATCCGCACCCTGGCGATTTAAGGTAGTTGGATCATGGCTCTTCCAAAAAATCTCTAATAATTCTGTATAAGAAATTTGCATTGGGTTATAAGTAATTTGCAAAACTTCGGCATGCCCGGTTAAGCCTGTACAAACTTCTTCATAAGTAGGGTTTGCTATTTTACCACCTTCATAACCCGACTTAACAGAAGTTACCCCTTTTATCTTTTGAAAAATAGCTTCTGTACACCAGAAACAGCCCATACCAAACGTTGCCTGTTCGCTTCTTTTCCCCTGAGCATTTGCATTACCAATCCAAAGTACAGCCAATAAAATTAAAATTATCCTTTTCATGTTTGTGTGTGTGTTTATCAGCAATCAATATTCCCATTAATTACTAATCTATATTACGAAATAAAAACATTTTAAGTTTCTGTTGTCATAATAATGGATTTTACATGACAAATCAATTTATTGGGGAATTAGATGTAGATGTTAATAACTTAAAACATTATTAATCAATAAATTAATTTGTTAAATTTTGAACAAAATACACTTATTAACAATTCTTCTTAAATTCGTTTAACAATTAAAACATATAATTATGTCTACACCTTATATCCCATGTTTAGATTTAGGTTCGTATATAAACGGAACTGAAGAAGAACGCAAGAAATTTTCCGATGAGCTTGGAAGAGCTTTTAACGATTCTGGTTTTGTAACCATTACTAATCATGGCTTAAGTCAGGAATTGATAGATAAACTTTACGAAAATATTAAAGCAGCCTTCGCTTTGCCTTTAGAAACGAAGCGCAAATATGAAAAGCCTGAATTAGCGGGCCAACGTGGTTATACAAGCGCTGGCAAAGAAACTGCCAAAGGTGCTAAAACACCCGATTTGAAAGAATTCTGGCAAATTGGGCAAGAAGTTACAGACGGCGACCCAGTTAAAAACGAATATCCTGATAATGAAGTTTTAGAAGAGTTACCAGAATTTAACAAAGTAACGGGCTCGATTTATAAAAAACTGGAAGAAAACGGAACGCACTTATTACGTGCCATTGCAACTTATTTAGAATTGCCTATCAATTATTTTGATAAACACGTTCATAACGGAAATTCAATTTTGAGAGGAATACATTATTTCCCGATTGAAAATCCTGAAACCATACCTGATGATGCAGTTCGTGCAGGTGCGCATGAAGATATTAACTTAATTACATTATTAATTGGCGCAAGTGCCGACGGTTTAGAGGTTTTAACCCGAAGCAATGAGTGGTTGCCAATCAAAGCACACCACACAGATATAGTAGTAAATGTTGGTGATATGTTGCAGCGTTTAACCAACAACAAGTTAAAATCTACAACACATAGAGTTGTTAATCCACCCCGCGAATTAATGAAAACTTCACGTTTCTCTGTACCGTTTTTCTTACATCCGCGTAGCGATATGGATTTAACCAGCTTGCCATCAACCATTGATGCAGAACACCCAAAAGCCTACAGCGATATGACTGCCGGAGAATATCTTGATGAAAGATTAAGAGAAATTGGATTGAAGAAGTAAGATAGTCAGGAGTCGGAAGTCCGAAGTCCGAAGTTGAGCGTTTAAAGTAAAGAGCATCGATATATTCGGTGCTTTTTTTGTTTCAGTATTATTATATTTGAGCATTCATCTCCGTTCTAATTTCAATCCATAAACCTTATTTACATGCAAGAAGAAATTTCAACTTATGGAGATTACAAAAATCTATTTAACCTATTTAATTCTATTTATCCGCTGAGCAATGAAATAAAAGTAACCATCATTAAAAACAGCGAAGTTATTGAGGTTAACAAAAAAATTAAACTTCTAAGCGTTGGTGAACGAAGCAATACAATTTATTTTATTGTTAAAGGCGCTGCGAGAATTTACTATCTAAACAAGGAAGGTAAAGAGACCAATACCTGGTTTTTATTTGAAAATGAGTTACTGATATCTGTTTATAGTTTTTACACGGGCAATCCAAGTTTCGAGTATATAGAAACTTTGGAAGATTGTAAACTTATTGCAGTCAAGAAAGATAAATTAGATGAAATGTATATAAAGTATATGGAATTTAATTTTTCTGGTCGCAAACTCACTGAGCTTTACCACATGCGCAATGAAATACAGGCTAATGATTTAAGGATGTATAGCGCAAAGGAACGCTATGAACACTTAATCACCCGCTATCCCCAGTTATTACAAAGGATTTCTTTAGGCCATATCGCATCATATTTAGGCATCTCTCCGGAAACCCTGAGCAGAATTAGAAAACAGAAATGATTTTTTGACTTTTGTCAAAAGCCACAAACTCCGAGATGCATAGATTTGATAAATAAATCTTAAGCAGCATGAAAACTATAGCAAGTATTTTACTCTTAGCCACTACTTTGATGTTTTCCAAAACTTCATTCGCACAAAATGCGGATAGAGGATTTGGGCAAATATTACAAACTTATTATTTGAGTAAAGATGCTGATATTGTTAACAAATCGATTGATTTTATAAATAAAACTTCTATGGATTATAATAGATTGTATCCTATTGTAACTGGTTTCTTTGGCGCCGCCTTTCAAGATGATACAGTACTAAAAAGCGATTTTAAAAAGAAAATAAATCGAGTAGACAAGCCTGAAATTAAACAATTATTGGTTTCTCTATTATCATCGAATATTGATACAATTTATGCAAAAACTAAAGTTTCTCCAGTGTTAAATGATATGAATTGGTCTTCGTTTTTTGCAACTGGTAATACAAAATATCTTGACAATATTATCTCTCAAATACCGAACATGGAAAACCGAGTTGATGTAAACTTATTTTTGACAGGCGGCTCAGCAAAATGGTCTTTATGCAGCAATTCTAAGAAAAGTAGTGACGTTAATAAATACCTTAATTCTTTAAAAGATAAAAAGCCATTCCTTAAAGAAGTTCTAGAAAATGAACCTCAATATTTCAACAATCGGATTATTGATATTTTGAAGAAACAACGTGAGAATGGGCTTTGGAAATAATAAAAAGGATTAAAGATTCAAACATCAAGCAAGAAATCCAGCAATTTATAAGCACGCTACTAATTGGCAAATGAAATCAATAATATCATTTTCCTATTACCGCAGCATTCAGATTATTCTATTGATCTTCCTGATTGCCTCAACCTATATTGGTATACCATTAAATGGTGGCGAAAAGGGTTGGGTTTATGTGAATGGCTTACTACGTGATTTTTACAAAGAACAATTCGCAATTTTTCATGAAATTAATTCTTCGTGGGTTTCATTTATTACCATCGCTACTTTAGTTACTAATATTATGCTCTACATCTGCCCTTTTTTAGTATTAACAGACAAATACAATAAATTAGGCGTTATTTATATTCCTATTACATTTTTGATACTGAGCGTTTTTTGTTTATCAATATTTATTTTTCTTTGCATACCATATATATTAATTTGGTTAGTTTTAGTGCTAAATTCAAAATATGCTGAACGAAAATAAAATTTATAAGTAACACCAACCTTATCATATGAAAAAAACTCACCTATTGTGCTTTCTGTTATTTATTAGCATAAGTTCAGCATTTTCTCAAAATAAAAACATTGTTGATTTATATGACGATTACACAACCATAAGAATGACACCAGATGAAAAACCTAAGGCAATTGCCATTGGTTTGAGTTTGTTAAATCGGAAATCGGAATTAAAGCCTAAACAAATTGCCAATGTTACGTATCATGTTGCCAGGCTTTTAGAAGAAACTAATATGATGAGCAAAGCAATTCCGTATTATGAGGAAAGCATTAAACTAACACCAGGTTACTATGTTCCATATTTAGCGTTGGGCAACGAATATTTTAAAACTTGCAAAGAATTGGTTGCCAAAATGAATCAGGCAGCTGATGCAAATGATACCGCTCTTCATGGGAAACTATCTGCTGAGTACAAGCCTCTCGCAAATAAAACCGCTTCCTATCTGGAAAAATCTTATGCTTGCGATCCTGATGACATTACAAAAGGCATGATAACTTATTTGTATCAAACACTAAAAAATACCGAAGCAATAAAAAGTTTCGACACCAGAATTAAGCAACTGGAGCAGGGCTGTATTACATTATTAGATGATGAGTAAAATTAATGCATAAATGGTTCGTGGAGACACGAACCATAGCGCAAAACTCTCCCATCATTACTTATATTTTCCATTACTTTAAAAAGGTATCTTCAAAACACTTACTCCGCATAGAGTCCGCAGTAAGTCCGCGTTTTACTATAAAAATGCGGATTTACTTTGGATTACCAGAAGTATTACTACGCTTATGTCTTAGTTGGGATAGCCTTGTGAATAGGTTTTGCCTACTTTGAGTGTTAACTTTTACTTCCTTGACTCGTCGATAGCCTTATTAATTACATCCTGAATTCTACCACGAATTTTTAGGTTGCCAAGCTTTTCTGAAACTGTTGGGTTTACTCTATTCGAAAGAAAAACATAAACCAATCCACGCGATGGATCTACCCAAACACAAGTTCCAGTGTAGCCTGTATGCCCATAAGTTTGTGGCGAAGCCAAATCAGAAGGATAATGTTTGGTTGTATCCGGATCCCAGCGGTCGAAACCTAAACCACGTCGACTTACGGGCGATTGTTTTGAAGTAAACATTTCTACGGTACTTGGTTTGAAATATTCAGTTCCGCCGTACGTTCCCTTATTTAAAAGCATTTGATAGATTATGGCCAAATCGTTTGCGCTGGAGAATAAACCGGCATGACCCGAAATTCCACCAGCTAAGGCTGCGCCCTGATCGTGTACATAACCTACCAGCAAGGTTTTTCTGAAATATTTATCATCTTCGGTTGGAATAATCTGGTCGGCACTGAAACGATTTCTAGGTAGAAAGCCTGCCGTTTGCATACCCAAGGGTTTGTAGAAATTTTCGTAGGCGTACTGATTTAAAGGTTCTTCACTAATATGCTCCACAATATCCTTCATTACATACATGCTGATGTCGCTATACACATATTGTCCACGGGTTTTAATTGGCGAGTTTAGCATTTTTGGCCACATAAAATCTTTGAAAAAGCCCTTTTTGATGTAGTAATTATCGGCAACTTTTGTTGGATAAGCGGCTGAAGAATCGCGACTGTAATCGCCTTCTTTTACAAAATTATGAAATGGAATATATGGAATAAAACCAGCTTGGTGAAGCATTACTTCACGAAGTTTGATATTATTCATTGGTGTTGTTCGTGCCTTTGGAATGTATGCACCAATATTTGTATCCAATTTCAACTTATTTTCTTCGAATAAACGCATTACAGATGGCGTTGTGGCGGTAACTTTTGTAACTGAAGCCAAATCGAAAATATCGGTAATCTTATCAGGTATGTTAGAATCGTAAGTGTGTGTTCCGTAAGCTTTGTTAAAAATTACTTTACCATCTTTTGCAACCAAAACGACCATACCTGGAGCAGCTTTCTGACTGATGGCTTCTGCTGCAATGGCATCAATCTCTTTTAAACTATTTGAATTTACACCTGCATCTTCGGGCACAGTATATTTTAAACGGTTTGCTGTTGTACTAAAGCCAACTCCAAAAGTATATTTTATTGAAAAACTAGAAGTGAGTTTGTTAGTTGCTCCTATGCCACCGAAAATATATTGTGGCACGATTGCCGCAGCATCAGCAGAATTTTGAGCTGTCCAAATAATCGGATTATTTAAATTATCCAAGGATTTTAAACCCATTCCGTTACCAAAAAGAGAGATTATGACAGATTTGGTTTTACTAATACTATTGATGAAATTAATGTATTTGACTTGCGTAATATTTCGATCGTCAACAGAAACCAATACCGTATTGAAATATTTTAATTCATCTTCCAAATCATTTAAGTTGATGCTATCTTTATAAACATCGGCAGAAAATGAGGTAATTTTATCGTATTTATTTGCCAAACTATCGAAAACATTGCTGTAGCTGAAACCTAAACTAACAGAGGCAATATTTTTTTTATCAAGTGCCTTCAGTGGAATAATATTAGCCTGATTATTCAATAGAACTGTTGTTTTACTTATTGAATTTGCAATTAACAGCTTTTTTTCATTTTGAACATGTTCTTGCGCACAAGCTGCCAAACATAATACATTAAATGCTGTTGCTGCTGCAAGAATGAATAATTTACTTCGCTTCATATACTTTTTCTCCGTTGAGGTAAGTTTTTAATACTTTGGTTTTTAAAATGTTTTCTGGTGATGATTTTAATATATCATTATCTAAGATTACAAAATCTGCAAATTTGCCTTTTTCGATACTTCCTTTTTCATGCTCTTCAAAATTTGCTTTAGCAGCCCAAATGGTCATGCCACGTAAAGCTTCTTCTGGTGTTAAGGCATTTTCGCTTTGAAAACCACCTTTCGGATAACCTTTTGCATCTTCCCTCACCGTTGCTGCATAAAACGTTAATAATGGATTAATGTTTTCTACCGGAAAATCAGTACCTAAAGGAATCCATCCGTTTTGGTTGAGCAGTTGTTTGTAGGCGTAAGCTCCTTTTATCCGTTCACTTCCTAACCTATCACCGGCCCAATACATATCAGATGTTGCATGCGTTGGCTGAACCGAAGGCACAACACTAGCACTTCCAAACAAGTCAAAATCCTTAGCATTAACTACTTGCGCATGTTCAATACGCCAACGTTTATCATTTTTACCCTTTAAAACATTATTGTAAATTTTAAGGATAACCCGATTTGCAGAATCGCCGATAGCATGTGTACACATTTGAAAATTATGAGCTGCAATTTTGTCGGCAACTTCTTCAAAATGTTTTGGATTACTTAGCAAAAAACCCGATTTGTTTGGCATATCGGTATAAGGCTTTAACAAACTTGCACCGCGAGAACCTAAAGCGCCATCGGCATAAACCTTAAATGAGCGAACATTTAACCTATCCGTTTTGATTGCCCCACGTTTAAAAAGGTAATCGTAATTTGCAGGGGCATCAGATAACATAACGTATAACCGCATCTTCAACTTATCTTCCTTTTGCAATTTTTCTATAAAATCTACCGCTTGAAAAGGCAAACCACAATCATCAATAGTGGTTAAACCCGCCGCAAAACAATTGGTTTGTGCATCGGTAAAAATCTTTTCTGCAAGCTTGGCATCGGGCGAAGGAATTTTATTTTCAACCAAACCAACAGCATTATCAATTAAAACACCGGTAAGCTTTCCATTTTGTGTAAGCATATCACCACCGACTAATTTTTGCTCACTTTTTATGCCTGCATCATCAAAGGCTTTTTGGTTTACAATTGCGGCGTGGCCATCAATTCTACTTAGCAAAACCGGGCGATTTGGAAAAAGTTGTGTTAATTTTTCGTTGGTTGGAAAGGCTTTGTTTGTCCAATCGTTTTGGTCCCAGCCGTTGCCAATTAACCAACCATCAGGGTGTGTTTTAGCGAAAGCAACTAAACGCTGTAGCACTTCCTCCCACGATTTTGTTTCACGTAAATCAGCAGTTTGAAGGTTTTGTCCGTAACCGAAAAAGTGTGCATGTGCATCGATAAAACCTGGATAGATGATTTTGCCCAATGCATCTACATTATCTTTTCCTTCAAATTGTTTTTTTATCTCATCGTTATTACCAACAGCTAGTATTTTTCCGTCTTTTATAGCGAAGGCTTGTGCAGTATCAAATTTTGAATTTACTGTGTAAACCTTGGCGTTAAAAATAACTAAATCGGCTTGTTCCTTTTTTTGGCAGGATATTAAAAGCGCAGTTGCCAATAATGCGTATAGAAATGATTTCATATAGATAAAGATAGAAAAAATGTATGCAGAAGTGTTTGTAAATTAAATATCGTCTAATTACGATTTTCTTTTGTCTTCGCCAGACGGGCTTTTTTCTTTTGACACCAAAAGAAACAAAAGTGCCGGCTTAAAATTTTTGTTTCAAAGTTTCTGCCTTTGGATGGACAATGCATCCCCAAAAATTTGTTATGCCGGTTTGGAGTAGAACGGAGAAACATTACTTAGGCTCGACTAAAACGATAAATCCAAAACTTCTACTTTAGAATTTTTGCAGATACCTACCTAAAAAAAGGAATTGCTGACTGACAGATTAGCATTTTTTTTGAAAATGAGCATTTCTGTTTTTATGGCGGGCTATGTACCCGCTATTGCCTGTAGCCTTGCTCGTTCCTCGCTTCGGGCTACTTGGCGCTATCGGGTTTATGTACAAAGTTCGGTGCAAAAAAAAAACGTAAATATTTGCATAAATCGTAATGATGATAGCCCCGACATAAACGAAAATACTTTTGGTTGCAGATACTATAAAATCCGTAATACCTTAACTCCAAAAGAGTGTAATATTGGCGGGAACAACCTTACATAAGAACTACAGGTTTTGCGCTTCAAAAAATTAAATATTGCGGATTACATAGGACGAAGAAATAAGGGACGGAAATAATTTCATATATTAATTTTCAACCTTCACATACCGTCATTTAGCTGTTGAGTTTTGAACAAAATACATTCCTTAAGCTTATTTTGCATAATTTAGCCGATTCACATTGCCTTAATACATGACTGATATTATCCACCTGTTACCAGATGCTGTTGCCAATCAAATTGCTGCCGGAGAAGTTGTACAACGACCAGCTTCAGCGGTTAAAGAATTGCTTGAAAATTCTATTGATGCCGGGGCAGATAAAATTCAACTGGTTATAAAAGATGCAGGAAAAGCCCTTATTCAAATTATTGATAATGGCTGTGGAATGAGTGTTACAGATGCGAGGATGTGTTTCGAGCGTCATGCAACATCTAAGGTTAAAAAAGCCGAGGATTTGTTTGCCATTCGTACAATGGGTTTTCGTGGAGAGGCGATGGCTTCGATTGCAGCAATTGCGCAAGTAGAAATGAAAACCCGCAGACATGATGATGAAATTGGCACTTGCATTAGTATCGAAGGGGCGCAGGTTACTGCTCAAGAACCTGTAGCAACACCTCCAGGCACTCAAATCTCTATCAAAAATTTATTTTTTAATACGCCTGCCAGACGGAATTTTCTTAAGAGTAACCCGGTAGAAATGCGCCATATTATTGATGAATTTCAGCGTGTGGCTTTGGCCCATCCCGGCATATTTTTTAGTTTACACCATGATGGAACCGAAATTTTTAACTTACCAAAAGGTAATCTAAAACAACGCATCATCCACTTATTTGGCAATAACTATAACGAAAGATTGGTTCCGGTTGAGGAAGATACGACCATTATCAACCTTAAAGGATTTATTGGTAAACCTGCCTTTGCGAAGAAAACCCGTGGCGAGCAGTTCTTCTTTGTAAACAATCGCTTTATAAAAGATCCGTATCTAAACCATGCGGTAAGTTCTGCTTTTGAAGATTTGCTGCCTGATGATAGTTATCCGCTTTATGTTTTATTTATTGATATAGATCCATCGAAAATCGATGTGAATGTCCATCCAACTAAAACAGAAATTAAGTATCTCGATGAAAAATCTATTTATGCGATTTTAAAATCAGCAGTTAAGCGTTCTATTGGTAGATATAATATTTCCCCAACTTTAGATTTCGACCAGGAAACGGGTTTCAGCAATATGATTTCACCAAAAGCCGTTGAAGATATTGTACCGCCAAGCATCAGCTTTAACCCCGACTTTAATCCTTTCGCAAGTGATGTTTCATCTTCTTCAGGTTATTCATCATCACCCAGAAATTATGAAGCCAAACCTAGTGCAAAAAACTGGGGTTCGCTTTATGAAATTACAGAACAACCTGTTGTTGAACAAACCTCATTTTATGCTGATGATACAATTTTAGAAACGCAGAAAAAACAATATATGCAATTGCATAGTCGTTATATTGTTTCGCAAATCAAGTCGGGTTTAATGGTTATCGACCAGCAAATGGCGCATGAACGCATTCTTTACGAACGTTTTCTTCTACATCTGGATGATAGAAAAGGTGCATCGCAACAGAGCTTGTTTCCGCAAACCATTACATTAAATGCTAACGATTTTGAACTTGCTAAAAGCTTACTGGATGACATCAAAAGCTTAGGTTTTGATGTTCGTGAATTTGGAAAAAACACTTTGGTTGTAGAAGGTATTCCTGTTGATTTAGGTAGCTCAAACATTAATGAAACTCAGTTGTTTGAACAGCTGATTGAAGGATTTAAAAACTCGCAACAAGACTTAAAATTGAACAAACGCGATAGTTTAGCCAGGAGTTTAGCGAAAAATAGTGCTATAAAAGCAGGTACAGCTTTAAGTCAGGAGGAAATGAATACACTAATCGATGAGCTTTTTGCCTGCAAAACACCTAACTTTAGCATCGGCGGAAAGCCTGTTATCCAAACCATTACTTTAGCGGAGTTGGATAAGAAGTTTGAGAAGTAAGGGAGTAGTTACTATCGAGTATTTAGTATCAAGTATCAAGACTAGTTAAGAGTTTAGAATTGAAAGTGAAAGCTCAAAACGATAAACGAACAACAAAAGACGTGCAACTAGATACGAACAGCAAAAGACGAGAAACGCAAAACGAAACAGGCTAAAGAAAAACAATGCAATAAATGAACAATATATATATACCACCGGTTGTTAAAAACCTGCTAATAATTAACATTCTACTTTTTGTAGCAACATACTTATTACCAAATTTAAACTTAGGTAATCTGCTTGCGGTTTATTATTTCGATTCTCCAAATTTTAGGTTTTGGCAACCCATCACTTACATGTTTATGCATGGCGGAATTGGACATATCTTCTTCAATATGTTTGCGCTTTATTCTTTTGGAAGTTTATTGGAATCGAGATGGGGTGCAAAGAAGTTTCTAGCGTTCTATTTCATTACCGGTTTGGGGGCACTGGCCTTGCAAATGGCGGTTCAAGCTTATGAAGTACACTCGGTTTTAGGTCAGGTAACTCTATTTACTGGCTGGGAAAAACAGATAACCAGTGATGCCGCATTTGCAACACTACAAGGGGTTTATGGCAGTCAGATGGTTGGCGCATCGGGAGCAATATTTGGTTTATTAGTTGCCTTTGGGATGCTTTATCCAAACGCTGAATTATTAATTTTATTTATACCTGTTCCGGTGAAAGCCAAATACATCATCCCCGTTTATATTTTAATCGAACTTTCATTAGGCATTGCGCAAATACAAGGCGATTCGATTGCCCACTATGCACATTTGGGTGGAGCTTTAATCGGCTTTATTTTAGTTAAAATATGGAAAGATAAGAACACAAATTTTTATACTTATTATGAATAATAACAATGTTCTTAAAGATTTAAGCACCAAAGTTTTCCGTTCAGGAAATCCGGTTGCACTTTACATCGGCATTAATATCATTATATTTATTGCTACTGCATTAATTGCCCTAATAACATTCTTTAGTGGCAGCAAAATAAATATTTATGAAATGGTAAGAACCTATCTTGCCTTGCCTGCTGCGTTTTCTAGTTTTCCCGATAGGTTTTATACCATTGTAACCTATATGTTTTTCCATGCCGATTTTTTTCATATTTTATTTAATATGATAGCCTTATTCTGGTTTGGACAAATCTTTATGAATTTCTTAAAAATGCGTCAGTTCCATTTTATTTTTTGGGCAGGCGGATTAGCAGGCGCTTTAGTTTATCTTCTGGGCTTAAATTTAATTCCTGTATTTAGCGATAATTTAGCTGGTGCTTCGGTTATTGGCTCATCTGCTGCTGTTATGGCAATTATTACTGCAACGGCAACATTGGTTCCCAACTATGGAATTTTCTTAATGTTTTTAGGAGAAGTAAAAATTAAATATCTTGCGATTGCATATTTTATTTTAGATATTTTGAGCTTAGGCTCTGCAAATGCAGGCGGAAGTTTTGCGCACATTGGAGGTGCAATTTTAGGTTTTGTATTTATTAAGCGTTTGCAAAGTGGCAATGACTGGAGTAAAATCTTTGAGAAAAAGCCTAAGCTAAGAGTTGTAAAAAATGAGCAGCCTGTAAAAAAGCCTGAATTTAAAGGTGTTTCTCAAAAGGAAGTTGATGAAATTTTAGATAAGATATCAAAGTCTGGATATGATAAACTAACTGCAACAGAAAAGGAAAAATTATTTAAAGCAAGTAAAGATTAATGCCACAGCCGAAAACGAAATATAGCTTTTTAGATAAAATATTTTTGCCTATTTCTATTGTTGTGGCAATTTCGCTAATACTTGGAACCATTGCCGGAAATGTAGATCCTAGAACAAACTTTCTTTTTGCCTACTTCGCCCTAGCCTATCCATATTCTGTATTTATATCAATCTTATTCTTAATTTGGTGGATAATTAAACGGAAATGGCGTTTTGCTCTGGTTATTCTAGCAATCATTATTTCTGGTTATAATACCTTACATGCTACTTTTGGTTTTGGAGGCGATGAAGGTCAGCCTGAAAAAGAAGTGGGTTCTGTAAGAGTTATGACTTACAATGTACACAGTTTTAAACTTTATGGCGAGGATAATACCATCCCTGCGAAGGAAAAAATGTTACAAGTGGTTAAAAATCAAAACCCGGATGTTGTTTGCTTTCAAGAATTTTACTCCAGAAGAGCCGGCAAATTTAATACCATAGATAGTCTGAAATCTATGCTTAAAACCAAATATTACTATTTCCAGCCCGCATCTGATAATGATTATGAAGCCTTTGGCCTGGCAATATTTTCAAAATACCCTATCAAACATCAAGATAGCATACGCTTTCAAGGTTTTGGTGATAACATGAGTATTTATGCCGATTTAGATATTAATGGCAAAACTTTTAGAGTTTACAATGTACACTTTCAATCTATAAGTTTCCAGCCTCAAGATTATCAGTTTCTGGATGATTTAACCAAAAAAACAAGAGGAAAGCTTTATGCATCTAAAAGAATTTTGAGGATGCTGAAACGTGCTTTTGTAAAAAGAAGCGAACAAGTAGATATTATGAAAGCCAAAATGGCCGAATGTAAAACGCCCTATTTAATTGCTGGTGATTTTAACGATACGCCTGCATCTTACGCAGTAAAAAGAATAACAAAGGGCTTAAAAAATTCTTTCGAAGAAAAAGGTTCTGGTTTTGGAAAAACTTATAATGGTAAATTTCCAAACTTTCAGATTGATTATATTGCAACTTCGCAAGATTTGGATGTGCTTAATTATAAAATCGAAAAGGCCAAACTATCTGACCATTTTCCGGTAAGAATTGACCTGAAATTCTCTGACAAGAAACCAGATTAAAGCTATAATTCAAACTAATCTTTCTAAGAAACTACTGCTGTTTATTACCATAGATCAACAAAACTATGGATTGACATTCATGATATTTGCTTCATAAAATTTAGAATCAAAAAAAATTAAAAATATGAGTTTAATAGAAGCTTTAAACTGGCGCTATGCAGTAAAAAAAATGAACGGCAAACCAGTTGAACAAGAAAAAGTTGATAAAATTGTTGCAGCTGCACATCTTGCTCCAACATCATCTGGCTTACAGCCTTTTAAAGTAATTGTTATAACCAATCAAGAATTAAAAGAAAAAATTGCACCAATTGCATTTAATCAATCTCAGATTATCGATTCGTCGCATCTTTTAGTTTTTGCAGCTTTTGAAAACTATACTGAGGAGGGAATTGATAAAACATTTTCTCGTATGAATGCAGAACGCGGTTTACCAGAAGAAACAACTGATGCTTATAAAAATCAATTAAAAGCGTCAAGGTTATCATTACCTGCTGAAGAAAACTTTAATCATACTGCTCGTCAGGCGTATATTGGCTTTGGTATTGCACTTGCAGAAGCAGCTTTGTTAAAGGTTGATACAACACCAATGGAAGGTTTTGATCCGACAGCTTTAGATGAACTTTTAGGTTTAGATAAACAAGGTTTACGCAGTGTAACTTTACTTCCACTAGGTTACAGAGACGAAGCAGGTGATTGGTTGGTTAACCTAAAAAAGGTACGTACACCATTAAATGAATTTGTAATCGAATATAAATAAGATTAATAAAATATTATAAGCCGGCTTTGCATAAGTAAAGCCGGCTTTTTTATTGTAAAAAAATGTTAAAGATAAATGCAAGTTATGCGCTCTATTTTTAATTGGATATATTTACAACCTTAGTAAAAATAAATCCTGTTCATGAAGATTTTTAGAATTCTAGTTGTAATAATTTCTTTTTTAGGCGTGCTAAACCTTTCTTCTTTCGCACAAACTGATACCATTAGCATAAATACCATAATATCAAAAACCAACAAAGTTTTAAATGATTTTCCTACAGAAAAGGTTTATCTCCACTTTGACAAGCCTTATTATGCCGTTGCTGATACTGTTTGGTTTAAAGCTTACGTAACTGAAAATCAGAATTTTTTAACTGGGATAAGTAAAATCGTTTATGTTGATGTTATTAACCAAAAAGACTCACTAATACAAACTGTTAAACTTCCTTTGGTCGGCGGCGTTGCATCGGGTAATTTTCCTTTATCGATGGAGAATTATAAACAAGGAAATTATCACGTCAGGGCTTATACTTTATGGATGTTAAACTCAGCCGACCCGGCATATTTTAATAAAACATTTTATGTGGGCGAGGCGATTGATAAAGAAGTTAAAACCCATATTTCTTATAAAAACCTATCTACAGACAAACAGGAAAAAATTGATGCAAGGCTACAATTCAGAGATTTGAATAATAAACCATACGCCAATAAAAATGTTAACTGGCAAGTGGTAACCAGTTATACTACAATTGCCAGAGGGAGAGGAACAACAGACGCCAATGGTTTTATAACGATTAGCATGACGGCTGCGCAAAAAGCAGAATACCAATTGCAAAAGGGTGAATTAATTACAACCTTAAATACTACTGAAAAAGATTTGGTAACCAACAGTTTCCAACTAAAAAATGCTGTAGTAAATAAAGATTTACAGTTTTTTGCGGAAGGCGGAAACCTAATTGCAGGCATAGAAAATAAAGTTGCATTTAAAGCTATTAAAAGTGACGGTTTGGGTATAAATGCAAAAGGAACGGTTAGCGATGCCGATGGTAAACAAGTTGCCGCCTTTACAGCTCAACATTTAGGTATGGGTAGCTTTACATTTACGCCTGAAAGCGGAAAAACTTATAAAGCCGCTGTTACTTATGCTGATGGAACTAGTCAAAACGTTAATTTGCCTGTTGTTTCTACCAGTGGTATTACCATTAAAGCAAGCAATGCAGATGCAGACAATATTTCTATAAAAATAGCATCAAACGATGCCTTTTTTCAGGCTAATCAAGGAAAGTTATTTTATGTAATCGCACAAAGTAAAGGTGTAGTTTGTTATGGTGCACAAACGGCATTATCCAATAAAGAATACACAACCACCATTCCTAAAAATAAATTCCCGATGGGAATTGCTCAGTTTACGCTTTTTGCTGCAAATGGCAAACCATTAAGCGAGCGTCTTATTTTCGTACAGAATAAAAATACCTTGTCTTTAACAGTTACAAGTCCGCTTGCAACCTACGGACCCAAAAAGAAAGTTAAAATAAATGTTAGCACCAAAAAAGATGGAGTTCCTGTTGAGGGGAATTTATCAGTATCTGTAATTGATGAAACTAAAGTTCCATTAAATGAAGATGGTGCTACAACAATATTAACATCGCTTTTGTTAAATAGCGATTTAAAGGGCTATATTGAAAAGCCTAACTACTATTTTAACGGAACAGATGCCAAAAAAGCCAGCGATTTGGACTTACTCCTACTATCTCAAGGATACAGAAGCTATTCTTATACCGATATAATTGGTAATAATTTACCAAAAATTACCATCTTACCAGAACAAGGAATTGAAATTTCTGGTATTTTAAGAATGAGCAATGGCATCCCTGTAAGAAAGGGGCAATTGCTTTTAACCATTCCTGATAAACGTTTTAACCTCGAGGGTGTTACAGACCCGGTAGGAAACTTCAAGTTTAACAACCTTGTTTTTAATGATTCATCGAAAGTAACAATTACGGCAAAATACAATGTAAATTATAAAAGCATGGCAATTTCTTTAAATGGAACGCCTGCGCCTAGTTTAAGTAGAAATTTTAATGCACCTGATGAAGTTTTAAATATAGATAGTACTTTAACCAGCTATTTAGATAATAGCAAAAAACAATATTCATATCTACATACACTTAAAGACATAACGATTAAAGGTACAGCAGTTCCAAAAGTTAGTCATAAAGATTATCCTGCACTTTCTGGTTTAGGACAAATCGCTGATCATGAAATTTCTGGAGAAAGATTAACGGGCTGTACTTTGCTTATTAATTGCTTACAAACTATGGCTACCGGGGTAACCTACGTAGATAATCAGTTTTTTGTTACCAGAGATTATAATCAAGGTAAAAAAATCCCAATGGGTATTTTTATAAACGGAATGATGGTTGATGTTAACCAAGTAAATACGATTGAAGTAGCCAATATAGAATCGATTGAGATATTTTTACGTGATGAGCTTGGTTTAGTAAACAGAGCCAATAACATTAATGGTGTATTGGTTATCAATCAGAAAAAAGCGCCAAAAGGCACAAAAATCTCTAAGAGCCAGCTGTTGGATATGTTGCCTAAAAATTATGAAGTAACATTTTCTCCGCAAGGCTATGATAAAGAAAGGCAATTTTATATGCCTAAATATGATGTTCCTGCAAATTTAAATCGTAACGATTTACGTACAACTATCTATTGGAATCCGAAGGTAATAACCGATAAAACAACGGGAACATCATCATTTGATTTTTACAATGCTGATGGAAAAGGACAATATAAAGTCATTGTAGAAGGTATAGATGAAAATGGAAATATTGGAAGATCTGTTTTTAGATATACGGTGAAGTAGTTAGTTTTTAGATAAGAATTTAAATGATATTTTGAGCGGTCGTCATTCCCGTGAAAACGGGAATCTTAAAGCTATAGTTTTATATTCCTGGTAAAAAGCATTAAGATGCCCAGCCAAGCTGAGCATGACGGTAGCAATAAATGAATTCATGCTACTTAACCTGATAAGGCAAAGCCTCACCATTTAAACCTGCAATTATATTTTTAGCCACTAAGTTAGCCATCGCACTTCTGGTTTCTTCAGTAGCAGAACCAATGTGAGGTAAAACTGCAACGCTCTCCATATTTAGTAAAGGATTGTCTTTTTGCATAGGTTCGGGATTGGTCACATCTAAACCAGCGCCCCAAATTATCTTTTCTTCCAGTGCCTTAATTAAATCTTCTTCGTTATGGATACCACCTCTTGCGGTATTAATAAAAATAGAACCTGGTTTCATTTTCTTAAATACCTCCAGATTAAATTTACCCTTAGTTTCATCTGTTAAAGCAGTATGAACTGAAAGTACATCACTTCTATCAAGCAATTCATCAAATGAAACGTACTCTGCGTTAACTTCTGCTTCAGCATCTGGTTTTCGATTTCTATTATGATAAATAACTTTCATTTGGTAAGCACCCACACATTTCTTTGCCATTTCTAAGCCAATTTTACCCATACCAAAAATACCTAATGTTTTACCATTAAGTTCAATGCCTAATTCTGGAGTGGGTTCATAATTTTCCCATTGTCCATTAATTATTTTTTTATGGAGATAAAAAGCCTTACGCGACACCACCAACATTAAAATAAAGGCTGTATCAGCAGTGGCACCGCTTAAAACGCCTGGTGTATTTCCTATTGGGATATTCAACTCCTTTGCCGCCTCAACATCAACATTATCAAAACCTACAGAGTGCAGCGCAACAACCTTTAAATGTTTAGAAGCACTCAAAAATTCTTCGTTTATTTTATTCGGACCAACACTAACCAGCGCATCAACGTTTTTGCAATGGTCAATTAGCTCATCAGCAGTTATTTGCCTATCCTTATCCCACTTAGTTATGGTAATGCCATGGTCTTCTAATAACTTTATTCCGCTTTCGGCAATGTTGCCACTTATAAAAACTTTCATCTTATATTAACAGCTAAAATTAGCGGATGTTTTGGTTTTACGTTACGGCACTGTAATGTTCAACCTTTGATAGGTGTGTGCACTAAAATAACCTAAAGCTCCATTAGAGATATTTGAAGTTGGGTTAGCGGGGGTTGTACCCTGATTTGGTCCTCGCCCACTTTGTTGACTCAAAGCGTACCAATAATTAAAAATATTAGCATCGATACATTGCATTTCTACTGCAACTTTATCGTCCTTTTTTAAATCTTCATCATTTGGGCCTTCGTAATATAATTGCAAACGAAGCTTATTACCATTCGTCAACCTATCATTGTTTACATAAATCCTATCTGATAAATTATCATTTACGTAAAGGTTAAAGCGATAAAAATTTTCGGTATTTATTGGGTCGCTTACAAATGCAGCAATATTTAAATTTTCATTACCAAAAAAAGTATTTCTTACAACACCAATTGAATCCATTGGTACATAAGCAGGCATTTTAGAAACTGCAGTATATGATTTTCCTTCAACATCAACCTGCATCGTATAAGTTACGCCTGTAGTGCCACGCATCCCAAAAACATACAGGCCGGGCTGACTTTCGGTAAAATTGTAGGTGTTTCCACGATCATCTTTTACTACAACTCTAGCACCACGAACTGCCGGATAATTGCTCAATTGATCGTAGCCAACGGATTTAGAAATTTTGATTTGTTGCGCAACAAAGCGATTGGAAATATTACCTTCGATGACTAGCTGAGGTTCTGCATTAATGGTATTAACATCAATAATTTTTCTACAAGATGTAAAAGCAAAACAGAGAAATATGTATAAAATAAAATTCTTCATGCGTTTAAAATTTAAAATTCCAGGTTACAGATGGTATTAAACCGAACAATGAAGTTTGCTCTGCAACAGTTTTACCAGGATTGTTCGGGTCGTTAATAAATTCGATTGAATATGGATTTTTACGTGCGAGTACATTGTAGATACCAAAATTCCAGCTCGATTGAAAACGGCCTGTATTTTTACCTTCAAGTGTGGCACTTACATCCAAACGCATATTATAAGGCATTCTGCCAGCATTTCTTTCCGTGTAATAATAAACAGTTTGATTATTTAGCTGGTATTTTCCTGCCGGAAAGGTAACGGCATTACCAGTACTATAAATAAAACTCGAAGAGAAAGTCCATCGTTTACTTAAGTTGTAAATTCCAACCAGAGATACATCATGTGTTCTATCCTGTCTTGCAGGGAAATAGTTTCCGTTGTTTAGTTCTGCAAACTTTCTTTCTGTTCTGGATAATGTATAACCCACCCAGCCATTTAGCTTTCCGAATTTCTTTTTGAAAAATAATTCCAAACCATAAGCCCTTCCGGTTCCATACAATAATTCAGATTCGATATTAGAATTTGCAAGAAGTTGTGCAGCATTTTTATAATCTATTTGATTTTGAAGCCATTTGTAATAAACCTCTCCAGAGAATTCATAATTATTATCATCAATATTTTTGAAATAACCCATAGATACCTGATCGGCAATTTCTGGCTTGATGTTGTTGCTGCTTAAAACATATTGGTCTGTAGGCGAACTTGATGTAGCATTTGTTAAAATGTGAATGTTCTGTGTATTTCTGTTATAAGAGGCCTTGATGGAATTTTCCTCGTTAAAAAGGTAGCTTAATGAAAACCTCGGTTCTACATTCAGATAGTTTTTATAAAACTTTCCGCTTGCTACATTCTCGGTAGCTAAAATATTTCCATTTGCATCATAACTGCCAAAATTTCCAGGACCTAAAAGCGAAAAAGCAGCAAGGCGAACGCCATAAAGTAAGTTGAATTTTTCTGTTACCGCCCATTCATCAGATACATAAACTGCACTTTCTAAACCATAACGCTTTTCTTGAGTTAAAGAGTTTACCTGAGATTGTGGCGTGGTGCTTTCAATATCTATAGGAGAAATGCGATGATGAGTTGCGTTTAAACCAAACCTAACGGTATGCTTATTGCTGAAATACTGAAAGTCTTGCTTAAAATTGAAATCCCGTACTAAAGATGTTGCTTTAAAATTGGTAACATCATTCAGTAAACGAACGGTATAATTATAGTTGTTATAGATTAGTGATGTGTTGGAAAATAACCTATCGCTGAAAATATGATTTAACCTTAAAGTTGTAGTTACATTACCCCAATTATTTTCGAATAAATCTTTAACACCAATGTTGTCTTTTCCAAAGTATCCCGATAGGTAGATTGTATTTTTATCATCTATTTTGTAATTAGCCTTTGCGTTTATATCGTAAAAATTTAAAGTACTTCCATTTATTGCAGAATCTGGCGAAGCCCGAAGAAATAAATCGATATAAGTTCTGCGGAAACTAACCATAAAAGAACCTTTATCCTTAACAATTGGCCCCTCGGCTTTTAGCCTCGATGCAATTAAACCAATTCCACCTTGAAATTTGAATTCTTTGTTATTCCCATCATCCATTTTTACATCTAATACGGATGATAACCGACCGCCGTATTGAGCAGGCATTCCACCTTTGTATAAGCTCACGTCCTTAATTGCATCAGCGTTGAATGTGGAAAAGAAACCCAGCAAATGTGATGAATTATAAACAACAGCCTCGTCCAATATTATCAAATTTTGGTCTGCCGCACCGCCGCGAACATAAAAGCCTGTATTACCTTCTCCACCAGATTTTACACCAGGCAAAAGCTGAATTGTTTTTAAAATATCCTTCTCGCCTAACAAAACCGGGATAGAATTTAACGATTTCATATCGACTCTTTCGAGCCCCATTTGTGCACTTTTTACATTCTCATTTTTTCGGTTATTTGCATTTACGGTTACTTCGGCCAAATCATTCGCCGATTTAAGTTCTTCATTAAGCTTAATGTCTTTATTAAGGTTAATTATTTTCGAAACCGATTGATATCCAGCGTAGCTGATAATAACGGTATAATCGCCTTCAGGCTGTGTTAAGGCAAAATAACCGTAGTCATTTGTTAAAGTTCCGACAGCGGTTTTACCAGTTAATTTAACAGTTGCTCCAATTAATGTTTCGCCACTTGCCGCATCGCGGATGGTTCCACTAAGGTTAAATTTCTTTTGTGCAAATGCGAATTGACTAATTAAAATGGAAAGGAAAAACAGCAAACAAAATTTTATACGCATACAGAATAATCGATTGAACAAAGAAACCAAATGTACGAATTACCAGCACGTTTACGCCAGGTAGTTTTTATTTAACAGGATTAATACGCAGTTAATGCTCTATTTTTGAGCAGGATAAATTGCGATGTGGTGCGACCGAAGTAAATATGGATTTACATTCTTGTTACCTGCTGTTTGGAATGATATTAATTTTGAAGCCTGCATAGGCATATGGCAATCGATGCAATTTGCTTTTAAAACACCTTTTGCTAATGTTTCTTTGGTATGTTTCTGAGTTTGATGGCAACTGATGCACCGTTGAGAATAAACAGTTAAATTGCCTTTGACGTTTTCGTGAGTATTGTGACAAGATTGACAAGTCATTTCACTTTTGCGATAACACTTGCTCCCTTCCAACATAGCCGATTGATTTCCATGAACATCGGGATTTGCGCCACCAAATGAAACAAAATCCTGAGCATAAAAATTATCAAGATTATCTCCAGGCTCAAAATTGAAAACACTTTGAATTGTGGTTAAAGTATTTCCAGAATGGCAAACTGCGCAAGCATCCATTTTTTGTTTACGGCTTAGCGTTTTATAACTTGTTATAAATTTTGAAGTTTTCTGTACTGGATTTTCGATATGAAAAATAACATGTTGTTTCGCTGGGCCATGGCAACGCTCACAATCAATGCCATAAATTATAGAGCCTTTTTCCATCTCTTCATCAATTTGTAAAGCCGATACCTGCGAGGTTTTTGTTTTCACAAAAGAGCTATGACATTCCAGGCAACGACTGGTTATTGCTCTATCAAAATACATGGTATTTGTAGGAAAACCCGGACTATTCGCCCAGGTTTTAATTGCTGAAAAATGAGATAATGGCAATTGAAAGAGTTTTTCATTCTTCCAATAAGCGTATGTAAAAGCCTTTTCGCCAGAACCAAAAGCCATATCAAACCTCTGAATTCTAACTTCCTTTCCTTTAAAATAACCCACCTGGTAAATTCCACTATCACGTTGCTCTACCACAACTTTCATGTCATCATTAAATGCGAAAGTGTTTGAATCGATATTTAAAAATTTACCTAAATTGTCTTTTGATACCAATGAAGAGCTATTCCCATGTGCATTATGCACAAAAGACTTCGTAATATCCGCGTGGCACTTTACACAGGTTTTAGCACCCGCATAATATTCGCCCCTAACATCATCAGGAATTTTATCCGCAGCATTCATACATCTTGATAGGACTACAACTACTGTAACCAAAAAGATGAGAATAAATAAAATGCGTTTATAGCGCTTTAACACAAAAGGGTTTTTTAGTTTATTTTACAAATTGAATATAGCTAAAATTATATCCACCTGTATTCGATAATATTCTTATAATCTGTTTCCCAGCACTAAGGCTTACATTTTTTTCTTCAACAATCGAGAATTTTTTCAAATTTCCTGTATTTGGGATATTTACATTACTGCTTATTGTTTTTCCATTTATAAGGATGCTTAAACTTTTTCCATCTTTATCTGCAGCTGTATTAAATTTCAAGGTGTAAATTCCTTTTTGCGCAACCTGAATGGTGTATTGCAACCATTCACCTTGTTCAATACTGGAAACATAATACTTTTCGTATTGAGTAGAATCTTTAGAAATATCAACGCCGTCGTTTCTGTAAATCCGTCCTCTGTTACCTGCGGTTCTCTTATTGGTTACTGTATGGTAATCTGCGGTATCCAAATCAAAATAGGCATAACCATTTCTGCCTAAATCATAATCAACGGCATTAATTATACTTCCACTTTTAACCAAATTTTGTTTGAAAGGTATAGTTTCTTTGGAGTGCGGTTGACGAATCATGGCATCTATTACATCTCTGTGGATAATCGTATTTTCTAATTTGGTATGAATGGCCAATTCCATAAGGCCACTATAAACATTACTTTCTTTTGGTTTATTGCCTCCGTTATTCATATAACTAACCACACTATTATAATTAGGATTAGATTTTATCTCCATTGGATTATTAAAACCGATTTTTTTAAGTGGCCACCATGCCCAGCCAATGTTATTTTTTTCTAACAGACTAATGGCATCGGTAAACCAGGTATTTGAATTCTCGCCAGTTTCTCCCAACCAAATTGGAGCATCTTGCTCATCACGAGCTTTAATCATGTGTGCAATTGAAGCTTGATCATTATAGTTCCAATATTTATGGAAACTTATTGCCATATTTTTATCCCACAGCGGAAAAACACCATTGTAATTATTTCCCCAGCCATTTCCTTCAATAATGATGAGGTGTTTTTGGTCAACCTCACGAATGGCTTTTGTAATATCAACCATTAATTTTTTTAATGGTGCATTTAACTTTTCCTGTGTTCCGTTTTTATCTTTTTCCGGATTAGAAAAACCATAATTTGGCTCGTTGATAATATCATAAGCACCAATCCATTCTTCGTTTTTATAACGCTCTGCTAGCTTAGCCCATAAAGCAACTGTTTTTTGCTGATTGGCTTCGCTTTCCCAAAGCATTGGTTTCGAAGCATCACGATCAGAAATATTCGCATCATTTCCTTGCCCGCCTGGCGCTGCATGTAAATCTAAAATCAAATACATATTATTTGCCTTGCACCATGTCAACAAGCTATCGGTTAGTGCAAAACCTTTCTCGAGCCAGGTATTTTTGCCTTTAACAGGCTCCCTTTCTATCGGAAGTGTATATAAGTTATAATGCATGGGCAAACGAACGGAGTTAAAACCCCAGGCTTTTAAAGAGTCAATATCAATTTTACGAGTGTGGTTATTTAACCAAGCAGTGTAAAACTCTTCGGTTTGCTTCTCTCCCATTAAATCTGTTAATCGCTCACGAATTTTATATTGCTGCCCATCTTTGTTAATTTTTAGCATATAACCCTCCTGCAACATCCATCCTCCTAAACCAAAGCCTCGAAGCAGCACGTTTTCTCCCTTTCCGTTAATGATACGCTTTCCATCAGCCTTTAAAAAACCTTGAGAAAAGCAGTTAAATGTTAGCAGGATAAAAAAGAAAGGCAAAACAATATATTTATGAGCGCTAGAAATTTTAATGTTTAGATGCTTGTTAAATATTTTAGACATATTATTCGTTTTTCAGTTTAAGATTTTATTCAGATGTAGGGTACTACCAGGTATAAGTTGCAACATCACCTCTGCCCAGCGTTGCAGAAACTAGTTTCCCATTAAAACTTATATTAAAATTTTGTGCTTCCTTAGCGGTGTTTGCAACAATTAAAACTTTTAGGCCATTAGGTGTTTTAAATGCTACATTCGGTAAATTTGCGGTTTCGTTTGATGCAATCCGAACAGAACCCGGACGAACAAATTTGGATGCATGGGCAACAGAATAATAAGCGATATTTCTACTTACAACATCTTTATCAATAGTAACCGCTCCCTGACAAGTTGGGCAACCACCTCTATCGGTAAAAGGTTTATTTTCCGAATCGGCAGCTAAATTCCATTCTAAAACATTTCTAGCCCAATTGCGTGTTGCGCCAATAATTAACCGACTAACAGGGTTTATAATGTTTATGGTTGATGAACCAGGCTTTTCGGTTACCATCTGCTCAGTGAAATAGATGTTTTTGTCAGGATGTGCATTATGAACATCTGTTAATGCTTCAATATTACCGCCGTACAGGTGAAAAGCAGAGCCATCAATGTATTTTCTTGCTTCCTTATCGTCAAGAATTGTGATTGGGTAATCAGGTCGGTCGGCGTTATGATCATAAATAATAATTTTTGTATTTAAGCCCGCTTTCTTAAGTGCAGGTCCTAAATTTTGCTTTACGAAAATGGCCTGGTCTGGCGCAACCATTAACAAACTCGGGTTGTTACCGGGATGCAGTGGCTCATTTTGAACAGTAATTGCATCAATATCAATTCCTTGTTTTTTCATTTCCTGAACATACTTAACCAAGTATTTTGCATAAGCATCATAAAACTCGGGTTTAAGCATTCCGCCTCTTGCATCATATGTTGTCTTCATCCACAGTGGAGGTGACCAAGGTGAGCCTAAAATTTTAATTTTTGGGTTGATTGTCAGGATTTCCTTCATTACCGGAATTACATCCGCCTTATCCAATGCTAAATCAAATTTTTCCTGTTTCAAATCGGTTTCACCTTCGGGTAAATCATTATATGAAAAAACCTTTTCGTTCAAATCAGATGCGCCAATGCTTAAACGGATGTAGCTTACTCCAATGTTATTTCCATCAGTAGCGAATAATTCTTTTAACAAAGCAGCCCTTGCAGGAGCAGACATTTTTATAATATGCTGAGCACTGCCGCCTGTAAGCGAATATCCAAATCCATCAATCGGTTGGTAGGTTTGTTTTTCGTTTACAATGATTGTTGGGTTATTATTTTGGGTAGCTGAAAACTTTAATGCTTGGTTTTGCTTTGTAAATAATACAGAACGATCAGCTTTTGTAAGCCAAGTTGTTACATTATTTTGCGCCGTTGCATTCAAGGTAGTAGTACCTAAAATTAACGCAAAGCAATAGCTTATCGCCTTTAATTTCATATTGGCAAGAGATTTATACAGTAGAAGAATTAGGATTATTTTGTAATAAAAAGGGGCGGATGAAAATCCACCCCTTAAGTCTGGTTATTTAGTGCCGCCGTATTCTTTATTTTGCTGAATTTTAGTATTGTTTAATTCTGCCTGGGGAATAGGAAAAATTTCATTTTTATTTGCAGTAAAACCTTTATACGCTAAAACGCTTGCTGCCCTGCCCCAACGAACTAAATCCAGAAAACGATGTCCTTCACCCGCGAGTTCCAGCCTTCTTTCCTTCATAATATTGTCCATTGTTACAGGAACAGGGTTTAGCCCGACGCGTGCTCTAACCGCATTTAACAATTGGTAAGCACGACTTCCGGCACCTACTGCACCACCACTTTGCAAAATGGCTTCAGCTTCCAACATATAAGTATCTGCAAGTCTGATTTCGTAAGAATCCTGTGGAAAGTTTAGTTCTGTTTGTCCGGTAGGCGCTTTATCTGCCACTCGACCAATTGTTTTCTCAAGGAAATAGCCACTATTTTGATAGCCTTTTTCGTAAGTAGCAATTCCATTTTTTTCAAGGCTATCTAAATTGGCAACTGTTGCTTTATTACGCGGATCATAATGAATAAAGTCAAAGAACTCTTTTGTGAAAACCAAGAAGCTATAACCAGAATAGTAATCTGGGGCACTTGCTAAAACTGGCTTATACCCACGTGGACCAACGATAATATTTAATAAATTACCTTCAGAAGCACCAGCATCGCCCCATCCACCGTTTGAAGAATTTGCATGAACAATTTCTAATATAGATTCTGTATTGAACTTATTACTAACCTTGAATAAATCTCCAAAATTTGCAAGTAATTTGTAACCATAAGTAGCATTAGCCTGTCCAGGCGTTGAACCATTTACCAAAGCAAATTGTTCTGCAGCTTGTGTATACTTATTTTGCTGTAGATACACTTTACCAAGCATAGCTTGAGCTGCACCTTTAGTTAAACGACCACCTTCTGAAGCAGCAGGAACTGTATTGGGCAATGAAGGAATAGCCTCGGTTAAATCTTTTTCAATTTGAACATACACTTCCGCCGGTGCTACTTGTAAAACATCATAAATTTGTTTTGGGTCTACTTCTGATGTTAACAAAGGTATATTTTTGAAAAAACGAACTAAATCAAAGTAGAATATAGCACGTAAAGCCTTGGCTTCTCCAACATACCTTGCCTTCAAAGTAGCATCCATATTAATGCCACCTATTTTAGACAAAAAAACATTAGCCCTAAAAATACCTGCATATCCTTTATTCCATAGATAACCTTGCGGACCAGTTTGAGAATTTAATGTAAAAGTATTAACCACCTGTAAGTCATTGATATCAGACGGACCTCCGCCACCTGCTACCTGGTCATCAGAAGCTGCGCACATAATGGCAACTTTATCATAAAGACCTCCAGACTGAAAACCAAATCTATCGTAAATTGATACTAATGCGGCATACGCATCAGCCTGAGTTCTATAGTAATTATCTAAAAGTACCCGCTCCTGAGGATTTATTTCCAGATACTTTTTACAACCACTTAATATTTGCATCCCAGTTAGGATTACAACTAAATAAAATATTTTCCTTTTCATAGTAGTTTTATTAAAAATTAGCATTTATACCAAACACGAATGAGCGAGCTTGTGGATATACACCTCGGTCTACACCAAATACGTTACCGCTATTATTTGAGCCTAACTCCGGATCATAACCACTATATCCGGTTATGGTAAATAAATTTTCAGAGAGTGCATACACTCTGAATTTTTGAAGACCGATTTTGCTTGTTATTGATTTAGGTATCGTATAACCAATTTGGAAAGTCCTTAATCTGAAATAATCTCCCTTTTCCAGGTACAGAGAAGAAAATTTTGTTAAGTTCTTATTTGGATCGGCATCAGTTAACCTTGGTTGAGTAGTTGATGGGTTTGAAGGTGTCCAACGATCTAATCTTGTTGTTTGATAATTTGCGTTAGGGATATCCAATCTCCTTAATCCTTGGAAAATCATGTTACCGGCAACACCACTTCCAAAGGCGGTTAAATCCCAGCTTTTATAAGTTAAGCCAATTGTTAAACCGTAAGTGAAGTTAGGTAAACCGTTTCCAATAAAATCCCTGTCATTTGCATCAATATTATTATCGCCGTTTAGATTTGCAAATTTAATATCGCCAGGTTTCGCTAATGGTTGCAGGGGTAAGCCATTTGGACCTACATAAGCATTAATTTCAGCTTGGGATTGAAAAATTCCCTGATTTACATAGCCAAAAAACTCATTATAAGAATGCCCAATTTGTGTTCGGGTGATTGTACCCAAAGTTTGAAAGCTGGCTTGGCTATCATCAATAAAATTAACGCCAGGACTAAGCTTATCGATAGTATTTTTGATGAATGAACCATTACCACTAACGTTTAAACCAAATTGCCCGAATTGTTTACGGTATGATAGTTCAAACTCTAGCCCCTTATTAGACATATCCGCAATATTTGCGGCAGGGCTTCCACTGCCAATGTAGCCAGGAACAGGTGGGTTTTGTAATATACCAACTGTCTTCTTTTTGTAAATATCGGCTGTAATGCTGATGTTTCTAAAAATTGTCGCTTCTAAACCGATATTGCTCGATCTTGTTTCTTCCCATTTTAAATCTGGATTTGCAGATGCATTTGGGCTATAACCAATGTTAACCACATTAGCATTGCCAAAAGTGTAATTTCTTCCGCTACCAACTGTTGGTACATAGGCAAAATCACCGATACCATCATTACCAGTAACACCGTAACTTCCGCGAATTTTTAAGAAATTAACAACATCATTTTGAGGGAAAAAATCTTCTTTTGTTGGTACCCAACCAATTTGAGCTGAGGGGAAGTATCCATATTTGTTATTGGCTCCGAATCTGGATGAACCATCACGTCTGATTAAAGCAGAAAACAGATATTTCTCTTTGTAATCATATGTTAATCTGGAGAATAAGGAGAAAATTTTATGGTCAGTTCCTTCACTACCATCTGATGTTCTGTTAGCTGCTACTGGTTTAAACCTCATAGATGCCGAATAAAAATCCGTTGCAGGTACATCAAAAAATGTTGTACTAACGCTTCGGCTAAAACCATCGCTGTAAGAACCTTGTCCAGCCAATAAAGTGATATTATGATTTCCTAGTGATTTAGAGTAAGACAATGTATTCTCTAAATTGTAAGTGATAACATAATTGATATTTCTTGAAAACTGAGTTCTGGTATTTGATGTTGAAGAGTTTAAATAATAAATTGGATTAAAACCATCACTTCCATAAAATGCCAATTTTGAACCTAAGCTAGATCGGAATTTTAATCCTTTAATTGGTTCAGCTTCTAAAAACGCGTTACCAACAATGTTATGATCCCAACTATAGTTGCCAATTTGCCTCTTAATACTTGCTAGAGGATTACTTATTTCTTGAGCTACTCTTGTTGAAATACCATAAGGGAAGCCGTTTTCATCTCTGAAAACCGGCTGGTTGCTATATGGAGGTAAATTATATACAGCAGGATCAGTTACAACAGCTGGCGTAAGTGGATCTAGGTTAATTGCAGAACTCAATGGCCCGCCAAACTCACTATTTGTGTTACCTATTCCATTTGTAATTGAATGACTATACCCTAAATTTTGTCCAATAGTTAACCACTTATATAATTTATGTGTACTATTTATCCGAATATTTGCTCTGTTATATTTAGAAACATCCGTAGATACGATACCGTCGATTTTAAAATACCCAAAGGATAAGAAAAAGGTTGATTTCTCATTACCGCCGCTTAAACTCAATTCATGGTTTTGGCGTGCTGCATTATTATTAAAAATTAGGGATTGCCAATCTGTTCCTTCACCCAACGATGCTGCATTTGGATAAGGCAAAACAGGAGTTGTGCCAGTATAATCATTTAAATAAGATTCATTTCTAAGTGTAGCATACTGGGTTGCATTTAAAAGATCCAGCTTTCTCGCCGCACGAGCCTCACCATAATATCCATTGTAAGATAAATTTAAATTACCGACTTTTCCCTTTTTAGTGGTTACCAAGATTACACCAGATGCAGCACGCGTACCATAAATAGCAGCAGATGCACCGTCCTTCAAAACTTCAATAGATTCGATATCTGATTGATTAAGGTATCCAATACCTCCATTATCAACAACTACACCGTCAATAACCCATAGTGGGTCATTTTTTCCACCGAAAGATGTAAATCCCCTTAACCTTACCGTTGATGCTGAGCCTGGCTGACCAGATTGAGCTGCAATAGTTAGCCCCGAAGTTCTTCCTTGTAAAGCTTGTTCTAAACGTGTCGTAGTTGGTTGATTTTCTAAATCGGATGCTCTAACACTTGAAATTGCACCTGTTACAACACTTTTCTTTTGCGTACCATAACCAACAACTACAACATCAGTCAAGTCTTTACTATCTGTTGCTAATTCAACGTTAATTCTACCTCCTGTTGGTACAGTTACAGTTTGTGTAACCATTCCTAATAAACTTACTGTTAACTTTGCCCCAACCGGAGCCTGAATTGAAAATACACCTGATGGATCTGTTGATGCAGCTCGGGATGTGCCTACAACTCTAACTGTAACACCTGCGATGGGTGTTCCATCTTTCTGGTCTGTTACCTTTCCTGTAACGGCAATGTCTTGAGCAAATAATGCCAGGGGAATTGCCATGATACAGTAAATGAAGAATACGAATGTAAATCTTCCTCTCATAGAAATAAATTTTAAGTTAATATTTGGTTAGTTTAATACGGTTTGGCGCCGTATTTATAAATCAAATCTATACACGAGTTTGGCAATTGTGTAATTTTTTTGTGCTACACAAACCCTACAAAGCTTGATTTAAACAGACAAAGCACTACTTTAGGCACTACATAAGCACTACTACACAAGCACAATATATTGATTATTAGACGTTTAAAAATTACGTACATCAATATAAAAAAAAGATTAATTAAGGTTAATTTACCGCATTTTTAGACCTTGAAATCTCGATAAGGAACTCATAAAGATTAATATCAGGTTTTAATTTTAGCTTTTTTCTTAATCGATAGCGGCCAACTTCAACTGCTTTTATGGTAACGTTCATGAGTTGAGCCATTTCTTTCGATGATAAATTCATGCAGAGGTAAGCACAAAATTTTAAATCATTCTGGCTTAGATCAGGGTATTGATCCTTCAGCTTATTAAAAAACTCCGAATTAACATTATTAAAGTGAATACTTAAATGGTCGAGTTCTTGATCTTTCTTTTCAACTTCCTTAATCAATCTAACCAAGTGCCTGAAACTTGGTGAATTTTCAGTTATAGCATCATCCTGATTTTTGATTACGCTTGAAATGACTTCTTTAATTTTAGCCAGAACCTTCCCCCTTTGCACCAAATGCATAGTCATTGTAGATAATTCCTTATTTTTATAGGTTACATCAGCTTCAAGTTTTTCGTTTTGAAGGCGTACAATTTCCTTCTCCGTTCTATCTAATTCAAGCTGGTGCATATAACTCATGCGTTCCTGCTCCTTGTTGTGTTTTTTCTTTTGCCATCTAATTAATAACCTTAGCAACAATGCAAAAATTATCAAGTAAGTAATTTTCATCCAAATGGTACTATACCAAGCGGGCAATACAATAAAACTATAGCTTACAACATCAGATTGGTTACCAGCATCTGTTCTGGCTTTAACATTAAAAGTATATTTACCTGCCGGAAGATTGGTATAATCTTTTTCACTTTTAACATTCCAGGTAGACCACTCACCATCAAAACCAACTAATTGATAGCTAAATTTGGTATTTTTTTCGTGCTCAAATAAGGTAGATGAAAATTCAAAATGAATAGAATTTAACTCATTATTATACTCAGGAAGTTTTGAAACATCCTGTTTAGAAATCAACGAGCCATTTTTCACAAAATATCCACCAAAAACCAAACTATCTTTTTTACCAAGTAATTTAGCCAAACCAATTACAACTGAGGGCTTGGTAATATTTTCTACGTATTTTTCATAATTAACATGGTAAGCACCTTTATTTGCACCGATAAAAACATTTTCAGTATCCAATGGATAAATAGATTCAAAGCCACCAACAACTTTTCCATCAAGCTCAGGCAAATAATAAATACTGAAAGCATTTGCTCCCGATGGCTTGTGAAAATCTACTATACCAACTTTTTTATTGCTTACAAACCATATATTGCCTTCATTGTCCTCTTTTAAATATTGAATTGGAACTCCATTTAAGGCAGTGCCAAACATTTTAAATTTTATAAAGTGCTTTCTTTTCTGATCGTATTCGTAAATACCATCAATAGTGGCAATAACAACTCTGTTTTTTATACGGTAAACGTAGTTGTATAACTTAAAGGGTAAGCCACTATTTTGACCAAAGAGTGTATTTTTTATTACCTTTTTCTTATCAGGAGATAATTCGAATTTATATACGCCATGGTATGGATGCGAGGCCCAGATGTTATCCTCATTATCAACTACAATAAACCTCAGGGTTTCAGAAATGCCATCTATTTTACCGCCATTAGTAAAACTTCCGTTAGCGAAATTAATTTTCTGCAAGCCTAAATAAGTTCCGGCTAAAACATCTTTTGCAGGGAAAACACTTTCTAAAGACTGGAACATCCATGTTCCGGGCAATGCATAAACCTGTGCTGCTGAGTTTCCATTAATAATAGAAACGCCATCCTCATGCGCCATCAGTAGCTGGTTATTAATTTCATTTAAACCCCAAACTTGCCCTTTTGTATTTTTTACCTCTTCAAAATTGGCTGCAGATAAACTCAAATCTTGAGCATTTTGGTTAATTTTAGAAGTGTAAAGGCCATTTGATGTGCCTATGTAAATATTCTGATTAATTTTTCTGAAGGCATAACTGGTAACCTGCTTGTTTCTATCCGGAGAGATACTTTTTACGGCACTGTTAATGGCAACGTAAGCTATACCGTCATCTAAGGCCAACCACATATTTTTATCTCTATCGAGCAGTATTCCTCTTACGTTATTGTTTTGCAAGCCCTCTTTATAATTGTATTTCTGTAGTGCTTCACCATTTTTATTCATCAAATAAACACCGCCCGATGTGGTACCAACGGCGTATAAATTTTTATTTATTTGAGACGCGAAGAAAATCCTATCATTAAAAAATACATTATCCAACTTGGTTTTCATTGGGATAAGCTGGTTGTTATAAATCAGGAAGAAACCTTTTTTAAGTGTAGAAACGATTAAAGTATCGCCATTATATGAAGAAATCGAACTGATTGAAGTTTGCTTTAATACATCGTCGGTACAGAAAGGCTTCCATATTTCTTTATCATATACCAGTAAACCTTCGTACCTCGATTGAGCAAAGATTTTATTATTGGCTTTTCCCAGAAAAGACCAGGATTCGTTTGGTTTATAGGCTTTAATTACATCATCTTTATAATGTAAAACGATGTTAACTGAACGAAAGAAAACCTCATCATTAATTATTGAAATATCCCATATATCTGCAATCTTCCGAAGGTTCTCGGGTACAAGATGTACTAACGATGTGTATTTTAAAATCCCCTGCCCATCAGGAAAAAAGTAGCCAATCTCATCTTGTGCACCAACATATATTCTGTTCTTCGAATCGATGCCTAAAGAGCGAACAGATGTAAAATTTGGTAAACGATAGATATTCCAGTAACGCCCATTAAAAGTTAATAAACCCTCATTATTACCGAAATATAAAATGCCATTTTTATCTTGCTGAACGTCCCAATTTTGAACGCCACCATTATACTGTTCGTTATTATAATTTACAACCTGCGGAATGCCGAGTAAATCTTGTGCGCATACGACTTTAAAAATTAAAAAAAAAGGGATTACGAGAAGTAAAAATTTCTTCATGGTTAGTTAGGAAGGATCTTATACAATATTAAATATATAAAATTTATTTCGCTAACCTTGATTTCTACATGCTGACTATTTTATCAGATATGGTTTCACAGCTTTTTTCCAAATGGCATAGCCATCCGGATTCATGTGAAGCATATCACCAACGTAAAGTTCTGTTCTGCCTTTTCCATCTTTCAGCATCGAAGGAAAGATATCAATATAAGCTGTATTTTTTTCTCCTGATAAAAATTTTTTAATCAAGGCATTTGCACCGATTGCTTTATCGCGAAATTTATCTCTACTTGGACTAGGTTTTATAGAAATGTAGGCAATTGGCACGTTTGGTAATTTAGCTCTGATAGATTTATACAAATTTATGGTTCTGTTTAAAACCGTATCGGCATTAACGTTATCGTTAACAATATCGTTTTCGCCAACGTAAATAATAATCTGACGAGGGTTATATGGAAAAACGATATCGTTTAAATATCGTGTAATATCGTTAACCACTGCGCCACCAATACCTCTGTTCAGCGCATTGTATTTTGCAAAAACCTGTGTTAAATCATCCCATTTTCTTATCGAAGAACTACCAATAAACAACACAGGATTTACTGGTGGTTTAAACATTTGGTCGTATTTTTTTATGGTTTGTACATCATCCCAAAAAGGTGGCTTATTTTGCGCAAAAGAATTTAGAACGATTAATTGAGCGAAGAATATGAGGATGATGTATTTTTTCATGCTAGCGGATTTTAATTTGAACTTGCAAGTTTGAAAATCCATTTGTATTTAACAAGTTTTGCGTTGTAATTTAAGCGTTGCTAAAAATTCTAATTTTATTCATCATTTCGAGGCACGAAGCAATCTATGCGCATAAAGATTGCTTCGTGCCTCGCAACGACGTTAAGAGTAATTGTTAATTCCTCAAAACTTTGCTTATGTCCTCGGTTAAATTCTTAACTTTTTTATAGCTTTCTAAAGAATTATGTACTTTATCAAATTCCAGTTTTAGGTTTCCCTCAGTTGCTTTTATGTGAAATTTTTCTCCTGAAGTTAAGCTTACAGTTGCATCTACAAATTGATCCAAAGGCAATTCATTATTAATTTCCTTCTGAAAAAATGTTTCGAGTTTGTCGGTTTTACTTACTGGGTAAGTTGCCTCAAAGGCAAAAGTTGTTTTGGTATCACTTGTTTTTAAACTCAAGTTCGAATTATTATTTCTGCAACCAAAAGTTAAAACCACTAAAAGGCAACTCAGGCAATAGGTTAAAGTTTTCATATCTATTAATTTAAATTTCTAGGGTTTAATTACCGCCTGCTCTGCCTTTCATGTCATCGGTAGCGGTATTTCTTGTTCTTGCCGATTTTACATTCTGGTTTCCAAAGTTGTAACTGATGCTAAAGTTTGCCCTTCTACTCGTGTATCTGTTCGAAACCCGAAGGTTAACATTTTGATATTCTAACTTACCTTCCCAACGGTTGGTTAGGAAAATATCATCCATATTTAACCTTAATTTCAGCTTCTTATTTAGCATACTTTTTTGAATACCGGCATTTACAGCATATTGAGAAATTGTGGTTTGCTCAACTCCAGAAACTCTTGGCGAATTGTACCAAAAACTAATCTCGGCGTTAAAGTTTTTGGCCAGTGTAAATTGCTGTGTAGAGTTAAAGTTGTACGCAACTTTAGATGAAAGGAAAGGCGCACCTTCTAAGTTCCCATCTTGGAATTTATTGTAATAAACACTTGCGTTGTTTTGCATATTCCACCATTTAACAACTTTTATGGGAAAGTACACGCCCGCAGAATAGTTTTGAGCTCGCCCTAAATTCTGGCGGATAACATTTACAATTCTGGTTACTTCATCCTGCTGACTAATCTGCGTTATCATATCCCTGGTATCAGAATAATTTAAAGAAAACGATAACTGTTTATAACCATAAGAAACTTCAAAATTATCGGTAAATTGTGGTTTCAGGTATGGATTTCCCTGGTCTATCGCGTATGGGTCCATGTAAAATGCAAATGGATTAAGCTGCTGATAATTTGGTCTATCAACACGGCGGCTATATGAGTAGCGGATATTATTGTTTTCGTTAATTTTCTGGTTTAAGAAAACTGTTGGAAACAACGATAAATAATTTCTATCAACCTCTTTATTGCTGGTTACAGAATTTCCGTTAGAATGGGTATGTTCTGCTCTTAAACCAAGTTGAATTTGCCATACTTTCCATTCTTTAGCAAAATTTACATAAGCCGCATTGATGTTCTCCTTGTAAATAAAATTATTTGATTTACCCAAATCATTTTGCCAGTTGCCCGATAAAAATTGTTCTGATAAAAAATCATTATCGGTTACTACGTAACTGCTTTTTAAACCAGTTTCAACCTTCGTGGTTTTATTAATTGGAAGGGTTAAATCCGTTTTTGCGGCAAAAATATCAATATTCGCATCCGTATTATTTCGTAACAAGGTGGCGTTTGTTTGTTGTCCGGCCTGGTTTAAATAGCGAGCATCAAATTGCTCATCTCTCTTATTATTGAAATTTGAATAATCGGCATCGAAAGTGATGTTTTTACCTGTTTTATTAAAATCATGTTTAATATTAAAATTGGCTGTAAAATTATTTGCCGGAGATTTCGAGTAGGCATTTTGCAACACAGAATTTGAACTTGCAATGTTAGATTGTACCTCTCTAATGAAAGTATTGCTAAAATTATCCAGTTTGGTATTCACGGTATTTGCATCAACCATTACGCCAAAAACAGTTTTTTCTGATGCGTAATAATCTGCACCGAGTTTACCCTGAAAACCTACACCTTTATTTTTCCTTTCAAAATCCTGATTAAAAGCACTCGACAAACCATTAGCAAAAGTTGTTCTATCAACAACAGTATTGTTGTAATTCGATTTTCTAGCAACAGCACCATTTCCAAAAATGTTCCATTTTCCCTCACGGTGATTTAAGTTCAAGTTAACGCCTGCACGAACTAAATCTGTTGGAGAATCGGGCATGATTCCTTGTCCGCCATTAATGGAAACCGTTCCGTTAGTACCGTAAGCCTTATTTCTTTTTAGTTTGATATTGATAATTCCGGCATTTCCAGACGCATCATACTTTGATGATGGATTGGTTATCAGTTCGATGGTTGCGATTTGGTCGCTGCTCATATTACTCAACAATGTTGTGATATCAGCTCCCGATAAAAAATTGGTTTTTCCATCAACCATAATGGTAACACCGGTTTTATTGTTCAATTTTATCTGCTCGTTTTGTCTATCAACCTGCACGCCTGGTGCCTTTTCTAAAACATCTAAAGCGGTACTTCCTGATGATACAATGCTACTTTCAACGTTTAAAACTGTTTTATCAATTTGATGCTCAACAAAAGGCTTTTTTGCGGTAATGCTAACCTCTTTTAACTGTTTAACATTGCTTTCAACTGTTATGGTATGCAACCTCAAATCGTTAAGCAAGGCAAAACTTGCTGTTTTCGTGGTCTTGTAACCAACCATCGAAACAGATAATAGATAATTGCCAGATTTTAATCCATCTAATAAAAATTCTCCATCAACATTGGTAGAACCGCTCTTAACTATCACTGTATCAGGAGAATTTAAAACTCTTACGGCGGCAAAAGGTAAAGCCTGACCTTTTTCATCAATAACTTTCCCAGAAAGCTTATTAATTTTTTGGGCAAAGGAAACCCCACATGCTAAAAAGCATGCAATTAGCGTAAAAAATATTTTCATGGTTTTTGAAGCTTTGTGGAGATTTACGAAGCGTTGAAGTTTTTGCCTGTAACTTCGTAAATCTCTAAATGTGTTTTCGATTAATTACCCAAATTTTCTTCGGTATTTATGCCTAACTCTTCTTTGACTGCTTTAATTCTATTTGAAATAGAGTCTTGATAAACAGTATCTGTCGTTTTATTTTTTTGCAACGACTTCAAGTCGAGCAACTCATCATTTAATTTTTGCTTCTGTAGAATCTCTTCTTTTAATTGAGCCAAGCACCTTAAACCATCTTCAGTCATTATCCAAGTGCTGTAATCGTTGTTATCATTTTCCTTTTCCTCACAATCCCATGCACCATAGGTGTTTATGTAGCGGTTTGCATCATGCATCAAAATGATTTTGGTGCCTACCGGAATTTTCAGCTTTAACCAAACTTCTTGATTTCTCCAGGTTGTACCTTTATTTAACTGGAATCTTGGATTGAAAATTAGTTTATCATCGCTTTGCGAAAAACTGTAATTAATGCTTTGTGCATTTTGCAATGCCAACTGAAAGGTTTTACCCTGCGATTCGTAAGTTTGGGTTAACGTTGCCTTCCCTTCAGTTTTTTCTATTGATATTCTTACGAAGTTTGGCATTCTGAAAGGATGGTCTTCAAAATCATCCACTACAATTTGGTTTTTATAATTGCCTTCGATGTGATAAGCAATACTATCCTCCTTACTAAAAAACTTACTTTTATCAATATCAATGGTATAAGTTGCAAAGCTTTTCAACTCGGTTGATTGCGTAAGTTCAGCATGTTCTTTAAACTCTGATGAAATTTTTGCAACGTAATAACCTGTACCAGCAACACCAGCAAGCCAAATAATCAGCAATGCAAAAGATAATGTTTTATTTATAGCTTGTTTGTTAAAAGCCACCCTAATCGAAAACAGCACCAAGGCGAGTAAAGGAATAAAAAGTGTAATAAATGCCCAGAAAAGGATTACACCTCTGTAGCTCTCGCTAACAATTGAAAAGGGGAATAAATCGTAAACACTTGAATCTAAAAAGCCCATAAACGCTGCTGTTGAAACAATTAGCGCCAACATCATTCCGGCACCGAAAACGATAATAAAGCCTGCTATAACTTTAAAAATTACCTTTCCAGTACCTGAGATAAAACTTCCTAACCAATCAAAAAATTCGCCGATAACCATTCCAAATCTTGAAATTAAAGGTTGTGCATGTTTATTAGCTTCCGCTAAACGCTCCTTAACAGATTGTAATTCTTCATCAAGGTTTCTTTGAAAACCCTGTAAATTTGCAGGTTCGCCTTTCATCTCCATTTTCTCAATTCGAGATTGCGCTTTCGGCATAATTATCCATAAAATAACGTAAACCAAAATACCCGAACCACCTAAAAAGGCAATTAAGAACATGGCTATTCTAATCCATTTTACATCAAAGTTTAAATAGTGTGCTATACCTGCGCAAACGCCTGCAATCACACGGCTATCCATGTCGCGGTACAATTTTTTATCTGTAGCTTGTTGCTGAAAGCTGGTATTAATTACGGGTTCTTCATTGCCTTCTTCAACAGCGTCAAAATCCTGTACCCTACCCATTTGGCCAATTACGAAGTTTACATTTGAAGCATCAACAACTTGCTTTTTTTGCTCTTCCATTTGCTCGGTTAGCAATTCAGCAATGCGGTTTTCTATATCGGTTACAATTTCCAAATCATCAGCATGATTAGAAAAATGTTGCTTTACTTCGTTTAAATAAGCTTTTAAAAGCTCGTAGGCACTTTCTTCAATGTGTATGATGGTGTTGCCTATATTTATGATGATGGTCTTTTCCATTTCTTTGCGGTTTTAAATTTTTACGATTTGGCGCCTTGTTGCGAAACGCCAACAGCGTAAGCCAGTTCTTGCCAGGTTTGGTCGAGTTGAGATAAAATTCCTCTACCATCGTCAGTTAATGTATAATATTTGCGTGGAGGCCCTGAGGTAGATTCTACCCAGTTGTAGCTTAATAAACCGTTGTTTTTAAGCCTGGTTAATAATGGATATAAAGTGCCCTCAACCACCAAAAGCTTTGCCGACCTTAGTTCAGCAATAATATCCGAGGCATATATTTCTCCTCTTGCGATGATTGATAAAACACAGTATTCCAGAATTCCCTTCCGCATTTGTGTTTGCGTATTTTCTGCTATCATAATACAAAGATATATGTTTTAAATTGTACTATGCAATACATAGTACTAAAATAAATTACATTTTATCAGTATAATACTGATAATCAGTTATATAATTTTTATTTATGATTTTTTATTTTTATAGATTTCAAGTTTTTTTATTTTTTTGGAAAGCAAATTCAGTAGTTCTTCGGATGATTTAGCCCCGCTTTCGCCTATAGTCCCGATGAAAAATCGGGAGCTATTTGGCTTAATCGGGTTTAGGTAACCCGGGTCTTTGCAAGGAATTTAGAGTACACACGCCAGGATAATAAAGCGGCTGGTTTGGCATACAAAATTGAAACGCTTTTTAGGTTAGGCTTATCGTCATTCCCTACTTGGTAGGGAATCCTAAAGCATTAACTCTAATTAAAGCATTAAGATTCCCGCATACGCGAGAATGACGAGGTGGTTAGTTAGGCGTTTAAACTAGAGCGCTTGGTTTTTAGGCATTTTAGTTTTCCAACTAGCAAGTCCCCATCACAAAATCTTCGTTCGACTTAAATCGGCCTAACATCCCGTACGTACGGGATTGGGTATGTACTGTAAAAGCCTAACCACTAACTTTAATACACTTTCAGCCGGCAATTATGTATTTTCATTAGATTATGTTTTTCCATTGTGCTCAAGCTAGTCTTTTGTTGTCAAAAGAAAAAAGCTCTTCCGGCTTGGACAAATATTAAAATCATTGCTAAATGTTAGCATATTTAAAAGATTTCTTGGCTGCGCTCGAAATGACGGGGCGGTTAGTTTAGCGCTTAACTTTCCAACCAACAGGTCCTCACCACAAAATATTTGTTCAACTTAAATTGGCCTAACAAAGTTTCAGAAACTCAAGAAAAAAAAACGGAAAACATTTAACCAAAACAGCTACAAATACGATAGATTTAATATATTTTGGTAATTTTGCAGTTCGATAACTTGTTTTCATGAAAAAATCTATTGCCAGCATAGTTGCTGAAGCAAACCAACAAGGCGAAGGTTCATTAAAAAGAACTTTAGGGCCAATAAATTTAATTTTAATAGGCGTTGGTTTAACATTAGGTGCTGGCTTATTTAGCATTACAGGTTTGGCGGCAGCAAATCATTCTGGTCCGGCGGTAACGCTTTCTTTTGTTATAGCAGCTTTAGGTTGTGGTTTTGCAGCGTTATGTTATGCAGAATTTGCATCGATGATTCCAGTTGCGGGTAGCGCTTATACTTATTCATACGCAACTATGGGCGAGCTTTTCGCCTGGATAATTGGATGGGATTTAGTGTTGGAGTATTCAGTTGGCTGCGCAACCGTTGCTATTAGCTGGTCGCAATATTTAACCAGATTTTTAGGTAGTTTAGGTATTTATCTACCACCACAACTAACCTTATCACCTTTTGAAACTGCAAAACTTGCCGATGGAACTACGGTTAATGGTATTGTAAATATTCCTGCGGCACTAGTTGTCGTGTTAATGACAGCAATATTAATTAGGGGCACAAAAGGGTCGGCAATTGTAAATGGTATCATCGTGTTTTTAAAAGTTGGTGTGGTTTTGGTTTTTATAGCACTTGGTTGGCAATACATCGACCCGGCAAATTATCATCCTTATATCCCTGAAAATACCGGCACTTTTGGTCAGTTTGGTTGGAGTGGTGTTTTACGTGGTGCAGGCTTGGTATTTTTTGTATTCATTGGTTTCGATGCCGTTGCAGCATCAGCACAGGAAACTAAAAACCCTGCAAGAGATTTACCAATCGGTATTATTGGTTCCTTATTGGTTTGCACCGTTTTATTCGGATTGTTCGGCCATGTGATGACAGGCTTGGCCAATTACAAGGATTTTGCAAACAGCGGTGCACCAGTTGCCATCGCCATTGAAAAAACGCCATATGGCTGGTTAAGTCAGGCGATAATTTTAGCTATTTTAATCGGTTACACTTCCGTTATTTTGATTGACTTAATGGCACAATCTCGAATGTTTTATTCGATTAGCAAAGACGGCTTATTACCCAAGATTTTCTCTGAAGTTCATCCAAAATTCAAAACGCCATGGAAATCGAACATGATGCTTTGTGCTTTCATCGGTTTATTTGCTGCATTTGTACCTATTAATGTTGTAGGTGAAATGACAAGCATTGGTACCTTGTTAGCCTTTTTAATGGTTTGCGTTGGTATTTTAATCCTGCGTAAAACCGACCCAGATGCCAAACGTCCTTTCAGAGTTCCGTTGGTTCCATTAATTCCAATATTGGGTATTTTAACTTGCATCGCAATGATGGTTTTCTTGCCATGGGAAACCTGGTTGAGGCTTGCCGTATGGTTAATAATTGGTTTAGCCATCTATTTCTGGTACGGAAAAAAGAATAGCAAAATATCTTCAATGGAAGAAATAGAAAATGAGAGTACTATTACCAACTAAAACCATTTGTTTAACTTTTAGTACAACCTTATTTTCAAAGAGATAACACAAAAATACATCTAATTTCATTTAATAAACAAAAAAGCACAAGTTATCCACAATTTAACATCAATGACTTTTTTTGGCTTAGGATTTGCCTCTAAATTAATAACCTATAAAAACATTTCCTATGATTATTAAATTAGACACATCTGCTTTAAGGTTAGTAAGACCAAAAGAAGAAAGAGCCGAAAAAATTGCAACTCCTTTAACAAGAGCACAATGGATTAATGCGGATAGAATTGTGATGGCCGTTATGTTTGCTGTAATAATCATTGGTGCAATAGTTTTTTAAGCATTGGGCAGGCTAAAAATCCTCCCAAATCAAGTCTTTATTTATCATTGCCCCAGCCATCGAACCTGCAGCAGTTGCCGCAGCCAAGCTTCTAAACATTGTGGTACAATCTCCAGCAGCATAAACGCCATAATTAGTAGTTTTTTGAAAAGCATCGACAACGAGCAATCCGTTCTGATTTATTTCGCAATTTAGTTTAGCATATATATCGGAATGTTGAACCATTTTTGGCTTCGCATAAAGCGCCGCTAGATTCAACTTTTCCCCATTTTGGAAAACAATATTGTTTAAATAACCATCTTGATGTTGAATAGCAGATAGTTTAGTTTCAATTATTTTTATTGACTTGGATTTTAGTAATGAAGACTGTTCTTCAGTTAATTGAGATAAACCGTTTGTTAGAAGTGTTACATCATTATTCCAATGATGAATCATTTTAGACATATCAAAGGCCATATCTCCATTTAATAAGATGCCAACTTTTTCATCTTTTACTTCATAACCGTGGCAATAAGGGCAGTGTATAACCGAAATTGCCCAACATTCCTTAAAGCCAGGAATTTCAGGCAAAACATCCATTAAACCAGTGGCCAGCAAAATTTTTCTTGAAGTAAAAATACTTTCATCTGCTAAAGTCACTTCAAATCTATTATTAAATTCCTTCGCAGAAATTGCTTCACCATCAATAAATTTAACCGTTGGGTATGTTAAAACTTCGGCTTTCGCTATTGCTGAAATTTCTGAGGGCTTATCTCCATCATGAGTTAAAAAATTGTGCGAATGCGGTGTTTGCTTATTGCATGGTTTATTTGAATCGATTATCAAAACATTTCGTTTGGCTCTACCCAAGGCTAAGGCGGCAGATAAACCGGCATAACTGCCTCCAATAATTATTACATCGTATATCATGTTCATTTTTTTTCAAAAATACGAAATAAAATAGCAAATGCAATTGTGTTGCATTTAATTACTGTCATTTCTTTTTTTTAAAAATAGTTGCCTTGATGAAATGTTTATAGTAATAGCGCTCCTCTATGATTTGGTAATGATGATTAAAAAAGTAAGGCTTCATCTCAATTAAGTGTGACGTTTGAATCATTCTAAAAAATCGAAAGAAAAGATACATCGATTTTAGCAAGAGAGCTTTCCACCATCTGCCGGTATGATGCTCGAGAGTAAAATCAACTAAAAACCATTTGCCATTATCTTTTAACAAATGATTCAATTGGAAGAAAACCAATTCAGCCTGCTTTGATGTAAAGTTATCAAATAGAAAAGGTGTTAAAATAATATCAAAAGAATTGTCTGTGCTAAACTCTTCGATTGGTAGATTAACAAATTCGACGATGTTGTTTTTACAATTTCTGGCCTGAGAGAGCAAAATCATTTTGGCTGAAAGTTCTACATATACAATTTTTAAACCTGAAGAATGAACTTTTGACAATTCTTCTAAAATCCACCCTGTGCCACCGCCAGCAATTAAAATTGAGCTATTGGCAGGGATATAATTTAGCTGATTAATCTGTGCGTTAACTTGGGCTTTAGCAAATATCAACCTACTTAATGCATCATATTGTGTAGCGATTTTATCGTAGTTATTTGCCAAAACTTAAAAATTGAAAGTTAAACCATAACTATTTTACAAATTGCATACCTATTATTCCACAAATGGCTTTAAATAGAATTAATCCATCTATCACCATCAAATAATATAAAATATTTTTACGGCGATGCATGGAATAAGCCACATAAATAGTTAATACAAACGGTAAAATATTAAAGAAAACCTGAGGAGAGCCAAAGCCTTTGTAGTAGGCAAAAATGCCTAAAGAGGCCAACCCGATTAGCAATAACGGGATTAAAATATTGAAAATTGTTCGACGTAATCCGTATCTTACAACAAAGGTTCTTAAGTGCCTGTTTGAATCTGTTGGATAGTCCTTAATATCGAAAATAATCGCATTTACGGTACAGAACATCCAGTTTTTGATAAAAAGCCATGTCCACAGAACAGAATCATGATAACCAATGCCTGTTTCAATTTTTAACATAATTAAAGGTAAAACGTTAGCACAGCAAGCCCATACAAATCCAATTACAAAAGCTTTTAACCAACCTGTGTTTCTAAGGTTAAATTTGATGAAAGATTTGGGCAATAATCCATAATATAAAACCCCGGCTGTAATAATAATCAGGATTGCAACCCAATAGTTGAGGGGGAGTTTTAGAATATTATAAAAGTTTTGATATAATAAATTGATGGCTAAAACCATGCAAAGCAGAAACAGAATAGTCTGGCTCCAATTTATAAAGGTTTTGTGTTTATAATACCATTGATTTCGAGGATTTGTACTTGACGGAACAGTAGAAACATTATTGTAAGCATAGGTATAATAAATTATTGGTGCCAGAAATAACAAGAGAAAATAATTAACTGAATTATAGGGTAAGCGCAACTGCTGGGTGGCCTCTAAAGTTAATGCAACGGCCAAAATGCCCACAAAATAGTTTCCAAAAAAAATAAACCTGATGATTTTATTTAGCATTTAAGGCAAGGCATTTCTTGAAACGCAATTTCGGATATATAAATGAAAAAGCATCAGCCAAAAATTATTTATTCATAGTGCTTAGACAAGCTGAGCATGACAATAGTAGAAATGTTATTCAAAAAATCGAAGTATAAAAAAAGCATCCCAGTTTTCTTAGAGGCTTTCGTGTGGGAAATGATCTCGATTATTAAATCGGAACAAACCTCCCGACTGAAATGTCGGGATGCTATGAATCAGCTGAGTTAATTTCAGTAAAAATAAAAGCCTCTCAGTTTCCTGAAAGGCTTTGTGTGGGAAATGAGGGGTTCGAACCCCCGACCCCCTCGGTGTAAACGAGGTGCTCTGAACCAGCTGAGCTAATTTCCCATTTATTTAAAGGATTGCATTATGTGATAAAAAAACCTTTCAACTCCTTGAAAGGTTTGTGTGGGAAATGAGGGGTTCGAACCCCCGACCCCCTCGGTGTAAACGAGGTGCTCTGAACCAGCTGAGCTAATTTCCCTTTCCTTTTGGGAATGCAAATATAGCGCTATAATCTTGTTTCGCAAATCTTTTTTATTTTTTTTCAGCTAAGCAAAGTTTCCAGTATTTTATGCGATTGTACTTCGCCAAATGAGGCCGTATGTAAGGTATAGAAAACCAATATCTTATCTAATAAAAAGCGACGTTGAGTATTACTCATTTTTATATCAGAAATTTTTTCAAGCGGTGTATTAAACAGCGCTATAAAGCCTAACGCATCTTCCAATTGCAAATAATTGGTATGAATTGGCGTTCTGGATAAAAACTCTCCCTCTTGCAAATCGAAATAAACCTGGTCAGTTCTTCTTTTTTCGTTAGGGGAAAAACCCAGAAACCGTGTCAATTTAAGCAGAAACGACAGGTGAAAGTTTGGGTTAAGTTCTTCACTTTCATCAAACCAAGCTATAGCACTAAATATGTAATCGAATATGCCCTCATCAGCAGATTGCTGACGAATACTTTTATACAATACTTCATTTAAGAAAATCACAATGCTTGTTTTTACAATATCGTAAGGTATTGTTTTAAATACAGGCACCTGGCGAACCTCCGAAATTCGCTGGATATTAGTATTTGCTTTATGGTAAACAACCATATCCAGCAAATGCAAAGCCTGTAGCATATTCATCTTAACCCTTGCTTTTGGCTTTTTTACACCATTAATCAGGTAAGATTGCATCCCAAATTTATCGGTAAAAACCTGAACAATTACACTACTTTCACTGTAATTTGTGGTTTTCAATACTATACCCCTTACCTTATGCAACATGTTAATCAAACAATTTTTTCAAAAGTATGTTATTTGTGCAAATTTAATTGCGCAAAAAATCATTCTGATTTTATAAATAAGATTAGTTTTGCCGTTATCATTATAATTTAAAACTAGATTACACATGTGGGTTAAGCTATCCAGGTTTATTCTTCAGAACCGTATTGCAATTATTTTATTTTTTGTACTTGGAACGATTTTCATGGCTTACCAAGCCAAAAACGTTAAGCTATCTTATACCGGAAGCAAGATTTTACCCGTTACTGATAGCGCTTTTATAAAGTACAATAATTTCAAAAAAACCTTCGGAGAAGATGGTAGCGTAATGGTTATCGGTATTCAATCGCCAGCCATTTTTAAAAAAGAAACCTACAATAAGTGGGTTCAGCTTTCTAATGATATTCAGAAACTTAAGGGCATTAAAGCCGTTTTATCATCGGGTAAAATTTTTCAATTGGAGAAAGACACGGTTGAGCAAAAATTTGTTTTAAAGGCAATTCCCAACGGATTGGTAAATTCGGATGCGGAAATGGATTCCATTAAAAGTACTTTATACAATACCCCATTTTTTGAGGGTTTAGTTTACAATAAACAGAATGCCACTTTGATGGCCATTACCTTCGACACTAAAATTTTAAACACTGCCGAACGTAATCCGATATTAAAGGAAATAGAAGCAAAGGCCAAGGCATTTCAAGAAGACACGAAAATTCAGGTTCACATTTCAGGCTTACCATACATCCGTACGGCAGTGAGCAAATTAGTTAGTAATGAGTTTGTGCTTTTTTTAGGTTTATCCATCCTGGTATCTGCATTAATTTTATTAATTTTCTTTAAAAAGTTCTATGCGGTTTTCTTCCCTATTCTGGTGGTAATCATGGGCGTAATCTGGAGTATCGGAACTTTGGTTTTATTCGGTTTCGAGCTAACCATTTTAACTGGATTAATTCCGCCGCTAATTGTAATTATCGGCATTCCAAATAGTATTTTATTGTTGAACAAGTACCAAAATGAATTAAGAAAAGGCATTTCGAAAGAAAAAGCATTAAGCGTTACTATTGAAAGAATTGCGGTTACCACTTTAATCGCGAACATTACTGCAGCAATTGGTTTTGGCGTTTTATATTTTACAGGTAGTGAGTTATTGATGCAATTTGGTAGTGTTGCGTCGATAAATGTAATGATTACCTGGTTGATGTGTTTATGCTTAATCCCGATTATCTTCAGCTACTTGCCTGCTCCAAAACTTAAAGCCCAAACACATGTTGAGGAAGGATTTTTACATCAGATTTTAGTTAAAACCGATAAGCTTGTTCAACAAAAAAGCGGCCTAATTTACGTTGCCACGATTGTGATTTCAATTATCGCCTTTATAGGTGTAATGAAAATCAATGTGAATGGTTATGTGGTTGATGATTTACCAAAAAGCTCGACTATTTTAGCCGATTTAAAATTCTTTGAAAAAAACTTTGAAGGCATCTTACCTTTAGAAGTTAGTGTGGATACCAAGAAAAAGAATGGTGTTTTCAACTTAACTAATCTGAAAAGAATGGAAAAGATGGAAAAAATGATTTCATCCTATCCGGAATTTTCGCGTTCTATTTCGGTTAATATGGGTTTGAAATACGCTACGCAAGCTTTTTATAATAATGATTCTACGTTTTTCCGCCTGCCGGATAATATGGAGAAAAACTTTATTCTGGCTTATATTGCCAGCGGCGGTAAAGGTAATGCAAGCTTGTTAACCAATTTTGTAAGCAAGGATAATCAAAGCACAAGAATTAGTTTCCAAATGGCTGATGTAGGCTCGAAACGTTTAGATGCAATTATGGCCGAGCTTAAACCAAGAATTGATAGCATTTTACCTCCCGAAAAATTCGATGTTGAGCTAACTGGTTCTAGTGTAATTTTCTCGAAAGGAACGGATTACATGCTTAAACATTTGTTTGAAAGTATTGGCTTGGCGATTGTGTTAATTTCGCTTTTACGTTTGGCCCAATTTAAAAGTTTAGGCATCATGTTTATTTCTTTATTACCGAATATTGTTCCGCTAATTATTACAGCTGGAATTATGGGCTATTTTGGAATTTCGCTAAAACCATCAACCATTTTAATTTTCACAATTGCCTTCGGTTTAGCATCAGACCAAACCATATATTTCTTAACCCGCTATCAGCAAGAACTGAATTTAACCAATTTTTCTGTACCTAAAGTGATTACAGATACGATTACGGAAACAGGCGTAAGCATGACGCATATTGCATTAATCTTATTCTTTGGCTTCGGAATTTTTACAGCATCTACCTTTGGCGGAACTGTTGTTTTAGGTTTGCTCTTATCGATAACCTTATTTGTAGCCTTGATTTTTAACCTGACTTTGTTACCTGCCTTGGTTTTGTGGTTGGATAAAAAGAAAGTTAGAAAAGTAGTATCTGATGAAGAATCGGCAAAGAATGCTGGTGAGTTTGACCATTAATAGCTGCGAATTTTGAGCTCGTAGTATGAACATATTGCCCATGATTTTAATCGTGGGCTTTTTTATTGGCAATTTGAGGGAAGCAGGTTTCAGTATTTTATTCAAGCTTAAGTTAATTAAACCTGATGGTAGCGTGCACGAGCGAAATTTTTCATGGAGCGAGTAAAGCGAACAGCAGGACGAACGCTAAAATGAAATACAGGTTTTACTTTTCAAATGTTTCTCATAACCATATAATTTAAGAAAATATAAACCCGCAATTTAGAAACTGAGCTTGAATGCAATAATATTTGTAAAATGGTAAAATAAAATCTATTCGGCAGCTGGCTTCTGTTCTTCTCCATCAACCGGAACTTCTACAGTTGGGTCGGTTAGAATTTCTGCCTGACCATCGCCATCATTTTTGGCGAAAAGAATAGGATATAACATCCAAAATGCGCCAACCATAACCAAAACACCCGATAGAATTTGCATATAGCGGGCCCAACTTACTTCGTTAGCGGCTAAAATTCGGTATGCAATAAACGAAAGCACACCAAGAATTAGTATAAAAACGGCTTTCTGCAACTTAAATAACTTTATCATGGTAGGTTTCTTTTTAGTTTGATGATATGAACTAAAACAAAGATGAGTCCAATTAGTTCTAGCAGGCCGCAGAAATAAAATGCGTACAGCACAAAATCGCGATTGGATGAATTTATTACCGCCACTATGGGTAAGGCAATTACGGCCAAAACCATCAGTATTAAACCTATATTAAATAATTTCACATTAAAAGTATTTACATCTAAACTACCAAATTTGAGCGAAAAACTTTAACTTTGCATCCTTTAATTTTTTGAGGTACTTGATTGATGTATAGCGAATTTAAACAATTAGACCTTGCCAAAATAGGGCAAGAAATACTGGATTTTTGGAAAGAAGAAAACATATTTGAAAAGAGCATTTCTTCTCGTCCGAAATCTAACCCGTTTACCTTTTACGAGGGACCACCATCTGCCAATGGCATGCCGGGGATTCACCACGTAATGGCTCGTGCTATAAAAGATATTTTTTGCCGCTACAAAACAATTAAAGGTTACCAGGTTAAAAGAAAAGCTGGTTGGGATACGCATGGCTTGCCTGTTGAATTGGGTACCGAAAAAGAACTAGGTATTACCAAAGAAGACATCGGCAGAACCATTTCTATCGAAGATTACAACGAAGCTTGTAAAAAAACAGTAATGCGTTACACCGATGTGTGGAACGATTTAACTGAAAAGATGGGCTATTGGGTGGATATGGACGACCCATATATTACCTACAAATCGAAATACATGGAATCGGTTTGGTGGCTTTTGAAACAGATTTACGATAAAGGTTTAATCTATAAAGGTTACACCATTCAGCCTTATTCGCCAAAAGCCGGAACGGGTTTAAGTTCGCATGAGGTAAACCAACCAGGTGCTTACCGCGATGTTACCGATACAACTATTGTTGCGCAGTTTAAAGCGTTGGCAGACACTTTGCCAGCTTTTTTACAAGCCTTTGGCGATGTTTACTTGATGGCATGGACCACCACACCGTGGACTTTACCATCGAATACGGCTTTAACTGTTGGACCAAAAATTGACTATGTTCTAGTTAAAACTTTTAACCAATATACATTTTTACCAACCAACGTAATTTTAGCTAAAAACCTGGTTGGCAAACAATTCAGTAAAATTTTCTTTGAAAGCAATGAAGCCGAAGATTTTACAAACTTTAAAGCTGGCGACAAAAAAATACCATATCAAATTATTGCAGAGTGTAAAGGAACTGATTTGGTTGGCATTAAGTACGAACAACTTTTAACTTACGCTTTACCACACAATAATCCGGAAAATGCTTTCCGCGTTATTGCCGGAGATTTTGTGACTACCGAAGATGGTACTGGTATTGTGCACACTGCCCCTACTTTTGGTGCAGATGATGCTAAAGTTGCCAAAGAAGCGGTGCCAGAAATACCGCCAATGCTGGTATTAAATGATAACGACGAATTGGTGCCTTTGGTAGATTTACAAGGAAAATTTACCAAACATGTTGGTCCGTTTGCGGGCAAATATGTTAAAAATGAATATTACGAAGCTGGTGAAGCACCTGAAAAATCGGTTGATGTAGAGCTTGCCATTTTACTAAAGGAAGAGAATAAAGCTTTTAAGGTAGAAAAATACGTACACAGTTACCCACACAGCTGGAGAACTGATGAACCGCTTTTATATTATCCTTTAGACTCTTGGTTTATTAAAGTTACGGATGTAAAGGACAGAATGTTCGACCTTAACGAAACCATTAACTGGAAACCAAAAGCTACTGGCGAGGGTCGTTTCGGTAACTGGCTTAAAAATGCTAACGATTGGAATTTATCGCGTTCGAGATATTGGGGCATTCCTTTACCAATCTGGAGAACAGAAGACAAAAAAGAAGAAGTTTTAATCGGCTCGGTTGAAGAATTGTATATCGGCATCGAAAAATCTATCGCAGCTGGCTTCCAGAAAGAAAATCCTTTTAAAGGTTTTGAAATTGGAAACATGAGCGAAGATAATTATGATTTAATCGATTTGCATAAAAACGTGGTTGATAAAATTGTTTTGGTTTCTCCATCGGGCAAACCGATGCACCGCGAAAGCGATTTAATTGATGTTTGGTTCGATTCTGGCGCAATGCCTTATGCACAATGGCATTATCCGTTCGAAAACAAAGAAACCATTGATGCAAACCAGGATTTCCCTGCAGATTTTATTGCCGAAGGCGTTGACCAAACCCGTGGTTGGTTTTACACTTTACATGCCATTTCTACATTGGTTTTTGATAAGGTAGCATATAAAAATGTGGTTTCTAATGGGTTGGTATTGGATAAAAACGGACAGAAAATGTCTAAACGTTTAGGCAACGCTGCTGACCCTTTCCAAACCATTAACGAGTACGGAGCAGATGCCACACGTTGGTATATGATTTCGAACGCAAACCCTTGGGATAACTTAAAATTTGACATTGAAGGCATTGCAGAGGTTCGCCGTAAATTCTTCGGAACGCTTTACAACACTTATGCTTTCTTTGCCCTATACGCAAACATCGATAAGTTCGAAATCGATAAAAATAACTTAAGCAAGGTTGAAGACAGAACGGAGCTAGACCGTTGGATTTTATCGTTGTTGCAAAACTTAATTAACGAAGTTGATGAAAGTTACAATACTTACGAACCTACTAAGGCAACCCGTGCCATCCAAAATTTTGTTGATGAACACTTAAGTAACTGGTACATAAGGTTAAGTCGCCGCCGTTTTTGGAAAGGCGAAATGACCGATGATAAACGTGCCGCTTACGAAACACTTTACACTTGTTTAGAAACTTTAGCACAGCTGATGAGTCCTGTTGCGCCATTCTTTGCCGATTGGTTATACAGAAACTTAACAGTTACCGATAAAACTGCAGCACAGTCTGTCCATTTAACATTGTGGAAGGAGGCTGACCAAAGCTTAATCGACAATGATTTGAATGAACGCATGGTTTATGCTCAGGATATTTCATCGATGGTTTTATCGCTACGTAAAATTTCAAAAATCAACGTTCGCCAACCATTAGAAAAAATCTTAATCCCATCTTTAAATGGCGATTTCGAGCAAAAAATTTCAAAGGTTGCCGATTATATTCTTTCAGAAACGAATGTTAAAAACATCGAGTTTATTACCGATACGCATGGCATCGTTAAGAAAAAAGTGAAACCTAACTTTAAGGCTTTAGGCGCAAAGGTTGGCAAAAGCATGAAAGCCGTTGCCGATGCAATTAATAATTTCACTCAGGAAGATATTGCAACTTTAGAAAAAGAAGCACAAATTAATATCGTAACCGATGCAAAACTTGGCGAAAGTATTTCATACGATGTGCAACTTTCTGATGTAGAAATCATTGCCGAGGATATTCCAGGATGGCAGGTTACAAATTTGGGCAGCTTAACTGTTGCTTTAGATGTAACCATTACCGAGGCACTAAAGCAAGAGGGAATTTCTCGCGAGTTGGTTAACAGAATCCAGAATTTACGTAAGGAACTAAACTTCGAGGTAACCGATAGAATTAAGGTTTCTTTACAAAATGATAATCTGGTAAGCGATGCAGTTGCTAAAAACAAGGCATACATTTGCGCAGAAATTTTAGCCGATGAACTAGAATTAACAGATACTGTAACTAATGCAAACAAAATCACTATAGATGATGTTGAGTTAAGCATTTCAGTAACTAAAATATAAATCCATATATTAGAAAACTAAATTAAAAGCATGGAAAATAATAACAAAACTCGCTACTCAGACAGTGAACTTCAAGAATTTAAAGAATTAATTCAAGATAAATTACGCATGGCGAAAGAAGAACTTAATGCATTAACTTCATCATTAAGTAATCCAAACGCAAATGGTACAGAAGATACATCAGGCGCTTACAAAACATTAGAAGATGGTTCTGCTACAATGGAAAAAGAGCAAATCAATCAATTAGCTGCTCGCCAGAAAAAGTTTATCGATAACTTAGAAAATGCTTTGGTTCGCATCGAAAATAAAACCTACGGTATTTGCCGCGAAACTGGCAAATTAATTCAAAAAGAACGTTTACGTGCTGTTCCACACGCTACATTAAGCATGGAAGCTAAATTAAAACAGAATTAATGAAAGGCTATACAAAACCTTTATTAGTTATCTTTTTGGTTTTACTTGCCGACCAAGCACTTAAAACATGGATTAAAACCAACATGTACCTGGGTCAGGAATTCAATATTATTGGTAAATGGTTTATCATCCATTTTACCGAAAATAATGGTATGGCCTTCGGTATGGAGTTTGGCGGTGAGTTTGGAAAGCTGGCTTTATCATTATTTCGTATTGCTGCCGTTGTTGGCATTGGTTATGGTTTGCATTATTTAATTAAGCATAAATACCACCGCGGATTGATTATTAACGTTGCTTTAATTTTTGCAGGCGCATTGGGCAACATCATCGATTCGGTATTTTACGGTAAAATTTATGGCTACGAAACCTGGTTTCATGGTAGAGTGGTCGATATGCTGTATTTCCCAATCGCACAAGGGCATTTCCCAAGTTGGATTCCAATATGGGGCGGCGATGAATTTGTATTCTTCCGCCCGGTTTTTAACCTTGCCGACGCCGCAATTTCGGTTGGCGTAATTCTTATCCTAATCTTCCAGAAAAACTATTTTAAAGAAGATGTAAAGGATGAAGTAAGCATCAACAGCGAAATTGTAGAAGACTAAGAAGCTTACGATTTTAGATTTACGAATTACGATTAAAATTGCTAGTTCTAAATAAAATTTAATGCCTGTCTCTTAATTGAGATAGGCTTTTTTTATACCTACGTCGGTCGTCACTGCGAGGTACAGCTTGCTCCGAGGATTCGGAGAAGCAATCTTTACATTCTAATTTATTAAAATAGTATCAGTCCAAAGGAGATTGCTTTGTGCCTCGCAATGACGAGTGTAATATTTTTTTGAAAAGCAAAATTCTACTAAAATCAACGTCATTCCCCGCTATCCTTTCTGCCAATGAGGCTTTTACTCCAACAATCTTTGGTGTAAAAAACGAAGAAAGAGGTACACGCATTGGCATTCATACTATCGGGTTTATTAACTTTGGCTACTGCAATAAACCAAAGTTGCAAAACGCAAATGATAAACTTTCTAGATATATCTTACTTAAAAAGTGGAAATCAAAGGCAGCAAGAAGCTTATCATGCTTTAGTTAACAATCAGGTGTTAGAAAAACTGCAAAGCTTCAGCCCTATTCTGGTTGGTACCATTCCGATTAACATCGATATCGAAAGCAGCGATTTAGATATTATTTGCTTTGTAAAAGATAGAAACGATTTCATTGAAACTTTAGCAAGGTGTTTCAATAAAGAAAAAGATTTTAACCTTTCAGAAAATCCAACGTTAAATTCCATTAAAGCCAATTTCTTTATAGATGATTTTGAGTTCGAAATATTCGGACAAAACATTCCAACGCAACAACAAAACGCTTATCGACACATGCTCATTGAATATCAATTACTTTTAGAAAAGGGTGAAAGTTTTAGACAACAGGTTATTGAACTTAAAAAACAAGGTTTTAAAACCGAATCAGCTTTTGCAAAGTTGTTGGGTTTAGGTGGAAATCCTTATGAGGAACTTTTGAAGTTGGAATTAAGTGGAAATTAGCCCAAACCTGTAACGGTAAAACGTGGCGGTAAAGCAAAATGCTCAAACTTTCCAAAATACTTTTTACAATTGAAATTCAAACCACACAAGTCTCTAGCAATACATCTTCGTTAACCTTAAATCCGGCCTAACAAATTTTTCGGCATAGCTTATCCAAGCCCCACCACTAACTTCAAAAGAAAAATTTTCAGCCGGTGTTTTTTGTTTCTTTTTGACATCAAAAAGAAAGACGCCCGTCCGGCCAGGACAAAAAACAAATAATAAACTTTTTAGAGCATCAACGTAATGGAGTAATCTATGCTATAGATACTCAAGTTTCAAAGATTTCTCTAGTACGGTCGAAATGACGATTACATCATAAACGGACTAGTCACGATAATTAATCCTTAAACATTAAACAAATCAGATAGCCAACAAAATAAGCTAACAAATCATAAACCGAAAAATACGTTCCGAGCACGATGCTCCAAAGCTTATTATCCTGTAAACCTAACCAATCAACATAATGAACTAATTGCAAAAATTCAATAACAAAGGAAAAAATTAATACGCCTAACGCAAGCCTTTTATTGTTTGTTTTAAGGAATATCCTAAGGAAAGCATACATTAAAACTACCACTAAAACATCGCCACCAAACGGACGGATATAGGCATCGTCCACATACTTCGCAATCAAAACTTCAATGATAAAAATGGCAAAGAAGATGAGAAGAAACTTTAAGTTGAACGTTAATTTCATCTCCAAATATATCAAATGAAATACCGTCATTTCGAGCGAAGCCGAGAAATCTTTTGCAATCTTTGTATAGAGAGATTGCTTCGTACCTCGCAATGACGTAGTTGATTATAAATAAAAAAGCCTCAACAAAATGTTAAGGCTTTATATTTTAAGATAATTAAAGACTTAAACGCCTAATAGCAATCTCGCTGGGTCTTCTAATAATTGTTTAACACGAACTAAGAAACCAACCGACTCGCGTCCGTCAATAATTCTGTGGTCGTAAGATAAAGCAACATACATCATCGGACGAATCACAACCTCACCTTTCTCTGCAATTGGACGCTCAACAATGTTGTGCATACCTAAAATAGCCGATTGTGGTGCGTTAATAATCGGCGTAGACATCATCGAACCAAACACACCACCATTTGTGATTGTGAATGTTCCACCTGTCATTTCTTCGATAGTTAGTTTACCATCACGAGCTTTTAAAGCCAAAGCTAAAACAGATTTTTCAATCTCAGCTAAGCTCATGCTTTCTGCATTGCGAATAACCGGAACCACTAATCCTTTTGGAGCAGAAACGGCGATAGAAACATCAGCAAAGTTATTGTAAACAATTTCTTCGCCATCAATACGAGCATTTACAGCTGGAAAATCTTTCAAAGCCTCAGTTACAGCTTTAGTAAAGAAACTCATAAAACCTAAACCAACACCATGTTTCTCTTTGAAAGAATCTTTGTATTTACCGCGTAAATCCATAATTGGTTTCATGTTAACTTCGTTGAAAGTAGTTAACATCGCGGTTTCATTTTTAACAGAAACTAAACGTTTTGCAACGGTTTTACGCAAAGGCGACATTTTCTCACGACGCTCAGAACGTGCACCCGCAGGCGCAGCAGCAACTGGAGCCGCAGCTGCTTTTGGAGCCTCTGCTTTTTTACCAGCTTCTGCTTTTACAGCATCATCTTTGGTAATGCGACCATCAACACCAGTACCTTTTACAGCACCAGCTTCAATACCTTTTTCTGCAAGAATTTTACCAGCAGCAGGCGATGGAGTGCCCGTTGCGTAACTTTCGCCAGATTTTTCTGCAACAGGTGCAGAAGTCTTATCTTCAGCAACAACCGCTTTTTCTTCAGTTTTAGGAGCTTCAGCTTTTGCAGGTGCTGCGCCACCATCTTCAATTTTACAAACTACTGCGCCAATTGCTAAAGTATCGCCTTCGGCAGCTATGGTTATTAAAGTTCCAGCCTGCTCTGCTGTTAATTCAAATGTAGCCTTGTCTGATTCTAATTCAGCAATAACTTCATCCATCTCAACAACATCGCCATCTTGTTTTAACCACTGTGATAAAACAACTTCGGTAATCGACTCACCAACTGGTGGAACTTTTATCTCTAAACTCATAATGTTTAATATTCTATTTTTTGTTGTTATATGTTTTAAAGTTGCAAAGTTGGAATGTTTTGGGCGCAAACCCTCTACCTTAAACCTTGAAACTCTTTACCTCAAATTAATCGGCCTCTGCCATTTTTTTTGTCGCTTTTTTAGTTGCTTCTTGCACTTCCTCTTTTTTAACAGGAAGTTCTAAAGCTTTTGCTAAAATATAAGCTTGTTGGTTGGCATGTTGTTTCGCAAAACCAGTTGCTGTACTGCTGCTTTCTTTTCTAGAAATTACATCAATACCTTTTAAACCTGTTTTATATAATTTGCGGAATAAATACGGCCATGCGCCCATGTTTTCTGGCTCTTCCTGTACCCAGAAAATTTCATCTGCATTTTTGTATTTAGTTTTAATCGCTTCCATTTGGTCAACAGGCGTTGGATATAATTGTTCAACACGTACAATTGCTACATGTTTAACTTTATCTGCCTGTTGTTTTTCAAGCAATTCGTAATAAATTTTACCGCTACAGAAAACCACTCGAGTTACATCTGCAACTTTAACATTTACATCATCAATTACTTCTTTAAAGCCACCTTCGGTAAATTCGTCTATTTTAGATACGCAAGCCGGATGGCGTAATAAGCTTTTAGGTGAAAATACAACCAATGGTTTACGGAAATCGCGTTTAAACTGGCGACGTAAAACGTGGAAGAAGTTTGCCGGAGTTGAGCAATTCACAACTTGCATGTTGTAATCTGCACAAAGCTCCATAAAACGCTCAATACGTGCCGATGAATGCTCTGGTCCCTGACCTTCGTAACCGTGAGGTAGTAACATCACCAAACCATTTTCACGTTGCCATTTTGTTTCTGCACTCGCAACATATTGGTCGATTACAATTTGTGCTCCATTAAAGAAATCTCCAAACTGCGCTTCCCAAATGGTTAAAGCATTCGGATTAGCCATCGCATAACCATATTCGAAACCTAAAACACCATATTCTGATAAATGCGAATTATAAATATCGAAGGGTGCTTGTTGGTCTGAAATGTTCGATAACGGTACATATTCTTCCTCGCTATCTTCCAAAGTTAATACCGCATGGCGATGAGAGAACGTACCACGCTCCACATCCTGACCGCTTAAACGTACACGTTTACCTTCTGATAATAATGTACCATAAGCCAATTGCTCGCCCATTGCCCAATCGAAAACATTGGTTTCATTAACCATTTTCGTACGCTCAGCAAATAATTTTTCAATTTTCTTGAAGAACTTTTTGTTTGATGGCAAAGTGGTAATTCGTTTACCGATTTCTAAAAGCGTTGCTTTTTTTACTGCTGTAACGGGCGATTTTTCAAAATCTTTTGGTGTAGCCATACGCAAATCTGCCCATGCACCACCAAATTTAACTTCAGTATCTCCTGCAACAAACTCTTTAGCTTCGTTTAAGCGCTCTTGTAAAATTCCGCGGAAATCTTTTTCCAGTTCTTTTGCCAAGCCTGCCTCCAACTTGCCCTCTTTAGTTAATTGCTCTATATAAATTTCCCTAGGGTTGGGGTGTTTTTCAATTGTTTTGTATAATAAAGGCTGCGTGAATTTTGGCTCATCAGACTCATTGTGGCCGAAACGACGGTAACATAAAATATCGATAAAAACATCGTTTTTATATTTCTGGCGATATTCCATTGCCAAATTAATTGCATAAACCAAAGCTTCAGGATCATCACCATTCACATGGAAAACCGGCGATAAAGTTACTTTCGCAATATCTGTACAATAGGTACTTGTACGGGCATCTTTATAATTTGTAGTGAAACCGATTTGATTATTAATTACCAAATGGATAGTACCACCCGTCTTGTAACCATCTAAACCAGCCATTTGTATTACTTCATAAACAATACCCTGACCAGCAACTGAAGCATCACCGTGAATCAAAATTGGTGCTAAACGACTGTTATCACCACCGTATTTAAAATCAATTTTTGAACGGCTCATGCCTTCTACCACACCGTCAACAGTTTCTAAATGCGATGGATTTGGGCAAAGGCTTAAGTGAACACTTTTGCCTGCAACCGTAGTTACATCGGTAGAATAACCCAGGTGATACTTAACATCACCACCAAATGGTGTGTCTGGATTATAGCTTTTACCTTCAAATTCGGTAAAAATATCTTTATAGGTTTTTTGCATGATGTTGGCCAACACGTTCAAGCGACCGCGGTGTGCCATACCAATTACAAATTCTTCGATTCCTAAATCTGCACCTTTTTCAATTACTGAATCTAATGCCGGAATTAAAGCCTCTGCGCCTTCTAAAGAGAAACGCTTCTGACCTAAGAATTTTGTACCCAAAAAGTTTTCGAAACTTACGGCTTCGTTTAATTTTCTAAGGATACGTTTCTTCTCTTCTATAGAGAAGTTAGGTGTATTACGTGCACTCTCCATTTTGCCTTGAATCCAATTCAAAACTTCTGGTGTACGTAAAAATTTAAACTCAGCCCCGATAGAGCTGGCATAAGTTTGCTTTAAAAAAGCAACAATGTCTTTCAATTTTGAAGCACCGATACCAATCTCAACACCAGAGTTAAAAACGGTTTCTAAATCGGCATCAGATAAACCAAAATTTTCTAAGTCTAAAGATGGTAAATGCTTGCGTCTTTCGCGGACCGGATTTGTGTGTGTAAACAAGTGACCGCGACTTCTGTAACCATCAATCAAATTTAAAACACTAACCTCTTTTAAAAATTGCTCTGGCGTTTCTGCAGTTACTGCTGTGGCTTCAGAGCCTCTTCCAAAATCAAAACCTTCAAAAAACTTTTGCCAACCAAATTCAACTGATTCAGGATCCTGCTGATACGACTGATATAAAGAATCTATATATTCGGCGTTTGCGCCATTAAGATAAGATAAACTACCCATTATTAACTGTTTACTATAAGCACTACAAAATTAGAATTTTACCTTATATAATTGGTAAAAAAGTCGATTAAAATGAGATTTATTAAATAAAGATTTATTTTCTCTGATTGGATTAAATTTGGATTAGAGAATGAGCCACTGGCAGATAAATTCAATCTATCAAACTTAAAAACTCGATCAATATTTACGAAGCCCAAGTGAGCGCATAATTTCCTTTCGGATCAAGATTTTTAAGGTTCTTATCGAAATCAAAAACACTTTTAGATTTTTGATCGTTACCAACACCAGCCATGTTTGCCCAATTACCCCAATTACTTGCCGGATTATAATCAATCAACTTTTCTTCGAAATATGCGGCACCTAAAACCCAGCTAACTTCCAAATTATTAATTAAGTAAAGCGCAGCAGTTTGACGGGCAACGTTTGAAATGTAACCAGTTTGATTTAGCTCCGTCATCACAGCATCAACAATTGCAAAACCGGTTTGTCCGTTTTTCCAATTCTGAAGATTTTCTGTGGTATTTGCTTCATCAACAATGCCCTGACTACCAAATCCATTAGGTTTGAAAAAATTATTACCGTACTTCTTAAACATAAAGCGGAAATAATCTCTCCAGAGCAAGCCCAACAAAACATGGTTAAACATGGCTTTTGTATTCGGAAAGCTTTCCATCTTTTTAATTTCCCAGTAAACTTTTCTAGGCGATAAACAGCCCATTGCCAACCATGCAGAAAGTTTAGAGGCCAGAATTAAATTTTTGGTAGTTGCTGCCTGCTGCATGGCAACCGTAACTTTTTGCAAATTTGCCAAACCCTCGGCTTCGCCACCAGCGTATTCAAAATCAGAGCGATTATCCTTTTTATGGATACTCAAGCCTAAATCAGCTAAAGTTGGAATATTACCCCAATCAATAACTTCGGCTACGTTGACTCTATCGGGTGCAGCAAAACAAGGTTTAATAATTGCATCCCGCTCTATTTTCTTTTTAAATTGATTAAATGCATCAGGAATATCTTTTATCGGGAAGGGTAAATCTTCTTTATTGTAAAGTGTATGGCCGATAAAATGTTTTAAATTGATGCGCAGTTTCCAAAGTTCGTTTTCTAACTGACCTGAAATTTGTGTTTCTTCTTCGGCTACCTCCCGGTGATGATACACCTCATTTATTTCATATTCTTGCACCAAAGCAGGAATAATATCTTCTGGCTTACCATTGGCAACAAGTAAATTCCCTCCAATTTGTTTTAAAGAATTTCTTAGTGCCAAAACACTTTCCAGAATAAACTGCGCTCTGATGCTTCCAGTTTTTTGTGTACCATATTTGGTTTCACCGAAAGAACGAGAATCAAAAATATAAACGGGTAAAATTGAATCTGATTTAGCGATTGCCTCAACCAACATCTCGTTATCGTGAAGTCGAAGATCATTTCTAAACCAGACTAAAATTTTTTTAGACATCCTTATTGTAGAAATAGTATGATGAGCGTAATTACAAATTTATCTTATTTTTTCTCCGCATCAAAACCCTGCCGAATTCTTTACAAAAGCACAACAAAATAAAATTTGCTTATGGAAAAGCATCCAACAGAACATCATTCCAATGAAATTATAAAACACATCGCAATATGAAACGAATTTTAATTACCCTATTATTTCCACTTAGTGTTTTTGCACAACAGCAAATAAAAACAAAGGCAGCCTTGGAAAGTGTAACCGTTTATAACAACGGCGCACAACTTACGCATACTGGTAAGGTTAATCTTCCGCTCGGGACATCAGAAATTGTGATTAATAATATTTCAGGTCGAGTTAACGAAAGTTCAATTCAAGCTAGCGTTTCTGCGGGTGTAACCATTTTGGCTGTACAGTTTAACCGAGATTTTCTAAACTCGGATGCCTCAAATCCTGAAATAAAGCTTCTAAATGATAGCATTAAAATCGTAACCACAGCGCTTTCTAAAACCAAAAATGCAAAAACCATCGAAGAGCAAACTTTAGTTTTACTTGATGAAAACAGAAAATCTGGCGGCACAAGCACAGGCACTAATGTTACCGAACTGGTAAAACTTGCAGAATATTATCGCACAAAAAGCACCGAAGTACGTAATGCAATTTTGGCAATTACCGCTACAGAAGAAAAGCAGACTAAAATACTGAACGCATTGCAACAACAGTTAGCGGAGTTACGCAATAATCCAAATCAACAATTAGGGCAACTGGTTTTACAACTTATGGCCAAAGAAAATATTAACGCCAATTATAATGTTTCTTATGTTACACCAAGCGCAACTTGGTCTGCCAGTTACGATATCAAAGCGGCTAACACTTCTAATCCGTTAAGCATAGTGTATAAAGGCGCAATTATCCAAAACACGGGTTTAGATTGGAAAAAAGTTAGGCTTTCTTTATCAACCGGAAACCCAAATTATAATATTACTGCACCAACTTTAAACCCTTGGTTTGTTTCAACTAATCAACCTCAAATCCGTATAAGAGGTATGGCATCGCCGGTTGCTAATGAACAAATGCTTAACGATGTAGTAGTTGTGGGTTATGGCAAAGCGGAGAAAAAAGCAGTAGCTGCATCTGTTTCTACAGTTAACAATTATACATCAGTAAATGAAACACAGCTTGGCGTCACATTCGATATTGATATTCCATATGATATTAATAGTGACAATAAACCACACACGGTATCCTTTAAGGAATATGATGTACCCGCAAAATATAAATATTATGCTGCACCTCGAATTAGTAACGATGCATATTTACTAGCTGATGTTTTAGATTGGGAAAAGCTTAATCTGCAAGCCGGTAACGCTAATATTATTTTTGAGGGCACTTACACTGGCAAATCATTTATAAACCCAGCTAACTTAGCTGACACCCTAAGCTTAAGCATGGGTAAAGACAAGAAAATTTTAATTACAAAAGAAAAACAAGAAGATTTTAGCAGCACTAAAGTTATTGGAAGCAACAAAAAGCAGGTTTTTACCTATTTGATTAAAATCAGAAATACCAAAAAAGAATCTGTAGAATTAGCTTTAAAAGATCAATATCCAATTTCTACGCAGAGCGATATAGAGGTAGAACTTTTAGAAAGTAGCAAAGCTGAAGTAAATAAAGAAACAGGAATGCTGAGCTGGAATTTAACGCTTGCACCAAACGAAACCAGAACCATTAAATTAAGCTATTCAGTTAAGGCTCCAAAAAATAAGGTAGTTGCAGGGCTTTGATTTTTGCCCTAAAACGTTTCTAATCAAGTCGTCATTCCCTATTTAATAGGGAATCAAAAAGCATTTTTTATCTCACTTTTGCTTTTTATTAGTCGTTAAAGGAGTGATGACTTGATAATATTATAATTGACTATAGATTATCACTATATATTGATTTAAATATATCAAAAAGCAGCACGCTAATCATTAGCTTAAGATTCCCGCATACACGGGAATGACGGCTTGGTGAGTGTAATTACGTGTAAAAATCGAATGGTTGTGAAAAAAAAACATTGAAATCGAATTTTAAAATAGAGTTGCACCTAAAAACCCTTTTGTATCTTTACTGTTGTTAAAATATGGCAAAAAAGATATTAATAACTGGCGCAAGTGGCTTAGTAGGTTCTGCATTAAAAAAAGAACTTTTAGGCAAAGGCTATGAAGTAAATACTTTATCCAGAACACCTAAAAATGAAACGAATGCTTATAAATGGGATGTTTACAAAGGCGAAATTGACAGTCATTGCTTGGATGGTGTGGATGCTATAATTCATTTAGCTGGTGAAGGAGTTGCCGACAAAAAGTGGACTGAAGAAAGAAAGCAGCAAATTATTGATAGCAGGGTAAAATCGACAGCACTATTATATAAAACGATTGCTACTCACAAAAATCATCAAATCAAAACTTTCATTTCATCATCTGCAGTGGGTTATTATGGCGATTGTGGTGATGAAATTTTGACTGAAGAAAGCCCAAATGGATTTGGATTTTTGGCAAAATGCTGCTACCTGTGGGAGCAATCGGTTGATGAAGGCAAAAAGCACAGCTTAAGAGTTGTGAAAATTAGAACAGGCATTGTACTAAGCAAAGATGGTGGTGCACTGCCTCAGCTTGCTTTACCTGTTAATTTTTTTGCCGGGGCACCAATAGGAACCGGCAAACAATGGGTGCCATGGTTACATATTGATGATATGGTTTCGATTTATGTTGAAGCCTTGGAAAACATTGAAATGGAGGGAAGTTATAATGCTTGCGCTCCTTTTCCTGTAACGAATAAAGGCCTGACTAAAGCCATAGCTAAAGAATTAAACCGACCAGTTTGGCCGATTAATGTTCCTAAAAAAGTTTTGGAAATTGTAATGGGAGAAAGAACTGAAGCCATAATTATGAGCAACAATACATCCGCTCAGAAACTTTTGGATATTGGTTATATTTTTAAATTTACCCAACTTCAAGATGCCCTAAAAAACATCTATAAAGGTTAATTTTATCCCCAAAGAAAAAGTTTAGTTATAATGAAGAAACCCGTTAACATTTGTTGGTTACGTAGAGATTTGAGATTAGAAGACAATGCTGCTTTGTATCATGCTTTAAGGAGTGAAAATCCGGTTCTTCTGCTATTCATTTTTGATAAGAATATTTTAGATGAGCTGCCTAAAAATGATGCAAGAGTTAGCTTTATTTTTCAAACATTAGAGGATATCAAAAGCGAACTTCAAACGGAACACTCTGATATTTTAATAGAATATGGCAAACCTGAAAAAATATGGCCTAAAATTTTAAAAGATTATGAGGTTAAGGAAGTTTACACCAACCATGATTATGAACCATATGCAAAAGAGCGTGATGATAGTGTTGCAGAATTTTTAACAAGCGAGAAGATTCTTTTTAAAACCTATAAAGACCAGGTAATTTTCGAAAGAAATGAAATTTTAAAGGCCGATAAAACACCATACACTGTATTTACGCCTTATTACAAACAATGGCAAGCGAAAATTAAAGAATTCTACTATAAGGAATATCCCACAAAAAAATACTTTAAAAATCTTTTTCAAACTACTCACTTACCAATGCCATCAATTAAACATATGGGCTTTGAGAAAAGCGAGCAAAAATTTCCTGCCTTAAGTTATAAATCCAAACTTGATGATTATGCAAAGCAACGGGATTTTCCTGCAGTAAATGGCACTACCCACATTGGCTTGCATTTACGTTTTGGCACTTTAAGCATCAGGAAAGCCGTTGCCGACGCCATTGAAGCAAAATCTAATGTTTGGTTATCTGAATTGGCTTGGCGGGAATTTTACATGATGATTCTTTGGCATTTCCCATATGCCGGCTTCGATTCTTTTAAAAAGCAGTACGATAAAATTAAATGGCGAAATAACGAAGAAGAATTTAAAATGTGGTGCAAAGGTGAAACCGGATATCCGTTAGTAGATGCCGGTATGCGACAACTAAATGAAACTGGTTGGATGCATAATCGGGTTAGAATGGTTGTTGCAAGTTTTTTATCTAAACATTTATTGATAGACTGGCGTTGGGGTGAAGCTTACTTTGCTGAAAAACTGCTTGATTATGAAATGGCAAGTAATGTTGGTGGCTGGCAATGGGCAGCAGGTTCTGGTAATGATGCAGCACCTTATTTCAGGGTTTTTAATCCTGAATTGCAGGCTAAAAGATTTGACCCGAAATTTGAATACATAAAGAAATGGGTGCCCGAATTTGGAACAAAAAAATATGCCCAACCAATAGTTGAGCATACATTTGCACGAGAAAGAGTGCTTAAAGTTTTTAAAGATGCATTATCTTAATTCGTAACGCTTACAATTTCAATATCAAAATCTAAGGCCTCACCATTTGTTAAATCAGAAGGTAAAATTAAACGTAGTTTACCGCCTGCTGTAACTTTTCCGGGCAATATCAATTGCCAGCCTTTGTATAATGAATTAAGTACAGCACTAAAACTTCCATCAGTATTGGATTCAAGAACAGAACCATCCAAATATCTAACGGTATATTTTGCAACAATTGTTGAATTTGTATTAATTATATCGGTTCCAGTACCAGGAGTTATTATGTTATAACGTGCACGAGATGGATCTTTTATTACTGTTAAATTATTATTTGAAACAAACTTATTAATCTCGAATTCATCAACTTCATGTTTTTTTGATAAATTGTAAATACCTAAATCAACAATAATATTTTCATTTGAGCCAACATTTATTGCAGTTAAACCATTTCTACCAAAAGCTAAATTTGATGGTAAAATTAAAGTTGCAGTTCCACCTTTTTTCAGTTTAGATAAAACTTCTCTCACAGGAGTGAACATATAACTAGTTCCTCCAATTGTAAATCTATCTGTATAGCCCAAGAAAGTTCCTGGTATTCTATATTCAGAAGTATTATTTAATACAGTTCCATTGAACAATCTAAATTTGTATGAGTAAAAAATAGAATCGGGATTTTTTAAGTCGCTTCCTATTCCTGGGGTAATTATGTTATAATAGTAACCGGTAACATCTTTTGTCATGGTTAAATTATTCTGCTTAATGTAAGTTTGTATAACATTGTCATCAACAACCTGAATCGAATCATATTGTTTCTCACAAGCAGTAAATAATACAGCCGCTAATAAAACAAGAAGGCTGATTTTTGTGAAGTTTTTCATTAATTATTGTACGTTTATTAATTGTATCGTAAAATCTAAAACAGAGTTTGCTGGTACAGGTCCGGTAGCCTGACTTCCATAAGCAAGTTCTGATGGGATTATTAGCCGAATTTCTCCACCCTTTTGAATAAGAGGGATTCCAATTCTCCAGCCTTCTATTAGTTGTGCAAGCACAAATGTGTTTTCTACTTTCCCCCCATCATCTATTACCGTTCCATCGAGTAATTTTCCCACATATTTTATGGTGATTTTAGTTCCCGAAGGATAAGTTGAAGAGCCAGTACCAGGTTTTACAATCTGATAATATAATCCTGAAGCATGTTTAGTAGCCTGTATATTGTTTTTCTCAATGAATTCTGTGATTTGTTTTTCAGCATCCTCATCCTTTTTACAAGATGTAAATAAAACGGAAACGATTAAAAAACTGAATGCTGCGAATTTTAAAAAATTATTCTTCATTTAGTTGGAAACATCATTTAATGTAATTGTAAAATCGAGCACTGAATTAGCTGGGATAACTGATTCTGGTGCATTTCTGGCTACATCACCATAACCATAATACGAAGGAATGAAAAGTCTGATTTTACCACCTTTTTGAATATATGGTAAACCTATCTGCCAGCCAGGAATTAGATTACCCAAAATAAATGATTTTGTTACGCCTTTGGATGAATCAAATAATCCACCATTCATTACTTTGCCATCATAATCTACAGATATTGCTGTGGTGGTTTTATATTCAATATTTCCAGAGCCTGGTGCAATAATTTGGTAGAAAACACCATACTGCTCATTTTTTAAAACTGCAATATTATTGGCCTTAACATAAGCTCTAATGGCAGTTGTATCCGCTTTAAATTGTGGAATTGGATCATAGGGCGCACCAGCGTCTATTTTTTTGCAGGCTGCAAAGCATCCTGCAATGCAAACCATTATTAAAAAATGTTTTATCTTAAGCATAGTTTGCAAAAATAAGCTTTTAATGTGGTTGCGGCAATTTTTAACCAAATTTAACATTCCAGTTAAAAGTTGAAGGTTAAAAAGTTAAATGTTTAAAGTAATGTGTGTTAACAAAAAAAGGTTTAAGGTTTAGATATCTCGCACCCAAACCTTAAACCTTTTAGCCTAGACTTTTTAGCCTTTAAAAAATATACTTATTCGCATCAATTAGTTGTTGTGCAACTCGTTGACGAGCATCTTTAACATTAAATGGTTCTACTTTTGTAAATCTGCGCAAGCCTACTAACATCATACGTTGTTCATCGCCTTCGGCAAAAGCCCAAAGCGCTTCTTTACCTGCTTTTGATACACCATCAACAGCCTCAACCATATAAATTCTTAATAAATCTAATTGTCCTGAACAAGCTGCTTCGCCACGTATCGAAACTAACTTTTCTGTCCTAAGCAAAGCTGATTCTAAAACGTAAACATAACCAGCCATATCGGCAATGTTCATTAAAATTTCCTGCTCCTTACTCAAGGTCATCATTAGTTTTTGAACCGCAGCACCAGCAACCATTAAAGTTGCTTTTTTAAGGTTTGCCAAAACTTTTTTCTCCGCTGCAAATAATGTGGTGTCTTCTTCTCCAAAATCAGGAATGCTCATTAATTCAGCAGCTACAGCCGTAGCAGGCGTCATTAAATCCAGTTCCCCTTTCATGGCACGTTTCAGCATCATATCAACCGTTAGTAAACGATTAATTTCATTCGTACCTTCAAAAATTCGGTTGATTCGGGCATCTCTGTACGCTCTATCCATCGGCGCATCTGCGCTAAAGCCCATACCACCGTAAATTTGAACACCTTCATCAACGGTGTAATCCAGCGCTTCAGAACCCCAAACTTTTAAAATCGCACATTCAACTGCAAATTGCTCAACAGATTTTAACCTGGCCTTGCCCGATTCCATTCCACCAGCTACCAAAGCATCGTAAGTATCATCAATATTTTGACCCGCACGATAATTCGCTGCATCCACAGCGTAAAGTTTTGATGCCATTTCTGCAATTTTAAAGCGAATTGCACCGTATTTTGAAATTGGTCTTTCAAATTGAATACGTTCGTTTGAATAATTAATTGCTGTGCTTAAAGTTGCCTTTGAAGCGCCAATTGCCGCAGCAGATAATTTTATACGACCGATGTTTAAAATATTTACCGCGATTTTGAAACCATTTTCTCTATCGCTCAGCATATTTTCAACAGGTACTGCACAATCGTTAAAGAAAACCTGACGGGTTGAAGAACCTTTGATACCCATTTTATGTTCTTCGGGATTCATGGTAATGCCACCAAAATCTTTCTCCACAATAAAAGCGGTTAGATTTTTATCATCATCGATTTTCGCAAAAACAATAAAAATATCAGCAAAACCACCATTGGTAATCCACATTTTTTGGCCGTTGATAATATAGTGTTTTCCATCGTCACTCAATTTGGCTTTGGTTTTTCCAGAGTTTGCATCCGAACCCGAGTTCGGCTCTGTTAAGCAATAAGCCGCTTTCCATTCTCCAGAACCTAATTTAGGAATGTATTTAGCTTTTTGTTCTTCATTACCATAATATAGAATGGGTAAAGTTCCAATTCCGGTATGTGCCGAAAGTGCTACCGCAAAAGAGTGACCAGCGCCCACAACATCTGCAACCAACATTGAGGTATTGAAGTTTTTGCCAAAACCGCCATACTCTTCTGGAACAGAAACGCCAAGAATGCCTAATTCACCCGCTTTGGTTAAAAGCGTTGGCATTAATTCTGGGTCTTCCTGTTTATCAATTTTATCTAAATTAGGATAAACCTCAGCCTCTAAAAAATCGCGACAAGTTTGCGCAATCATTTGTTGCTCTTCATCAAATTCTTCAGGGATAAACACATCCTGATAAACGGTTTCTTTAATTAAGAATTCGCCGCCTTTAATTTTATTTTCCATTTAGTTAGGATTAAAGATTAAGGAGCAAAGAATAATGACATTGTTCCTTAACCTGTTGTAGTTATATAAGTGTTTTCTTAAATGTTGATATTTTCTTTTGTAACTGAATAATCTCACTTAATAATGATTCGACATTTTCAGAAGTGAGAAAACCCAAATCAACAGATAGTAATATCTGAGTTTCAAGCTCGAATAATGAACCTAAAGCAATTGACAAAAAGTGGGCAAATTCTTTATTTGAAGACCTTGAAGAGCCTTCCGCAATATTAGAAGGAACAGAAACTCCACATCGAGAAATTTGAGATATTAAACCAAATTTTTCTACCGACGGCATATTATTAATGAGCAAATATGTCGCTTTTGCAATAACCATACCCTCTCTCCAAATTTGTAGCTGTCTAAAATTATGCATTCGTTAAAGCTATTTTATCTTTGTTCCTTGCTCTTTGTTCCTTCATCCTATAAAAGCTCAAAAATCCCCGCTGCACCTTGTCCAGTACCAACACACATCGTTACCATGCCATATTTTTTGTTTTGTCTTTTCAGCTCATTCATCATTTGCACGGTTAGCTTTGCGCCAGTACAACCCAGTGGATGACCTAATGCAATTGCACCACCGTTTACGTTAATGATATCAGGATTCAAATCCAAGGTTCTGATAATTGCTAGAGATTGTGAAGCGAAAGCCTCATTCAGTTCAATTAAATCAATATCACTTTGTTTTAAACCTGCTTGTTTTAGCGCTTTTGGTATCGCCTCAATCGGACCAATACCCATAATTCTTGGCGGAACACCTGCAACACCATAACTCACCAATCTTGCAATCGGCTCCGCATTTAGTTCTTTCATTTTCTTTTCAGAAACGACTAAAACAAATGCTGCACCATCAGATGTTTGTGAGGAGTTACCAGCCGTAACACTTCCAACCGCATCAAAAACTGGTTTTAATTTCGCCAATTTCTCTAAAGTTGTGTCTGCACGCGGACCCTCATCTGTATCAACCAGGTAAGAACGCGTTTTCTTTTTCAGGTTTTCATCAAGATAATTTTCGTTTACCGTAATTGGCAGAACACCATCTTTTAAATGACCATTTTTAATGGCATGAATGGCTTTTTCATGAGATTTCAAAGCAAAAGCATCCTGGTCATCACGGTTAACATTATATTCTTTCGCAACGGCTTCAGCTGTTAAACCCATTCCCCAATACCAATCAGGGTTGTTTTTAGCCACCTCGGCATTTGGAACCAATTTCCAACCACCAAAGGGCATTCCACTCATTACTTCAACCCCACCGGCGATGATGCAATCGGCCATACCAGCTTTAATTTTCGCAACTGCAGTCGCAATGGTATCCAAGCCCGATGCGCAATAACGGTTTACCGTAACGCCTGGAACTTTGTCGGTATCTAAGCCCATCAGCGAAATCATACGGGCAATATTTAAGCCCTGCTCCGCTTCTGGCGTAGCATTACCCACCATTACATCGTCAATTTGTTCATTATCTAAATTCGGAACCGACGCCACCAAAGCCCTAACCACTTCCGCAGCCAAATCATCGGCTCTTGTAAAACGAAATACGCCACGTGGCGCCTTGCCCACTGCTGTACGATATCCTGCTATAATGTATGCTTCCATTTAATTTGGATTAAAGATTAAGGAACAAGGAATAAGGACCAAGTGCTTAATCAAATTTTGGATTAAAGATTATAGAACAAGGAATAAGGCCAAGTTCTATAATACGTTTTAGTTATATAAGTGTTTTCTTAAATGTTGATATTTTCTTTTGCAATTGTATAATCTCACTTAATAATGGTTATACCTTTTCAAACGATATAAAGCCCAAATCAATTGAGAGTAGTATTTAGCGTCTAAAGTTCAAACAACGAGCCCAAAGCAATTGATAAAAAATGAGCAAATTCTGTACTTAAAGACCTTCAAGAGACCTCTGCAATATTAGAGGAAACAGATACTGCACATCGAGAAATTTGAGTTATTAGGCCAAATTTCTCTGTTGAAGGCAAATCACCAATTAATAAGTAGATTGACTTTGCTACAGCCAACCCTTTTTCCAAATTTGTAACTGCCTAAAATTGTGCATCCTATTAGTTGTTTGTCTTTGTTCTTTGCTCCTTACTCCTTTATCCTACTAATTCCTCAACGGTTTCCCTTTTGTAATTATCGATTGAATTCGCTCTAAACTTTTTCTTTCTCCTGCCAGCGATAAAAATGCTTCTCGTTCCAAATCCAGTAAATATTGTTCGCTTACTTCTGTAGGAGATGATAAATCACCACCACACATTACGTAGCCCAATTTTTCGGAGATTTTTTTATCATGCTCAGAAATGTAATGACCCGCGTACATACTATTCGCACCTGCATAAACAATTCCTAAACCTTGTTTACCCAACACTTTAATATCTGTACGATGAACAGGTTTTGTATACCCTGCATCAGCCAACTCAATTGCTTTTGCTTTTGCATCAGCCAATAAACGATTGCGGTTCATCGAAATCGAGAATTTATCTTTTTGCAGGTAACCCAATTCATAAGCCTCATACCCAGAAGTAGAAACCTTCGCCATTCCAATGGTTAGGAAACGATCTTTTAACGCATTTTGAACAATCTGGTCGTCTTTGTACTCATCAGAAGCACGTAAAGCAAACTCTTTCGTTCCGCCACCACCAGGAATTACACCCACACCGAACTCAACCAAACCCATATAAGTTTCTGCTGATAACTGAACATGGTCGGCATGCAAACTAAATTCACAACCACCACCTAAAGTTAAATTATGCGGTGCAACCACAACTGGTATAGAAGAATAACGAATGCGCATCGAAGTATTCTGGAACATTCGGATGGCCATATTCAACTCATCCCATTCCTGCTCTACCGCCATCATGAAAATCATACCTACGTTTGCACCGGCAGAGAAATTCGCACCATCGTTACCGATTACCAAACCACGATAATCTTTTTCGGCCATATTGATGGCTTTATTGATACCCGATATTACATCGCCACCAATAGTATTCATTTTGGTATGGAACTCTACATTTAAAATGCCATCACCTAAATCGATAATCGAAACGCCAGAATTTTTCCAAAGCGTTTTATTTTCGCGGATGTTATCTAAAATGATAAAATCATCCGTTCCTGGTAATACTTTATAAGTTTTTGATGGAATATCGTAATACTTTTTAATACCGCCCTCAACTTTATAGAATGAAGTATTCCCCGCATCAAGCATTTCATGAACCCAACCTGCAGCTTTGTTTCCGTACTGCTCCATTCCTTCAATTGCTTCTTTAACACCAACGGCATCCCAAAGCTCAAAAGGACCAAGCTCCCAGCCGAAACCTGCACGCATGGCATCATCAATACGATACAATTCATCAGAAATTTCAGGAATTCTATCCGAAACATATTCAAACAAACCAAAAGAAGAATGGCGGAATAATTCACCTGCTTTATCTTTTCCTTTCGCAAAAATCTTCATGCGTTCGCGAAGATTTTCAACGGGCTTAGTCATTTCTAAGGTGGCCGATTTAACCTTTTGCTGAGGTTTGTACTCCAGTGTTTTTAAATCTAACGCCAGAATTTCTGTTTTACCATCAGCAGTTTTAGTTTTTTTATAGAAACCCTGTTTGGTTTTATCGCCCAACCATTTATTTTCCTCCATTTTTTGCACATAAGCAGGAAGTTTAAATAAATCGTGTGCTTTATCTTCAGGACAATTATCGTAAAGTCCTTTGGCAACCTTAATCATGGTATCCAAACCTACCACATCCGAAGTACGGAAAGTTGCCGATTTTGGTCTGCCCAAGGCTGGACCAGTAAATTTATCAACTTCTTCTACGGTTAAATCTAATTTTTCAACCAGATGAAGTAAAGCCATAATTGAATAAACCCCAACACGGTTGGCAATAAACGCGGGCGTATCTTTACATAAAACCGTGGTTTTACCTAAAAACTTATCGCCGTAATGCATCAGGAAATCTACAATTTCTGGCTTAGTATGTGGCGTTGGAATAATTTCCAACAATTTTAAATAACGTGGTGGGTTAAAAAAGTGTGTGCCACAGAAATGTGCTTTAAAATCATCGCTTCTACCCTCGGCCATTAAATGAATTGGAATACCTGAGGTGTTTGATGTAATTAAAGTTCCAGGTTTCCGAAATTGCTCAACTTGTTCGAAAACCTTTTTCTTGATGTCAAGATTTTCAACCACAACTTCAATCACCCAATCAAAACCTGCAATTTTCGACATATCATCATCGAAATTCCCAGTTTTAATTTTGTTTAATACCTTCTTAGAATAAACAGGCGACGGATTGGTTTTTATAGCCGTTTGCAAAGCAGTGTTTACGATTCGATTTTTTACCGCTGGTTTATCTAAAGTTAACCCCTTTGCTTGCTCTTCTGGAAGAAGTTCTTTTGGGGCAATATCTAAAAGCAAAACCTCTACACCAATATTGGCGAAATGGCAAGCAATACGCGAACCCATAATCCCTGAACCTAAAACAGCAACTTTATTAATGCTTCGTTTCATAAGTAATGTTTAATCAACAGTATATGCTACAGTTATATCATTTAGTTTTATTAATAAATTGATGAACGTTTCCTTCTCTTTTTTGGTGAAATGTTCATCTAAGTATTCGTTAAATTTCCGAACAACGCCTTTGGCCAATTGTTTCTTTTCCTTCCCAAAATCAGTTAAAAAAACCTTTACCGAGCGCTTATCTCCTACTGATGTTTCACGGTAAATAAGATTCGCATCTTCCATATTATTTAACATACGAGACAGGCTTGTAGCCTTAACGCCAAGCAAGCCTGCAAGGTTTGAAACAGCAGTCCCCTCTTCATCGTTAATGTTAATAAGCATGTAACCAATGGCCTGGGTTATCCCAAAACTTGATGCCATTTGATTGTACTTATTAAACATGTTTTGCCATGCAAACTTAACATGGTAATCAATCGTTTGCTGTTGCTTCATTTAAGTAATTTATTATGCTTGCATAACAAAGCTAATGAATGTATTTTGTTAATGCAATAGGAAAATTGAAAATATTTGTCAAAAGATGCTTATAATTGAATTAACACAAATGAAAAATACCATATGCCAGTTTTAAGAAAAATTTCTACACTTTGCTTGTTTATTTTTTTCCATAGTATTTGCGTTGCGCAGGTATCTTACTTTGGAAAACAATCTATCCCAGCGGATAAATTTGAGATATTTAAGAAGACAACAACACTCTTTACCTTACAATACAAAGATTACGCTGAATTGGAAAAATTCGATGAAGCGATAAAAAAAAGTTGGACCATTACACCTTACAAAATTATTAAACCGGAAGATTTGGCGAAGTATGATACAACGGCAAATTATTCTTTCTTTTATTTTGATGCTTACAGCGAAAAGATTGATGAAACTGCTAAAGCGAATGTTGTTTATGTTTTAAAATTGGCAACCCCTGGCAAAAAGCCAAAAGAAAAAGAAGAATCGATTTTAGCTACCGTAACGCTTTTTGCAGATACCTATACAAACTTCCAAGTTAATACAATGGATGAACAATCAGGTTCGAAACGAGCAAAAAAATCGAGATTATTAGGCGATTTATTTAACCGGGCAACGTTTTATAATTGGTCGCCAGGGATTTTGACAGGATACTTAAAGCAAATAAATGATGGCATAAACTCCAATGATGACAGGGTTTTGGAACTGGAATTTTACAACAAAGTAAGGTTACCACAACTGGCCACGCAAACGCTTTATGTTCCTGAATATATAAAACGAGCATTTAGTACAATTACAACCCCTGGTGCTGTAAGCAATTACAACGCCTCGACCATACAAGAACCCTACACATACAAATTAAAATTTGCCTTATACAATGAATTAGATAATTTGATTCTGGATAAAAGCACCCCGATTAAGTATGTTATTTACACACAGCGTGGAAACGATAAAATTATTAGTGTTTATGATAGCCGGGATCATCAGATTATCTATCAAAAATTTTCTCCGAATACCTTAAATTTCGAGATGAATGATTTAAGTAGTATTCAAAAATTGATAAAAACAATTAAATAAAAAATGCCCCTCGAAAATCGAGGGGCATTTTTTTCGCTTAAAGATTACTAGTATAAAGTAAACTCTACACGACGGTTTTTCTGACGACCAGCTGCAGTTTTGTTAGTTGCAATTGGTTGGCCCATTCCGTAACCTGTAGCTTCGATACGTGATGCATTTGCACCTTGTGAAACTAAGTATGCTTTTACAGATTCTGCTCTAGCCTTTGATAAACGCAAGTTTAATTCTTTAGAACCAGTGTTATCTGTGTGACCAGCTAATTTTAAGCTGAAGTTTTTCTGAACTAATAATCCTGCGACTCTGTTTAACGATGCGAAAGATTTAGCACGGATAGTAGATTTATTTAAATCGAATTCTAAGTTTTTAATCGCCTCATTAACAACTTTACGATCTTCATCAGTAATTACAACTTTCTCTACAACTTTTTCAGGAGTTTTTAAAGGACAACCAGAACCATCTACAACTGTACCTGAAGGTGTACCTGGGCATTTATCTAATTTATCAGCCACACCATCACCATCTGTATCTTTTAATAAATCAGCCATTTCAGAACGTAATTTAGCATTTTCAGCTTTCTGAGCATCTAAATCACCTTTTAATGCATTAGCTGTATTTTTTGCAGCAAGCGCTTCATCATAAGTAGCAGCTACCGGATTGTGGAAAGCCAATTGTTTTCCTTTACCTAAAGCAAACTCTAAACCAGCGTAAGCATAGTTGTATTTATCATTATTTCCGTTTCTGTATAATCCATCTAAGTTGTCGCCATCAACATAATTGATTGTCCAACCTAAATCGATATTAACACCATCAGAAACTTTGAATTTTGCACCAACACCTACCGGAATGATTAATTCGTTAATAGTTTTGCCACCAGCATAGGCAGATGAACCGCCTGCAGTTGTAATAGTTGGTTTGTAACCAGCTAAACCAGCACCTGCTGATGCATAAAGTTGAACGGCGTTTTCTTTTCTAAACATATCAATATTAAACATATTGAAAACTGCGTTTAAACTTGCAGAATAGTTTAATTTAGTGTCAAAAGCAGAAACAGTGCTTGTGTTTGAAAAACCACTGTCATAAGCTTCAGAGTTATCTCCTTTTAACTTGCCCATAACCCCATCTAAACGTAAAGAGAAGTAGTTAGTTAATTGTTTCTTAACGTATAATCCGTAACCAAAACTTGTTTTGTTGTTGCTAAAATCATTTCTTCCACCTAATGGAGATAATGGAGTTAAACCTCCGGCGTTAACGCCAATCGACCAGGTTCTGAAAGGAGTTGCTGTTGATGCAGTAGGCTCCTGAGCCATCGCTGCCGATCCAACTAATAATCCGGCTAATACCACCGGTAGGGATTTAAATAAATTTGATTTCATCTTATTTTAGTTTTAACGTTAGTAAGCGTTGCCCACTTATTACAATCGTCATACCAAAATGTTTAAGATGGCTAAATATTTTTTTAACTTTTTAACAATTAGTATCCTATAGCCTTATCATCTCCTCTTGGATCTGCCCCTCCCTGATAATATCCCCATTTGGTTTTAAGTATTGCGTCAATACGGCCAATGGGCCCGCGAGGCACAATTTTATAACCTTTAGTCTTTAATTTTTCAATTGTTAAACTGTCCAGAGCCTGTGGTTCTACAGACACTTCATCTGGCAACCACTGATGATGAAATTTTTTCGCTGTTACCGCAGATTGCATCGACATATCAAAATCGATAACATTAATAATTGTCTGGAAAACTGATGTTATTATGGTAGAGCCTCCAGGTGTACCAACTACCATAAAAAGTTGACCATCTTTTTCTACAATGCTTGGTGTCATGGAACTTAGCATCCTTTTATTAGGAGCAATAGCATTTGCTTCACCACCAACTAAACCATACATATTTGGTGAACCTGGCTTAACAGAGAAATCATCCATTTCATTATTTAAGAGAAAGCCTGCGCCTTTTACCACCACCATCGAACCATAAGAACCGTTAAGTGTAGTTGTTATTGATACTGCATTACCCTCTTTATCAACAATAGAAAAATGCGTAGTTTCTTCGTGTTCTTTAGCATTAACTTCGCCTGCTTTAACTTCACTACTCAAGGTTGCTCTGGACCAGTTAAAATTTGCCATCCTGTTTTTATTGTATTTAGCGCTGGTTAATTCATTTTTAGGAACATTATAAAAATCTGGGTCGCCTAAATGTGTAGCCCTATCTGCATAAACCCTTCTCTCCGCCTCAACAATCAGTTGAACTGTAGAATCTGCATTATGACCCCACTTTTTTAGTGGATAAGGTTCTACAGATTGTAACAATTGAATTAGTGCAATACCGCCGCTTGAAGTTGGTGGCATGGTTATAATTTTATATCCTCTGTAATTTCCGGTTAGTGGTTTACGCCATGCAGAATGATAATTCTTCAAATCCTCTTTTGTGATAAGGCCTTTTCCCTTTTGCATTTCTGCAACTATAAAATCGGCAACATCGCCTTCATAAAATCCTGATCTCCCTTTATCCCGAATTAATTTTAAGGTATTTGCAAGTTCCTCCTGTACCAATATATCATTTTCCTTCCAGGTGCCTTGTAAATTTACAAAAGCCGTTCCATCCGGATTAAACTTCATAAAACTTCTGTGTAGTCCATTTAGTTCACCAGATTGACGCTTAGTGATTTGAAAGCCATTTTGGGCTAAATCTATAGAAGGTTGAACAACTTGTGCCCATGTTAACTTGCCATACTTACTATGGGCTTCAATCATACCATCTACAGAACCAGGAACACCAGCTGCCAAATGGCCATACAAACTTTTGCTTACAATCGGGTTGCCAACAGAATCTAAATACATATCTCTACTCGCGGCAGCAGGCCCTTTTTCCCTAAAATCGAGTGTATTTAGCACTCCTTTTGATGAGCGATAAACCATAAAGCCTCCGCCGCCAAGGTTACCCGCATTTGGATAAACTACAGCTAAGGCAAACTGAACGGCAACCGCTGCATCTACAGCATTACCGCCTTTTTTCAAAATTTCAATACCTACTTCTGATGCTTTTGGATGCGCAGAAACCACCATCCCATTTCTATATTCATCGCTATTTCTTTTACTGAGTTGCCCGCTAACACAACCAGATAATATTGAAACGATTATAAAATATCCTGAAAGGATTACACTAAGTTGAAGCTTTAAAGTCTTCTGCATCTTTATAAATTTTTTCAATTATAGCATTATTTTTCTCAGTAATAACTTTTCTTTTCAGGCTTAATTTAGGTGTGAGCTCTCCTCCGTCGATACTCCATTCTTTTGGAAGTAGTGCAATACGTTTAATTTGCTCCCATTTACCAAAACCAACATTTGCCGCTTCTATTACTTCGTTGTATTTTGTTAAAACTTGTTCATTTTTAATAATGTCGTCATTATTGGTAAAAGATATCCCTTTACGTCCGGCCCAGGTTTTTAACGTTTCGAAATTTGGTACAACTAAAGCCGATGGAAATTTTCGATTTTCGCCTAAAACCATTATCTGCTCGATAAAAATCGACTCTTTAAATTTATTTTCGAGCATTTGCGGGGCAATGTATTTACCTCCGGCAGTTTTAAACATCTCCTTTTTCCTGTCGGTGATTCTTAAGAAACGACCATCTACCAATTCGCCAATATCACCAGTATGGAACCAACCATCTTTATCAATGGCTTCATCTGTTAAATCAGGGCGGTTATAATAACCTTTCATTACTTGGTGACCGCGGGTTAATACCTCGCCATCTTGGGCAATTTTCACTTCTACTCCATCAATAACCTCACCGACAGAGCCAAACATTGTTCCACCGAAATGATTTACCGTAATTACCGGCGAAGTTTCTGTTAAACCATAACCTTCAAATACAGGCATTCCGGCAGCCCAGAAAATTCTTGCCAATCGAGGATTTAAGGCCGCACCACCAGAAACAATTACCACAATTTCGCCGCCCAATGCCTCTTGCCATTTCTTAAATACCAATTTACGGGCGATGGACAGCTTGAAGCTATACCAAGCTCCGGCATCAATTTTATATTTTTCGGCTAGCGCAACCGACCAAAAGAAAATGCCTTTCTTAATCCCAGTTAAGGATTTACCCTTTTCCATGATTTTATCGTACACTTTTTCGAGTAAACGGGGTACAGTGGAAAATGCATTTGGTTTTACATGCTGGATATCGGCAACAATTGTTTCCATACTTTCTGCATAGTAAACATCTGTACGATTAAACAGATATAAATAAATAATCATCCGTTCGAAAATGTGGGAAAGCGGTAAAAAGCTCAAACCTTTGTTAACACCCTCCGGCATTACTACAGCAGAGTGTACAAAATTACAAACCAAATTGCTATGCGTTAGCATTACACCTTTTGGTGTTCCTGTTGTACCTGATGTGTAAATTAGGGTAAGAATATCATCAGGTTTAATCTGTTCACGATATTCATCTAAATTAATTTCAAAGCTTTTCTCACCATCTTCAGTTAGCGCTTTCCAATTCTCTGCACCCCTAACTTCATTAAAGGTGTATATTTTTATCTGGGGATTTATAGCCTCAACATTTGGCTTAACCTTTTTGTATAGATCCTCATCAGCCACAAAAATGATGGAAATTTCCGCATCCTTTAAAATGAATTGAACATCGTGATCGGCTAATGTTGGATATAAGGGAATTTGATAAGCACCAATTTGATTTGCAGCGAAATCTGCAATATTCCATTCCGGACGGTTGTGCGACATTACAGCCACTCTGCCGCCTTTTTTGATGCCAATTTTAACTAAACCGCGACTTAAATTATCTACCGCAGCACAAAATTCTTGTGTACTGAAATTTATCCACTTGCCATTTATTTTACCGCTAATAAATTCTGCCTTCGGTTTTTCAAGACTAAATTTCAATAAATCGAATACACGTGTGATTTCAGCAGCCATATGAATAGTATTTGGTTAAGTTTAAAATTTCATCTAAATGGGCAATCAATTTATTATAAATAAATCTATAATTTATTCCTATTTAGATTAAAACGAATTTGATGTACAAATTATTGGAATAAACTTAGCAATTACAAATTTACTATGCAAGCATTGTTTTTATCATTTATAATTTTTACCTAGAAAACATAAACGGCATTAAAGTTGTTAGGCAGATATTACTTTAAAAAACATTATAATTCTCTTATTATGAAAAAATTATTTTTTACTTTATTAGGATGCGCTGCATTATTTGTATTAACGACTTCTGATGTTAAAGCTCAGAATTACAAAACTGGTGTAGGTTTAGGCATCGATTTCGGGGATGGAGCAACATTAGTTGGACCATCTTTAAGACACCATTTTAGCAGACATGCTGCTCTACAAGGTGAGGTTTTATTCGGAGGAAACTCAACATTTATCCAAGCGTTTCTTCAATACAACACACCGATAAAAGGTGCTAACGGATTAGATTTTTATGCTGGCGGTGGTCCATCACTTCAGTTATATGATGGAGGTTCTAGTTTCTATTTAGTTCCGATGGCTGGATTAGATTACAAAATTAGTGGTGCACCTTTGGCTATTGCTTTAGATTGGAGACCTAGAATCTATTTAGGAGATAATGGTAGCGATTTTAGCGCTGGAAGATTTGGTTTAGGTTTCAGATATACTTTCTAAATCTAATAAAACTAAAAAAAATCCCATTAGGCAAATGTTCTAATGGGATTTTTTTTGCTCTATCAGCACTAAAATTCCTGTTTAAAATTAATTATCAAACACAAAAAAGATGCATTTTCTTCGGAGCTTCTTCGAGACTTCTTCGAAAAAAGCACCTATTTCTCGAAGAACGTTCGAAGAAGTACCCTATAAGGTGCAATAAAGCATACCAAAGAACAATAGAAAAAACAACATTATACGAAGTCGGATTTTAGTCTGAGTTGATGATAAAGGTGTATTTATAAACTCAAAAAATTAAGACCAAAAAAAAAACACCGGCAACAAAATGTACCGATGCTTTTTCTTAGATATTTGCCAGATTTAGGCAGGTGACTTTCTTACTATATCCCCATCCATTTTTTCAAAACAGCCTTCTGTGCTGCCGTTGCGTTCTCATCAATAGTTGCCTTTAAACGTACACTTGGATTTGCTTTTAAGGTTAATGAAATTTCCTTATCAATGCCATCGCGTTTAATTTTAAGCTTCAATGTATCGCCAATGTTCTTTTTTGCAACCAAAGGCAAAGATTCTAGAGAAACTGCTGGCGTACGCAATTTTATATTTGATAATGCATCACTAACAGTAACATCATCAAGCGAAATGATTACATCGTTCACATTTAAGCCTGCATCCCAAGCGGCAGAACCTCTTATTGTACTTGTAATGGCTAAACCATCATTTGTTAATTGCGCAGCTGCACCTGTAACTGGTTTATCTGGTGTAGCATTTTCTGTTGAGACGTTGACGCCTGCATAACCGAAATATTTAACATATTCAGCATCCACTACACCATTAACATATTTCTCCCAAAAATTGGTAAAGCTAATGCCTGAGATTTTCTCAACCATTGCTTTAAATTCCGCATCAGTGTAACCTCTTTTTAAAGTTTTGCATTGTAAATACATAGCTTTCATCACATCATCCAAACTTTTAGCACCTTTAGTTGCATTGATAATCTCCAAATCCATCAAAATACCAACAACTTCGCCTTTACTATAATAAGAAATTGCGCTGTTTTTTGAATTTTCATTCGGCCGGTAGCCGATAATCCATGCATCGTAACTTGATGAAGCCGCAGACTGAACTTTTGCACCCGGTGTATTTAGAACCGTTGCAGTTGCCGCAGCCAAACCATTAACAAAACCATTCGGATCTTCAAAACCAGCTCTTAAGATATATTTATTTTCATAGTATGATGTAAAACCTTCAGCAATCCATAAATTGGTTGTATAGTTCTCATTATCGTAATCAAACGGGCCTAAGGCTACAGGACGTAAACGTTTTACATTCCATAGGTGATGATATTCGTGTGCAACTAAACTTAAAAAACCTTTGTAACCGGCTGCAGTATTATATGCATTTCTGGTTGCACCTAACGTTGTTGAGTTTAAATGCTCCAAACCTCCGCCACCGCGATTAAAATTATGAACGATGAACAAATAATATTTATTTGGATTTTCTCCGTAAACGGCTGTAGCTTGCTCAACAATTTTAGCCATATCAACTTTTAACTTTTCCTTATCGTAATTTCCACCGCCATACATAGCCACTTCATGGCGAACGCCCGAAGCCATAAATTCAAATGTATCCTGGTTCCCAACTTCAATCGGGCTATCATATAACCAATCAAAATCAGGGGCAGTATAAGTAAATTTTTCGCCAGCAACTGGTGTTAAACCTGTAGAAACTTTGCTCCAGGTGTTAAATGGAATAATTTTCACAGTACTTGGCGATTTAATCATCCCATCAGGATGCATGAAAATTCCTGTTGGCGATAAAAATGCATGAGATTCATCAATAAAAGGCGTACGTACAGAAATTTCGAAAGCATAAACACGATAGTTGATTTTAATGTTGTTCGCTTTTGCCGAATAAACCCTCCAGGTATTTTTTCTAACCTTTAGCACTTTTAAGCTTTTACCAGAAGCTGATGCAGTAAATCCTTCAACACTTTTCTCAAATTCACGAACTAAGTAAGAACCAGGAGTCCAAACTGGCATTTTTACATCAACATAATCTTTTGCTATGCCCGAAATATTCATTTGAACTTCGGCATAATGTGCTTGTGGCTCTTTAAAGGAAACCTCAAAACCTATTTTTACCTGCGCCTTCGCTCCCATAACCACTAATAGTATTAAAACTAAATTTAAAATTGACTTCTTAATAAACATATTGATTTGTTTTGTCGCAAATTTATATTTTATGCCGATGGATTAAAATTAAATTACAATAAGTGGCGTAAAATAATTGTGGTTTAACACAAAAGTGGTTGCAAAAAGTTTAATTGTTTCTCTTGTAAAATAATTGTGAATATTTAAACCCGAAGAATAAATTGTTGTCGGTATATAAAATTAGTAATGCAAATGGCTTTTAGCTTCAAAATCAGCTATGATTCTTGCAAGATAAAACACTGCCAATTTATAAATAACCCAAGATGCTGTAACATCCTTAATACAACAATTTTAGGAAGAACTAATTAGATATTTTTACGCTCTGTTTTCTAAATTGATACATTTAAATAGTGTTTAGGAAGCAATACACAAACGAATATGAAGAAAAGGTATATTTTTTACGCGATTTTAGCAATAGGTTTAGCTTACCTTGTTTATTATCGAATTAGTGCAAATAAAAAGTTAGAAGGTAAGGGCGCAGCATCCGGACCGAGCAAAGGTGGTAAAGATGGAAATTCGGCACCGCCAACAGTCGTTGAAGGAATTGTTGTTAAGCAATCAAAATTTGATAGTGATTTAGAGGTTACAGGTGCAATTGAAGCAAATGAATCTGTTGTATTAAAAAGTGAGGTTTCGGGTTTAGTAACCGGAATTTATTTTAAGGAAGGTTCTAATGTTACTAAAGGCAGCGTTTTAGTTAAAATAAATGATAGAGATATTCAGGCGCAATTACAGGAAGCGCTAACTAAACAAAAACTTTCGGGCACAAACGAAAACAGGGCGAAACAACTGTTAGAAAAGGGCGCTATAAGTCAGGAAGAATACGATACTTCTCTTGCAGATTTAAAATCTCTACAAGCACAATCGCAACTCATCCGTGCTCAACTTGCGAAAACAACAATTAGAGCACCATTTAGTGGCAAAGTAGGTTTAAGAAGTATATCATCAGGAACCTATTTAACACCAGCAACTGTGATTGCAAACTTGGTAAGTACAAATCCTGTTAAGGTTACTTTTTCGGTACCAGAAAAATACGCCGGACAAATAAAAATGGGCGGCAACATTTCTTTTACAACAGATGGTTCTTCAATGATAAACATTGGGAAGATCTACGCAATAGAACCCGGAATAAATGCAGCAACCAGAACTTTGCAGATTAGAGCCTTGGCTCAGAACAACGAAAACAAGCTACTTCCTGGCTCTTTTGCTAAAATTAAAATGGCTTTAAATACATTACAGGATGCAATTTTAGTTCCTAATGAAGCGATAATCCCTGTTTTGAAAGGAAAAGTGGTTTATATTCAAAAAGATGGAAAAGCTGAAGAAGTTAGTGTAGAAGCAGGAACTCGTACAGATGAAAAAATTGTAATTACATCTGGTTTAAAAGTTGGCGATACTGTTTTAACTACAGGTTCAATGTCTTTGAAAAAAGGTTCACCAGTTAAAGTTCGTCTGGCAAAAAATTAAGTATGAGCATTTCGACCACGAGTATAAAAAGGCCGGTTCTGGCCATTGTAATGAATCTCTTGATTGTTCTTTTCGGGGTAATCGGCTATAATTTTTTAGGCGTTAGAGAATATCCATCTATCGACCCTACCGTAGTTTCGGTAAGAACTTCTTATCCGGGCGCAAATTCAGATATTATTGAATCGCAAATTACAGAGCCATTGGAAAAATCCATTAACTCAATTGATGGCATCCGAAACATTTCATCATCAAGTAATCAGGGAACCAGCAACATTACGGTGGAGTTTAACCTCGATAAAAACATTGAGGAAGCTACAAACGATGTGCGTGATAAAGTTTCGCAGGCGGCAAGGAATTTACCAAGAGATATTGACGGTTTGCCAATTGTTAGCAAAGCGGATGCTAACTCTGACCCGATTTTATCAATGACCATTCAGAGCGACAAAAGAAACACGCTAGAATTGAGCGATTTTGCTGAAAATGTAATTGCAGATAGGATTCAAACTATCCCTGGTGTAAGTAGCGTACAAATTCAAGGGCAGCGAAAATATGCCATGCGCATTTGGATGGACCCAAATAAGCTTAGTGCTTACGGCCTAACCTCCCAAGATATTGTTACGGCGCTTGATAACGAAAATGTTGAATTACCATCAGGAAAAATTACGGGAGCAACGACTGAACTTACGGTAAAAACATTGGGAAAATTGGTTAACGAAGAACAGTTTAACAATTTAATTTTAAAATCAGATAGTAATCAGGTTGTTAAACTAAAGGATGTTGGAACTGTGGTTTTAGGCCCTGAGAATGAAGAAACCATTCTTCGCGAATCGGGCAAACCAATGGTTGCAGTTGCGATTATACCACAACCCGGTGCAAATTACCTTGATATCAGTAAGGAATTTTATAAGCGTTTTGATAAGTTAAAGGCAGATATCCCACAAGATATTAAGCTTAAAGTAGCACTTGATACTACTCTTTTCATAAAGCGTTCGGTTACCGAAGTTGCAGAAACAATCGGTTTATCGTTAGTGCTTGTAATCCTAATTATCTATCTTTTCTTTAGAGATTGGGGCATCGCGTTTAGGCCGTTAATTGATATTCCGGTTTCCTTAATCTTTACTTTCTTTATCATGTACGCTTTCGGATTTTCGATAAACGTACTGAGCTTGCTGGCAATTGTTTTGGCAACCGGTTTAGTGGTTGATGATGGTATTGTGGTAACAGAAAACATCTTTAAGAAAGTTGAAGAAGGCATGTCGCCATTTGAAGCTGCAATTAAAGGTTCTAATGAAATATTCTTTGCGGTAATTTCAATTTCGATTACCCTTGCAGCTGTATTTCTTCCTGTAATTTTCTTACAAGGATTTGTGGGCAGGCTGTTCCGGGAGTTTGGCGTTGTAATTGGCGCAGCGGTTTTGGTTTCGGCTTTCGTATCGTTAACCTTAACGCCAATGTTAAATGCTTACCTGATGAAAAAAGGTGGGCATAAACCATCCAAATTCTACAATTGGACTGAACCATATTTTGTAAAGTTAAATGATGCCTACGAATCGAACCTGAATAAATTCCTAGATAAAAGATGGTTGGCGGCGCCAATAATTTTGATTTGTATGGGAATGATTTTCCTTTTTTGGAAAATTCTACCGAAAGAAACTGCTCCATACGATGATAGAAGTGCGATAAACATTAACGTATCTACTCCCGAAGGTGCATCTTTTACCTACACTGATAAATTTATTATGAAGATTAATCAGATGGTAATAGATTCTGTGCCAGAGAAAAATGTGAACATTACCATCACTTCACCAGGTTTTGGCGGTGCTGGAGCCACAAACTCTGGTTTCGTTAGAATGGGTTTGGTAGATCCAGGCGATAGAAAACGTACACAAAAGGAAATTGCTGATATGCTTACCAAAATCACTAAAAAATATAGTGAAGGTAAAACCATTGTAAATCAGCAGCCAACCATTTCGGTTGGTAGACGGGGTGGCTTACCTGTGAGCTACATCATCCAGGCGCAGAATTTCGAAAAACTTAGGGAGAAAGTGCCTTTGTTTATGGATGAGGTTGCTAAAAATCCAACCTTTACTGTATCAGATGTGAATTTAAAATTCAACAAGCCTGAGATTAATTTAACTATTGATAGAGACAAGGCAAAAAATCTGGGCGTTTCAATTTCGGCAATTGCACAAACCTTAAATTTAGGTTTGAGCGGACAACGTTTTTCATATTTCTTTATGAATGGCAAGCAGTATCAAGTTATTGGTCAGTTTGATAGAGCAGACCGTGCAGACCCTTTAGATTTAAGCTCCGTTTATGTAAGAAATGATAAAGGCGAACTTATACAACTAGACAATTTGGTTGCTGCGAAGGAAGAAAGTAGTCCGCCGCAATTGTACAGAAACAATCGTTTCATTTCTGCAACGGTTTCTGCAGGTTTAGCACCTGGAAAAAGCATTGGCGAAGGCATCGATGCGATGGATCAGATTGCAGCCAAAGTTTTGGACGAAACATTTTCTACAGATTTAAGTGGAGAATCCCGAGATTTTAAAGAAAGTTCATCAAATACATTTTTCGCCTTTGGCCTTGCTTTGCTTTTGGTTTACTTAATTCTTTCTGCACAGTTTGAAAGTTTTAAAGACCCTGTAATCATTATCCTAACCGTACCAATGGCGGTTGCAGGTGCATTTTTATCCCTTTGGCTATGCGGACAAAGCTGGAATATTTTCAGCCAGATTGGAACAATTATGTTAATCGGTTTGGTAACCAAAAATGGTATTTTAATTGTCGAATTTGCCAATCAGTTAAAGGAAAGAGGCATTCCAATTCCGGAAGCAATTCGCGAAGCTTCAGTTTCGCGTTTGCGCCCAATTTTAATGACAAGTTTAGCTATAGCCATTGGCGCACTACCAATTGCCATGGCTTTAGGTGCAGCTGCTAAAAGTAGAATGAGTATGGGAACTGTGATTGTGGGTGGAACCATGTTTTCGTTAGTTTTAACTTTATTTGTTATTCCGGCGATATACTCTTACTGGGCTAAACCTTACAAACCAAACAAAGATTTAAAAGAAGCAGAGCGTTTTGAACATGAAGCTTTGGAGGCCGCATCAAAATAAATAAGATGATTAAAAAAATAAATCTATTTGTATTGTTATTGAGCATTATTTCTTTTGCGAAGGCGCAGGAAATACTGACTTTGCAAGATGCGATTACGATTGCAATGCAAAATAATTACGATATTAAAATCAGCAAAAATAATATAAATATTGCCAAAAACAATGCAAATATTGGCAATGCGGGTATGTTGCCAAATGTAACTGCAACTTATGCAAACGGTGGAAGTCTTCAAAATACACGCCAAACACCAGCAACCGGACCAGATAGGGTTATTACTGGAGCAAGAAGTACCAATAACGACCTTGGTGCAGATTTAAACTGGACAATTTTCGATGGTTTTACAATGTTTGCGAATTTCGACAGGTTAAAAGAACTCGAAAAACAAGGCGAAGTAAATGCTCGTTTAACAATTTTAACTACCATAGCAGATGTAATTACTGCTTATTACGATGTTGTAAGACAACAAAAATTAGTAGTAGCGGCAGATAGCGCTATTGATGTTTCCGTTTTTAGAGAGCAGATTGCGAAAACTAAACTTCAATTAGGCAGGGGTTCCAAATTGGATGTGCTTACGGCTCAGGTTGATTATAACGCAGATACTTCGAATTATTTGCAACAATTGAATGCTTTGCAAGTGGCAAAGGTTAGATTAAACCAGATTATGGCTAGAAATGTGAATTTAACTTTCTCTGCTACTAATGATGTAAACATTGACCAAAGTTTAGTTTACAGTAAACTTGCAGAATTAGCCGATAAACAAAATCCAAACGTTCAAAATGCTTTTATTAATCAAAGAGTAGCATCATTAAATTTAAAATCGATAAAAGGTGCAAGATATCCAATTGTAAGCTTAAATTCTGGCTACAGCAGAACAAATAGTACCAGCCCAACTGGCTTTAACCAGAAATTTGCTGCAAATGGTTTTACCTACGGTGTAACTGCCAGCTTGAATATTTTTAATGGTTTTTTACAGAGACAACAGGAAAGAAATGCCAAAATCGAGATAGAAAATTCTACCCTAAACTTAAGTAAAACCAAACTCGATGTAAGTTCACAATTGCTTACTGCTTACCAAAACTATGCTACCTATTTAGATTTGGTAAAGCTAGAGCAAAAAAACGTTGATATTGCTAAAGAAAATCTTGAAATTACATTAGCCAAATATAAACTTGGTAGCATCCCACCGTTAGAATTAAGGGAAGCGCAAAGAAATTCCATCGATGCTCAAAATCGCTTTATTGAAATGGAATTTCAAGCAAAAATTGCCGAGACTATTTTGAAAGAGATTACCGGAAATATAGATTTAACTAATTAATTTTTATATTTATTGCCATGATACTTGTTGCAGACAGCGGCTCATCAAAAACTGATTGGATGGGTTATTTTAATGGTAAAGTAATTAAATTTAATACCCAAGGTATTAATCCATACTTTTTAAATGAGCATGAAATCACAAATATCATTTCAAAAAACGAAATAATTGCACCATTAGCAGAAAGCGTTAAAGAGATTTACTTTTTTGGCGCAGGCTGTTCTTCGCCAGATAAGCATGAGGTAGTTTCAAATGGTTTGTCGGCAGTTTTCCAAAATGCTTTTACCTCTGTAGAGCATGATTTATTAGGTTCGGTTTATGCAACTTGTGGTGATACTGAAGGCTTAAATTGTATTTTAGGTACAGGCTCAAACATTTGTTATTTCGATGGAAAAAAAATCCACGATGGCCATCATGGTTTGGGTTATGTTTTAGGTGATGAAGGCTCGGGCACTTTCTTTGGCAAAAAAGTATTGTTAAGTTATCTGTACAAGAAAATGCCATCTGATTTGCAAGCAGAATTTGAAAAAGCTTTCCCGGTAGAAAAAGAACAAATAATTACTAATATTTATCAAAAACCATTTCCTAACATCTATTTAGCAGGTTTTAGCAGATTCATGGCTGATAATCAAGAGCATCCTTTTATTGAAGAAATTTTGAGAAAAGGCTTTCAAGAATTTGTTGATACAAACGTTAAAGATTATCCCAACTATAAATCTCTCCCATGCCATTTTGTTGGTTCAATTGCCTATTATTACCAAAATACCTTAAAGCGTGTACTTGCTGATAATGGAATTGAGACCGGCAAAATTTTACAAAAGCCGATTGAAGACCTCTTTAACTATATTTTGAATAAAGAAGGAATAATTAAGGCGGTAAATTAACGGTTTTAGGTATTAATTAAATCTTAAAACATTGTAAACATAACAACAAACATTTTGTTATAATTACAAAAGCATCTAATGGAAGAATAACATGAAGAGAATACTAGTAGTTGATGATGACGTTGAGGTTTTAGAAACCATACAATTAATTTTAGAAATAGGTGGATTCAAAGTTTCAGCGCTACTCGATGGTGAAGAAGTTTTTAATCGAATTGAAAGTTTTAAGCCTGATTTAATATTATTAGACATCTCTCTTGGCAATATTGATGGGCGTGTATTGTGTGAACAGTTAAAATCAATCGATAGTACATCAAAAATTCCTATTCTTTTAATTTCTGGATTGTACGACCCAAAAGATTTTACGACTTTAAATTACGGACAAGATGATTTCTTATCGAAACCGTTCCAAATGGATGTGCTTTTGAAAAAAATTAGCAAAATTTTATCTTTAGAACAAGATGAAACTTACTTAATGAATTAGACTTTACCCAAAAATAACTACAGCCGGATTTATGCCGGCTTTTTTTTGCGATTTAGTTTTTGGAATGGCTGAGTTTTAAAAAAATAGTTTTGATTAATAATCACTACTGAATCATCGTTTCGAGCGAAGTCGAGCAATATGTACCTAATTTAAAAGATTTCTCGGCTGCGCTCGAAATGACGGATATACGTATAAATTAACCTAAACCTCATATTAATTATAAACATAGAGAGCTATATGATGAAACTTATTTAATGAATTAAAATTTACCCCAAAATAAATACAGTCGGATTTATGCCGGCTTTTTTTTGCGATTTAATTTTTGGAATGGCTGAGTTTTAAAAAAATAGTTTTGATTAATAATCACTACTGAATCATCGTTTCGAGCGAAGTCGAGCAATATGTACCTAATTTAAAAGATTTCTCGGCTGCGCTCGAAATGACGGATATACGTATAAATTAACCTAAACCTCATATTAACTATAGACATAGAGAGCTATACGATGAAACTTATTTAATTCCCTAATTTTATCTCCCTGTCAATTTGGCAAATAAATAGATTTGGAACAAGCCTTGATAGGTTTCGGCTAGATTAAACAATTTATTTACATATGAGCATTCAAGAAAAGGGAAATATATCGATACATACCGAAAATATTTTTCCAATTATTAAGAAATTTTTATACTCAGATAATGAGATTTTTCTTCGTGAGTTGGTTTCTAACGCAGTTGATGCCGTTCAGAAAATTAAAAGACTTGGTTCATTAGGCCAGTTTAATGGCGAAGTTGGTGCACCTTTAGTACAGGTTGCTGTTGATAAGGAGGCAAAAACCATTACCATTAGCGACAATGGTTTGGGTATGACGGCCGAAGAAATTAAAAAATATATTAACCAGGTTGCATTTTCTGGCGCAAGTGAATTTGTTGAAAAATTTAAAGATGCAAAGGATGCTAACGAAATCATCGGTAAATTTGGATTAGGCTTTTATTCTGCGTTTATGGTTGCAGATTTGGTAGAAATTCAAACGTTATCTTACCAGGATGGAGCTGAACCTGCTCGTTGGGTTTGTGATGGAAGTACCGAATTTGAAATTACTGAAGGCACAAAAACTACTCGCGGTACTGATATTATTCTTCATGTAAATAAAGATTCTGAAGAATTTTTAGAAGAATCGAAATTGCAGGAAATTCTTGATAAATACGCTAAATTTTTGCCTGTTCCAATTAAGTTTGGTACTAAAACAGAATCAGAAGAAGATGGTGAGGATGAAGAAGGCAAGAAAAAGTATAAAGATGTTGTAGTTGATAATATCATTAATACAATAAATCCTATTTGGACGAAAGCTCCTGCAGATTTGTCAGACGAGGATTATTTAAACTTTTACCGTGAGTTATATCCATTTAGCGAAGAACCATTATTTTGGATTCACTTAAATGTTGATTATCCATTTAATTTAACTGGCGTGCTGTATTTCCCTAAGTTGAAAAACGATTTTGAAATGCAACGCAACAAAATCAAGCTATATTCTCGTCAGGTATTTATTACGGATGAAGTTAAAGATATTGTTCCAGAATTTTTAATGCTGCTTCACGGTGTAATTGATTCTCCAGATATTCCGTTAAATGTATCTCGTAGTTTCTTACAGGCAGATAGTAATGTTAAAAAAATCAACAACTATATTACTAAAAAAGTAGCTGACAAGTTAGCTGAGCTTTTTGCTAAAGACCGTAAATCTTTTGAAGATAAATGGAAAGACATTGGTCTTTTCGTTAAATATGGTATGATTAGCGAAGAAAAATTTTACGATAAAGCGAAAGATTTTGCCTTGGTTGGTAACACCAAAGATGAGCTTTTTACACTAAACGAATACAAAGATAAAGTTGCGCCTTTACAAACTGATAAAAACGGAACTGTTGTTTATCTATATTCGAATGATGCTTCTAAACAAGACGCTTTTATCCAATCGGCTAACAAAAAAGATTACGATGTTTTAGTGCTAGATTCTCCAATTGACAATCACTTTATTCAGCAATTAGAGCAAAAGTTAGAGAAAACATCTATCAAGCGTGTTGATTCTAGTGTAGCTGATAAACTAATAGACAAAGACGAAGTTAATGAGCATGTGTTAAGTGAAGACCAGGTTAAGGAAGTAACCTCAATTTTCGAGAAAGCAATAACTAAGGCTGGTATGCAAGTAGAAGTTGTTGCCTTAAATCCAGAAGAGTTACCAGTTACCATTACTATGGATGAATTTATGCGCCGTATGAAAGACATGGCTGCAATGGGCGGCGGAATGGGTTTTTACGGCCAAATGCCAGACAGCTACAAAGTTGCCATTAATGGAAACCACAAATTGGTGAGTAAAATTTTAAAAGCAGAAGGTGAAGAGCAAAGCAACTTAGCAAAACAAGCAGTAGATTTAGCTTTGTTGGCGCAAGGAATGTTAACTGGTGCAGAATTAACTGCATTTGTAAGCAGAAGTGTTGAATTGATTTAAAATAAAAAAGGAGAAACATAAGGTTTCTCCTTTAATTATATTGTAAAAAAGCCCCGAGAATATCAGGGCTTTTTTGCTATACAGCAATATTTTCTTTATTTACGTTGAAATAATCTTTATGCTCTTCCAACAACTTTGCAATCGTTGCTGCTTTCATATCTTTGATATTAAATTCAAACAAAGGTTCGTGATTCTTTTTGCTTTTAACCATTTTCTCTGTGTAAAAGCGATAATCTAAGCCATTTGTTAGTAAGCCGTATTTAGCTTTTGTTTTACGGAAGTATTTAGATAAACGTGAATCGTTAATATCTAAATTATCTTCATGATGCTTACATTCAACCAGAATAGTCGGTTCACCATCCTTCATTATTGTGTAATCAACCTTTTTACTCTTTTTTACACCAAAATCAGCAACCGCTTCAGATTGAACTTCAGAAGGATTAAAAACATCATAGCCTAGAATTTGAATAAATGGCATAACCAATGCATTTCTAGTCAAATCTTCAGATTGAACTTGAGGCAGCATTTTCTTAATTCTCACGGCAAATTCACCAATTTCGTCTTTAAGTTCCATGATAAAAATTTTTTAGATTCTACGTATTTCTTCTTTCTTTGCACTAATTTCCCAAGTTTGTATGGCCTTAAAAACATAAATTTTTACAGGCTATACAGAACGAGGAATAGGTAAATGTTGTTAACTGAAAGAAAATGAGTTCTCTAACAATTATTCGTTTTTGGCAAACAATATTAAAGATTAAAAAATCAAGCAAAACCGATTATTTTTTTACATGAACCATCCAGAATTTTACATGAACATTAAAATTATTGACCAAAAAGCTCAGAAAAGATTTTCAAATGAGCTATATGAAGAAATTTTTTTTTTAGTTATCTTGCGATCAAATCATTCCAAACACACTTTGTAAAACATCATGAATTTAAAATGCGTTGTTATTGACGATGAGCAGCATGCTATTGAGGTTTTAACTGACCATATAGCTGAAATGCCTGGCTTAACTGTCTTCAAAACTTTTACTAGTCCGGTACAGGCTTTAACAGAAATTAGTGTGGGTGATGAAATTGATTTGTTATTTATGGATATTGATATGCCTGGAATTAATGGACTCGAACTTGCAAAAAATATCCGTGAAAAGGCCAAATATTTAATTTTTACAACAGCACATCCAGATTATGCTTTACAAGCTTTTGATGTTCAATCAGATCAATATCTGCTAAAACCTATATCGTTTGCTAAATTTGCGCTAGGTATTGATAGAATTTTAAAGAAAGAAGCCAATAATGCTAAAAATGCAGCCAAAGAAACAGAACAGGTTGCTGCGCTTTACATAAAGGGAGATCACAAATATGCTTTCTCAAATATTTTGATTGATGATATTTTGTACATCAGGGCATTGCAAAATTATATTCAAATTATTACAAAAACCGAAACAAACACCACTTACCTAACTTTAAAAGAGATAGAAAAGGCTTTGGAGAATCACGCGTTTATACGTGTAAACAAGTCGAATATTGTTGCTAAAGCGGCCATAAAGAAGGTTGATGGGAACATTATACGATTAGTAAATAATGAAATGATTCAAATTGGGGAAGGCTATAAAGAAGCTTTTTTCGCCTATATACAAAGTAGTTTATTAAAATCTGGGAGAAGTTAAAACTATTTGTTAAAGATATTTGATAATGATGACTGGGTCATTAAAATCGTATTTGCAGTTGGGTCGGTGCTGAAGTTTGATGCAGCTTTCACATTCTTGTAAACAAATGCAACATTCTTTTTTAGTTTATTAATGTTATTAGCTTTCATACTGCTAGTTATCACTTTTTTTTAACATTTCAAATAATTCTGAAAAATTATTTATTGAAGATATTTGATAAAGAAGATTGAGTCATTAAAATTGTATTTGCAGTTGGGTCGGTGCTGAAGTTATTTTGAGCCTTAACATTTTTGTAAACAAATGCAGTGTTCTTTTTTAATCTGATATTTTGAGTTTTCATGGCATTACTTGTTGAAGATGTTTGATAAAGAAGATTGAGTCATTAAAATTGTATTTGCAGTTGGGTCAGTGCTGAAGTTATTTTGAGCCTTAACATTTTTGTAAACAAAAGCAGTGTTCTTTTTTAATTTGATATTTTGAGTTTTCATGGTATTACTTGTTGAAGATGTTTGATAAAGAAGATTGAGTCATTAAAATTGTATTTGCAGTTGGGTCGGTGCTGAAGTTATTTTGAGCCTTAACGTTTTTGTAAACAAAAGCAGTATTCTTTTTTAATTTGATATTTTGAGTTTTCATGGTATTACTTGTTGAAGATGTTTGATAAAGAAGATTGAGTCATTAAAATTGTATTTGCAGTTGGGTCGGTGCTGAAGTTATTTTGAGCCTTAACGTTTTTGTAAACAAATGCAGTGTGCTTTTTTAATTTGATATTTTGAGTTTTCATGGTATTACTTGTTGAAGATGTTTGATAAAGAAGATTGAGTCATTAAAATTGTATTTGCAGTTGGGTCGGTGCTGAAGTTATTTTGAGCCTTAACATTTTTGTAAACAAATGCAGTGTTCTTTTTTAATTTTGTAGTGTGTTGCGCTTTCATATTATGTACATATTTATTGCTGTTAAATTAATTTGTTGTTGTTTCGATTAACTGATGTAAAGGTGCAGCGAAATTGAGGGCGTGCAGAAATTTTTACATGAACCTATTGTTTTTACAGATAAAACCCTCGATTTAGTAGATAAAACCCATTTAAATGAACTTTCAAAAAATAAAAAACTGGTATAGACAGAACATCATTCATCTCCAGGCTTGGGCATTTTTCATGCTTTACGAGATATTTATTACCGGAATTGTTAGTGGCAGGTGGGGAAATTTAGGTGATTACATTTTTCACTATTCACTAAACATTCTTTTGTTTTATTTCCATGCATTTGGAACAAGAAAAATAATGGATAGCCAAATAAGGTTTAAAAATTGGCTATTTATACCATTTCTGATATTAGAATTATCATTATATATAGGTATTGCTTTCCCTATAGATTATTTAATGTCTACCTATATATACTTTGATCCAAAAGCAACCTTGGAATCATTTGATCAAGTTTATGTTTTGCGAAGTGTTTGGAGAGCTTTATATTTCATTGGATTTAGTACAGGATACGTATTCTTATTAAATTCATTAAGAGAAAAAAGACGAGTTCAGCAGCTTGAGAAACAAAACTTAGTTAATACAATTGAGAAACAAGCATTAGAAAATGATTTAGTTCAATCTCAAAATAACTTCTTAAGGAGCCAAATAAATCCGCATTTCTTATTTAATACGCTTAATTTTATCTATAACGATGCAAGAAAGAAAGCACCCTTGGCTGCAGATGCGATAATGAATTTATCGGAAATGATGAGGTATGCATTAAAACGCCCTGAGGCTTCAGAATTGGTGCCTTTAAGTGAGGAAGTAGAGCAAATTGAACACTTAATTAATTTACACAAGCTTCGTACCGCAAATACTATTAATTTCAATCTTGAAGTTAATGATGATTTGTTCGGCTTAAGGTTTCCCCCGCTAATATTATTAACCTTGGTCGAAAACATGTTTAAACATGGTAATATTGCTCATTCTTCACAACCGTGTATTGTTCAGATTAATTATGATCGAAAAAACCTTGTTGTATCAACCATCAATATGATAAATGATGTGAAAAAGAGAGAAGTTGAAAGTCACCATGTTGGTATGGAAAATATAGATAAGCGTTTAAATAACTTCTATAAAGACAGATACTCTTTTAAATTTTATAAAGACGATACCAATAGATACATTACAGAAATACGTGTTGATGTAGAAAATCCGATGGCAGGATTAAATCAAATGGTAAGCAATTAAAATTATTTGCTCATTGCTTTTCTTCGTTGCACATCCTTTAATAAAAAGTAATATATAATCATTTCTTGTGTTCGCTGTTCTTTGTTGAATAAGCGATTCACATGCATATGTAATAAGTCGCTAAACAGTTGCCCTCTTCTTGATAAATTAACACTATTTAAGATCGCTACGAATGAGGCAGCAAAATAGTTGAACGATGCTAACTGCTCATCACTTAATGACTGAAATTCGGTTTTACGATAAGTTTGATACTGATTATTAAGCTTTTTAAAATCTGTTGGATCCAAATTATGTTCCTCATTAAAAGAATCTGACATCAATTTTATGATTTCAACAAAATTATTATCCTCAAAAACTGCTGATTTTTGGATAACTTCAACCAAATCTGCACAGTATTTGTATTTGCTCAATGCATCTGGTTGACTTTCTAATAGTGATAACACAAAATTACTATCGGTATTAAAATGTGTTTCTACAGCTTCAATAATGTCATTTCCATAACGTTGAGTCTCTCTTTTATATGTTTTAATCTGCAAATCAGAAATCAGCCCGCTAGAAATATCGGCATCCAAATACTCAGAAAAAGCACTTGCAAGCAAATAACTTTCCTTTTCATCGTTTAATAAGATTCTAAATCTGATGTGGTAACCATTTTCATTATAACGTATAAAAAACCACTTTTTAATATATGCTTGATATTGCTCAACAAAATGTGCAATTGGACCTAAAAGTAAAGCATCAGAACGCTGTTGATGGCAATATATCTCAAAGTACAACCATTCTTTACCAGGTGGAAAAAACTGTTTTACATCAGTTTCTAGAATTACCTTATCATTACTAAATCCCCGGTAAACATTATCATCATGGTACAGATTTAGAATAAACTGCGCAAGATAAGGCTTTGATGATTCATCAATAATAGCGCTGAATTCTGGCAATAATACTTCTTCCAGATAAACCTTATCCTGTTTTTGCATGTAAGACTCGAAAGCAAATAAATCAGCATCGCTATGCAAATCAAAGCACAAGGTTTGATCAGAAAGGCCACATCGAAAATAGCGATTTACCCCAATTTTCTTTAAAAAATCTCTGCTCTCATTTATGTTTAATGACTTAAAATCAGCTTTGCTAACTTGCCATTTCTGCTGAGCAAGCACTATATTTTGATATTGAATTCTTGGATAATAGGAAAGCTCTGGAAATAGATTTTCGAGAAAAAGTGTAAGGTTTGTCTGTACGTTTTGATGTTGCAAATCGCATAATAGCCTAAAAACTGATAAATCTGAGCGGCTATAGTTATAGGCAGAAGCCATTCTAGGAACTAATCTTTTATTTAAACTCTTTGATCTTAGAAAAATTTCGCTTCCCTGCACAGAAAGCATAATGTCATCAAGTGTAAGCGGATCTGCCGAAGTATCAAAATTTAATATAGAAAGCTGTTTATTATAAACAAGCTTGCGCCTATTAATATTATCTACATTAGTTTCTACCATATAGGCTACATCAAAGAAAATAATATCAGGATTTGCACTTTCTTCAATTTTTCCTATGGCTTTGCAATGCTCCAAAACCTTATCACTTGCTAAAGTAAACCGACCACTAAGTGCATTTGCCGTACTTCCTCCAGTTTGATCTACACAAATTAAGTCATCTACCAATGTAAGCAACATGCTGAAAGAATTCGGAATTGGAGCTGGTTTTTCATCTAATGGAATTCCAAGTTTTTCTAACTGAATAACTTTGCCAGATTGGAACTTTTCGGCAGAAATAAAATCTTGTAGTTCCCCCTTTATCTTCTTACGCCAATCATCATTTTTAATTAACCTTTTACCTCTAAACTGGGTAACAAAATCATCATCATGTCCAGCCTGTTCTAATTCATCATAACCAACGCCCATTTCGGGGTCTAAAGCTAGAGACAAAGGGATTTCCTTTTGCTCAAATTTAATTCTGAATTTATTTATAAAGTTTACAAGCGCATCCTTACTATCAATTGGCAAAATACGCTGCATTAAATTTACCAAACCTGGCACTGCATTAAATAGATCTGCATTTAATCCGCCACCTTTTACGTTTCTTTCTGCTATTAAATATTTTGGCGATTCTGAATTAATACCATATCCAATTCTTTGAAAATAATCCTGTCCGATGATATTTGCATCTGCTTCACAAAATAATAGTTGTAGTGATAACATATCCTCAAGCAGGGAAATCACGTCTTCTCTATTTTCCTGGTCTACTTCAAGTTTGATTAAAAGTTGGCTAAAATGAATTGGCTTCTTGCATTCCTGCAAAATTTTATAAACGAAATCATCCTTGTCAATTTCTGCAAGTTCAAATAAACCATCTGAGCAGGCAATGTACCGAATACTGTTTGATGTAAAGTAATAACTGCTGTTTGCAAATAGCAAACTATTGCTTTCTATTAATCTACTAATCGAAAATTGAATTTTATTTTTTTCTGGCCAATCTAAAAATTCATGTACAATTTGCTCCTCCTCCACAATGATTTGATTTTGTGTAGCGTTATTGAAACCATCCTTAAAAATGCTAAAACCAGCAAAGGTACCGTATGGCGTTGACCTGAATTTTGACCGATTAAAATACTTCCAAATTGTAAAGAATATCTTTGGTGGCAAGGTATGTATTTCTTCTGATTTAACATCTTTAATGGTTTCATAGAATGATGAAGAAGAAATAGAAATCGCTGTTTTAAGCTCATCCCAGCAATCTTCCAGATTTGATAGGTAAGAAAATTTAGGGGTACGGAAGATGATGTTAGGATGTATTTTTAATTTCATAAAGTAGATTTCAGGTGAAAATTACAAAGTTTTAATTTAATCTAATGAGAAAAGATTATCATTATTTAGAATCAAAGCATAAAAAAAGGTACTGTTATAAATTCCAAATATTTAGACAAAAAAGTATTTTTGTATTCTAAAGAGGTTCAGCTACTGAACTATCTTGCGTAGTCTCGATTTTCGGAT
>NZ_JAUFPW010000036.1 GCF_030409415.1 Pedobacter aquatilis | reverse complement strand
TTTCTCCTCGTCTAGATAACCTAAGATCGTTAAAAAGTTTACTGTAATCTGTTCCAAACATGAAACAAAAATAAAAATAAAGATGTGGGTACACGGTAGGCTGCAATCGGGTTTAGGTGGCGCAGCTTCTGCATCTATTTAAGAAAAACTATAACGCATAAAAAAAGCATCAGCGTTTTATTTGCAGATGCTTTTTTATCAGTTGTCTGTTTTCAGTTTTCTGTTGCCTGTTCAATTAACTAATTTAGCAAGTCAACAATTAACCAATTCAAAAAATTTAGCAATAAACCAATTAACCATCGTTCTATCCTAAAATCTCTTTTAGTTTTTCTGTCTGGTGGTCAGTTAACTTTTGCAGCGGAGCAGAAGCCAACATTTTCATCATCATATTCAAATCAGCAGAAATAATAAGCTTTGCTGTTGTAGAACCATTGCCGTTATCAGTTACTGTCCACTTTAATTCTAAGTCAAATGGTGGTTTTTCAGTTGGAATTGCAACAAGTTCTTGATTTTCGATACGACTAGAAATCTTGATGGCTAATTTTGCCATATTTTGAATGGTAAATTTCGCCTCATCTTCGGTCGATTCCCAATTGTAAATGTTTTCAGGCATTAACCCCTGGTGGTTGTTCATATTTGAGAGAAAGGCATAAACCTCATTTGTAGGTTTATTAATTTCTACTGCACTTTCAATAATTGTCATTAGTAGATATTTGGTTTTAAGGTTATTCTTTACAATTCTGAGTTTAGAATTTCATTTTGTCCCCATTCTGATGGGTTTAGGCGCCATTTACTTAACAATTCCATATCACTTTTTGCAATTATACTATGCTCTGCAGCATATTCGATTAATGCACCGTAATTAGATAATGTTAAATAACGGCATTTAGCTGCTGCAAAATTTTCGTCTGCCTGAGCAAAGCCATAAGTAAAAATTGCCGCCAAACCTGCAACAGATAAGCCTGCATTTCTTAAGGCTTCAACAGCTTGTAAACTGCTTTTTCCTGTAGAAATTAAATCTTCTATTACCACAACACGCTGTCCTTCTACAACTTCGCCTTCTATTAAGCTTCCGGTGCCATGTTCTTTGGCTTTTGCACGTACGTAAATAAATGGCAAACCTAATTCTTGCGCTACCAAAACACCTTGTGGAATGCCCGCGGTTGCAACTCCTGCAATAACATCAACCGAACCAAACTCTTCTTGAATGGCTTGCGCTAACTTTTGACGAATGTAAGTTCTTACCTGTGGGTGAGAGAGGGTAATTCTGTTATCGCAATAAATTGGCGATTTCCAACCAGATGCCCAAGTAAAAGGATTATTAGGTTGTAATTTAATTGCCTTTATTTGTAATAAAAATTCCGCTACCTTTAATTCAATATCACTTTTATTATACATGGCCCAAAATTACAGAATTTATATCAACGATAACACTTTGTTTATATCAGATGTTTTGCCTGAGCAAAAGGAAAAAATTCAACAGCTTGAAATTCAGGATTTTGATTTGCAAATATTTTACAAAAAATTAAAAAATGGGTCTAAAAAAAGCTACATTTTCTTAACAAAAAACCCCAAAGAAACCTTTAAAAAGCTGAAAAAGAATTGCGAAATTATAAAGGCAGCAGGTGGTTTGGTAGAAAGCAGTAATGGTAATTTTTTATTTATTTTTAGAAATAAGAAATGGGATTTACCCAAAGGGAAGCTTGAAGATGGAGAAAATATGAAAGAAACTGCTGTTAGGGAAGTCGAAGAAGAATGTGGAATTAAGGTTTTTAAACGCGAAGCGAAATTGTGCAGAACTTATCATGTTTACCCTAATGGCTCAAAAATGGTTATTAAAAAAACCAATTGGTATAGCATGAAGGTAAAAGGCGAACCGAAATTAGTTCCTCAAAAGGAAGAAGGTATAGATGAAGCGGTTTGGTTAGATAGAAACCATATTTCTCCAGTGGTAAAAAATACATTTCCATCAATTATGGATGTGCTTAGGGCAGGAGGGGTTTTGTAGGTTTTGCACTAACCGTCTTTCAACCGTAGTGGAGAAATCTTTGAGCATAAATTATAAGATTCCACTCCCAAAGTTCAGCCATGCTCCGATCGAAATGATGACAAAAATTAATTCTCGTAATCTAATTCATCAATCACTTTTTTGAGCCGTAGAAGATACCTTCCATAATAACGCCAAGCCCAAAGTTCAGTAATCGCACCAATAATCAGAATAGAAATAAAACAATTTAGCAGCAGGTAAATTGGAGAGATATTGCTCATAATTTTTGAATAGATAGAAGTTTTTTCTAAAACCAGATAAACTACAAAAAAGGATAAGCCTATGAATGTTATGATGTAAGTTAATGCTTTATAAAGTTCAATATTCATTTTCATTTCGTAATAAAACCAAAGAATATTTTTACGGCTATCCATACTCATGTCGTAAGAATTTTTATAGAATCGATAAAATTTAAAGAAATAATAAGCGGTAAAACCACATGAAATGGCATAAAAAATAAAATAGATAAATTTCATTTCTGTAGATAAACCAAAAATATATGGGAATAAACCCAAAATCACGAGTGCCAAAATTTGATAATTAAACTCATGTTTCATTTTTCTCCTTATGATATCTATAGGAGTATAGGCTTGCTTAATTTTAAGCATATCCTCAGATATATTAGCTTCCGATGCATTTTCAGCATTCCACTCGTTTTTTAAATCATCCAAATTCATAGCCATTTTCCTTTATGATTAATTGTAATTTCTCTTTTGTTCTGTTGAGTTTTACCCGGGCATTTACTTCGCTTATACCTAAATTTTGAGCAATTTCTCTATGCGATTGATTTTCCAGAAAAAGAAATATTAAAGCTTTTTCTACTGAATTTAATTGTTGAACTGCTTTATACAAATAGTCCAATTTTTCTTCCTTTGAATCGTTTTCATTGGTGTCAACTACATCAATATTTTCATCAAGTGGGGTTTTGTCGACCTTGCGACTATCTTTTTTAAAATAAACCAATGCTGTATTAAGCCCTACACGATACATCCAGGTTGAGAATTTGCTATTTCCCTTAAAAGTTGGGTATGCTTTCCAAAGCTGCATTACGATTTCCTGGAAAAGATCTTGCTGATCTTCAGCGCCATCCATATACATTTTAGAAATTTTATGTATAATCGCTTTGTGCTGATTAATCAGATAAAGGAATATCGATTCAGTTTCTTTCATCTAAGGCGTTTTTACAGACTTAATGAACTGAATTTTTTTGTGTGGATAAGAGGCCTATTCTGCTAAAAGTTTTTGAGATTCGAGTATTCATAAATTCATTTTATACTCTATAAGTAATCGATTTTTAGAAACGTTACATTTCAGAAAAGATTTTTTTTATTAAAGAAAACTTAAGGCTTCTTTTGGTACAAACGGACTTACATCGCCATGATTTCTTAAAATATCGCGAACAATTGTTGAGCTTATCGCAGAATATTCGGGTTTGCTTAAAAGCAATATGGTTTCTACTTCAGGCATCATGGTTTGATTAATTTGAGCGATAGCTCTTTCGTATTCAAAATCTGATGCTGAACGTATGCCACGAACCATATAGGTTGCATTAATTTTTCTGCAAAAATCAACGGTTAAACCCTCGTAAGTTTTAATTTCGATGTTTTTATAACCTTTAAAAACAGTTTCTAAAATCTGTAAACGCTGCTCTGCAGTTAGAAAATTTTGCTTTGAGCTATTTAATCCAATACCAATAACAATTTTATCAAAAAGTGGGGTAGCACGTTGTAAAATGTTAACGTGTGCAATCGTTATCGGGTCAAACGAACCTGGGAAAAGCGCTATCTTCATAATTCAAATATAGATTTTTAGGCTGAAAGGAGAAAGGTTAAATACGAAGTCATTGCGAGGCACGGCCTGTCTTGAAAGGTCGGGATAGGCTGTGTTTCGCAATAAAGACCGTTTATAGCAAGTTTTTTGGGTCGTTCGTAACCGTTAATTTAGTTCAGGGTCTTTTTTCTATGAAATGCTGATCCCGAATATTCGAGACAGCATGAAGAAATCCGAAAGCTAAGAAAATTCAAAAAAACTAAAAGAAGAATTTCCGTACTTACGGGTTTCAGTGTAGCCTGGCTGGCTATTTAATTTCATATTACTCTGATGTTCCACTATAAGCAAACCATCTGGCTTAAGCAATTTCTGCGTGGCAACCATTAACGGAATTTGAGGAATATTTGGCATGTTATACGGTGGGTCGGCAAAAATTAAATCGTAAGAACCCGTTATTTGTTTCAGCAATTTAAAAACATCACCCTTTCTAACATCTATCTGATTGAAGTTATGTTTTGCTGCAGTTGTTTTAACCCAATTGATGCAACCATAATCCATATCTACAGCGAGAATGCTTTCTGCATTTCTTGAAGCAAATTCAAAAGTTAAATTACCAGTACCACAAAATAAATCTAAAACAGTACAAGCTTCAAAATCGAACTTATTGTTTAAAATGTTAAATAAGGCTTCTTTGGCCATATCTGTTGTAGGGCGAACCGGTAAATTTGCGGGTGGCTGCAAGCGGATTCCCTTTAATCTACCTCCAATTATTCGCATAAATCTAAAGCAAGTAAACCGCTGAAATAATGTTGTGGCATATCCGACAGCAGCTCATTATTATCTTTTGCAGCAGGTAAAAAGAAATATAAATTATTAAAATATTTCAGCAAACAATTGTAATGTTCATCATCTTCATTAATAATTCCTTGTAGATAAACAGGAACATTATCGTTTAAATTAAGTTGCTCAATTATTAGTAACAAAAAGTAATTAAATTCTTCTGCAGTTTCAGATTGATAATGATTTTGGAAAATAACTTTTTTATCCTTTACGTATAGAACATTAAAAGAAAGTGCCGTGAAATCTATTAGTAATGATTCATCAGCCAAATGTTTAAACAAAGCAATTAAAGGTTCTGATTGAGGGAAAACTAAAGAATGTTTAGGTAAAACAACTTTAACTTCTTCATTAAGGCAATAAATTGTATTAAAACCTAAATCATTAGATTTGGCGTAAACCTGATTTTTTGAACCTAAATATTTAGCATAAACTGCCAGGTTTTCACAATCAAACCACTCATCCGGAATAAAAATGAAATTTGAAGTATGAATTGAGGCTTTTACAGCAGCATAATTTAAACTTAAATGAGCATCATTTGCAAAGGCACTTTTTACATCATTTTCTATAAAATCGCAGCCCTGTTTGTCAAATATCGCGTTAATTCTGCCAGAATTTTTATCTACCAAGGCATAAGAAAAGCTGTCGTTCGTTATTTTTAATAATAAATTACAGTTTACCGATGCATCAGTTTTAAAATTAGGGTCGACCAATAAAAGACTGTTTTCGCTCATTGAAACAAAAATAGAGTTTTTTGAGAATTAACCGCAAATGACACAAAGTTTTTTCGCAAAGGATATAAAGTTGTTTGTATAATTTTAAGATATGCCACTGAATCACGGATGAATGCGGAAGTTTATTTTTTTATTAATTATTCCCAGATTTCTGTGTTTCCGTGGTAAACTGGTTTATAGCTAAAGCATCACAAAATCTTTTTACTAAATACAAACTTTTTGGAAGCTGAAAATTTAAAAATTCAGCTTAAATTCGAAACATGAGCTACCAACCAACCTACAAAGCGGCAAATACAATTGCAGCAACAATTGAACAACATTTTATTAAGCTACATCAAAATGCAATTGCGCAAGGCGAGGTTGATTTGGCAACGCAGCCAGATAAATTTACGATTGAGGCTTTAATTGACGTAGCTTTTTGGAGCAGTTTGCGAAAGGAGGAAGGGCATTCGCCAAGAATTTCGATTGCTTTTTTACCCCCAGACCAAACTTCAAATCCATTATTGTTCGCCAAAAAACTTCCATTAAATGCAAACACATTAACTAAAATTGCTCCAGGTATAGAGCGTTCGGGCATACATTTAGGCGTTTGGATGGAAAATGGCGAACTTTACATTTGGGGCACAACTTTAAATATTCCTAATTTTTGCTTTGTGGTTGATGTTTCTGAGCCAGGTTTAATTGTTATAAAACATCGCCGAATTTACGGTATTGGCAAGTTTACCAACGTAGCTGTTTTAAAGGGCGAACAAATTAGAATAGTTGATGATACGAGTTGCTCTAATTCCAATAAAGATTGCCCGCCGATTTTAAAAGCATTGCTTGATTTAACTGTTTTAGCAAGTTGGAACGATCCTATAAATATTTTAATTCAGTTTTCGGTTTCTATGCGTGCTCATGGCCGTGGAGGTGCGCTTTTAATTGTACCAAAAGATGATATTAAATGGGAAGAATCTATAATTCATCCAATACAATATTTGATAGAGCCACCATTTTCAGGTTTATCAAATCTTGCGAAGCAAGGTGGTAACCAAACTGAAATATTCTCTCAAGGTGCATTAAGGCGTGAAGTTGAGCATTTGGCTGGCTTAACAGCTGTTGATGGCGCTACAATTATAAATGAAGACTTTGATTTGATTGCTTTTGGTGCCAAAATTGGTAGGGCAAAAGGTAAACCAACTGTTGAGCAAATTGCTTTTTCAGAACCTATTATTGGCGGAGAAGATAAGATTCTTTTCCCGGGGCAGTTGGGTGGAACAAGGCATTTTTCAGTTGCACAGTTTGTAAACGACCAACCTCAATCTATAGGTTTAGTCGCTTCTCAAGATGGTCATTTTACTATTTTTAGCTGGAGCAAAAAGCAAGATGTTGTTATGGCGCATCGTATTGAGACGTTGTTGTTGTAGGTGGTTAAAGTCACATTTATTTTTTTACGCGTGAGCCTCTAAGTTTTTTGTTTGTCCTGGTCGGACGGGCTTTTACTTTTTGACAACAAAAAGTAACAAAAATTGCTGGCTGAAAATTTTTCTATTGAAGTTGGTGGTTTGGCTTTTTCAGTGCTTCCCGAAAAATTTGTTAGGCCGGGTTTAAGTAGAACGGGGATTTTGTGGTGAGGCTTTGTTGGATGGCAACTGAAGATGGCTTTGCAAATGTTTTCAAGCCGTCATTCTCGCGTATGCGGGAACCTCGAAGTTTTTTTTGTTTTTTTTGTCCTGGCCGGACAGGCTTTTACTTTTTGACAACAAAAAGTAACAAAAATTGCCGGCTGAAAATTTTTCTATTGAAGTTGGTGGTTTGGCTTTTTCTGTGCCTCCAGAAAAATTTGTTAGGCCGGATTTAAGTAGAACGACGATTTTGTGGTAAGGCTTTATTGTATTGAATGCCAGGATGTTTATACATCTTGCTAAACAAACATTAAAAATAGCTTCTATCTTTGCAATCTAAACCGTATTGAAGCGGCATCCCCCGATTTTTCATCGGGGATATAGCGGAAAGACGGACTATCGGAACCGATTAGCATAGCAATTGCTTTCCAAAAAATCGTTTTCTATAAACAATTATACTATTGGGCAGTTAAAATAATTAAACATTAATACATGTACATCGATAAAAGTCAGGTAATTGCTCAAGCTTACACCCATTCGCCTACTACAGAACAGCTTCTTTTTTGCGAACGGATGTCGGTTTTTTTGCAAGATGATGATGAATACAAGTGTTTTGTTTTGAAAGGTTATGCCGGAACGGGTAAAACTACATCAGTTGCAGCATTAGTTAAGGTTTTGGCAAAGTTTAATTTGCGAAGCGAGCTTTTAGCACCAACAGGTAGAGCCGCGAAAGTAATGAGCCAATATTCGTATAGGAAAGCATTAACGATTCACAAAAGAATTTATAGGAAACGTTCTGCAGCATGGCCCGAAATGCAGTTTCAGTTAGCACCAAATTTATCAGAAAATACGCTTTTTATTATTGATGAAGCGTCGATGATTGCTGATGAATTTAATGAAACCGGTTCTTCTACATTAAAGGATTTACTTGAGTTTGTTTATAATTCTAAAAATTGTTTCTTACTTTTTGTAGGTGATACTGCGCAATTGCCGCCTGTTGGTAGTTTGGATAGTCCGGCGTTGAACGAACAATACTTGAAGGATAAATTTGCGCTAACTATTTCTTCTGTAGAGTTGAAGGAAGTAGTTAGACAAGAAAAAAAATCGGGAATTTTGGCTAATGCAACCATGCTTAGAAACCAGATTAGTAAAAATCCTGATAACCCATTGCCAAAATTTCTGACTAAAAATTACAAAGATATTTTCAATATGGCGGGTGCGAGATTGGTTGAAGGGCTGGAATATGCTTATCGCAAATTTGGCATGGAAAATACTTTGGTTGTTTGCCGGTCTAATAAATCTGCAAATATTTACAACCAGCAAATTAGGGCAAGATTACTTTACAGGGAAGAGGAACTTACCGGTGGCGACCAGATAATGGTGGTTCGTAATAATTATTTTTGGTTGCCAGATAATGATGAAACTGCTTTTATTGCGAATGGTGATATGGCAAAAGTTATTCGGGTTAGAGGCGAAGAGGAACGCTACGGTTTCCGTTTTGCTGATGCTACGCTTGAATTTATGGATTTCCCCGCTGCGGGCCAAGTTAGCTGTAAAGTAATGCTTGATACATTGAATTTGGAAACTGCAAATTTGCCATACGAGCAAAATAAAAAGCTTTTTGATGGATTAAATGAAGATTACGGACATATTGCAAATAAAAGACAACGGATGCTTGCGATAAAACAAGACCCATTTTATAATGCCTTACAGATTAAGTTTGCATATGCTGTAACTTGCCATAAAGCGCAGGGCGGTCAGTGGGAAGCTGTTTTTGCCGACCAGGGTTATTTAACGGAAGAAATGATTGATGTAGATTTTCTTCGCTGGCTTTACACCGCAGTTACCAGGGCAAAAAAGGAACTTTATCTGGTTAATTTTGCACCGCAACTGTTTGCTAAGACTGCACAGGAAGATTACTTTTAGTTTTTTTAGCCACAGATTAGCAGATTTTTTGAATGAGATTTTACCACCTAAGACACCTAAGTTCATCTTAGTTTATATTTTTTATATGATGAGGTAGTTGAAAGTTTAACCATGTAAGACATTTATGTTCATTTAAGCTTATATTTTCTTACATACCTTTGGTAAAGATTAAAACGAACTCACTAATAAAGTTTTATGGCTATGCTATTAAAAGCCATTAGCTTAAACTTTCTTAGGTGTCTCAGGTGGTAAAAAAATATCATATCTAATCTGTTAATCTGGGGCTAACTGTAAAAAAAAATCTATAATCAGCAGCTAAAACAGCTTAAATTCTTACCTTGATATTTTAACCAAATGATATTATGAAATTTGCTTTTTCACTTAAGAATAAGATAAAAATAGCTTTTTTGTTATTCTGCATAATGTGTTGCACTTTGCTCATCCGTTTTCTGGAAGATAAAAGCGTAAAAAAAATAAACGAATCATTTATATCAATGTATAAAGACAGGCTGGTTCCGGCTACGGATTTATATTTTATTGCTGAAAATTTATACCATAAAAGCTCGGTTATCCAAAATGTATTGAGTAAAGATATTCCATCAAATTCGGCTTTGGCATTGGTTAAAATACATAATTTAAAAATCGATTCGGTAATAAACAAGTACGAATTAACTATGTTGGTTAAGCAGGAAAAAAGTTTCTTGTCAGAATTAAAAAAAGCTTTATTGCATCAAAACAATATTGAAAATAAAATATTAATTGCTGCTGAAGAAGAAGGCTTAAAACTTTATGATTCGATTGGCAGAGTTGCATCAAATACAACATTAAATAAACTATCATCATTAATTAAAATTCAATCTGCCGTTGGCGATGAACTTATTAACGATTCAAAAATATTTGTATCAGGTACAAAAGTCTACTCTACATTTCAAATTATTCTGGCAATTGCGATTGGTGCGTTGATTGTCGGCATAGTTTCTGCCTCGAATGCAGTTAAAATTCAGCAAGATAAATTTAACCTGAATTAGAAGAAAGAAAACCACAGATTAACAGATTTTTTGAATTAAGTAATCTGTTAATCTATGGCTAAAATTTAATAAATTATTCTGCGTCCTCGTCGGTAATTAACCTTATCGAATCATCAGAAAGCATAATTTTACGCTCCTTATAAAGTGAGCCAATAGTCTTTTTGAAAGCACTTTTACTTATCTGAAAACGATGATAAATTTCTTCGGGCGTACTTTTATCACCCAATTCTATTACCCCACCGCTCTTTTTCAACTCAGCTAACATCATTTCTTTCGAATCAAGAATATGTCCATAACCGCTAGGTTGTAAAGTTAAATCAATTTTACCCTCAACGCGTATCTTTTTAATCCAGCCTTTACGCTGCTCTCCAACTTGTATATTATCAAAAACTTCGTTGTGGTAAAGCAAGCCAATATTTGTATTGTTTATAATCGCGTTGAAACCTAAATCTGTTTCTTCTGTAATTAATAAACTAACTTCATCTCCCTCCTCAAAATCAAAATCTTCTTCCTCTACAAAATCATACAATTTCGATGAAGCAAGTAAACGGTCGTTATTTTCATCCAAATAAATATAAACTACATATTTATAGCCTTTTTGCATTGGTCTTTTTTGTTCTCGCTGCGGTACATAAACATCTTTATCAATACCTAAATCCATAAAAACTCCATCTTCTCCATCAGATACTACCTTTAAGAAAGCAAAATCTCCAACTTCTGCAAAAGCCTTTTGGGTTGTTCCCGTTAAGCGACCATCTTTCTGTATAAAAACGAAAACATTCAAATTTTCGCCAATTTCGGCGTTACGTGGAACGTACTGGTAAGGTAGTAAAACTAACTTATCACCATCCGTTAAATTTAGTCCGGCTTCTGTTTTACTTAAAATTCTTAACTCGTTGTATTTACCTATTTCAATCATTCTATTTTGGGTTATACCATTTTCTTCAATGGCGCAATTACAAAGGTAGCAATGTTTATTAGTAAATGGTTTTTAATTGATTTGGAAAGGTACTGTTGCTTTCCATCGGAAAAAGCAATCGGGCTGTTCGCTAAATCCCCGATGAAAAATCGGGGGATACCGCTACCATCCCGTTTAATAACAACGGTTGTTTCATAAAACTACGGTCTGTTGAGTAAATTAATAGCATTACATAAAAATGTAAGCTACAAATTATCATATTTTGGTTTTAAAAATAATTTATAAAGCTTCACTAAATAAAATATAAAAGAAACTTCCGTGTCAATCTGTGTTTCCGTGGCAAAACAAAGCAATATGCGATAATCAGTAAATCTGTGGCTAACAAAATAAATCTAAAGGTCAAAAACTCAAATTAAAAATCACCTATTCAAATAAATGGGTTAAATTTGGCTAATATTCAAATGTATGAACAACCCCAAAAAAGCTAAAAAACCAAGTGTTTTTAGTCTGCTGGCTGATTATAAAGGACTGATTTTTTTACTGATTTTATTCGCCCTGTTAAGTAATGGTATTAATCTTTTAATACCTAAAATTATTGCCAATGGAATAGATTCTTATTCTGCCAAAAGCTTTAAGGTAGAAACAATTTTAGCGCAATTTGCATTGGCAATTGTGCTGGTTTTTATTTTTACTTACCTGCAAAGTATTGTACAAACTTATGCTTCTGAGCGAGTAGCAAGAGATTTAAGAACCAAACTTTCCGACCAAATTTCGAGGCAAAACCACGCCTATGTTTTGCAAGCTAATCCGGCAAGGCTACTAACCAATCTTACTGCCGATGCCGATTCTATTAAAACGTTTCTATCGCAGGCAATTGTTTCTATCGCTTCATCTTTATTTTTAATAATTGGTGCAAGTATTTTGCTATTAATTATAAACTGGAAACTTGCATTATGCGTAATCGTTATTGTACCAATAATTGGCGGCGCTTTTTTCTTTGTGTTAAGCAAGGTAAAAGTTTTATTTATAAAAAGTCGCGAGGTTATCGATTGGCTAAACAAGGTAATTAGCGAAAGCATTTTAGGTTCCGCACTTATCAGGGTAATTAATTCGCAGCAGCTCGAATACAATAAATTTTTAGATGCTAATGCAAAAGCTCGCGATTTGGGTTTGTCGATTTTGAAACTTTTTGCCGGTTTAATTCCAATAATTGTATTTACCGCTAATCTCTCAGGTTTAAGTATTTTGGTGCTCGGTGGTCATTTTGTAATTACCGATTCGATGACTTTGGGAGAATTTGCCGCTTTTAGCAGTTACCTTACGATGATAATTTTCCCGATTCTGGTAATTGGGTTTATGAGCAATGTAATTGCTCAGGCAACAGCATCTTATCAAAGAATTGAAACTGTCTTAAATGCGCCAAAGGTTGAACATTTGGGCAAAATAACCCAAAAATTAATTGGTGATGTTGAAGCTAAAGATATATCATTAAATTTTGGGCAAAAACTAATCCTCAAGAATATATCATTTAAGGTAGAAGCAGGCTCAAAAGTTGCAATTATTGGCCCTACCGCAGCTGGTAAATCTCAGTTACTACATATTTTAACTGGCTTAATTGCGCCTACCAGTGGAGATGTTTTTTACGATGGTGAAACCATCAACAGCTACAACCAGGAAAATTTTTATAAGCAAGTGGGCTTCGTTTTTCAAGACAGCATCATTTTTAATCTGAGCATCCGCGAAAACATTGCTTTTAGTGATACCGTAACCGATGAATATTTAGCCAAAGCAATTGAAACAGCTGAACTAAAAGATTTTATTGATGCTTTGCCAGAAAAGCTCAATACAATTGTTTCTGAAAGAGGCAGTAGTTTATCAGGCGGGCAAAAGCAAAGAATAATGCTTGCCAGGGCTTTGGCAATTAATCCGCAGATTTTACTACTCGATGATTTTACAGCCCGAGTTGATACCAATACCGAAACTCGCATTTTAAAGAACATTCAGAAAAATTATCCTGGGATTAGCTTAATTTCTGTAACGCAAAAAATTGCTTCAGTTAAACATTACGATAAAGTAATTTTATTAATGCAAGGCGAAAACATTGCCGAAGGGAAACATGCGGATTTGCTGGAAACAAGTCCGGAATATGTTCAAATTTTTAATTCACAACAGAGTACCAGCAATTATGAAATACAATCTTAATCAGCTTAGTCAGCAGCAGGAAAAGCAATCGACTTACAAGGCTTTAAAAAGATTGCTTAAATTAATTTCTGCGGAATGGAAGAACCTCTGGCTGGCTTTAATCGCAATTTTATTTAACTCAGGTTTGCTTTTACTTGGCCCGTTATTAATTGGCCATACTATTGATACTTACATCCGGACGAAACAATTTCACGGCGTTTTAATATTTGGGGCAATACTTTTGGGCATATACCTGGTTGCAATGGTAACTGGTTATCTGCAAACAAAATTAATGGGTAGTGTGGCGCAAAGAATGCTTTATACCTTGCGTAACGCCATTTTTAACAAGTTACAGGAATTACCAGTTTCCTTTTTTAATCAAAATAAGGCAGGTGATTTAATTTCAAGAGTAAATAACGATACAGACAAAATAAATCAGTTTTTTTCTCAATCATTAGTTCAGTTTATTGGAAGTATTGTAACCATGATTGGCGCTGGTGTTTTCTTACTTTCCATCAATTTAGAATTAGGTGCAGCAGCACTATTTCCTGCAATTTTAATTGTAGCATTTACTGTAGTTTTTTCTCCGTGGGTAAAAAGAAAAAATGCAGTTAATCTAAAAAGTGTTGGAGGGATGAGTGCCGAGATACAAGAAAGTTTAAACAATTTTAAAGTCATCATCGCTTTTAACCGAAGAGATTATTTTAGGAAAAAATTCGATGATGCGAATCAAGAAAACTATAAGACCGCAATTGGTGCAGGTTTGGCAAATAATATCTTTGTACCGGTATATGGTCTTTTCTCTAGCGCTGCTCAACTTATCGTTTTACTTTTTGGCATTTACTTAATTTCAAAAGGTAGTTTTACACTAGGATTATTGGTGAGTTATATTGCCTATACAACAAGTTTCTATAATCCACTCCGCCAATTAGCTGCGCTTTGGACAAGCTTTCAGGTTGCTATGGCAAGTTGGGATAGAATTTCGCAAATTTTGCTGATGAATAATGATTTGAAGCAAATTGAAGATTCTGTTGGTTTGAAATCTGATGCATTGCTGGAATTCAAGAACGTTTACTTTTCTTATGACGAAAGTAAAGAAATTCTCCACAATATTAATTTACGTTTCGAAAAAGGTAAAACTTACGCATTAATAGGACCGACAGGTGGTGGAAAAACTACAACTGCATCTTTAATTGCCCGGTTATACGATGCTACAAAAGGTCGTATTTTACTTGATGGAAAAGATATTAGAACGTTTTCTGCTGAGAAACGTACTCAAAAGATTGGTTTTATTTTGCAGGAACCATTTTTATTTAGTGGAACAGTTAAGGAAAATATTCTTTATGGCAACGGTAAACTTAAAAATTTAAGTGATATTGAGTTAGAACAAATCATTAAAAATGCAGGTTTGGATGAAATTTTGGACGTTTTTGATGAAGGATTGAATACAGCTATTACGTCTGCATCTGATGGAATTAGTTTAGGACAAAAGCAATTAATCGCTTTTATGCGTGCTGTTTTACGTAATCCTGAAATATTAATTCTGGATGAAGCAACAGCTAACATCGATACGATTACTGAACAGCTTCTCGGCAACATCCTGAACAAATTATCTAAAGAAACAACACTTGTTATTATTGCCCATCGCTTAAATACAATTGAAAATGCAGACGAAATATACTTTGTAAATGAAGGCAAAGTACAAAAAGCAGGAACATTAACTGATGCTTTGGATATGTTATTAAAAGGGAAAAGAGCAAGTTAAGTAGCGTTCCTTTTCTTGATAAAACACTACACAACAATTTTACTTGCAATCTAACAGATTAATCTACACATTGCTGAACCAAATATTCTGCCATGAAAAAGTATATGCTATTTTCCTTCATAGTGTCCGTTTATGCAATTTCATCTTATGCCCAATCAGCCAATCCCATTTTTGTTCAGGATAGTTTAAAACTTATATCATCCCAGTTTGAATTTACAGAAGGAGCATCTGTTGATAAGGAAGGCAATATTTTTTTTACAGACCAGCCAAACGATAAAATTTGGAAGTATGATATCAATGGAAAGCTAAGTTTATTTATGGAGAAATCTGGGCGTGCGAACGGAACATACTTTGATAAAAATGGTACTTTGATTGTTTGTGCTGATGAAAACAACCAAATCTGGTCAATCGATAAAAACAAAAAAGTAAAAGTGCTTTTCACCGATTTGAATGGTAAAAAGGTAAATGGTCCGAATGATATTTGGTTAGATTTAAAAGGTGGAATTTATTTTACAGATCCTTACTACCAACGAAGTTATTGGACGAGAAAAGCATCTCAACTTGATGGAGAAAAAGTTTATTATATTCCAAAGGGAAGTAAAAAGGCCATTCTGGTAGCAGATGGTTTTGCAAGACCAAATGGAATCATAGGTACTCCGGATGGAAAGTTTTTATATGTTGCGGATAGGGTTGCTGATGTTACTTATCGCTACGAAATTAATACTGATGGTTCGTTGAGCAATCGAAAGTTAATGTTTAGACAAGGTTCTGATGGAATGACCTTAGATAGCAGTGGAAATATTTACATTACTGGTAAAGGGGTTGATATTTACAATCCGCAAGGTGAAAAAATCGGGCACATTAATGTACCCGAAAGTTGGTGTGGCAATATTTGTTTTGGGGGGAAAAATCGAAATATTTTGTTTATTACAGCTTCAAAATCTCTGTATTCGATTGTAACGAGTGCAATGGGAGTTGAGTAGTTAATCTACAGGCAGCTCAACATAAAATATTGTTCCGATATTTGGGGCGCTTTCAAACCAAATCTTGCCGCCGTGGGCCTCAATAATTTGTTTGGATATAAATAAGCCCAAGCCATAAGATTTTTCACCCATTGTACCTTCTCGTTGAATTTCTACGCTTGAGCTAAAAATATTTGTTCGCATATGCTCAGGAATACCAATCCCATTATCGCTAACAGAAATGATAACAGAATGATTATTTTGCTTTGCCAAGATATTGATCAAACTATTTTTATCGCTAAACTTAATTGCATTGTTTATCAGATTACTAATCACACGCCAAATTTTTTCACGGTTAATTTTTATCACCACCGGATCGCAAACTAAGCTAATCTTTTGAAGTTTTTCTTCAATTTTATATTTAGATATGCTAATGCAGTATTTTAAAAGTGAGTGAAGTTCTACTGATTCCTTAATTACATGATTTTCAGCTCCTTCTTTATTTAAAAGGTCGTTAATTAATTTAATTGAATCAGTAGCTGATGATTTTATTAAGCGGACTGCGTGTTTGTCTTTTTCAGGGAATTCATCTTCATTAATTAATAACCCTGAGAGGCTTGCAATTGCTCCCAGTGGACTTCTTAAATCATGTGCAATAATTTTCATTATTTTTTTATTTTCCTGCTCGCTCTGCTCAAATGCCAAAATTGCCTCCTGTAAACCAAAATTTTGTTCAGTAATTTGTTTATTTAATGCATTTAACGATTTATTATTTCTCTTGGAATTTTGCCAATTTCGCCAAATTTGATACAATAAAACAAATAGCATTATAGAAAAAATGCCAATAAGCAATATATATAGAGACCTTAGTTGATTTTCTTTTTTTAAAAGATTGAGTTCATAGTCTTTCTGTAGATTATAGAATTGTTTACGCACATCTATTTTTGTTCTCTCGTTACTTTCTTCTTCATGCTTATTTTTTAAAATTAAATATGAAGGCAACATTAGGTTAGCCTGGTTATAGTTTCCAATTTGGTTAAAATAATCAATTTTAAGCTTAGCGAAATGAAGCCGATTGTCAAAATCAGAAATAGAATCAATTGATTTTTCTAAAAATGATATTGTCGATTTAACATCCTTGTACTTTCCTGTTGCTAGATATAATTTAGCTAATTTTATTGCGGCAGCCTGAGCATTAGTTACCTCTGAACTATTGCTTTTATTGATTTCAATACTTTTTTTGAAATAACCTTCAGCATTTAAATACTCTTCTTTAGCCAGATAAACTTCTGCAACATTTGAATAAATAACACCCTTCGTACTTATTGTATAACTTTTTCTTTGTGGGAAAAGATGTTCATTCTTATCAAGAAAATTTAAGGCTTCTTTAAAACAAACCATCGCACTATCGGTCATTTTTATTTTTAAATATGATATACCGGCATTACTTAATGCACCTTGAATCTGACCATACTTTCTGCTATCAAGAACACATTGTTTATTATTTTTATATTCCTGGACAAAATAATATGCAGCTTCCCTGTAATAGCCCTGACTATAATTTAAAGCAGCAAAACGACTGTTGAAAACGGCATTTTCGCAAGTATTGTAATTTTTTTCCATTAAGATTTTACCCTTATGAAACATTTGATACGCTTCCTGAAAATTTTGCAATTCTAACAAAACATCGCCTTTTGAGAAATACGAATTGGCTAATTCTCGAGAGTAATCGTATTTTGATGCCGTTGTGTTCATCAAATTTATCATGCTATCTGCATATTTAGCAGATGTATCCAAATCTGTATTATTTTTATTTAAACGTCCTTTCCAGTAATATCTTTTTTGTTTAAAATTTAAGATTTTCCATTTATCTCCAATTGTTTGATTTGGAAGGTTTTTGATAGAGGAGTCTAAAAAACGAAAAGCAGGTTTCAGGTTGTTATTTTCAGACAATATCTCTGCACTGTCAACTAATTTACTAACAATAGCATTATATTTTGCGGTCTCGTTATTAGATGATTTACAGGAAAGGAATATAAGAAACAGTAAAAGATATAATCTTCTATCCGTAACAGACATTGGGATGATTGTTGATTTGTTTAATAAAATTATAATTTTTTATGAAAACTTAAAATTATTTCATAAAAAAAAGCCACTCATATTGATGAGTGGCTTTTGTACAATAGGTAAAAAGTAATTTTAAATTACCCTAACTTTCTGCCGGTATTAATTACATTAACACCATTAAAACGTGTAGTAGGGCTACCGTGTGATACGGCGCTTGCTTGTCCGGGTTGTCCTTTTCCATCAGAAAAAGTTCCGCCTAAACGATAATCATTTTTATCGCAACGCTGAACACATGAATTCCAAAACTCTTGAGTATTGGCTTGGTAGGCAGCATCTTTAAACATTCCAACTATTTTACCATCCTTAATCTCATAAGCCAATTGCGCACTGAATTGGAAGTTGTAACGTTGCTGGTCGATAGAATAAGAATTTCTGCCGAACATGTAAATGCCTTTCTCTACATTTTTAACCATATCTGCTGCACTTAAGGCTGCATTTCCTGGTGCTAATGAAACATTTGGCATTCTTTGAAATTGTATGCTGTCCCAACTATCTGCATAACAACAGCCTTGTGATTCTTTCAAGCCTAGAATATGTGCCTGGTCTCTAATGGTTTGGTAATTTACCAAAATTCCATCCTTAATGATATCCCAATTTCCACATTTTACGCCTTCGTCATCATAACCTACAGCGCCCAAAGAACCTGTTTCGGTTTTATCAGCCAGAATATTTACTTCCTTGCTACCAAAATTAAATTTTTTAGATTCCCATTTATCTAAGGTAAGAAAACTTGTTCCGGCGTAGTTTGCTTCATAACCTAAAACACGGTCTAACTCAGTCGGGTGTCCAACAGATTCGTGTATGGTTAAGAATAGGTGAGAAGGGTCTAAAACCAAATCGTACTTGCCTGGAGGTATTGGTTTAGCTTTCAGTTTTTCATCAACATGAACTGCTGCCTCACGAACATCTTCCAGAATGTCATAACGTTTTTTGTACATTGTTACCGGACCGCCTTTAATTTTTTCTTCATCCTTTGGTTTTAGGTATTCAAATCCCATACCCATTGGTGCGCTTAAAGCATTTCTGGTTTCGAATTTACCACTTGCTGCATCCGTTTTGGTTAAGGTAAAAGTTGGCCAGATTCGGTGTATATCCTGGTCTATGTAAGAACCATCGGTAGAGGCGAAATACTTCTGTTCATTTATCATAAACAGATTAGAGTTAATGTATTTGGCACCACCTTTCAGGGCTTCGTTATTTACATTTAAAAGCAAATCGACTTTGTCTTTTATCGGTACTTCAAATGCGTTGATTTCTATTGGTGTTTTCCAACTTACTTCTCCATATCCTTTCTGAGCTGCAAGTTGAACAGGTTCTTCCATAAGTTTTGAATTACCTTTGGCAATTGCTACCGCGGCCTCGGCAGCTTTGGCAATGCTTGCGTTATCAAGGTTATTGGTTGCAGCGAAACCCCAGGCTCCGTTTGCAATAACACGAACACCTAAGCCATAAGATTCTGCGTTTGAAATGTTTTCTACGCGATTTTCGCGAGTGGCTACAACCTGATTTAAATACCTGCCAATTCTCACATCAGCATAAGTTGCACCCTTGCTTTTTGCTGCATTTAGCGCAACATCAGCCATTTTTTTCTTTAAAGCAACATCAACAGGCGTTAATGCTTCATCTACAGAAATAATTTTACCAAAGGCAGAAAGGTTCGGAAGCATCGTTGTCCCAACGCCAACGCCTGTCATGTATAGAAAATCTCTTCTTCTCAATTTTAGTGTTTTTAATATAATTAGCCACTACTTTGGTGGTCGTCATTGCGAAGTACGAAGCAATCTTTAACGGAAAGTAGATTGCTTCGACTCGCTCAGAACCAGTCTCGCAATGACGAGAACTGAGTCTAGGTAACTATGAATTAAAGAATATGATTAAATCGCATCTGATAAAGATGTAAATGTAAAATCACGAATTTTCATTGGTGGAATTAAACCGCTTCCTGTTCTCACAGGTTTACCTAATGCTTCCACATTGTTTAGCATAATAACCGGGCTTTCATTAAACCTAAAGTTTTTAATTGGGAATTTAATCTCACCGTTTTCAATGTAAAAAGTACCATCACGTGTTAATCCAGTTAATAATAATGTTTGTGGATCAACCGAACGGATGTACCAGAATCTGGTAACTAAAATGCCTTTTTCTGTGCTTTTGATTAAATCTTCAAGAGATTGTGTACCACCCTCCATAACAATACTACGGCTGAAAGGTAACGGTTGCGCATTTTTTTGAGCTGCCCAGTATCTTGAATATGAAAGGTTTTTAACCACACCTTTTTCTACCCATTGCGTTCTTTTCAATGGCAAGCCATCACCACTCCAGGTAGATGAGGGAACTTCAGAATTCAACGGGTCGGAATAAATATTTACATTTTCTGAGAAAAGTTGCTCACCTAAACGCGTACCGCCACCTTTTTTACTCATGAAACTTCTGCCTTCATCTGCACTGCGGGCATCAAATCCTCTGAACATATTGCCAAGCATATCGCTTGCCGCAAGTGGCTCTAAAATAACGGTATATTTTCCTGGCTCAATTGCTTTTGCGCCAGCCGAGCCATTAGCTTTACTCGCTGCAATTTTACTCAAAGCAAGTGTATCCATTTTGGATAAATCGTTAAAATCTTGCTCTACATAGCCAGAACCTGTTCCTTGCTTATTTCTAACCGTTACTGAAAAAGAAACACCCGTACCTTTATTGTATGCGAATAAACCTTTTGAATTCATTATTGCGCCAAAATTAGTCGAGTTTTCTAAGAAACCTGCTGCATCCAAGCCAGCTGCTTTTGATACACTTAAGCTTTTAGCAACCATTTCAGCCCTTGTATCTGGCGTCATTGCTGCGGTATTTGCATTGTAAGTTTTAGATTCTGCAAATGTTTGCGGACCTAAAAGTGGCATGAATTCCGGATTTTCTGGTGCCAACATGGCCAATTCTTCGGCACGTTTTACAACTTTTTGTAATGATGCATCATCGAACTCATTAATGGTTGCCGAACCTGTCTTTTTACCATAGGTTGAGCTTACCCCTAAACTCATTGTGCTTATTTGTCCTGCGGTTGATACCGCATTACGGGCATAACGAATATTTCCACCATCAGAACCTCGTAAACTGACCTCACAGAAATCGGCTTTAGAGAAACTGATTACCTTTTTTAATATCGCCTGGGCTTCTTCTTTACTTAATATGGCCATAATTATATTTTTCTTGCTGTATTAATAACATTAACTCCATTAAATCTTGTAGTTGAGCTTCCGTGAGAAACTGCGCTACTCTGGCTTGGTTGTCCTTTACCATCGTTAAATGAACCACCTAAACGATAATCACTTTCATCGCAAATTGCATTACAAGAATTCCAAAACTCTTGCGTATTTGCCTGATAAGCCACATCGTTTAACATGCCCACAATTTTCCCTTCCTTAATTTCGTAGAAAATTTGTCCGCCAAACTGGAAGTTATAACGTTGCTGATCGATTGAGAAACTACCATCGCCAATAATATAAATGCCTTTTTCAACATTTTTAATCATATCATCAACCGAAAGTTTTTCTTTACCTGGTTGAAGTGAAACATTTGGCATACGCTGGAATTGAACGTCATCCCAACCTTGCGAATAGCAGCAACCATTAGATTCGGTTAAGCCAATAATGTGTGCCTGATCTCGAATGGCTTGGTAACTTACCAAGGTACCATCCTTAATTAAATCCCATTTTTTACATTTTACACCTTCATCATCATAACCAACAGCACCTAAAGAGCCAACTTGTGTTTTATCAGCAACAATATTTACCTTATCGCTACCAAATTTGAATTTTTTCGATTCCCATTTATCAAGCGTTAGGAAACTAGTGCCTGCATAATTTGCTTCGTAACCCAAAACGCGGTCTAATTCTGTTGGGTGACCAACAGATTCATGAATGGTTAACCAAAGGTGAGAAGGGTCTAAAACCAAATCATATTTACCCGGTTCAACCGATTTAGCTTTAATCTTTTCAGAAGCAACACGAGCCGCTTCCTTAACATCTTCAAGCATATCGTAACGGCCTTTGTAGCGGGTTACAATGCCACTAACTTTATCTTCCGGGCGAGCATGCATATACTCGTAACCTTTACCCATTGGTGAGCTTAAGGAGTTACGAGTTTTAAATTGTCCTGAAGCCCTGTCGATTCTGGTTACATTAAAGTTGGGGTAAATTCTGTGTACATCCTGATCAATGTAAGAACCATCTGTTGAGGCAAAATACTTTTGCTCATTAACGGCAAAAATTACAGAGTTTACGAAGTTTGCACCATTTTGCATGGCCACATCGTTAACGTTTAAAAGCAAATCTACTTTTTCCTTAACAGGTACTTCAAAGGCATTAATTTCTATCGGCGTTTTCCAGCTAACTTCGCCAAAGCCCTTTTGCGGAGCTAGTTGAACAGGTTCGCCCTGAATTTTTGAATTGGCTTTTGCTACAGCAACCGCTTGCTCAGCAGCTTTTGCAATTGCATCTTTAGTTACGTTGTTTGTTGCAGCAAAACCCCAGCATCCATTAGCGAGTACACGAATACCAACACCGTAAGATTCGGTATTTGCAACGCCCTGCACACGTTTTTCTCTGGTGGCAACAAATTGATTTAAGTAACGGCCAATGCGAATATCGGCATAAGTGGCGCCTTTTGATTTTGCAGCATTAAGCGCAACATCGGCCAGTTCTTTTTTAATCTTTACATCAACACCATCAAGGGCTTGCAGCGGGTCGATTGGTGTTCCAAATGCGGAAAGATTGGGCAACAACAAGGCACCCATACCCATTCCGGATAAGTAGAGGAAATCTTTTCTTTTCAATTGGTTCAGTTTAGGTGATTACGATTACAAGATAGCTATTTATGCACTTGATTCCCTATTTTATGTATAACATTTTAGTTTCAAACGTAAATATTTTTAAGGATTCTCGATTCGACCCACAAAAATCCGGCAGATAATAAAAACAACGTAAAAAACCACCACTTTGAAACTTCATTTTCAGTGCTTTGCTCAGAAATGGTGTTTTTTATCGGTTGATTTTTGGTATTTTGTATAAATTGGATTGTCTGTTGTGTTTTCTTGTGATTTCTTAAAGTTTGCCAATCTTGCTTTGCAAAAATAAATAGTTCTTCGATTGCTTGGTTGATTTTTAGTGTATTCCAACCTTTAGTATTTGGCCAATCCGTAACCATCCATTGAAAAGGCAATTCCATATTTTGGATAGGAGGAAGCTTTAAATCATTCATTTTGATGGCTGGAATTTTATTGCTCTCAGGTAAATCGATTATAATATTCATTTTCTGCTCAACGATAGGAAAATCCGGCTGCGTCCTTAATGCTAAATTTTCTGCCTTTGTTTGGGCGGTTTTAGATAATAATGCAGACCAATAAGTTGCATAATCTAATTCTTTGCCACTAAGCATCCAGTTATAACTTGAGGCAAGTGTGGATGCTGTTAATTTACCTAAGCCATTTATTTTACTTGCAGCTAAAATTTTTCCAGTAGATTCAATAATTATAGATTGACTATTTTCAGATGGGTTGAGAAAAAGAGATTGGTCGACAGGTAATTTACTGAGTTTTGCTGCTTCATCTTTATAGGTTGATATTAAACCTTTGTCTTTTTGAATTGGCGACTCAAAACGGGCAAATTTATCACTCAAAAAACCGCTTGATTTTGAATTGGAAATTCTAATGATAACACCCAAACCGTTATTCATAGCTGTTTGAATTGATGCCTTTTCTCCAGCCGACAAAACAGAGAGTTCATCTTCATCAATTATCAATACATCAAACTGTTTTAAAGTAGAAGAGTTAATCGTATTTAAACTTAAGTTGCTCAAATTTAGATAATCGGTTGTGTATTTATCTTTGCTGATTTTGCCTCTGAAAGCCAAAGGGTAATGATTGTCAAAGAGCCATTTCTTTAAAAATTTATATTCAAAATCTGGAAACGAAGCTAGGATTAAAACCTTCATCTCTGGTTGCTCATTTACAACAAATGGAACCGGCTCATTGGAAATTGTATCTTTACCGTTTAGGGCAATTAGATTAAAAATGGCCTTGCCAATTTGCTTAGGCTGACTTTTGAACGAAAAGTTAGTTTCTGTATTTGGTTTTACATTAATCGAATCGATCGATTTGCCTAAACCTTTAAGAAGCAATTTGATACTGGCTTTTTCTGTATTTTTATAGATGCCCTGGATTTGGAATTTTTCAGTAACTTTTAATTTTGATGGCCAGTTTGCTGAAATAATTCCACTAATTCTTTCAGATTGATGAAAATCTATCTGTAAGCCTTTTATGTTTTCCAGTTCAGAGGCGCTAAAACCATAACCGTAAAGATTTATTTTATTAATCTCCGGATGCGATTTTAAGAAATAAGCTAAATCCGGTATTTGAACGGTCTTGATATTTTTTAACTCAAGATATTTGTAGCTCGCTAAACTATATCTGTTACCTTGAATTTTTAAGGCTGTGTCGATTTCTGTGCCTTCCGTTAGTAAGTTTATTTCATTTAAATTTTGCTTTACTACAGTTTTGTATTTTAGCGGAATGAGTAGAAAAAGAAATGAAGCAACAGCAAAAATGCTGGCTAAAATCCGCCAGGTTAAACGTGATTTATCTTTTCTGCTGATTTCTTTATACGATAAAAAAATCAGCATTAGCGAGCAAATTATGATGGCTATTAATTTAAAATCCATGTTATCTGCCCGATTTATTTAAGTTATTGAAATAGTTTTGATATAATGCTGATGCAGGCAAAGTTGTTTTATGTTGCGGCTTTAGTGGTTCAAACTTTATCATTTTTTGAATGCCACTTTGCACAGCATCAATATCTTTTGAATTTGGTTTAGAAGCTGATGAAACCCTTCTTAAGCTGGTTAACGCGGATAGGAATGAGGCTGGATTATCAGCTGCTGCGCCAATCATATATTTCTCAGTTTCGTTCAACATCAGCTTTTCATTGGCTGTGAATTTCTTACCATTTCTTCTGCCCTCTAAAATTGAAAGTGAGGTTTTTAAATGTATAGTTCGTAATTCTTTCTGCTCAAAACTCATTTTTTGAACAGGTTGAAGAATTTTATCCAATTCACCACTTAATCTTTTTTCGGGTTTTAATGATGCCGTTTTTACTGTGGTTTTGGCTACGTATGCCCTTGATTTTTGCTGTAAATCTTTCAGTAAGCGTAGAGCCTTGTATTCGTAGGGTAATGCTTCTTGCGGTTTATAAGTTCGTAAACGTAATTCTGAATTCCACATTTCAGTCAATACAGCTTTTAATTGAGCCTTCATTTCGGGTTCAAAAAATGTTGCATCTTCAGCAATATCGTGCTTGTGGGCATATTTATCCATAATGGCAGTTACATCGCCAAACTTTTCTTCCCCGCCCTTATGTTCCTCATGTTCATCGTGATCGTCATGGTCGCCACCAATTTCAGTTTCATTTTCCTCACCTAAAAACTGTCCGTAACGCAAACGAAGTAGTTTCTGGTCGATACCTAAGTTATTTGCCCGTGTTTTAAAAGTTTCTGCAGGAATCGAAGCTTGTTCTTTTAGCAATTTTTCAGTGTCGATAATAATTTGCCGCTGGCTTCTAAAATATTCAGGAACCAGATTAACACCATTTGTCATTCCAGATAAACTCATTAATTCGGTTGTATCTACTATCGAAACAAAATATACATCCGAGCGACTTGATTGCCCGTGGTTGTCCATTGCTTTGATGAAGAAATATAACTCATCACCAGGCTTCATACCAAGCGATTTCAAATCTATATTTTTGGTTAATGAAACATTTTTCTGGTTGCCAAAATTTGTTTCGAATGATAATTTTTTCTCGGTAAAACTAACGCCTTCACCTTTTCCGCTGGCCATGGTTGCAGATATAAATGCATCGCTAATGCCGTAATCATCAGTTAAGTTAGCTTTTAATGTGAATTTTTGTGGTTGGCCAATGTCAATTGTGGTGTGTTGTTTGGGTTGACTAATTTTAATCGATACTGGCAAATCGGCAATGATTTCTATTTGGTATAAATCAGATTTTTTACCATCAATTACCACTTGATAAAAACCAGATTTGTTAATCGCTTTTGAGAAGGCCCATGATTTATTCTTGCCATCAGTTGGTTTTAAATTGATGTATTCTTTATCATTAAAAACAAACTGAAGCTGTTTTATCGCAATATTTGTTTCGATTTGCCAGTTTGCTTTTGCGCCATTTTCTGCTTTAATCGTAAAAACGCTTTGTGTTCTGGTTCCTTTCCTTGTGTAAGCCGGTGGCGTAATGATAAGCGTGAAATCAGAAATTTCCGGTAAAATATTTTCCTTAACTACTGGAACGGTTGTTTCAGTATCCGGCGACTGAATTAATCTAGAGTTTATTCTTGGTATTTTGGTAATGCCATAACTAAGAATTAGCCCAATAGCCAAAATTGCAACGGAGCTGTAAATTTTGGCGTAAAGTTCTTTAGGTTGTGTTAATGATGGTATTATTGCCTCAATTTTATTCCTTTGGAACTGTTGAAGAAATGATAATTCTTCAGGATTTTGTAACAGTAAATCAGCACTTTCTTCAACTTCAGGATATTTGTTATTTACGAACCTCGAAACATCTGCATAGCTTGTTTTCCAAAATTGTTTAAAAAACAACAATAAAATTAATGCCGCTAAAAATAACAGTGTTACCAGCCACAATTCAACCTGAAAGAATTTGATCGCAATTGTACCAATTACAATTGAAATCGCTAAAGAAATGGCAATTATTCTTAAAAGTCGAACGCTTATCCACCTCGTTCTTAAGTTACGTATCCAATTAAATCCTTCAGTTTTTTGCATCATCTATTTTATTTCTGAATGATAAAATTCTTTCCGTAAGGAAAATTATTAAAGCCGCAATCCAAAAGTAGTTTATAATAGATTCCTTTATTACGATTTCTGTGTCTTTCTGCTTTAAATCATGATGCTCTTGAGTAAGCTGATTGGCTTGTAAAGTTCTTTGGTCGTTTAAATTATCTTCAAAACCGAAGGTTTTAGATTTTTCGCTCTGCAAAACGATTGGCATTAAGGCCTTTAAAAATGCTTCGTTCCAAACCAATTCATTCCATTGCGGATTCAACCTGGTGTAAAAGCTTAAAATTGTTAGTTTACCACTGTTTTCTTTTGATAAAAGTGAATTGCCAAATCCATCGACCCAAAGATTAGAAGATTGATTTTTTATGTTAATGCGTTTGGAAAGTGGAATGTCTTTCCCTTCAATTTGAATAAATGAATGTATTGATTCGGCTTTGCCAGAAGCATATTTAAACAAAGTTCCATTTTCAATTATTGAAGATTTAAAGTTGCTTGTAATAGGTTTATCTGAAAGCCAAAAACCAATTTGATTATTATTTCCTTTTGAATTTAGTACAATTTTTCGTTTACTAAAATCAGAAATAGCATTTAGTGCGGCATTAAGGTACTTGTCATCATTGTTACTTGCCTCATTATAAATCGCCACTGAAATGGGAGCAGGGTTTTGATTATTCAGTTTTTCGTAGGTTGTATATTCTGGTGTAGATTTAGCCTCTAATTTTTTACCTGCAAAATCTGTAACCCAGGTTTTCATGGAATCTGAGTTGTTTAAAAAATTCCAATGGATGTTAAATTGTGTTTTTGGTAATTCATCGCCAAAATTATTCTGTTGTAAATTTTGGTAAACGAAAACATTTGTGCCGCTAGGTAGCGTTTGATTAAGTTGATTGAATAAACTTGTGTAATTTGGATTTGTGTTAGTTTGGTTATTAGCGATAGTATCTTCCAAGTTTAAAGCAGCAAAACCATAATTAAAATCGTGTATTTGATAACGGATTTTAAGTAAAGAATCTATTGTTTTTTTATTCTGCTGATAAGCTGACTTAAAGTTTAATTTATCGACTAAAATCCAACCGCCCTTTTCTTTTGAGTTTAGCTTTTTGCTTAAATATGGCTCGGCAATGCAAAAACCAATTAAAATAATAAGCAGGCAACGAAGTACAAACAGAAGCCAATCTGCTATCTTAAAGCTTTTTGAACTTGCCCGAGAACTTTCTCCTAAAAGTGAAATACTTCCAATTTTTAAAGTTTTGCCTTGCTTAATATTCCACAAATGGATGATGAGCGGGATAATTAAGCCTGCAAGCGCCAGTAAACCGATGGGATAAAAAAACTGCACTAAATTTTTAATTTACTTCTTTGTTTTAAAAAATCTCTCAAAGCCTGGTCTAAAGGTTCTTCGGTAGATATTGTTCTGTATGCAATTCTTCTATCGAGCATTTTAACCCTAATGTCTTCGAGGTGAGCACTGAATTTAATCTTGTATTCTGCTCTGGCTTTCGCTTGGTCTATTTGGATGGTTTTGCCAGTTTCCAAATCCTCAAAAGTGGTATAGCCTTTAAAATCTAAATCAACTTCGTTTTTGGCTAACAGATGGAAAACCAAAATCTCATGTCTAAGTGTGTTTAAAGTTTCCAGCAGATTCAATATTTCATTATCAAGTTGATATAAATCGGTGACAAAAATTAAGAGTTCACGTTTTTGTGTACCTGAAAAAAGTTCCTTGTAGTGGGTTGGCTTTGTAAATATTCCTGTCGGATTGATATTTTCCAGCTGATAAAATAATCGGGCCAAGTGTTGGTAATCCTGTTTCGGGGTCATTGAAAAAATCCCCGAATTTTTAAATACGTATAAACCAATTGCATCGCCCTGCAAATTTGCCAAATAAGCCAAAGATGCGCCAAGGTAACGGGCATATTCGATTTTTGTGAAATCGCCATCGCTGTGGTTCATAGATGCGCTTGCATCAATTAAAATACGTACAGAAATATTTGTTTCCACTTCCGATTCGCGGATATAATACCTATCCGAACGTGCAAACATTTTCCAGTCCAGCGAACGTAAATCATCGCCCGGCTGGTAACTTCTGTATTGGCTAAACTCTAATCCGGCACCCTTTAAGGTACTTTTATTAATGCCGCTCATAAACCCATCTATCGTCATTTTAGCCGATAAATTCAGGTCTTTAATCGCCATTAATATTTTTGGATCTAAAAGCCTGCTCATTAAATATTTGCTGTCGGTTTCGAGATTGCTCTAATTAATTCATCAGTTACTTTATCTGAGGAAACATTTTCCGCTTCGGCTTTAAAATTCATTAAAACCCGATGGCGTAAAACCGGATAAGCCATGGTTTGCAAATCTTCGGTGATTACAGCATAACGACCATAAAATAAGGCTCTGGCTTTTGCCGTTAAAATTAAGGCTTGCCCAGCCCGCGGACCAGCGCCCCATCTTACCCATTCTTTTACAAAAGGAACCGTTGTAGTATCAGGTCTAGTGGCACGAATCAGCTCGCTTACGTAATTAATTAAATCATCGCTAATGCTTACCTCACGGGTTATTGCTTGTAATTCTTTAATCTCTTCAGCCCCAATAATCGGATTTATGGTTGCTTTTTTGGCACCCGTTGTACTGCTTAAAATTCTGGATTCTTCAGCAGCAGTTGGATAACCAATTTTTATGTAGAGCAAAAATCTGTCTAGTTGCGCTTCCGGAAGCGGATATGTTCCGGCTTGTTCTATCGGGTTTTGGGTTGCAAGAATAAAAAATGGTCTGTCTAAAGGGTAAGTCTGACCGCCATACGTTACTTCAAACTCCTGCATGGCTTCCAACAGTGCAGATTGTGTCTTTGGTGGCGTTCTGTTTACTTCATCAGCCAAAACAATATTTGCAAATAATGGTCCTTTATTAAACTTGAAAAAACGTTTACCGGTTACGTGGTCTTCCTCTAAAATTTCGGTTCCCACAATATCTGTTGGCATTAAATCGGGTGTAAATTGTATTCTTCTAAAAGATAAATCTAAAGCTTGTGACATTGTTCTAACCATTAAAGTTTTGGCCAGACCAGGTACACCTTCTAATAAACAATGTCCGCCAGCCATTAAGGCGATGAGCATTTCTTCTATAATTACATCCTGACCAACAATTATTTTTTGTATTTCGCTTTTTAATTGGGAGATTTTGCCAATCAATAATTTTAAGTTAGTTTCTGAACGCTCCAAAACAATTTTTTTTAGTTTGTATGAATTTTGTTGTTAATATAGGGCATTATGAGGCAAAATTTTAATCCACAGTAAAAGAATATCAAAAAATTTACAAGATTATCAACTCAAAAACCAGAATTAACGAAAATTGAAGCTAATTTAGGGCGATGCAAAGAACCAAATTCACATTTGCGAGATTAAAATACACTTCCGGCGATTGGGATACCGACCAGCGAATGCCATCCAATATCTTAAATTCATTGTTGGAATACACCACCATTCCGCTTGAAGAAGAAGAAAAAATAGTAGAATTAAGTAGTATGGATTTATTCAAATATCCATTTTGCTATATGAGCGGGCATAAATTGGTTCAATTTAATCAGCAAGAAGCAGCAAACTTTAAGGCTTATGTTAAAAATGGTGGTTTCGTTTTTGTAGATGATTGCAACCATGACATTGATGGCTTGTTTGCCCGGTCTTTTGAAACACAAATGAGCAACTTATTCGGCGCATCAGCATTGAAAAAAATCGCAAACAACCATCCGATTTACAATTCATTTTTCAAGTTTGAAAAAGGTCCGCCAACTACTTCTTTTGAGTTAAATGGTTGGGGCGATGATTTGGTACATGATTATTTAAAAGCCATTACCATAAACAACCGAATTGGTGTTTTATATAGCAATAAAGATTATGGTTGCGAATGGGATTACGATTTTCGAAATAAACGCTTTTTAGCCGAGGATAATACTAAATTTGGTGTTAATATTATTTTATACGCGATGGGCGTGAATAGTTAGTTCAATCTAAAACCAATATATTGTGAAATCTTTCCTAACCAAATTACTTTTTTTAGCGATTACTTTAATTGCTTTTTCGGCAACTGCATTTGCTGTGAAAACATCCTATTATTACCAAATCAAAGTTTATCATTTGAAGACAAAAGTACAAGAAGCTACTTTAGATGAATATTTGAAAAACGCTTTCATTCCGGCTTCTCACAGGGCAGGCGTGAAGGATATTGGTGTTTTTAAACCGATTGCTCAAGATACCTCAGAAAAACTGATTTATGTTTTTATTCCATTTAAAAAGCTTGCTGATTTAGATAAAATTAATGAGCTTGTTATTAAGGATAAACAATACATCGAAGCTGGAAAAAATTATTTAAATGCTACCTATAACGAAGCACCGTATACCAGAGTTGAATCAATAATACTAAAAGCTTTTTCGGCTATGCCTGAATATGCGTTGCCAAGTTTAACTTCTCCAAAAAGTGAGCGTGTATATGAATTGAGGAGTTATGAAGCGGCTACAGAAAACCTTTCTTTGAACAAAATTGGCATGTTTAACGATGCGGAAGTAGATATTTTTACAAAGCTGAATTTTAATGCTGTGTTTTATGGTCAGGTTATTTCTGGTAGTAAAATGCCAAATTTAATGTACCTAACAACCTTTAATAATAAGGCAGATAGAGATAATCACTGGGCCGCGTTTGGGCCTGAATATAAAAAAATTAGTGGCTTGCCGCAATATCAACACAATGTTTCTAAAAATGTAACCCTGTTTTTATATCCAACCGATTATTCTGATTTCTAAGCGACATAAACTACTCTGCTAAGTTTTATATACTAACATTCAAAACATTATCAGTGTTAATTAGTTAGTAATTAAATAATTATCAAATATGGGAAAGCGAATTTGTGTTTTAGAAGATAACGAAGATATCAGGGATATCATTGGATATATACTTAGTGAAGGGGAATACGAGGTTAAATACTTCGCGAATATAGCCGACTTTAAAAGCGGAGCGACTGAATTTAATGCAAATTTGTTTTTGCTGGATGTTATGTTGCCAGATGGAAATGGAATTGATTTATGTTGTGAACTCAAGGCAGACGAAAAAACGCAACACATGCCTATAGTGATGATGTCGGCTAACTTTTCGTCAGCTGAGATGAAAAGTAAATGCAAAGCCGATGATTTTATACCCAAACCCTTTGATATTGATGATTTTGTGCATAGGTTAGATGCTCAAATACATTAATGTTTTGTTTTCATCATTAAAAGAAGCGATAATATTCTTATATTTGTCGTCCTGTTTTGCAATGCCATTTGTAAAACGAAAATGGGGCCGTTCTTGGATTTGACAGGGTGGCGAAGGTTATGTTAGCATGCAGTGCGTTGTACGGAGAGCACTTTAAAGAGAACGTTCAAAACAATAGTTGGCGAAAATAACTACGCCTTAGCTGCCTAATTTAGAATTAGCATAGCTTTTGTTCCTCTAACTGCTGCATTGTTAGGTTAGAATCTGGAGCATCGAAATAACAGCGCTGGCCTTAAGAAGATATGGCTTAAGGTGAGATAAAGTATCTAAGGATTTAAACAAGGTCGGTTTTCAGCCCGTTTATTTCTCGAAAATTAATTGAAAAATAAGCATGTAGAAGGTATAAGTTATCTCACAACTGGACAAGGGTTCGACTCCCTTCGGCTCCACAAATCTTTAAAGAATCCGCGAAATTTTAATAATCTCGCGGATTTTTTTATGCCTAAAATCATAATTTTATTTAAAAACATAAAAGACAAATTGTTACTGCCCAATTTTATATCGTTGTTTTAAGGATTAGTTATTCTGGTAGTAAACTGAATAAATGTAGTATGTGGTTGGCCAATAAAATTATCAGGTTTTGTGGGTTGGCCTAAATAATTTTCACCTCTAAATGGACCCACTTGTATAAAATCTAATTTATACGGCACGGTCCTTTCTTTATATCCCGTTTGCACATCATAGGGCAAATCCATTTTTACTTAATCGGCAGTTTTCATCTCAACATCCCATGTTATATCTGTATAAGAAATACAATGTTTATGTGCTGAACCTATTTTAACGTAAGCAGTAAAGCGGTACTTATTCTTTAAAAGCATAAATTACTAAATGACTAACTAATTTCCTTCAGCTTCTCTTTTTTTTCTTCTTTCTTCGGCAGCACGTTCGCGAGCTCATCTTTGTCTTTCTTCTCTAGCGCTTTGTGCAGCTGCCTTTTGGGGGTCGTTCCTTTGTGGCGATGCTTCTCTTTGCAGCTGTCTGTTAATGTTTGCATCTCGTTGTCTGCGTCTTTCTTCTGCTCGCTTTTCTTTATCTATTTGCGCATTTAATGCATTTCGTTGTCGATCATCTTCTCTACGTACAGTTTCTCTACGTCTTTCTTCTGTTCTTTTTTCTTGGTCAATTTGCTTATTCCTCTCATTTTGCTTTCTTTGTTCTTCTTGCTGCTGCAATCTTTCTTGTCGTATTTTTTCGGCTTCTTGGGCACGCTCTTTTAGCCTCGCTTCTCGTTGTTTTTTGCATTCTACATACTTTCTCGTCTCTTCGTTCACTTGGGCAGAAGTTTGTCCTTTTTTAAACTCTGGAAGCGGACAAGGTGTATCAAATATTACTACATCTGGTTTCTTTTTTTCTTGCGCCATAGTTACTGTAGCCCATCCAAATAGAATAATCAGCGCTGATAATTTTAAAGTTTTCATAATAGTGAATTTTAAAAATGTTGATTTTTAGCCATATACTACAGTTTAATAATTATTGAACGCTCTTGTAAATGGTTACCTCTTCAGATTGGTTGTTTTTTAAAGAAAGTTCTGGCTGACTACCCGCACCAGTAGTTACAATGGTTAAACCAACTTTAATGTCTTTGCCAAAAGCTTGTTCTGGTGTGTTTTCAAAATAGAATGTAAGTTTAAATAACTCGTCTTTTCTGCTTTTAATTGCTGGTATAGGTAACTCTGCAGAATTGAAGTGCCTCATGGTTTGCACCATTTCTGTACCTACTCTTTGTGTACCTAAAAAGCTGTAAGTGGCATAAACTTTAGTAGGTTTTGAGTTAACCACGCCAATATTTTTTACAATAAAATTGATGTCCATTTTTACGGTGGCTTTGGTTCCCAAAACTCGCTCCAATGGGTCGCCACCAGCAAGTACCACAGGTATCAAATCGAAAGTTAAATCTGGTAATGCTTTAACAACAGCCGAATTTGGATTTGCCATTACACCAGTTTGTATTTTGCCTTTTTGGGCATTTGCACTTAAAACCATACTTGTTACAAGTGCAATTGTTATCACAATATTTTTCATCTGTATATAATTTGTTTTTTAATGTTGATGAAGCTATCAGATTTATTCATTCCACTTTGTGATTTGAAAAAATCATGATGGTTTCATAGCTTATTATCTTAAAATTTGAAGTGTTTTTGAGCGAAGTTCTCCGGTAAAGTAATGTATTGGCGCACCAACTTGGTCAACCAAAACTCTTGTTTCGCCGGCAATGGTTAGTGTAATTTTTAGTTTATCTAAATACCAATTATCGGCGCCAATGCCACCTCCGCCAGTGTGTCTAAGTGCAATTTCTTTAATATCATCAAAAGTAAAAGCAGGAGCGGTTATAGATTTAGTTACGATATGTTCTGTAAAATTATCCCACTTTTCACGGTTATTAAGGTTGCTTACGGTAATTGTTCTTGCAGGAGTTGTATTTAATCTAATCATTAGATTTACATTATCATTGCCACCACGTAAATCATCGCCTCCGGTTAAGGTTTCTATTTTTATTTTTGGCGGGGCATTTACAACATTGGGTGAGTTGCTGGTACTCGTGCCATTGCCTACATTACTTAAAAAACCCTTAAAAACCTGTCCTTCGTTCCTGCCATTACCACCTTCGTAAACAAACCTAAACATTGGGTTTGAGCCTGTTGAGCTTATAAAATCTGCAAAGCGATACATTTTTAGCACGCCATTAACTTTTATTCTTGCTGTAGATGTGATTTTATCAACATTCCAATTGTCTTTTTCGGCGATGTTAAAAACGGTTGTAGTTGGTGTACCACCCAGCTTTCTATTTCTGTAAACATGCAATTCTTTAATATCATCAACGGTAATATCGGCAGGTAATGGTACGGTAACTCGTTTGATAGAATTGTTTGGCCAGTTTTGGTCTTTATTGGCGTTTTGTAAAATGGCATCGGCTCTGTTTTTTAAAACCACATGTATTTCTACATTATCCTGAAAAGGTTTCATTTCCAAATTATCGGCACCTGTTTTAAAATCAACTTCTAGTTTATTATCTGAAGGTGGCTCTACAACAACTGATGGGCTAGCTTGTGGAGCTAACGGTGTAATAGGTGGCGTAAAAATCCAAGCGTCTTGTACGTTTCTAAACTCGGTTTCACCTTTTTTAAATAATCCTACAGCATTGTATGCACCAGGATGTACTGTCGCACTTAAAAAGAAATTGTTAGGTGTAGCATCATCAAATGCTGGTTGAATTTGATAACTTCCTTTATCATTAATAATGAAATTAAATAACTGATATTTTTCCTTCAGCCTTGGGTATCGTGGCTGTAACGATAACTGTAGCTTAATTGCGTTTTCGTTCGGGTCGTCCCATGTAAGGTACTTACCACTGCCCGTTAAAATTATTTTAAACGTAGTAGCATTAATACTTGTAGTTACAATTTGCCACACCTGTTTGCCACAGTTTGGAGTTCTATCTCTACAATCGTCTGCAACCCTTATAAAATTACTGTTGTTGAGTTCCATTTTTAGGTTCCCAGGAATTAGTTGGAATTTATACAATCCGGGCCTTACTTGTGCAAATACAATTGTTGGGAAAATCAGTAATAGGAAAATGAGCTTTTTCATTGTTTTATATTTTTTAGGTTGATGATGTTTTTGGTTAATCTATTTTAAACTCTGCATCTATATCAATTATGCCGTGGTAAACCGATGCTACATTTTGCCCGGGAAACCGCTGATATGGCGTTTCTTCATAAACGCTGTACAGCAAACTCACATCATTACTATGTAAAGGCAATGGGTTAAATGGCAATTTGTAGTAGTAATATTTTAGTACGTTGATAGAAATTGTATAGGTTTTATTGGCTATTAAAGGCATTTGGATATAAAAAAAGTTATAATCCACCGTGTCGCTAATGTTTACATTTGTGCTTTGTATGAGCTCACGCGTATCGGCATCCCAAATAGAAAGGCGAACGTAACCTTTTGTCGGGTTTTTAATTCTGATGCCTTTAATTCTTCCATCTTTGTGTGGTTTTATGGCAATACCCAACTCAACCGCCGATGCCCTGTAATCAACTTCTTTGTATTCGGTTTTAAAGGTTCGGTTAAAATGCTTGCCGAAAATTCTATCCTCACCTAAGTAAGAGGTGCCGTTTTTTAATACGGTGCAACTGCTAAGTGCAATCATCAGTAATAGAAATAGTCGGTTCATCATTTTAATTTTAGATTTTAGTCCTGATAGCTATCGGGATACGATTTTAGATTTTTTGCATGTATAAACTTGGTTGATTTAAGTATTTCGCTTTTAAACCTTTGAATTTCTGCCCGTCTACTGGCAGAAAACTGGCAACTACTTACATTTTTATAAACTCTACCCGTCGGTTTTTTGCTTTACCTTCGGCAGATGAATTGTCGGCAGCTGGTTTACTTTCGCCTAAACCTTCGGTAGTTAAGCGAGTGCTTTCAATACCCAAACTCATCATTTTAGCTTTTACGGCATTGGCTCTTTTTAAACTTAAAGCCATGTTTTTAGCATCATCGCCATCGCTATCTGTGTGACCAATAATTTTAACTTTTGCACTTGCATTTGCTTTCATAGCCACAACAAGCTCGTTAATTATAGCATTACTTTCTGGTAGTAAGGCATCGCTGTTTACTTTAAATTTTATAGCAGTTGTACTTGCTCTGCCCATTTCAAATAAATCTTTAACAACTTTACTACGAGCATCTTTACCGGTTTCGGCAAGTGTAAAATTACTGACGTAGAAATAACTGGTTTTGGTTTCTTGCCAACCATTAGTTGGGCTATTTAAATAAATATTTTTGCGGTAACTGTTTAAAAATTGCGTAGGTAAATCGAGCATTTTTACACCATCAATAAATAGGCGTAGGCGAGTACCGTTAATCATAAAACCGATGTGTATTTTTTTGTTGATTTCGGGTGTATAATCTATTTTGTTTAGCGTTGTACTTGTACTGTAATTGCCATACAATAATTTGTTACCATAACCCTTTCTGTCACTACGAATTAGGGAAAACTGTAATCCATTTCTACGAGTTATAATAATATCGAGCTTTTCTAGCTTTGCACCAAAGCAGATTGTTGGCACAACAGTTCTTTCATCAGCAGGCAAAACAATGTCGTAATCTAAAGTGAAATCTTGCGGAAGCGGTTTAGTTAATAAAAGGTTAATGATACTTCCTCCGGGTACTTTTAAAAATTTTTCTTCAAAACCATCAATATTATTTATTTCTCCACCTTGTGTACTACTCCATCTGGCAGGAAAATCGCCTATGGCATCCTTGCTAAAGTTGTCGGTAAAAATTAGTTTGTTGCCTCTTATAAAGTTGTTAGCTTCTTCGGTATTTTGGGCAAAGCCGATGTTTATATAAAATAAAAAAGCAGTAATCAATATGTAGGATTTATTAAATTCTGATCGACGGTTATTTTTCATGAGGTTAGTTTTATTTTAAATGATGTTACTTTTTTTAATTACCTGGAAAAAGAATAGATGAATTATGTGTAAAGGTTTACCTGTAAGTAAAATTATTTTATCTCTTGGGATGATAAAATGTTCCATTAATTCTATCAAATGGCTTTCTTGGTGATATAATAACTCAAATTTAATGTTTAACAAACGCTCAAAAAATAGTAGATATCTATCATTTTTAATTGATGATGTAAAAGATTATATTAGTTAAATCTAACCTACGCTATGAAAATTTTACAACCATTAACTACAGAACAGTTTACTAATAATGCCAAATCTGACAAGGAATTAGGTATTATTAATTACGAAGCGTTTTTCGAAACACAGATAAAAGAAGCGCATAATTTTGCCATCGGTCCGTATTATTGGTTTATTGGCGACAATGCAAACATGCTAATTACAGTGGCCAGCCAAAACATTGGCGAGCTTAGTCCGTTTAGCAAAGCCGATTGGGAAAATAAATCGGCCTTCTTTTTTGTAGAAAATATTCATCCTGATGATAGTTTTTATGTGCTTTCGGCCATACAATATGCCATGGATAGGATTATCGAATTGCCAACAGAGAAACAAGATAACATTCGCATTAACATATACGCCAGAATGTTAAACGCCCAAAAAGCTTACCGTTGGGTGCTGATACAAATGCCCGGTTTGTATGTAAACAGCCAAAATTTAACCACTTGTGGCTTAATGATGGTTACTGATTTAACACATTTTAATTTTAATGAAAGACCGATTTTAATGACATTGGTTAATGTGATAGATGGTAAAACAGAATATTACCATTTGGCCATGGGCGATATTGTGACGCTAAAAAATGTGAATTTACCAAGCATCACCAAACGGGAAAAGCAATTGCTAAATTTAATGTTAAGAGGTTTTAACAGTCCGAAAATTGCTGATGAGTTAAATATATCGTACTCAACGGTAGAAAACCACAAGAAAAATTTACGTACAAAAACCAATACCAAAACCTCTGCGGAGTTGGTACATTTTGTAATGAGTAATAATTTAGTATAGAGTAGATAATTATATATCTTGTTAAGAAAATATTTTTTCTGATTAATAAAATCAATAGTGATTTTGGTACTTACTCTCAAATTTTTATACCTTCGCCAACCCTCAGAGAACATCCCTAAATAAAATTTTAATCTCATGCACGCTGGAAAGAAATATTCTTTAAAAGAATTTATCCTTTGGACACGTAGGGATATTTTAAGGCTAAGTATTTTGGCTATTATACCAACTGTTCTTTATCATTTTTGTGGTTTTACATTTCTATCAATTTCCTGGGTTCCGGTAGCTCTATTAGGAACTGCTGTTTCCTTTATAATCGGATTTAAAAATAATGCAAGTTATGCAAGGCTTTGGGAAGCACGCCAAATTTATGGCGGCATTATAAATGCAAGTCGCTCTTTTGCTGTAATGGTTAGAGATTTTTTATCATCAAAAGATAAAAAGCAAGATGTGCAGATAATTTTTTACCGCCACTTTGCCTGGTTAACAGCTCTACGTTTTCAACTTAGAGAGCCTCGTGTTTGGGAAAACATGGATGACCCCAGAAATTTAGAATATGCGAAAAACTATCACATTGCAGAAAGAACGGATAAGCTTGAAGAAGTATTAACAAATTATCTATCTGATGAAGAATTGAAGTATGTTTTAACCAAAAAAAATAGAGCAACGCAGATAATGGCTTTACAATCTAGTCACATTAATAAATTGGCGGCTGAAAAAGTTTTTACTGATTTACAACTTCAATCTTTACAGGCTGGAATAACTAATTTTTACGATAATCAAGGTAAGACAGAGCGGATTAAAAATTTTCCATACCCACGGCATTTCTCTTCAATTGCCAATATAATGTTAAATCTTTTCGTTTTTCTTGTGCCTTACGGCCTATTAAACGATTTTAACAAGTTAGGTATTGGAACAGTAATAGAAGGATTCTCTATATGGTTAAATATTCCATTTGCGATACTTTTGACATGGGTTTTTAATACATTAGATGTTGTGGGCGATAGTTCTACAAATCCGTTTGAAGGCAGTGCGAATGATGTGCCAATAACAAACATATCTAGGACTATCGAAATTGATATGCGGGATATGCTCAATGAAATTGATTTGCCACCTGCGATCGTTCCAGAAAATAATATTTTACTGTAAAGATTAAATTGTGGAATTTAAACAAACATTTCATCCTTAATTTATATTTAGGTAATATCCTCAAACTTAAAATCTTTAATATGAATAAAAACATCCTTTATCTAGCACTTGCGGCAATTCCGTTTGTGTTTGCCTGTAATCAATCAGAAAAAAAAGCTGAGGCAAAAAAAGATTCTGTTCTAAGTGAAACCTGTTATGCTGCTGCTTTCGAAAAAGATAGTGCATCAATGATTATAAAAACAATGTCATCTGGAAAAATTACGGGTGCATTGTTGGTAAAATACGCTGAAAAACCACATAATAACGGTCAGCTTGATGGTAAGTTTAATGGTGATACTCTTTTAGTTGATTATCGTTTTAACACCGGCAAAGATTCAACCAAAACATTTACCAATCCTTTAGCTTTTCTTAAAAAAGATGGGAAATTGGTTATGGGAGTAGGGCAGATTGAAACCACTTTAGGTCGCTCTTATTTTGTAAAAGGCAAACCAATTAATTTCGAAAGGGGAAAATTTACCTTTGAGGAAGCGCCTTGTAAGTAGTTTATAGTTTTTATTCATGTCGTCATTGCGAGACAGGAAGCATTCTTATATACAAGAGATTGCTTCGTGCCTCGCAATGACGTTTAACCAAGTAGTGGAATTATTTTAAAATAAATTACTACAATTTCTATAGACTTTATATATTTGTATAATTAATAGGAATTATCACGAGCTAATTATTGTTGCTATGATTTTAAGTAAAGTAGAAAAAGCGAACATTGAACCAAAAATCACATTAATAGGTGCTGGTCCTGGCGACCCGGATTTATTTAGTTTAAAAGGTGTTAAAGCATTAAAAACCGCTGATGTTGTTTTATACGATGCAAATGTGAACGAAGCTTTACTTTGTTATGCTCCCGAAGGCATTCCGAAGGTTTATGTTGGCAAACGTAGCGATGATGAAGATTTCTCTCAGGATGCAGTAAATAAGTTAATTATTGATTATGCCTTAAACTATGGTCATGTTGTTCGTTTAAAAAGTGGCGACCCGTTTTTCTTTGCCAAAGGTTACGAAGAAATTGATGTAGCTGAATCCTACAGCATCCCAACAGAAATTATTCCAGGTATTTCAAGCGCTACAGGTGCGCCAAGTTTGCAGAAAATCCCAATGATATACAAAGACTTGAGCGAAAGTTTTTGGGCAGTAACTGGTACAAATTCGAAAGGAGAAATTTCTGAAGATTTATACATTGCCGCTAAAACCAAAGCAACAATTGTTGTTTTAAATGGAATTGAAAAGGTAAAAGAAATCGCTGCTATTTTTCAGGCTGAAAACAAAGGACTACTGCCTGTTGCAGTGATTCAAAATGGTTCTACAACTCAAGAGAAAATTGCGGTTGGCATTGTAGAAACGATTGCAGAGGTTGTAGAAGATAAAAAAATAACTGCACCAGCATTATTGGTTTTCGGAGATGTTGTGTCATTGCATCCGCAGTTTCAGCCGATTAGAGATTTCTACGAAATTATTGCTGAAGAATACTAATCAGATGGAATTTCATATTCATTTTGTTGTTAAAGCCGCGGGTTTACTTGCGGCTTTTATTTTTATGGCTCTTCTGTAAACCTGAAATTCTTTTTCATCGATGCCAGATGATGTAAATTCACTTCTTTTTTAAACTGTTCAAAATCGAAATCGTGGTTCGTGCCTGCATCCATTAGGTTGAAATAAACTCTGGGTTTTAAGCCTTCAAAAAACTCAATAAAGTTAGAACTCCAGATTAACTGGCAATTTGATTTTACCTTCGGAATGATTGAATTTATTCCATCCTTAAACTTAATATACCTGATAAACATCGATTCTAAATTTCCCTGCGGAAAAATGATTAAAACATTACCAGGTTCGTTTAAAACATCAACGGCATAATCTAAACTTTCTTTAGCCTTAATGCTTTTCGGCGCAATTGAAAAACAACCAATATATTTCAACCATTTATTCATTTGCATCTGTTTCTCCAAAACCATTATTTTCATGGCTTTTAACCGCTGTTTTTTGTCAATAGCATTAACGACAATAAAGCAAGCTAATAATCCATCCCAAAAACTGAAATGATTGCACATTAAAAGATAGGAGTTATTTGGCTTGATTTCTATCCCATCAAGTACTATTTTCTTGAATTTTCTGCTTATAAACCAGGAAAGCAATTGCCCGCCAAATCGTAAAAAAGCATCTGGAAGCGGTTTATCCTTTATCATAATAATCGTTTAGTTAATTCTTCTACAAAAGATTGGTTCAGCATTTCGTGGTTTTCGTTTAAAACTATCAATTGCGCATTCGGTAAATCTTTACAAAATATTTGCGCTATTGCAGGTGGGTACATTTTATCTCTGCTACCTGATATAAAAATAGCATTGATTGGATATGACTTTAACACCTGCAATAATTGATTTTTATCTGTATCTAAAAACCGTAAATACGTAAAACTTGCATATAAACTTAACCTTAAATCTGGCGTATTGATTTCTTTAAGCAGAATGTTATAGCCAACATCATCCACAAAATTAAATCGTTTGCTAAGTTTTAACAGATTAATCAACGCTTTTTCAGAAAGTATCAGTTTTTCCAGAATTTTATTTCCGATTTTATTTTTGGAGAAAAATTCAACTAATTTACCAGGTTTTAATGCAGCAGGCGCAATAATAATAAAATTATCAATTCGATTATATAGAATTTCAGTAAGGGCAACGGCATAATGTGTACCCATCGAATAACCAATTACTGAAAACTTATCGATTTGCTGATTTTTGCAGAAATCGGATATAAATTTTGCCAACATTGCTTTGCTTATGCCTTTTTTAATTGATGCTAAGTCATTGCTTTTTAAACGGGTTTCTTTATGGAAAAATAAATCCAAACCATAGAAAGTGTATTCGCTCCCCAAATTTTCTTCAAGCATTTTAAACTGCTTGCCATGCATGCCATATCCATGAAAACAAAGCATTACTTTAGTTCCCGATCCAAACTTGTAGTAGTTTAGATGTGCCAGTTCATGGTCAAAATGTTGCTGCGTAATCATTAATTAATGCTGATGATTGCAATTGCCCAAACGTAATCCCCATCGTGAGAAATGCTTAAACTGATGTTGGGTTGATTTAGCCACTTTAATAAATGGGCAATTGGCTTACCTGCAACTTTATTTCGGCTAATCTCAATGGTGTTGAAAGGTAATGGCTCAGTACTATTTTGTTTAACGGCTTTATAAACTGCTTCTTTTGCTGCCCAGGTAGAGGCATATCTCAAAAAAGAATTATCAAACTGATTACAATAACTTATTTCGTTTTCAGTATAAACCTTCTTTTTGAATAATTCTGAAAATGTTTTCTCGAAATCGGGCAGGAAAACAATATCGTTACCAACATAAAACTGTGTACTAGTTTCAATATCAATATTTCCGACTTTATTCTTCATCAACAGAAACACCCATAATATTAAAGCCACCATCAACATAATGGATGTTTCCGGTTACTTTCTTAGATAAATCAGAAAAATAATATAAAGCTGCATCGCCAACATCGTTTGAGGTGATATTGCCAAGTGGAGCAGTAATTTTGCCCATCTTGCGTAATTTCCGAACCCCATTTATTCCACCAGCTGAGGTTGTCATAACCAATCCAGCAGAAATTGCATTTACCCTGATTTGCTTATCACGTAAAACATTGGCCAGGTAAATCATTATATTTTCAAGCGCAGCTTTATTTATGCCCATGCCTGCATAACCCGGGAAAACTCTTTGCGAGGCATTATAAGTAAGTGTTAATATTGATGCATTTTTCGCCAGAAATGGCTCTGCAACCCGGCAAATTCTCAATAATGAATACGCACTAATGTTAAAGGCATCCATTAATTCATCAAATGGGATATCTAAATAACTTGGTGCGGGTTCATTGCTGTTTGGTAAACTGTAGCACATAACCTGCTGACTACCATAAGCCACGCCGTGTAATATGTAATGGATTTCGCCAAATTTTTCTGCTATACCTTTGGTAAATGCTGAAACCTGATCTTCCACGCGAACATCAACAAACATCGACAAAGAATTGTCCATCCCTGCTTTTTCCATTAAGTATAACACTTCATCTTTCGTATCGTCCAGGTAACTTAAGGCTACTTTGCAGCCCGATTGATGCAGTTTTAAGGCAATGCTCCAGGCAATCGAACTTTCGTTCCGAACGCCATAAATTAAGGCAACTTTATTTTCGTTATTGAGCATTTAGTTATCTTTTGAAATCATTATGGCACTGTTTGTGCCTCCAAAGCCATAGTTAAGGCAAGTAATCGTATTTATTTCTTTTTTAAAGCTTTGCTGAGGGATTAAATCCCTGAAAGCTGCCAAAGGTTGTTTTGGTCCAGCCCAATTTTCATTAACTTGAAAAACTTCTGGATTTTGGTTTAGCTCATCAGAATTTAAGCAAGGCAATACGGTTTGGTTTTCTAACATCAAAACAGAAGCAATAAATTCGACAGATCCGGCTGCACCAAGCATATGCCCGAATTGAGATTTGGGTGCCGAAATATGATAGCCACTATCACCCAAAGCATCCACTACACTTAAAAGCTCAATTGCATCTCCGGCAGGAGTGGAGGTTCCGTGTACTTTTACAACATCAGGTTTTTTCGATGTGTTTTTTAGCAAACCTTTCCATAAGCGTTGTTGACCAGAAAATGAAGGTGCAAACATATCACCATCGCCATCAGAATTGTTGAAATATTCATCAATTACGGCTAGTATTTTTGCGCCACGAGCCTTTGCCAAATCATAATCTTCTAAGGCGACAACACCACCGCCAAATGCGCATACAAAGCCATTTCTATTAACATCAAAAGGTCTCGAACTTTTATCAGGACTAAAACCCTTGCTTAAAACCTGCATCGAATCGAAGCCTAAAAATGTTTCGAATGAAGTGCCTTCTACGCCGCCAGCAATAACTCTGTCTTGTAAGCCAAATTTTATTAAGCGATAGGCATAACCAATGTTTCCCAAACCGGTTGCGCAGGCAGAACCTATTGATTCGCAAACCCCTTTGTTTTTTATCAGGCAGGATACGTTTGCCGCATCACGATAAACCATTGCTCTATCTACATTATGCGAACCAGCTAATCTGGATTTCTTTTTTAGCTCAAAAAAGTTGTGCCATGCCGATCTTAATATTTCATGCCCTGCACCGCCCGAACCAATAACTACTCCAGTTTCTTCCGATTGTGTTTCTTTATCAGTCCAGCCTGCCATTTTTATCGCATCGAGCGAACTAAGCATGGCCCAAATGCTGCCAACATCAGCAGTTGCAAGATTATTGGCTGATATTCGGTTAAGCTTATCAATATAAGTTTCCGGATAGTTTTCCATAATGGAAGATGGAACAATTTCAAGATTCATTTCATCTTCAGTTACGAAACCTGCAACCGTAGAGCGAATGTTTTTACCATGAATAGTGGCTTTTTCCCACTCTCTGATTAAACTTTTATTGGCAAATAGTTTATCCCTGAAATCATTTAAATCGGTACAGGTTGGAAAAACTCCAGCCATACCAACTACGGCAACTTTTTTGAGCGCATTTTGCATTAGGCTTTTTCCTTGGTAGCAATGATTAAATCCACAATATCTTTAACTTTTGAACCTAAATCGTCTATGTCATCATCTTCGAATTCAATGTCAAATTTTTGTTCAACCTTTGCAGCGATGTTTATCATTTCTGTAGATGGCGTATTCAAATCTGCAATAAAGTCGGTTTCTTCGGTAATGTTATTTAGTTTTTCTGGCTCTATCGTTCTAACAGTTTTTAATATTTCAACTATATCGGCAATTATTTCTTGTCTATCCATTTTTAATTTCTTGATTAATTTTTTCTTTTTTTATCGCTCTACCGGTTACATCAAATAATTCAGCAACAAGTTTAAAGTCCTCGCTAAGTTCGTATTTTAATAATTTATCTTCGTTAAAATCAGCAAAATATTCGTCTAAATTTAGGCTTTTTGTGGTGATTTTGTAAATTCTCCCATCGCAAACCATTTGCCTAAATTTATTAAACTTAATTATTCCTAAGCTTACAAATGTTTCTCCTTCTTCTATATAATGATGGAAATTAACATTGCCGATGCTAATAAATACGGGTAGAAATTTATTTTTAACATCTTCGAAGCTGTTGTTTTGTTTTTTGTATTCTAAAAAACCTGCGCAGGAAACAATTGATGCCTGTGCAAAAGCTTCTATTTGGTCTACACCTCTAAATAACCCAAAATGATCCTTAACATCGTGCTGATTTGGAGTATAACTGGCAACAATACCAACAGTTGGTTCGTGCCAATGGTATTTGTGTAATAGCTGTTTACTTGGTCCGTGAAGGAGAACGTTTTCTGGTGAAACGCCAATTAAATTATCCATTATAATATCCCACCATTAATTTGAATATTCGAACCATTGATGTATGAAGCCTCATCAGATATTAAAAACGATACTGCCGAGGCAATTTCATCGGCTTTACCAAAACGACCAGATGGAACCATCTTTAAGTAATTTGCCTTTTCAGCATTCGGAATTTTATCTGTCATATCTGATTCTATAAAACCTGGAGAAATACTCAGAACCCGAATATTGTGTTCCTGATTTAACAGTCCAATTTCTTTAGCTATTGATTTAGAAAAAGCAATTAAACCTGCCTTTGTTGCTGCATAAATAGATTGGAATGCATTACCACTTTCGCCAACACAAGAACTAACGTTTATAATTACACCGCTTTTATTCAATCCGAAAATTTTCATAGCCGTTTTGCAAATCAATATTGGCGTTTTCAAATTAACCTGTATCATTTTATCAATTTCTTCTTCAGGTTGGAAGATTAAAGATTTATCGAAAGTTACACCTGCATTATTTATAACTGCATATAATTCTTTCCCATGAAGTTTTTTTAAGGTTTTGCAGAAATTATTTACTTCATCGGGTTTAGAAAAATCGGCGCAGAGTAAGCTGCTGTTTGGTAAGATTTCGGTAAAACTTTGCTCAGTTGTGGCGTGTAAAATTAAATCATACTTGCCATGCAATTTTTTGGCAATAGCTAATCCAATTCCTCTGCTTGCCCCGGTTATCAAAACCTTACGTTTTTCCATAATTATACCTTTTCCGTTCGAAAATATAAAAAATAGATGAATCCTTAAATCATACAATTATTTGATCCTGATTTGATTGATTTTTTTTCTTATTAAAAAGCTCGCTTTATTTCTAAATAAGAAAACAATTACTAACTTAACAGAGTTATCTACACCAAATATTTGATGGAAATTATACATATAAGCGCCGAGTGTTACCCTGCTGCAAAAGTTGGCGGATTAGCTGATGTGGTTGGGGCTTTACCAAAATATCAAAACAGAATAGGCCACATTGCCAAAGTGGTTGTGCCTGCTTATGATACAAAATTTATCCGCGAAAGCGAGTTTGAAGTGGCTTACGATGCCTGGTCAAACTACGGCAATCATCATTTTCAATATAGAGTATTTAGGGAAAAGACTAATAAATTAGGCTTCGATTTATACATTATTCATATCCAAGGTTTAACCGATAGACCAAATGTTTATGGCTATCATGATGATACAGAACGTTTTGTTGCTTTTCAGATTGCTACTTTAGATTGGATTACGCAATGGGAACATCGCCCAGATATTATTCACTGCCACGATCATCATACTGGTTTAATTCCATTTATGGTCGCTAATTGCTTAAAATATCAGAATATTAGCAAAGTTCCTACTGTTTTAACCATTCATAATGCCCAATATCAGGGGCAGTTTGGCTGGGATAAATTATACTATCTACCCGCTTTCGATTTGTGGAAGGGCGGTTTATTAGGTTGGGAAGATGCTATTAATCCATTAGCCGCTGCCATAAAATGTGCATGGCGGGTAACCACGGTTTCACCGAGTTATTTAGATGAAATGATGGATAATGCACGTGGATTGGAAAGCTTGTTAAGGCAAGAAAGATGGAAATCGAGCGGAATTTTAAATGGAATTGATAGTGAAGTTTGGAACCCAGAAACCGACCCAATGCTTGGTAAAAGTTACAATTTAAAAACAGTCGAAGCTGGAAAAGCAGCAAACAAAAAGGCGCTTTGCGATGTTTTTCAACTAGATTCTTCTAAGCCACTTTTTACTTTTATTGGTAGATTAGTTGATGAGAAAGGTGCTGATTTGCTTCCTGATATTTTTTACACAGCTTTGCAACAGCATGGTGATAACATCAACGTATTGGTTTTAGGTTCTGGTGATAGCTGGGTGGAAGGGAGATTGAATCAACTTAAAGATATTTATGAAGGAAAGTACAACGCATATATTGGTTACAACGAACAAGTTTCGCACGAGATTTATGCAGGAGCAGATTTCCTTTTAATGCCTTCGAGGGTAGAGCCTTGCGGTTTAAATCAACTTTATGCATTGCGTTATGGCACTGTGCCAATTGTACGTAGAGTAGGTGGTTTAAGAGATACCGTAATTGATATTGGAGATGGTGGTTTTGGTTTATGCCACGATCAAACAAGCATCTGGGATGTTACCCATGCAATAAATCGAGCAGTAGAATTATTTAATGATAAAAAAGCGTTTAAAGCTGTTAGGAAAACGATGATGAAGATTGACCATTCTTGGGATAAAGCAGCAAAAAATTATATAGAATTATACCAAATATTAAAATAAGCTTAAACATGACTGACAAAGTTTTAGGCGTTATCCTTGGCGGTGGCCAGGGCTCTAGATTATCGCCACTCACACAAACACGTTCTAAGCCGGCAGTTCCAATTGCTGGTAAGTATCGGTTGGTAGACATCCCAATTTCTAATTGCCTAAATTCTGGCATCCACCGTATGTTTGTGCTGACACAGTTTAATTCGGCATCCCTAAATAAACACATTAAAAACACGTATCACTTTAGCCATTTTAGCACGGCTTTTGTTGATATTCTTGCGGCTGAGCAAACGGTACAAAACGCTGGTTGGTTTCAAGGAACTGCAGATGCGGTGCGTCAATGTATGCACCACATCGTTTCGCATGAGTTCGATTACATTTTAATTCTTTCTGGCGACCAATTGTACCAGATGGATTTTAAAGATATGATTGAAAAACACATCGAAGCCAATGCAGAAATTACCATTGCAACTATCCCGGTTACGGCTAAAGATGCAACCGATTTCGGTATTTTGAAAGCCGATGAGGAAAACATGATTACCTCTTTCATCGAAAAACCTAAAACAGGCTTGGAAGATTGGGTTTCAGATACCGGTGCAGAAATGCAGGGTGAAGGTCGTAACTTTTTGGCCTCGATGGGTATTTACGTTTTCAATCGCGACTACCTAATCAACATTTTAAACGAAAACGAAGAGGAGAAAGATTTTGGCAAAGAAATTTTGCCAAGAGCAATTACTGAAAGTAGAGTGTTGAGTTACCAATACGAAGGTTATTGGACAGATATCGGTAATATTTCATCATTTTTTGAGGCTAATTTAGGCTTAACCGATGAAATTCCGAAGTTTAACATGTTCGATAGCAATCATACTATTTTTACCAGAGCAAGGATGCTACCACCTTCGAAAATTTCGGGTACAACCCTAGAAAAGGCAATTATTGCTGAAGGTTGTATTGTGCAGGCGAGTAGGGTAGAACATGCTGTTTTAGGTATTCGTGCTCGCATTGGTAAGCACACCGTAGTTACAAATGCTTACATTATGGGTAGCGATCGTTATCAAACTTTAGAAGAAATTCAATCGGAAACGAGTAAAGGAAATTCCCTAATTGGTATTGGAGATAGATGTTACATCAATAATGCCATCATTGATAAAAATTGCAGAATTGGAAATGATGTTAAAATTAATGGGGGTCCACATTTAGAAGATGGCGACCACGAACTTTATGCCGTTAAAGATGGTATTGTAGTTATCAAAAAAGGTGCTGTTTTACCAAGCGGAACAGTAATTTAAAGTAATTATTATCATTAATTAAACCAGTTTCGATATTCGGGACTGGTTTTTTTTGGCCTACAATTCTCCATTGCGAAGTACGAAGCAATCTTTTAATAGACACTAAAAGGTTTTTTGAAAGTGAACTTTCTGTATTTCATTGCCGAATGCAGCCCTGCTTTCCGTTACAATCTTTTTTGTAAACTTCTAACACTACAAGTTATGAAGAATCTTTTCATCGGTTACAGTGTAACAGATATTCTAAGTTGCTGCAAACAAAAAATATTTCCACTTCAATCAGGCTTATTTAACAAAGTTTGTTCCCAGCAAAACGGTTAAGTAACCTTATTGAATATGATTTTTTATATCAATTTCAATATTCTATAATTAATTTGGGCATGAAAATTTTTTATTTTCATCTAGCTAAGCCTAAGCAGCAAATCTTCGTTTTACTTTAAACCGGCCCAACAAATTTTTGGGCAAGCACTGTCAGAGCCGAAACACTAACTTTAATACAAAAATTTTCAGCCGGCAATTTTGTTTCTTTTGTTGTCAAAAAAGCCCGTCTGGCTAAGACAAATAAACAAACTTCACTTCATTAGAAAAGACACCAAAACGGTCAAATTAACTTTATTAAATAGGGTTTTTCACATTCCCGCCAACATTTTCGGCATAGGCTTGTTAGTTCATAAACATATAAAAAATTGCTCATGGCCGAAAAACATCTGTATCAAACAGGAATAATTGGAAATTGTGCTTTTATGGCACACGTAAACAAAAACACTGATATATCTTGGCTTTGCTGGCCACGTTTCGATAGTTCCTTTGTATTTGGAAGTTTATTAGACAAGAAAGAAGGGGGTGAATTTTCAATTTTGCCAAAGGGTGAATTTTCGTCAAATCAATATTATATTGAAAATACCAATGTTTTAAGGACAGAAATTACTGCCGATGATGGGACATATCGTATTACAGATTTCGCACCACGTTTTCAACTTTACGATAGATATTTCAAGCCGCTAATGTTTATCAGAAAGATAGAACCGCTAGTGGGCAATCCTCGCATCACCATAAAATGCACACCAGTTTGCAACTATGGGAAAGATAAAATGAAACGTAGTCGCGGAAGCAATCACATAGATTATTTAGGCTGTGATGAGAATATACGCTTAAGTACCAATGTTTCTTTAAGTTATATTATTGATGAAAAGGCGTTCGTATTAAACGAATCGAAATACCTTATTATGACTTACGGACAAAATTTGGAAGCTCCGGTGGTAACTACTGCCGAAAATTTTCTCCGTGATACGGTTGCTTATTGGAGACGATGGATTAAGCACTCTTCAATTGCCGGATTTTATCAACCGTTCGTAATTCGTTCTGCTTTGGTTTTAAAAATACATCAATATGAAGATACAGGCGCTTTTATTGCAGCGAGTACAACCAGTTTACCAGAATCTCCAGGTAGTACAAGAAACTGGGATTATCGCTATTGTTGGTTAAGAGATTCGCATTATGTGCTTACATCTTTAAATCACATCGGTCATTTTGAGGAGATGGAAAAATATTTTAATTATCTATCAGATATTTCTCATGCCGAAGACGAACGTTACCAACCTTTATACGGTATTGCTGGCGAAAGAGGAATTGTTGAAACAACCTTAGATCATTTAGAAGGATATATGGGCGAACAACCCATTCGAATCGGGAATCAGGCTTATGAACATATTCAAAATGACATTTACGGTCAGGTTTTAATATCTATGTTACCACTTTACACTGATCATCGTTTTGTTTTTTCAGAACGCAGTGACTCAGTAAAATGGATTGAAAGCGTTTTATCTAAAATTGAAAGAACCATTGATGAAAAGGATGCCGGTATCTGGGAGTTTAGAAATATGGCAAATATGCATTGCTACAGTAATTTATTTCAGTGGGCAGGTGCGCAAGCTGCTCTAAAAATGGCGAAAACTATTGGAAGTAAAGATTTTGAAAATAGAGCACAGATTTTAATCGATAAGGCATCGGCTCATATTGAAGCCTGTTACGACCCGGAAAGAAAAGTTTATACTAACGCAGTCGGGAGCAATCATTTAGATGCGAGTACTTTGCAACTCATTATGATGGGGTATTTGGACCCAGCATCTCAAAAAGCTAAAGATCATTTAATCGCTTTAGAAAACGAATTGAAAACTGAAGATGGATTATTCTATCGCTATTTACACGCGGATGATTTTGGTAAACCAAAAACTACTTTCCTAATATGTGCTTTTTGGTATGTTGAAGCTTTGGCTTGCGTTGGCAGAATTGATGAAGCTATAAAGGAATTTGAAAATATCATTAAATATTGCAATCATTTGTTGCTTTTTAGCGAAGATGTAGATGCTAAAACTGGTAGTCAGTGGGGTAATTTTCCACAAGCGTATAGCCATGTTGGTTTAATGAATGCTGCTTATCGCATTGCGATTAAACTAGATAGGCCAGTGTTTTTATAATTTATTCCCCGAAGATTTTAAGAAGATTTATGCAGATTAAAATTTGCGTAAATCTTCTTAAATCTGAAGGATTTTTTTTCAAGATAACTTCTGTTGAGAAACAGACCTTGGCATTAGTTTTTTTATATTACTTATAAATGTTTTCACATTATAATTGTCTAAGTGTTTGCGTAAAAGTCTTCATCAAGCTTAATGTGTAACAATAAAAGCTATTTTCTTTCAACAAATTCTTCTTTAACCAAACTCCATAGCAGTTTTCTAACTTCTCTAAAATCATTTAAATAATATTTTGCTTCAGATAAGTTGTTGCCAACCTTCACGGTAATTGCATCTTCTGGTAACGCCCTGAAAATATCCTCATCTGTATGGTCGTCACCAAGAGCGATTATAAAATCCGGATGTTTTTCGTACAACCAATTCAGTGCTGCTTTTCCCTTATTAACTTCTATGTTTTTAAATTCTATAACTTTATTTCCGGGCATAAGTTGCAACCCCTTATCAGCAGCTAAAATTTTCATGTGACTCACAATTTCGTTTGCTCTCAATTCGCCTAAACCTTCTTCTGCCTTTCGGTAATGCCAAACCAAAGAGTAACTTTTTTCTTCAATAAAAGAACCAGGAGTTCTATCTGTATAGGTTTCTAAAAGCGATCTGATTTCGCTTTTCCATTGGTCTGTTAGTAAAGGCAAGCTATTCCATTTATCGCCATAAGTTTTTTGCCATGCGCCATGTTCTGCAATTAAATCAACCTTCATATGTCCAAACCAATTTTCGAGTGTTTCATTTCTTCTTCCACTAATAATTACCACAGTATTCTTGGTATCTAGTGTTAGATTTTCAATTAAATCGTATAATTCATCATCAGGCGATGCATCATCAATGTTTCCTGTAAAATCTACCAATGTTCCATCGTAATCGAGAAACAAAACCCGATTACTTGTATTTGCATATTGTGAAGCAATAATTTCGTTCACCGAATTTACCGCATGTTTTGTTTGTAATGATTTTTGTGAATCTTTCACTTCGTTAAGTCTTAAAATAAAATTATTAACCCAATGTTTTACATTAAATTTTTCTACTGTTGCTCGCATAGCTTTCATGCGTTGCTGTTGTTCTTCTAGAGGCATTTTTAAGGCAGTTAAAATTGCCTCCATAATATCGCCAAGGTTGTTCGGATTCACGACCAAAGCATCTGTTAATTCTTTTGATGCACCTGCCATTTCACTTAAAATCAGCACACCGTCTTCATTGTTTCTACTAGCCACATATTCTTTACTTACCAAATTCATTCCATCTCGCATTGGCGTAACCAGACAAACATCAGCAGATGAATAAAGTGCGGAAAGTACTTCAATTGGAAAAGAGCGGTAAAAATAATTTACCGGAATCCAGTCCATGGAGCGATATCTGGCATTCAAATTTCCAACAAATTGGTCAATTTGATCCCTTAAATCGCTGTATTGCGGTACACTATCTCTAGATGGTACCACAATCATGAACAATTCCAGTTTTCCAATAAATTCAGGATGCATTTGCAACAGTAATTCCAGCGCTTTTAATCGTTCTAAAATGCCCTTACTGTAATCCAATCTATCAATAGAAAGAATAATTTTCATGTCTTCCTTTCCATTTCTAAAATAGTCAATTTCCTTTTTCACCTCTGCTGTTGAGGTAAGGGATGCAAATTTTTCATAATCAATGCCCATGGGGAAAGCTTCAATCACAATTTGCCTTTCGTTACTGTTTAGTACGTTAGATGATGAGTTTACCGTTAGCAATCTTGTAGCCGTACTAATAAAATGGCGAACATCATCATAGGTATGGAAGCCAATTAAATCTGCACCAATTAAGCCGTTAAGCAATTCTTCACGCCAGGGAATTAATCTGAAAATTTCGTATGATGGAAAAGGAATATGCTGGAAAAAACCGATTGTTGAATTTGGAAATTTTTCTCTCAGAATCCCCGGTAATAAAAGTAGCTGATAATCCTGAATCCATATTTTATCTTGCCTATTAAGCACTTGCATCGCACTTTTTGCAAATTTCTCATTAACAGATTTATAGCAATCCCAATAGCTTTGTTCGTAATGTGCGTAGGTAACGAGGTAGTGAAAAACTGGCCATAAAACTTCGTTAGAAAACCCCTCGTAATATAAATTAATTTCTTCCTGCGTTAAAAAAACAGGGTATAGATTAAATTCACCTAATTTCTGAATCACCTCTTCTTGCCGTTCCTCCGGAACTTCAATTCCTGGCCAGCCAACCCAAATAGAATTGCCTGTTTTGTACACGTCGCCAAGGCCGGTAGCCAAGCCACCTTCGCTAGGAATAAACGTGTACTCGTTATTTTTTTCAATGATTTTAACGGGTAGTCTGTTCGATATTATAACTGTCTTCATGCTTGTATTTAATGTATCCACATAAATAAAAGCGCATTAAACGTTTTTTGTTTCAATTTTGTTTTAAAACAAACATTCAAATGATTTAACACTATCCCATTAAAATGCAATAAGGTGATGATGTAAGAACGGATTTTTTGGAAATCAGGTTTCTTTGTCTTCGGTTAAATCAGTCCTGCTTTCCGCTTTATTTCGCTGCGCTTCATGCTCGCTGCAATCAGGTTTATGAAACAAAAACTTGTGGTTCTTTTGAAAGTTTTACCGAGCAACATGTCGAGTTTTAAGCTTCCCGCCTGAGTGGGAATGACGACATTTTTTAGGCTTTCGTCATGCTCAACTTGACTTGGGCATATTAATACATTTGCTATTTCTTTAGGATTCCCGCCTGCGTGGGAATGATGGCAAGGGAGACAATTTGATTGGGGAACCTAAAATTCACGCTACCTCGCAATGACGGCCAAGGTGTTACTCCAAAAAAATCACTTAAACATAATTAAATAACAAAGAAAAAGTAGTTTTTTCATTAGGTAATGAAACCACCTCAATACTACCTCGGTGCATTTTCATAATATTACGACTAATGGTTAAACCAATTCCAGAACCATTTTTTCGGGTTGTGTAAAATGGAACAAAAATTTTTTCTAAATCATCGGGTTCAATTCCTTTTCCATTATCACTAACATCAATATAGAGTTTAGTATTTTCTAAGCGGTAATTTACGTAAATGTGTGGATTCGGAATTTCTTCTACAGAATAAATACTATTGGTAATGAGGTTAATCAATACCTGCTCAATTAATTTTAAATCGAGTTGAACCGTAATTTTTGATGAAGTTTGCTCTACATCTAAAACCACATTTTTAACTTTGGCGAAAGGTTGCATAAGTACCTTTATGTGTTTCAAAATTTCGCCAATAGTGTGTAATTGTAGGTTTGGCGTTGGCAATTCTGCTATTAAACGGTAATCTTTCACAAAATCTAATAGTCCGGCAGAGCGACGTTTAATAGTTTGCAAAGCCGTTTTTAAATCTTCCATCTCTTCAACATCCAAATTTTCCTTATCGGTTACCATGGTGTTAATGGTATCAGATAAAGAACTTATTGGCGTAATAGAATTTAAAATTTCATGAGAAATAACGCCGATTAAGCGATTCCAAGCTTCGGTTTCCTTTTGCTCAATTTCATCTTTAATATTCTGGAAACTGATAATTGTGTAGTTTTTTCCATAAAGATTAAGTGGAATCACTTCCATAGAAAGCTGTATCAGTTTATCCAGAATTTTTAATTCCAAAAACCTTTTCCCTCCATCTGCTATTTGTTCAATCTCTTTAGAAAAAGCAGGTAAATGTTGCTTTAACCGATGCCAGTATTTATAAGCCGGTACACCCAAAAGGTTAGATGCTGCCTGATTGAAAAAAGCGATTTCTTCGTTGTCTTGGGCCGTTTTGGTATTGTTAATCACCATTACACCAACAGGCACCTGCTCTAAAATAGTTTTTATCAATTGAAACATGGCATCTTGTTCCAGTCGAATTTGCTTATGTACCTGCAAAATTTCTCCAAAGGATTCATATAATTCCGGGAAACTTCCTTTTGTAGTTTTATTCTTGAAATTTAAAGTATGGTCGAGAGTTTTAACGGCCAATATAAAACGCTTAATGTCTGATCTGATTTCATTAATATAGAAATAAAGCGAGATAATTGAGCCAAACAGAATCAGGCTTACTCCAATAATTGTAAACCAAAGTTGTGTATTTCGTATTAAATAGAAAAGCAAATAACCCAGCAGATTAATAATTATCAATCTGAATATTAAACGAAAAGTAAAGCGTTTATAAAACATGTTTTGAAGGTGTAAGGAGCAATAAATAAGGAAAAGATAAAGATATGAAGCCTAAAAATATTTTGTAATAAAGTTTAAATCTCTAATCCGTTATGGTTTTAATCTTTGTTCTTTATTCCTTACTCTTTAATCTCAAATCCCAAATTTCTCAATTCTTCTATATAAAGCTGCACGGGTTAAACCTAATTCTGCGGCAGCTTTAGATATGTTTCCTTTGTGTTTATCTATGGCCTTTTGTATCATCAATTTTTCCATGTCGCCCAAAGCCATTTCTTCAGGGATAGTATTATTCTGGGCAAAACGTTGTGGACTTAATTGCAAATCCTGTTCAGTAATTTCATTTCCATCGCTCATAATCACCGCCCGTTCTAATACATGTTGCAACTCCCTAACATTTCCGGGCCAGCTGTAATTTAGTAATACATCTTTGGCTTGTGTAGCTAAACTTCGCAATTCTTTATGATATTTGGAACTGAAAACCTGCATAAAATGATTAGCCAAAAGCAAAATATCATTTCCGCGTTTGCGCAAAGCGGGTAATAATAATTCTACAGTGTTAATTCTAAAGAGTAAATCCTGGCGGAAGGTATTTTTAGAAACCATTTCGTTAAGCGGCATATTTGTAGCCGTTATTAAGCGAACATTCACTTTCCGTTCTTTACTTTCTCCTAAACGTGTTACAGTTCGATTCTGTAAAACACTTAACAACTTTGCCTGTAGCGGAAGGGTTAAATTTCCAATTTCATCTAAAAAAATAGTCCCACCGTCGGCCAGTTCAAATCTGCCTGGTTTATCTTCTTTTGCATCGGTAAAAGCACCTTTTGCGTAGCCAAATAGTTCGCTTTCAAATAAATTTTCATTAAGTGAGCCTAAATCTACATGCATAAAAACTTGATTTTTGCGCTGCGATTTTCCATGTATTTCATAAGCAAAAACTTGTTTTCCAGTACCATTTTCGCCCAATATTAAAACATTTGCATCTGTTGGCGCAACTTTTAGTAATGTACTTTGAAGGTTCTTAATAACATCAGCTTCACCAACAATATGTTCAAAGCCCCGAGTCAAATCTTTTTGTAAAGAAGTATGTATTTTCTCTAACTTTTTAACTTTCCTATTCGATTCACCTAGTTTAGATGCTGCAGAAATCGTAGCAAAAAGCTTCTCGTTTTCCCAAGGTTTAAGGATGAAATCTGTAGCGCCTTTTTTAATGGCTTTTACTGCCAATTCTACGTTTCCAAAGGCTGTCATTAAAATAACAACGTAATCTTTATCGATTGATAAAATGTGCTCTAGCCAATATAAGCCCTCTCTGCCATCACTTGCACCTTTCTGGTAATTCATATCAAGCAGAATAATATCTACCTCGTTTTTACTTAATAACACATTAATTTCTTTGGGCGATTTGCAGGTGATAACCTGTTTTACCTGTTGTTTCAGAAATAAACGGGCACTTAATAAGATGTCATCATCATCGTCGATTATTAAGACTGTGGCGTCAAGCATAATTTTTATTATAAGTTGTTAAAAGATGTGGTTATCAATGTTTAGCTATTTTCCGTCATTGCGAGGTACGAAGCAATCTTTTTTTAGGAAGAGAGATTGCTTCGTGCCTCGCAATGACGACTTATTAATTGATTTTTATCCGGGGTAAATTTACTCAAACTGTCCGCTCCCGCACATAAACTGTTCGATAATGAACATCGTAATTTTTTAAAAAATTATAAGTATCTGATTTATTGTGTTTTAAATTGTATTCTTTCTTTTGGCACAAGCTTGGTTATTATGGAAACCGAACAGTACAACCAAGCAATGGATAAGAAAATTGAGAAGAAAAGATTTAGCACAAAAACCATGATGATAATTGGTGGAACGATTGCTTTTATAGTTGTTGTGGTTTATGGCTACACCTTATCATTAAAAAAAACATATAGTGCAGATGCCGAAAAATTAACCATTAGTAAGGTAGAATATGGCGATTTCGAAGATGTTGTTTTGCTAAATGCAAGTGTTGTACCATTAACATCTGTAATTGTAAGTTCTTCAGAAGGTGGCACAGTTGCACAAATTTTTACAGAGAATGGTGCATCTGTTGTTAAAGGAACACCACTTTTGAGAATAGAAAATTCTAACGCTATGATGGGCTATACATCTCAACAAACTGCAGCTACTGAGCAAATCAATCAGTTGCGTAAATCGAGATTAGATTTAGAGCAAAATCAAAGAATTTTAAATCAGGATGTTTTGGATGTGGAAAATAACTTACGTACAGCAACCCGACAATATAAATTAGATAGTTCTCTGTTTGCTAAAAAAGTAATCACACTTCAAGAATTTAATAAATCGAGCCAGGATTACGAATACTATCAAGGCAAACTAAAAATTGTTAAGCAAGCAATCAAGCAAGAAAACCAGAGTCGTAAAATGCAGCTTGCGCAAATTGACCAATCAATGGGGCAGATGAACGAAAGCTTGGAAATGATTCGCCGAAACATCGAAAATATGACGATTAAAGCGCCGGTTTCTGGTAAGCTTTCTTCTTACGACCCCGTAATCGGAAAATCATACAATTCGAATGAAATGATTGGTAAAATCGATGTAATGCAAGGCTATAAATTACAAGCTGGCGTTGATGAATATTACATTAATCGGGTGAAAGAAGGGCAAACCGCAACTTGTGAATTTAATGGTAAAACCTATAATTTAACGGTTAGTAAGGTTATACCTGAGGTTACGACGGGGCAGTTTCAAGTTGAAATGGTTTTTAAGGGTAGTGCTCCTGATGGTTTACGTCGTGGTTTGTCGCTTCAAACAAAATTAACCTTATCTGATAACAGTAAATCATTATTACTTGCTCAGGGTCAGTTTTTTCAAAGCACAGGCGGCTCGTGGGTTTTTGTGGTAAACAATGGTAAAGCGACTAAGAAAAACGTTAAAATTGGCAGAAAAAATTACCTCTATTACGAAATATTAGAAGGATTAGCCAAAGGCGATGAAGTAATTACATCATCTTACGACCAATTTGATAAATACGACCAGGTGGAGATTAATAGGTAAGGATGGTTGATGCGAAAGGGATGATGGGAGATGGATGAAGGAAAGCGAATGACGAATAACGTTTAAAAATAAGAATACAAATAAGCAAAAATACACTCAGGTCTTGATACTTGATACTAAATACTTGATACTAAATATTAACACTCGATACATAAAAAGCTATGATTAAAATAGAAAATCTGGAAAAAGTTTACAAAACTGAAGAAGTAGAAACTACAGCGTTAAACGGAATTAATCTTCATGTTAAAGAAGGCGAATTTGTATCGATTATGGGGCCTTCCGGTTGTGGTAAATCTACCTTATTAAATGTAATGGGTTTGTTGGATAAACCTGAAAGTGGTAGTTATAAGTTTATTGATACCGAACTTTTAACATTAAATGATAGAGAACGCTCAAATTTCCGCAAACGAAATATGGGTTTCGTATTTCAAAATTTTAACCTAATTGATGAGTTGACTGTTTTCGAAAACATCGAATTGCCACTGATATATAATAAAATCCCTGCTGGAGAACGTAAAAAACTGGTTAACGAAATCATCGAGAGAATGAATATTGTAAACCGAAGTGGTCACTTCCCACAGCAACTTTCTGGCGGACAGCAGCAGCGTGTTGCTGTGGCAAGAGCCTTGGTTACCAAACCAAAATTAGTTTTAGCCGATGAGCCAACAGGTAATTTAGATAGTTCTCATGGTAATGAAGTAATGGAACTCCTTTGCGAATTAAATGAAACCGGGACTTCAATTGTAATGGTTACGCATTCTAGTCACGACGCAAGTTTTTCAAACAGAATTATCAACCTAAAAGATGGCCATGTAATTTCTGAAAAAATAAATAAAAGCAGAAGCGAGGAGTTGATATAAGAAAGGTTTAAGGTGAAAGGTATAAGGCGTAAGGTTGAGCGTTAGTACCTTAAACCCCATACCTTAAACCCTCAACCTCAAAGAAAATAGTTTTAGTTAATGATAAGCCGACCGAAATCTTCCTGGATGGGGAGATTCGGGTAAGGCGCTCAAAGGTTAAAAGTCATACGTAGTAAGTTTTACGTGCTGTACTTATAACCTAAAACGTACCACGTAAAACTCAAAAAATGTTCAAAATAAATTTAAAAATCGCATTGCGGAATCTTTGGAAAAACAAGGGGTTTTCTCTGATTAATATTGGTGGATTGGCCATTGGTTTGGCAAGTTGTATGCTTTTATTGCTATATGTTTCTTACGAATGGAGTTTTGATAAGCAATATACAAATAGCGATAAAACCTATGTTGTTTATCAAAATTCGCCAGCAAATGGTAAGATTTACAGCTGGGCATGGACACCGAACGCTATGGCAGATGAAGTTGCGGCTAAAATACCAGGCGTCAAATACACGTCGCATTCTAGTTATACAAGTTCAAAATTAATCTCCTTTGGAAACAATAGAATAAGTGCCAGATTAAATTTTGCAGACCACAATTTTATTAAAATATTCGATTATAAATTTATTAAGGGAAGTGTTGAGCAGGCTTTAAAGAATGTAAATTCAATCATCTTAACAAAATCATTAGCTGAAAAGCTTTTTGGAAATGATGATCCGATCAATAAAACTGTTAAGTTAGAAAACCATGATGTACTAAAGGTGGAGGGTGTAATTGAAGACGTTGAAACAAATAGTAGCCTCACATTTGAATGTTTAGCACCTTGGTCGCTGTTTTTACAGCGTGAATCTTGGGCCCGTGAACCGAATTGGGGCAATAACATGTGCCTAACAGTTGTTCAACTGAAGGACAATAAGTTTTTTGCGAATGCAAATGCCGATATAAAAGATATTTACAAACGCAATCAGCAAGGAAATACTGCCGAAGCACTATTGTTTCCATTAAATAAATGGCATTTGTACGATACTTTTGAAAATGGAAAATCTGTAGGGGGTAAAATAGAACAGTTAAAAATATTTCTGTTACTTGCTTTCTGTATTCTGTTAATTGCTTGTGTAAATTTCATGAATCTATCTACTGCCCGTTCTGAGCGTAGGGCAAAAGAAGTTGGTATTCGCAAAGCGATTGGTTCTACACGTAAATCACTTATCGGTCAGTTTTTGTTGGAGTCTGTTTTTATAACGGTGATGGCGGGCGTTTTTGCATTCATTTTAGTAGAAGTTAGCTTACCGTATTTTAATAACCTATTGAATATCAAACTCCAAATAGATTATAATAGCATTGCTTTTTGGGGAACTCTTTTTGGCTTGATGGTTTTTACAGGTTTCATGGCCGGAAGTTATCCGGCATTATACCTTTCCTCTTTCGAACCGATTAAAGTATTGAAAGGACTCAAGATTAAATCCGATTCATCGGTTTCAATCCGCAAAGTTTTAGTAGTTATACAGTTTGTTTTTGCGGCTTGTTTAATTGTTTGTACTTCAGTTATTTACCAGCAATTAAAGTATGTGAAAAATAAGCCGATAGGTTATGATAAATCCAATCTTATACAAATTGCTGTTGAAGGCAAAATGGCAAACAGCAGTAAACTTGATTTGCTAAAAAATCAGATGCTTAGTTCTGGCGCTGCAACAGGTGTAACATTTTTTAGTAAGGATATGACGGAAGGTGGTAATAATACTACAGATGTTCAGTGGCAGGGCAAAACCACAGGCGAATCTATTTTATTCAATAATAGAGGTGTTGGGGATGATTTCATTAAAACCATTGGTACAGAAATGATTGCAGGAAGGGAAATTTCAGTAAAAAATAAAGTAGATAGTAATAGCATCATGCTAAACGAATCAGCGGTGCGTATGATGGGGCTAAAAAATCCCGTAGGGGCCAAAATTAGATATTGGGGACAAGAGAAAACCAATATTGGGGTGGTTAAGGATTTTGTTGTAGAAAGTGCTTATCAAAGGGTTTCGCCGATGATTTTTTACCCGAGTTATATGGATGGAGTTCAGGTTATTATCGCCCGTTTAAATCCAAATCAGAACATCAGCTCTTCTCTTGAGAAAATTGATGAATTGGTGAAACAAATTGAGCCTGATTACCCGGTGAACAGAAAATTTGTTGATGAATCTTTTGAGTTAAAATTTGCGAATGAAAGACTTTTGGGCATTTTATCCAATTGGTTTGGTGGCTTCGCAATTTTCATTTCTTGTTTAGGTTTGCTGGGTTTGGCTTTGTTTATGGCCGAGCAGCGCAAAAAAGAGATTAGTATTCGTAAAGTATTAGGTGCAAGCACCAGTAACATACTTACGTTATTAAATAAAGATTTTATAAAGCTGGTGGCGATTGCAAACTTAATTGCCTTTCCGTTGGCTTATGTCATCATTAACAAATGGTTATCTGCTTTTGAGTATCGGATATCAATATCTGCGTTACCATTTATTGTGGCCATTTCATTATCTGTTTTAATCGCCATTTTAACAGTAAGTATTCAATCTATAAAAGTGGCAAAATCCAATCCTGTTGATGCGCTGAAATATGAATAAGGCTAAAGGTTTAGAGGTTGAGGGCGTAAGGTTAAAGCGTCCAAACCCTAAACCTTTTACCTCTAAACCTTAAACCTATGTTTAGATTAAACTTAAAAATCGCTTTGCGAAACCTTTGGAAAAATAAGGGCATTACTGCAATTAACATTGGTGGTTTGGCTATTGCTTTAGCTGCTTTTATTTTAGTGATGATGTTTTTTACTTATGAAACCAGTTTTGATAAGTCGAATCCTAATTATAAAAATATTTATGTTGTGGGAAGGATATATCCCGAATTTAAAACCAACTATACGCCCCCACCATTGGTTAAAGCCATTAAACAAAATTTTCCGGAAGTAGAAAATGGAGGAATCACCAAAGGTGGTTTTTTTGAACTGACTTTAAAAAACGGGAAAAACACGGTGTATGCAAAGAATTTTATGCAGGCTGATTTTAATGCTGCTAAAATATTAAATTTTAAACCAACTGGTGGTTTGCAAAAGCCAGCAGGCGATACAGAACGACTTTCATATTTGAGTGTAGAAAACATGAAAGCTTTATTTCCTGATAAAAAAGATAACAAACCTGAAATGGTTGGAATGGGCGCTAGTAACTCTGGTATAACAAGTTTATTTAATGGCTCTATTGTAAATGACCCACATTCTAATCTGAATTTTGATGGGATTTCGATAATGGCTGAATTAGGAAAGGATGAAAATTATGGTTACAATAATTATACAACTTACATCAAAGTAAAACCCGGTACAGATGTAGCACACCTTGAACAAAAAATTACAGAATTATATCGAAAAGAATTATTAAAAGGAGAAACTGATTTAAAAACTATTCAAGAAATTAAATCTGTATCAACATTTTTAGATCCCCTGGCTAATATGCATTTGAAGCCTAAAGCCGGGAACGATGCGCCATATAAAATTCTGGTTGCACTTTCGGTTTTAGGAGTTTTGATTTTAATAATTGCATCCATCAATTTTACTAATCTAAGTATTGCTCAAGCAACAAAAAGAGCAAAAGAAGTTGGTGTAAAAAAGGTAATGGGCGCTTTCAGAGCTCAACTAACTACTCAGTTTCTCACCGAAATATTTATTCAATGCTTAGCAGCAACAATATTCTCCTTAATTATTGCTGAGCTTTTATTGCCTTCTTTTAATAATTTATTTAAAGTGCCTTTATCTATCTGGCAATTTGAAAACAACTTGTTTTGGCAGTTACCCTTGGTTCTTTTAACAATCACATTAATTGCAGGTATTTATCCGGCATTGGTATTATCAGGTTTTAAGCCTGCACTAGTGCTAAAAGGCAATTTTTCTACAAGTAAGCAAAGTTCGTGGTTGAGGAATGGTTTGTTGGTTTTTCAGTTTAGCATTGCGGTAACATTTATTATCGGCTTACTAATTATTAATTCGCAGCTAAAATATATGCGCACTCAAGATTTAGGTTTTACTGCTAACCAAGTAGTTAGCATAAAAAACTTAACACTTTTTAATAATCCGGTAAAAATGGGTTCATTAAGTTTCGAAACGGTTAGAGAGCGACTTTTAAAAATCCCGGGCGTTAAATCTGCTACGGTAGCCAGTGATATTCCAAATGGAGCTGAAAATGGAAGTAATAACTACATAAGCAACGGAATAGATGCCAATATCGATTTTGTTGATGTAGAGTTTGATTATTTTGAAACTCTAAATATTAAACTTGAGAAAGGTCGATTCTTTTCAAAGGGTTATAAAACCGATACCGCCAATGCTGCAGTTATAAATGAAAGTGCTGTTGCAAAATATGGTTTAAAAAATCCGATAGGTAAAATAATCCGTGGTTGTAATATAGATTATAAAATTGTTGGAGTAGCTAAAGATTTCAAGGCTCAAGGTTTTGAAAATGCAGTTCAGCCAACTATCTATACCATTAAAAATCCTTGCGGAAATTATAAAACGCAAATTATGGTTAAAATTGAGGAGAACAAAATGGCTGATGCACTGGCTGCTATTAAAGCTCAGTGGCCGAAAATCAATCCTAAAGATGGCGAGGATTTTAGGTACGAGTTTTTGGATGAACTTTATGGCCGTTTATTCAAAAAGCAAGAGCAGCTTCAATCGGTGTTTTTTGCTGCGGCATTGCTAACCATTTTTATCGCGATTTTAGGCTTATTTGCGTTTGCAAAATACATCACCAGTGGTAGAATAAAAGAAATTGCTGTACGTAAAATATTGGGCGCAAGCGATATTCAGATTTTCAAGTTAATTAATTCATCATTTTTTATAATGGTACTTGTGGCCAATTTAATATCGTGGCCAATTGCCTACATTTTAACCAAGAAATGGCTCGAAACCTTTGCCTATCGAATCGATTTGCCTGTTTTACCATTTATAGGCAGTTCATTAATCACAATTTTATTAACAGTAATTACAGTAAGTGTGCAAGCCAGGAAAGCAGTAAAAGCAAATCCGGTTGATGCGCTAAAATATGAATAAGGCTAAAGGTTTATAGGTTGAGGGCGTGAGGTTAAAGCGTCCAACCCTAAACCCTTTACCTCTAAACCTTAAACCTATGTTTAGATTAAACTTAAAAATCGCTTTGCGAAACCTTTGGAAGAATAAAGGATTTACGCTTATAAATATTGGCGGACTTGCTATAGGCATGGCCTGTTGTTTAATGTTGTTGCTGTATGTTAATTACGAATTGAGTTACGACAGGCAATTTAAAAACATTCATAATACCTACATAACAGCTTTAAATTTAAAAATGAATGGAAAGATAGCCACAACAATGGCGCTTCCAAATAAATTATCAAAGGCAGCTTTAGAAGAGCTTCCAGGCTTTGAAAGAAGTGCTCGTTTATCTTTTGATAGAGCGCCGAAACTATATAGTAGTAACAGAGAAAATTTTAAGCTTGTACCGCACTATGTAGATTCTGATTTTATAAAAATTTTTGATTATAACTTTATTTATGGCGATGCAAAGAAAGCGCTTGATGAGCCAAACGCAGTTATTATTAATGAAAGCAGTGCAAAAAAATTATTTGGAAATACTAATCCCGTTGGGCAAAGAATAAGGTACGATGGAGTTAAAGAATTAAAAGTTACTGCAGTAATAGCAGATTTACCAAAAAATCAGAGCATGCAGTTTGATGTTCTTCACCCATGGTCATTTTTTGAGCAGTTAAATCCCGATAGTAAAAATTATGGTTGGGGCGCCATAACCTGTATGACGTATTTCCAATTGAAGGATAATGTTTCGATGGAAGCAACAAATAAATTGCTACAAAAATTCATTGTAAATAAAGAAGCAGATTTAAAAACGATGACTTATGAACCATTCCTATTTCCATATTCAAAAATGCATTTGTATGATAATTTTCAAAATGGAAAAAGTGCCGGTGGCAGAATAGATCAGATTAAACTTTTTATTTTTCTGGCTCTTTGTGTTCTTTTAATCGCTTGCATAAATTATATGAACCTTTCTACAGCACGTTCTGAAAAACGGGCCCGTGAAGTTGGTGTTCGTAAGGCACTGGGCTCTACAAGAAACGGAATAATGAGTCAATTTATGATAGAATCTCTACTCACCTCATTCGTTGCCATGTTAATTGCATTTACTTTATTAGAGCTTACATTGCCTTACTTTAATAATCTGCTTAATATAAAAATACTAATCAACTATGGCTCTGCAATGTATTGGATTACACTTTTTGCACTCGCCTTGCTTACCGGTGCGTTGGCTGGCAGCTATCCAGCGTTCTATCTTTCATCGTTTATTCCGATTAATGTTTTAAAAGGTTTCAAGAGTTCAGTAGGGTCGCTTTCCATTCGTAAAGTATTGGTTGTTTTCCAATTCACGTTATCAATATGTATGATTATTTCGGCTATTGTTATATACAACCAAATTCAGCATTTGAAAAATAAACCATTAAACTTTAATGAAAGTGCATTAGCTCAAATCGATTTAGAAGGCGAACTTGTTAAACCTGCAAGACTGGAGGCTTTTAAAAATAAATTAATAAGCACTGGTGCTGTAGAAGCTGCAACTGAATATGCTGGTTCATTTACACAAGGAGGCGATATTACCAGCGATTTTTCGTGGCCTAACAAACCTAAAAATGATGTTTCTATTGTAAGCTACAGAAGTACAGGTTTTAATTTTGCAAATACAGCTGGAGTAAAAATAGTTGCCGGTAGAGATTTTTCTCCAAAGTTTACATCCGATACGTCAACATCGTTATTAGTTAATGAAGAAGCTGTAAAATTAATGCAATTAAAGAATCCGGTTGGTACCATAATACATTGGGGCAGTAATCCGCCTTTAAAAATTGTTGGTGTTATACAGGATTTTTATAATGAATCTTTTGGAGCTAAAGTATCACCAACGATTTATTACTATAACGTAAAGCAAAGTACATCTTTATTATTACGCCTTAACACGCAACAATCGCTTACTAAATCAATTGAGAGTATTAAGTTAATAAGCAAACAATTAAATCCATCTTATCCATCAGAAATTAAACTGGTAAGTGATGGCCTGGCCGAAAAACTAAATAGCGAACGCCTGTTAAGTGTTTTGTCAAACATTTTTGGAGGTTTTGCAATATTTATTTCATGCCTCGGCCTTTTAGGATTAGCGCTTTACATGGCCGAACAACGCAGCAAAGAAATTAGTATACGTAAGGTTTTGGGTGCCAATTTATCAGATATTCTTGTGATTTTAAATAAGGATTTTATGAAGTTGGTTATCATCTCTAACCTCATTGCCATTCCTATAGCTTATATTCTACTAAATCAATGGCTCCAGAAGTACGATTATAAAATTAATATAAATGTTTGGCCTTTCATTTTGGCTCTGCTTACATCAATGATTATTGCCTTAGTAACAGTTAGCTTACAAACTTTTAAAGTTGCTAAAGCTAATCCGGTTGATGCACTTAAATATGAATAAAGCCGAAAACTTAAAGCAAAAAGCCTAAAGTTACTTGCAACGTCTTGATACTAAATACTTGATACTACAATGTTCAAACTTAACTTAAAAATCGCTTGGCGAAACCTTTGGAAAAACAAGGGTTATACTTTTATTAATGTACTTGGTTTATCTATCGGGATGGCGAGTTGTATTCTGATTTTTATTTTTATTCGTTATCAAATGAGTTTTGATAAGGGATTTAAAAATGAAGATAGAATTTATCGTGTGGTTTCTTCCTGGGATTATGCAGATGGTAATCAGTTCCATTCCCAAGGTGTTCCTTTACCACTTACTGCAGCCATGCGCAACGATTTTTCTCCTTACATAGAAAAAGTTGCAGCTATTGAAAATAGCGCAGGGATGATAAAAATTAAAAATGCTAATGGAAAAGAAAGGTTAAAAACGATTGAAAATGTTTTTTACGTTGAACCTGAGTTTTTTGAAATATTTAATTATAACTGGTTGTCAGGCAACTTCAGTTCACTTGCAGATCCAAATCATGTTGTACTTTCAAAAGAAATAGCAAATAAGTTTTTTGGAGATTGGAAGATAGCTTTAGGCAAAAGCTTAAGCTTTGATGATAAGGTGAACTATACGGTAAGTGGCGTAATTGATGATGTAGCCGAAAATAATTCGGTGCCATTAAAAATTATGCTTGCTTACAAATCTTTTAAAAACAGCAATTTAACAAATTGGGGTTCGGTAAGTTCCAGTTCTGAAAGTTATTTTAAGTTGAAATCAAACGTTAACATACAAACACTTAACGGACCGTTAACATCTTTCATCAAGAAATATTACGTAGAAAAAGCACCAGGTAAAGAGAGGCATTTATTCCAGCCACTTGCCGATATTCATTACAATGAAAAATTTGGTAATTTCTCAGGTCGCATTATGCCTAAAAAACAACTGTACGGATTAGTGATAATTGGCTTTTTTCTCATAATTACTGCATCAATTAACTTTATAAATTTAGCTACAGCCCAGGCGGTGAGTCGCTCAAAAGAAGTTGGAGTAAGGAAGGTAATGGGGAGCCAAAGAAGTCAGTTAGTTATTCAGTTTTTAACTGAAACTTTAACAATAGTATTCATATCACTGCTAATCGGAAGTGTATTAACGGAAATTGCCTTGCCGGGAATGCAAAATCTCTTCGACTCAAAAATATCATTCAGTATATTACAACATCCAATAATTTTCTTGTTTATGATATTACTTGTTGTTTTTGTGAGTCTGCTGGCAGGCTTTTATCCAGCAATGATAATGTCTGGCTTTAATCCTGCTTTAGCCATTAAAAACAAAGTTATTGCTAATAGGGGTGGTTTAGGATTAAGAAAAATTCTGGTTGTGGTACAATTTACATTAACCGTAACTTTAATTATTGGTACACTAGTAATTCTGCAACAAATGAAATATGTTCGGGAGCAGCCATTGGGTTTTAATCCATCGGCTATTGCAATGATAGATTTACCAAATGATAGTGCTACAGTATCTCGCTTTGCAACATTAAAGGCTCAATTAAAACAAATTTCTGGTGTTGAGGAAGTTAGTTTTTGCCGTACTGCTCCATCTTCGCAAAATAATAATGGCAGTACATTTTCTTATAATGGCGGAAAAGATGCTGATTTTCAGGTTAATACTAAAAATGCTGATGAAGATTATTTAAAAGCTTTTGACTTAAAATTAGTTGCTGGTAGGAATTTAGTTAAATCGGATACCATTAATGAATATATGGTTAACGAAACATTGCTTAAGAAACTTAATATTAGAAATCCAAACGAAGCCATTGGTAAAATAATTTCTATGGGTGGAATGAACGCACCAATTGTTGGTGTTATTAAGGACTTTAAAAACAAAAGTTTGCATGAAAATATCGACCCAATTTTAGTTGGTTCGCTAAGGGCAAGGCATTATTACGTTGCCATAAAATTAAATGCCAAACAAATCATGCCAACAATGAAAATGGTTTCTAAAATCTGGCAGCAAACTTTTCCCGAATCGGTTTACAATGAAAACTTTTTAGATGATCAAATTAAGAACTATTATGAAGGAGAGCGCATCATGGGCATACTTTTTAAAGTTTTTGCAGGTGTAATTATCTTCATCTCTTTTATAGGTTTATTCGGTTTAATTTCATTCGTTGCTACACAAAGAACAAAAGAAGTTGCTATTAGGAAAGTTTTAGGCGCATCAACTATTGAATTGGTTAAAATGCTTAATGGTTCGTTTTTGATAATGGTTTTTATTGCCAATCTGATAGCCTGGCCACTTGCTTACTTATTTGTTTCAAAATGGCTTTCTGGTTTTGCCTACCGAATAGATATTAGCTTATGGCCATTTCTTTTGGCAATGATAATTTCTATGGCAATAACCTTAATAACAGTTTCCTTACGGTCTTACAGAGCTGCAAAAGCAAATACTATAGATGCGTTGAAATATGAATAAGTAATAAGTTATATGTTTTAAGTTGTACGTTTTTAATATGTATAACTTAAAACTTACTACGTAAAACTCAAAAAATGATAGAACTAAAAAACATAGAAAAATACTATTCGAGCAAAGGCATTAAGCATTATGTTTTGCGCCATGTAAGTACAACCATTAAACAAGGCGAATTTGTTTCGATAATGGGACCATCAGGTGCAGGGAAATCTACACTGCTTAATATTCTAGGTATGTTAGAAGAGCCAACTTATGGTACTTACGAATTTTTGGGCGAGGATATTACCGGTTTAAATGAACGTAAACGCATTGAATTATATCGAAACCATATTGGTTTTGTTTTCCAGGCTTATCATTTAATTGATGAAATGACTGTTTATGAAAATATAGAAGCACCTTTGCTATATAAAAAAGTAGGAAGTTCAGAAAGGGCAAGCCGAATAGCTAACTTACTCGATAAATTTAACATTGTTGCTAAAAAGGATTTATTTCCAAACCAACTTTCTGGCGGACAACAACAATTGGTTGGAATTGCGAGAGCTTTAGCTGCACAACCGTCCATTATTCTTGCTGATGAGCCAACTGGCAACCTTCAATCTGCGCAAGCTGAAGAAATTATGCAGCTCTTTCAGAAATTAAATCGCGAAGAAGGTATAACGATTATTCAGGTAACACACTCAGAAAAAAATGCAGAATACGGTAGCAGAGTTTTACATATTGCGGATGGGGTGATCAAGGAAGATGTGGAGGTTCCAAAAAATAATTTGTAAGTCACAACTTTAACTAGAAACGTATTACTTACCACTTAAAACCTATAACTTCGTTCCATGCAAAAATCTTTTACCGATGGGATGGGGCGGGAGGTAACCATTAATTTCCCTCCGAAGCGGATTGTATCAATTGTTCCATCGCAAACAGAACTTCTTTTTGATTTGGGTTTAGATAGGGAAATTATCGGGTTGACTAAGTTTTGCATACATCCGATAGAAAAATTTGCAGAGCGGACAAAAGTTGGTGGAACAAAAAAACTCAATATCGATTTAATTAAGGATTTAAAGCCAGATCTAATCATCGGCAATAAAGAGGAAAATTCGCAAAGCGATATTGAAGAGCTTGCTGAGTTTTTTCCAATTTGGATGAGTGATATTTTTACGCTTGATGATGCAATGAAAACCATCACCGATATTGGCGACTTGATTGATAAAGCACCTGAAGCAGCTTATCTAAATCATTTAATTTCTGCTGGATTTAAAGATTTAAAAGCACTTGCACTCCAAAATAGCATTGATAAAAAGGTGGCTTATTTAATATGGCGTAAACCTTACATGGCTGCCGGGAAAAATACCTTTATTAATGATGTATTAATTACAAATGGGATGACCAATGTAATCGAGGCTGAACGTTATCCCGAAATTAACATTGATGGACTGGCAAAGTTAAACCCGCAATTGATATTACTTTCATCTGAACCATATCCATTTAGAGAAAAGCATATTGAAGAAATTGAAAAGGAATTACGGAATGCAAAAGTACTGTTAGTTGATGGTGAAATGTTTAGCTGGTATGGAAGTCGCTTAGTTAAAGCAGTACAATACTTTTTTGAATTCCAGAAACAACTTTATTAATCTTCTGCTGTTATTTCTTCTAAATTTGTTCCTTACCATTAATCAAACCTATATATTAACATGAAAAAATTAGTTTTAATATTTTCCTTAGTAATAATTGTGCTTTCTAGTTGTACATCAATGAAAGATTCAAACACCAAAACGCATGTTACTGCAACTGGTACAATCCAAAAGTTAGGCATGTCTACCTTTCAGTATGGCACCCATATTTTAAAAACTGCTGATAAAACATACGCATTGAAAAGCACATTTAGTTTAGATCCATATCTTGATAAAACGGTTACGATTAAAGGAAAAAAGGTTAAAGGTTATCCTTTGGATGGCGGACCAGAACTTGTGGACGTAACCCTGGTAAAATTGTAAAAAATTATTCTTGCTTATTCTTAGCTACTTAGCATTTATTGCAGGAAATAATTAAGAAATTATTTGAATTACTTTTTGAAAATTGATTCTAATTTCTATCTTTGCAGTCCTTAATAAATCCTAACTGCGGAAGTGGCGTAATTGGTAGCCGCACCAGACTTAGGATCTGGCGCTTCACGGCGTGGGGGTTCGAGTCCCTTCTTCCGCACAATAAGATAAAGGCCGTTTCGATTTAAACATCGGAACGGTTTTGTTTTTTAAAACATTGATTAAATAAAAATTGATGTGGCATTAAGGCGCTGAAAAGGTCTTGTATCTCACATCACAATACTCATATCTCACAAAAAATGAATATTACACAGGAAAAAACCGGCAACTTAAATGCTGTTGTAAAAATCAAGATTGCACCTGCAGATTACACCGGTAAAGTAGATAAAGCAATTAAAGAGCAAGCTAAGAAAGCGCAATTACCAGGCTTCCGTAAAGGAATGGTTCCAGCAGCTCATATCAAAAGAATGTATGGTAAAAGCATTTTGGTTGAAGAAATTAACAACTTACTTAACGATACACTTTCTAACTATATTGCTGAGCAAAAGTTAGAAATCTTAGGTCAGCCTTTGCCTGCAGTTAATGATGAAAAAGAATTCAAATGGGATAATACAGACGAATTTGAATTTGATTATGAGTTAGGTTTAGCGCCAGCTTTTGATGTAGCAATTTCATCTAAAGATAAATACACACTTTACAATGTTAAAGCTGATGAAGAAACATTAGAAAGCCGTGTTAAAAACATCCGTCGTAGTTATGGTAAAATGACTAATCCAGAAGTTTCTGAAGAGGGTGATGTTCTGTATGCAGATTTAGTTCAGTTAGGTAATGATGGTTCTGTTTTTGAAGGTGGAATTACCAATACAGCTACACTACGTTTAGATCAGATTACAGATAAAAAAATCCTTAAATCCTTAGTAGGTTTAAAAAAGGATGATGTTGTAACAATTGACATTCAAAAAGCGTTAGGTGATGCTGCTGCAATTGCTAAAGCTTTAAATATCTCAGAAGAAGATGCTGCTGAATTAAAATCTAACTTCCAATTAACTGTTAAAAATGTTAACCGTTTAGAAGAGTCTGATTTAAATCAGGAGTTTTTTGATAAATTATTTGGCGAAGGTACAGTAACTGATGAAGCTGGTTTCAGAGCTAAAATTACTGAAGAAGTAGAAGGCATGTTTAAACAAGATGCTGAACGTCAATTATCAAATGATATTTACGAAGATTTATTAAAGAAACATACTTTAGAATTACCTGATGAATTTTTACGTCGTTGGTTAAAAGCAACAAACGAAAAATTAACCGATGAAGAATTGGCAGAAGGTTATGATGATTTCGCTAAAAACCTTAAATGGACTTTAATAGAAAACAAAATCATTAAAGATAACAGCATCGAAATTAAATACGAAGATGTTGTTGCAGCTGCTAAAGCAAAGTTAGATGCGCAGTTCAGAATGTATAGCCCAAGTCCGCTTCCAGAAGATCAATTGGCACAATATGCTGTTCAGTTTTTACAGGATAAAGAAAATGCAAACCGTACATTTGAAGAAGTAAAAGCGTTAAAAACTTTTGACTACATTAAAACGGTTGTAACTTTAGAAGAAAAAGATATCGACTATAATAAGTTTACAGAGTTGAACAAGAAGTAATTTTAACTGATCAATTGTCAGTTAAATGGTATCAAAATCTAAGAGCAGCTCATTGAGCTGCTCTTTTTATATAAGGTAGCTAATTAGTTGTTTTTAATGTTATTAGTTCCTAATTTGTTCATTATTTGGATATTATAGAATATTATTGAGTCGTGCTCATTGTATTTCTAGTCGTTTAAGAAATTATATTGTCATTTGTTAAACAGAATAATTTTGCATGTGCCTTTAATTAGATAAATTGGCACGGAAATTAACCAACTTCAAGAAATATTTGTTAAAATTATAACTTTGTTTGGCAATACGCTAGTCGGCGTTTAACACCAAACTATAATCGTAAAACGAAACCATGAACATAGATTCACAAGAATTCAGAAAATTTGCCGTTAAACATCAGGGAATTGGCGGTTTACACGTAGATAAATTTATTGCACAGGCGAATCTGAACCCTCAGAATATGACGCCTTATATTATAGAAGAACGCCAGTTGAACGTAGCTCAAATGGATGTGTTTTCTAGATTAATGATGGATCGTATTATCTTTTTAGGTGATGCGATTTATGATCAAAACGCAAATATTATCCAGGCGCAGTTGTTGTTTTTGCAATCAACTGATGCTGAAAGAGACATTCAGATTTACATTAATTCTCCAGGAGGTTCTGTGTATGCAGGTTTAGGTATTTATGATACCATGCAATATATCCAACCAGATGTTGCAACAATCTGTACAGGTATGGCGGCATCAATGGGTGCAGTATTATTGGTTGCAGGTGCAGAAGGTAAGCGTTCAGCTCTACCACACTCAAGAGTAATGATTCACCAACCGTCAGGTGGTGCACAAGGTGTAGCTTCAGATATGGAGATTAACCTGAGAGAAATGTTAAAATTGAAAAAAGAATTATACGATATTATTGCAGAGCACTCTGGTCAAACTTATGATTGGGTAGAGAAAGCTTCAGATCGTGATTACTGGATGAGTGCTGAAGAAGCAAAAGGATTTGGTATGATTGATGAAGTATTATCGAGAAACGCAAGAAAAAATGGCGAAACAAAATAAAGAATCCCGTTGCTCATTCTGCCACTCTGGCAAGCATGAAACTTTAATGTTAATTGAAGGCATGGATGCATTTATCTGCGATAAGTGTGTAACCCAAGCTAATCAATTGCTTGCGCAAGAGCTAGGTACAAAAAGCAGCAAAGGTATTCAATCGGCACTTACTTTATTAAAGCCGTTAGAAATAAAGCAGCATTTAGATCAATATGTTATCGGTCAGGATGATGCAAAAAAAGTATTATCTGTTGCAGTTTACAATCACTATAAACGTTTAAATCAAAAAATTGATAAGGACGAAATTGAGATTGAAAAATCGAACATTATGCTGGTTGGAGAAACCGGAACGGGAAAAACCCTACTGGCTAAAACAATTGCAAAAATCTTGCATGTACCTTTTTGTATTTGCGATGCAACTGTATTAACCGAGGCTGGTTATGTAGGTGAAGATGTGGAAAGCATTTTAACACGTTTATTGCAAGCTGCTGATTATGATGTTGCTGCTGCTGAACGTGGTATAGTTTATATCGATGAAGTGGATAAAGTAGCACGTAAGAGCGATAATCCATCAATTACACGTGATGTATCTGGAGAGGGTGTACAACAAGCTTTATTAAAGATTTTGGAAGGTACAATTGTTAATGTTCCACCTCAGGGCGGACGTAAACATCCAGATCAAAAGATGATTCCGGTAAACACCAACAATATTTTATTTATTTGTGGTGGTGCTTTTGATGGTATAGAACGTAAAATAGCAAATCGTTTACGTACGCAAGCTGTAGGTTTTAAAACTAAGAAAGATGACACAGTTTTAGATTTGAAAAACCTTTACAAGTATATTACTCCTCAAGATTTAAAATCATTTGGTTTAATTCCGGAGTTAATCGGACGTATTCCGGTTCTTTCGCACTTAAATCCGCTGGATAAGGAAACACTTAGAAATATTCTTACAGCACCTAAGAACGCATTAACTAAGCAATACGAAAAGCTTTTCGAATACGAAGATGTAAAGTTAGTTTTTGATGAGGAAGTGTTAGATTTTATTGTAGATAAAGCAATGGAATACAAGCTTGGTGCACGTGGACTAAGGTCTATTTGCGAGGCAATTATGCTCGATGCCATGTTCGATACACCTACGCAAAATGATGTGAAAGAGCTACACATTAATCTCGATTATGCGATAGAGAAATTTGAAAAGGCCGACTTTAAAAAGTTGCAAGCCGCATAAAATTCAAATCCTTCCCAAACATCGGGAAGGATTTTTTTTAACAATAAGAATTTCTTAGCATATTGATTTTATGCTGGATTAATACAGTGCTAAAATTGAATTTGTTAGTTTGATAGAAATTTCTTATATTATTTAAAGAATAAAAATATATGAACGAAGAAAAAGACGTAAAAAAAGATGAAGCGATTGTAGAGAAATCTAAAAAAATTAAGGAAGTAGAATCTCCTGTAAAATCAGGTTTAAAATCAAAAGATGAAATTGTAAAAAACTGGTTGCCTCGTTATACGGGCCGGCCACTAGATCAGTTTGGCGATTATATTCTATTAACTAACTTTAGTAAATATGTGAGCATGTTTTCTGAATGGAATGATAATGCGCCAATTATGGGTTTAGATAAGCCGATGCAAAGTGTAACTGCAAATGGCATAACCATTATCAATTTTGGTATGGGTAGCCCACTTGCTGCTACGATGATGGATTTACTAACTGCTATAAAACCAAAATCAGTATTGTTTTTAGGTAAATGTGGTGGGTTGAAAAAGAAAAACCAGTTAGGTGATTTAATTTTACCAATCGCAGCAATTAGGGGAGAAGGTACATCAAACGATTACTTGCCCGCAGAAGTACCTGCATTACCTGCATTCGCTTTGCAAAAAGCGATCTCAACAACCATTCGCGATCATGGCAGAGATTACTGGACTGGAACTTGCTACACAACCAACAGACGTGTATGGGAGCACGATAAAGATTTTAAAAAATATCTAAAAACTTTAAGAGCAATGGCGGTAGATATGGAAACGGCAACCATTTTTACAACAGGTTTTGCCAATAAAATTCCAACTGGTGCTTTATTATTAGTTTCAGATCAACCGATGATACCAGAAGGTGTTAAAACAGCAGAAAGTGATAGCAGCGTAACAGAGAAATATGTGGAAACGCATTTGAGAATTGGTATAGATTCTTTAAAACAATTAATAAACAACGGACTAACTGTTAAGCACTTATTGTTTTAATTTTATTTTGTGAGGTATTAATCTCAAGGCTAAAAGTTTAATAATTTCGGATCAGCTAAAGCTGGTCTTTTTTTTGCCTTAAATTTTAATATTTATTTTCTGGTAAATAACCATAAAGAATTAAATCATTTCTATCTTTTATTTGATAATTACAACCATTGTGTAGTAATACAATTCTGTCGGCAATGTCTATGATAGAATTGTAATAATGGTCTGTAATAATTACTCCTTTATGCTTTTTTGCTAAATCGATGTGAAATTTTAATTCCTCAACCATTAATGGCGCTAATTGTGAAAATGGTTCATCTAAAAGAATAAACTCAGCATCACCGTAAATTATTACCAAAGCTTCTATTAACCTTTGGTTTCCACCAGAAAGTTCACAAAATCTGTAATTCAGATTATTTGCAATCAATTCTATTTTCAGTATTTCACTTTTATATTCGCTGCAAAATATTTCAACCGCTTTTTTAACTGTAAGTTTTAAAGGAATAAAATTATCTTGTGGAAGATAGGAGAGGTTTTGAGAAAGATATCCTTTATCGATTATGCTCTCGTTAATTTTCAGAAATTTGAAATCGGCTTTCACGCTACCGAATATTATTTTAAGTAAAGTAGATTTCCCGCTGCCATTTCTCCCCAGTAGGCCAACAATTTCCCCAATTTTGCAGTTAATGAAAACGCCATTTAATATTGCTTGTTTATTAAAGTTGTGGGTAACACTGTCAATAGTGAGTTCCTGCATAAAAGAAATATTATAATAATTAAAAACTGCATAAAAATATCATAAATAATGATGTTACCAAAAATTCTACGAAATCCTAACGCTTGATTTTTATAGAAGTATGAATGTTTAATCAAGAAAAAGCGTTCAATAAGAATTGAAAATATCCATCCGATGGGTTTCATTATAATTGTCATAACGTAAGGTCCAGGCTTTGAAAAACCATCAATAACAAAAAATAAACCTATGATGATGCTTATTAAAATATTCCAATATATTATTGGTTTATAAACTAAGATTGATTTTTTGAGTAGCACAACAGACATGCTTAAATTTATATAAAAACTCAGAAGCTTACTAAACAAAAAAGACCGGCAATTTTGTCGGTCTTTTTAAGTATTAAAATATTTTTAAGGATTAATTTATCCTAAGTAAGATTTTAAAATCTTACTTCTCGAAGTATGGCGTAAACGTTGTAATGCTTTATCTTTAATCTGACGAACACGTTCGCGAGTTAGGTTAAATTTTTCCCCAATTTCTTCTAATGATAAAGGGTGATTAGAACCTAAGCCAAAGAATAAAACGATAATTTCTCTTTCTCGCTCTGTTAGGGTTGATAAAGAACGTTTGATTTCTTCTGAAAGTGATTCGTTTATTAATGAACTATCTGTATTTGGTTCATGGTTTTCCAATACATCTAACAATGTATTTTCTTCACCTTGAACAAATGGTGCATCCATTGATACGTGACGGCCGGAGTTACTTAAAGTATCAGAGATTTTATCAACCGTAGTTTCTAAAATGTCTGCCAATTCTTCTGGAGATGGCTCACGCTCATATTCTTGCTCTAATTTAGAGAAAGCTTTACTGATTTTACTTAACGAACCTACCTGGTTTAAAGGTAAACGTACGATACGGCTTTGCTCAGCAATCGCTTGCAAAATCGATTGACGAATCCACCATACGGCATAAGAAATGAATTTGAAACCTTTAGTTTCATCAAAACGTTTTGCAGCTTTAATTAAACCCAAGTTACCTTCATTAATTAAATCTCCTAGTGTTAAACCTTGATTTTGATATTGTTTTGCAACAGATACAACGAAACGCAAGTTGGTTTTAGTTAATCGCTCTAAAGCAGCTTGGTCGCCTTCACGAATCTTTCTTGCTAAAATTACCTCTTCCTCTGCTGTTATTAAATCTACTTTACCAATTTCATGTAAGTACTTATCTAACGACTGACTTTCACGGTTGGTAATGGATTGCGTTATCTTGAGTTGTCTCATTTATACGTTTTGTGTGCTCTTTAATTATTGAAGTGTGCAAAGTTACGAAATTGTATGCCAATCCGAAAGGATAAAATGCTGAAAATGTTAGTGTTTGCACAAGTTTTTTACAGTTATACTTACAACAAAAATCATTCCAATTTAGTTTTAATGAATATTTGTCGGCCTTTATTGCTTATAGTTGATTTACGATTAGTATTTATTGTAAAACAATAAATATATTTTGATTTGTGGTAATTAATTTTTTATGTTTGTTATGCTAATAATTTAAAAAGCAAACTTATTACATATTAACTACAAGAATAGATGATAAAGACATACAATCAATTAGTGCTTGTTAAGGTGGGATATATTGTAATCCTAACTGTTATTATTTTATTGGGTTTGGAAGATGGGATAAGAGGATTTAATGATGGTTGGAATGGAGTTCCGTCGTTATCGATTCATTCTGAAGATGCTAAACCGCCTGTTTGGTATTTTGAATTTCTGTTTGGCAGTATATTATTTGTAATGGCTTATCTTGGGGTTATGATTATTGCATATTTATATGCATTTGTTAATTCTGCAAATTCTAAAGATGTTTTTATTGAAAAGAACTACGTTCGTTTATACAAAATTGGTGTTTACGCAGTAGTAACTTCGTTTTTAGTCTACACTTTCAATGTTTTGAAAATAACAAAATCTATAAATTTTAATATGGAGATTTTAAGAAATGCAGAATTTAATGTCTGGTTACTGATTTTTGGAATTACGATGCTAGCCGTTGCATTCGTTTTTAAGAAAGGAATTGCACTACAAGAACAAAACGATTTAACGATATAAATATGAGATATATCATTTTAGCTCGAACAATTAGAGGTTTTTTAATGCTTGGCATATTATTAATGTCGATTGGCATTATTCAAAATATTTATGGTGAAGTATTTAAGAAGAAGAAATATTGGCAGTTTGGTGATTTAACAGTTGGCGAAAAGGTAGATGGTTTTTCCTTGCCAATGGGATTACAAATTTCGATACCGGATACGATAATAACTTTTAAAGGGTCGAAACATAGCGGTGTAGTTAAAAGATTTGCCAGTAGTAGCCAAATTATCTCTTCGGAATATCATGAAGCAGAAATTACAGAAAGAGTTACCCAGCGATTGGTTACAAATGATAATAACCATCCAGTAACCATTTCTAATCAATTAATGATTAATAATCCAGTTGGCGTACATGTTAATACTAGTTATGTACCCTATAGAATTTTCTGGACTTTTTACTGCGTACTCAAAGCATTATTTATATTATGTATTTTCGTTTTAATTGTTAAGCTAATAAATGTTTACTTACGTGGAGATTTTTTAAATCGTAAAAGCTTTAAATTAATTTCGTTTATTGGGTTAATTTTAATAATTGCCGAAGTTTTTGAATTTGTTTGCGCAATTGTAAGCAGTAAAATTATTCCAGCTGTTTTTTTAGAAACTAATGGTTTAAGAGAAGAGTTTATAGAAAGTAAAATTCAACTAAACTTAAATTTTGGTAATTCTGTAAGTTACTCCAATATTGGCATAGGATTAATGGTTTTAATTCTTTCTAAAATTATTAAAGATGCTGTAGCGATAAAAAAAGAAAACGATTTAACGATTTAAAATGCTCATCCCAACAATTAAATGCCCATAATTATAAATTTAGATGTTATGCTTGCCCGACGTAAAATGTCGCTTACCGAATTAAGTGAACGTGTTGGGATTACAATGTCTAATTTATCAATATTAAAAACAGGCAAGGCGAAAGCAATTCGTTTAGAAACACTAGAATCTATTTGTAGCGTTTTGAATTGTCAACCTGGAGATATTTTAGAGTTTCGGCCGGAATAACTTGCAAAGTTTAACTTTGATAGAAGCTTGGCAAAACTTCGAAAGTTTAGTTGTAGCTTAAGTTAATGCGATTTGGCCATGGTTCGTGTCTTCACGAACCAATATTTTATACTTTCGTTTCGTGAATACACGAACCTAGGCAAAATAGAAACTAGGCAAAACTTTGTAAGTTTAGTTGTTAAGGGCTTCACTTTAAAGCGATTTACTTAAGTAAATTAAACCTGATAGAACGAAAATACTTTTTTTAGCACAGACCATAAATTTACTATGACAGTGAGTTTAAAAAAGATTGAAGTGATAGCGGGACTTTCGGAACCGAAGCACTACCGAACCTTGATTTTCAAAATAAAAAATATATCTATTTAATTAGATTACCATCCCGAAATTTCGGCAAAGAAAAATCGGCTTCGCAATGACGGTATTGTGCACAAAAAAAACCTTCCAGTTTGCACTGAAAGGTTTTATATATCATGACTTCCGCTTTAAGCTTTAGTCTTTCTGCTTTAGCTAATTAAGCCTGTTCAGCCAAAACTTTAGTTACTAAATCAGCAGCTTCTTTTAAAGCGATTGCCGAGTAAACTTTTAGTCCAGACTCATCGATTAATTTCTTAGCCTCTTCTGCGTTTGTACCTTGTAAACGGCAAATGATTGGCACAGGAATATTTCCGATTTCCTGGTAAGCATCGATAACACCTTGCGCAACACGGTCACAACGTACAATGCCACCAAATATGTTAATTAAAATAGCTTTAACATTCGGGTCTTTCAAAATAATGTTGAAAGCCGCTTTTACTGTTTGAGCATTTGCAGTTCCACCTACGTCTAAGAAGTTAGCAGGCTCGCCACCAGCTAATTTGATAATATCCATAGTTGCCATTGCCAAACCAGCACCGTTAACCATACAACCTACGTTACCATCAAGGTTAACAAAGTTTAAATTACTTGCACTTGCTTCAACCTCCATTGGGTCTTCCTCAGCGGTATCACGCATTGCTGCGTAATCAGCGTGGCGATATAATGCGTTCTCATCGATATCAACCTTAGCATCAACCGCGATAACTTTGTCATCAGAAGTTTTTAATACCGGGTTAATTTCGAACATCGAAGAATCTGTAGTATCGTAAGCTTTATATAAAGCAGTTACAAATTTAACCATTTCTTTAAAAGCTGCACCGCTTAAACCTAAGTTAAACGCAACTTTACGAGCCTGAAAACCTTGTAAGCCAACTTTCGGGTCAATTTCTTCTTTAAAGATTAAGTGTGGCGTATGTTCAGCAACTTCTTCAATATCCATACCGCCTTCGGTACTGTACATAATAATGTTGCGACCTTTTGCACGATCTAACAATACTGAAATGTAGAATTCTTTAGTTTCAGAAGCACCTGGATAATAAACATCTTGAGCAACCAAAATCTTATTCACTTTTTTACCTTCCGGACCGGTTTGAGGTGTAACCAACTGCATACCAATAATATCGGTAGCACGTTGCTTAACTTCATCAAGGTTTTTGGCTAATTTAACACCACCACCTTTACCGCGACCACCTGCGTGGATTTGCGCTTTAATTACAACCCAATCAGAGTTATAATCCGTTTTTAATTGCTTTGCAGCTTCTACAGCTTGCTCTGGAGTGTCGGCAACAATTCCTTCTTGAACGTTAACACCGAAACTTTTTAATATTTGTTTACCCTGGTATTCGTGAATATTCATCTGTTTATATTTTTGTGTTTACCTGTCAGATGGAGCCTTTACCATCAAAATAATTATTTTGATGGTATTCGGGTTCATTTGCTACAAAATTTGCCCAAAGCTACAATTCTAAAGCCTTTAAACAAATAGAAAATTAGGTTTTTTTTAGAAAATGAACGTTTTGTGTTAATCGGGAATTTCAGCCCCGCTTTCGTTGCAATCTTTTTGTTAATGTTAGTATATGCTTAATAAAAACCTGCTTGCCAAAAAGTATTTACACTCAATCTGGTTTATTTAACGAAGAGTATAGTTCTTGGCAAATTGAGCTTAGCGATTTTTATAAAATCTGTTTTGCAAAGGCTTTAACTTCCGGCAATCGGCGAGCCGAAAATACCGACAGCCAGTTCTGCCCAAACTAGGAACAACACTAGCAGAATTATAAAAAATAAAACAGCCCTTGTTGTGGTAGTCTTTACCTTACGTATCACAAGTTCTATAGCAAAACCAGTACATAAAAGTAAAACTGCGGCTACAACAAAGTCGAATAAGCTCCAATTTACTTCATTGGTAAATTGCATAGCAATTAATGGAATACTTAAAATAATTGCAGTACCGAATAGAATAACGTAGATTCTTAATTTTGATGAATTTGAAATTTCTTGATTTGTCATGATGTGTTGAATTTAATGTTTTGTTGTTTAATTATTTATTTGATTTATCTTTTTGAATTGAAATACTCAGCAACTTGCCAATCTGGCAAATTCCACGAAAGCCAGCTTGCTTTTGCATAGCGCTCTTTAAAAATATTAATTCGGGTGTCTAATCTATTTTGGTACGCTTCTATGCTTTCTGGTGTGGCTATCGTAGTTCCATATTCATATTTCGATTCAGTATAATGCAATTTTCTGCGGTTTTCATTTAAAACAGCTAAGGTTTTGTCCGATAAACCAAGCAAATAACTGGCATCTAAAGATATTTTATCACTTTGTGCCAAATTGTATTTAGCAATTAAAATATCCCAGTTTATGGTACTGAAAGCAAGTAGAAGTACAAACCAAATGTTTCCATTAACTTTAAGTAAATAGAAAAGTGTTTTTTGCTTTGCAACTTTTAAATAAACTGTTGCTAAACCAATGATGCAAAGAATTGCAAAAACTAAAACACCGATACGTTTATGTGTTAAACCGTAGAACTCGATGTAATGTGCATCTCTAACAAAAACAGAAACGATTAAAACGAAATTCTGAGCCATCCAGGCAATTGCCAATATTTTTAATGTTTTGTTTTTTGAGTAAAAATTTAAGTTTCCGCGGAAGAAATAAACAATAATTACCATTGCAAGTACAATGCTGAAAATTAATGTATTTGTGCCATCATGTAATTCTGCCGAATAATTGGTTTCTGCTAAATTTTTTCCATGCCCTAGCCATAACCACCAAATATCAATTCCGTTTAAAAAAAGCAGTAGTATATTTAGAGCGCTAAAAGAAATTAAGCCAATAATAAACTCAGTTTTTAGCGCAAGTTTTTTAATCAATAAATTGCCTGTAAAAATGCCTGATATTTCTTGGAGTAATGTTTTTTGATTTATGCCTCTTCTTATTCTAACCAACTGTTCGTTAAAGTTTAGTTCAGCTTTTTCAAATGTTTTATCAGAAAATGTGAGTATTAAACCTGCTGTAACAGCCAAACCAAAACAAAAGTGCATAAAGCGAGCAAAGCTTAAATCTTCGAATATAAACCCAAAGATGTTATCGAAGAAATAGCCAATGTTGATTAATATGGCTTCAGTGTAATGAGCAAATACGCTATTCGCAGCAGAGTATAATGAGGTAAAAATTATAACGACTATTAGAGGAATAATGATGTATTTAATAATTCTGAAAACAGGTTTTAGGTTAAAATTACCAATAGATACCTCACTTAAATTTCTTATAAAATTAAATGGGGTGGTAAGCATTTGCAATATTGTTGAAAGGAAAGCCATAAAAACAGTCCTTAATTGCTGGTGATGGGCAAAACCAATAAAAAAGATCAAACTAAAGTAATAACTCGCTAAGGTTAAATCGGAGTTATTTGTAACCACCAAAATTGCTGCAAAAAAGTGCGCAAACCCATAAATATGAAGTTTATTACTTTTTATTACTTCTGGGTTTATATAAGTGATTGCTAAGAGATAAATACTGTAAATCAGTAAGTTTAGCGCTAATCTTTCTTCCCAAAATAGGAAGCTGAACAACAAGCCGCCCAAAAGAGCCGACAGTAATAAGAGGTTGGATTTATTTTTCATTATGTTTATTTAAAAGTGCTTTGAATTTCAAAGTATATGGTCAAAAAAAATATTTTAAAGTTTTTTAATCATTTTTTCAAGTGCATCTAAATGCGCTTTGAAAGATTGTTTTCCTAATTCTGTGATAGAGTAGGTAGTGCTGGTTTTTCGGCCAATAAAACCTTTATGTACTTTAATAAATTCAGCTTGCTCTAAAGTATTCAAGTGCGAAGCTAAATTGCCATCGGTTAATTCGAGCATTTGCTTCAAATCGTTAAAACCAATTTCATCGTTAACTACTAGAACAGACATTACACCCAATCTAATCCTGCTGTCGAAAATCTTATTTAAATCTGCTATCGGGTTTTTCATTTTTTAGTACTAAATGTTTAGTATTAAGTTTCAGGTGTTTAGTATCTAGATGGATAACACATAACTTAAAACTTACAACTTTTCACCATTTTGCCCTTTCTCGTATTTAAAATACATTAAAAGCCCATAAATAATGTGTAATACACCAAAGCCAAATGCCCAAAAAATTAATCCATAACCTACATAAAACATGCATATTAAACCTAAAATAATCTCTAAAAAGCCTAAATATCTGATATCGCTGTAGGTAAACTTACTAGCATTAATTAAAGCTAAACCATAAAAAATTAAACAGGTTGGTGCGATGATGCTGTAAGTATTCGGGTGGTTTAATAATAACGCAATGATAAATAATCCGCCAGCAGCCAAGGGTACAAATAAATTAAATAGTAAAGATTTTGATGTTTTATCCCAAATTGGCAAATTATTACGCTGGCTTTTTCTATATGTAAACAATACACCACCAGCCAATGCAACCACCAAAATAATTAGAGCAAGCTTTATAAGGTTGTTTTTTAAGTCAATTTCGCCTTGAATCCCTGCGCTGTAACCTCTGTAATTAAAGAACTTTTCGATTTCATTATATGCAAAATATGAGCCTATTAATGCAATAAACCCTGCAAATACACCAGATAAACCGCTTAATGAAATAAATTTTGATGATCTATCCATCATTTGTCTGATGTCTTTTAATGCATTAAGTTGTTCCTCTGAAGTGCTCATTTTAAAAGTGCTTTGTTTTTCAAAGTTAAATAAGAAATTGATAACTGCAAATTTTATTTTTGATTTAATGATTTTTCCGTTGATGCGATTACACAAATTAAGTGATTGCACAGATTTTTTTCTGTTTATCAGTCGTCGGGTCTTTAGGCTTTGCTCTTTTATCCTTACTCTTTATTCTTTCAACTTTAAACTTTTAACTATTTTTACGCCATGTTAAAAGCCAATGGGGTTAGAAAATCGTACGGAAATTTACAAATATTAAAAGGCGTAAATTTTGAAGTTCAAAAAGGAGAAATTGTAAGTATAATTGGTCCATCTGGAGCAGGAAAGAGTACATTGCTACACATTTTAGGTACTCTAGATAAACCTGATGCGGGAACTGTTGAACTCAAAGGAACTGAAATAAGTAAACTTAGCGGAGAATTACTCAGTGCTTTTCGTAACCAGAATATTGGTTTCGTTTTTCAATTTCATCATCTACTACCAGAATTTAGCGCTATAGAAAATATTTGCATTCCTGCATTTATAGCAAAGAAAAATAAAAAGCAAGCCGAAACCAGAGCGCTTGAATTATTGGATATGTTTGGCTTAAAAGATAGAGCTCAACATAAACCCAATCAATTATCTGGCGGAGAACAACAACGTGTTGCCATTGCGAGAGCATTGATAAATGAGCCATCTATTATTTTAGCAGATGAACCTTCAGGTAATTTAGATTCTGAAAATGCCAAAGCATTGCATCAGCTTTTTGTTAGTTTACGAGATAACTTTCAACAAACGTTTGTAATTGTAACACATAATGAGGATTTGGCTAAAACCAGCGATAGGATAGTTACCATGAAAGATGGGCTAATTGTATAGTTATAATTAATGAATTACAGGATTTTCAAGGTATTTTCAACTAAAAAACTTGATTCTGGTCATTCTATCAACAAAAAGTCATTAACTCAAAATGTATTCATTTAAAATTTCTACTCAATTTGAAAATACTTATTACAGGCGGAAATAATGCTAAAGCACTAAAATTATTAAAAGCTTTTCCAAATCACTTTATATTACTGGCCGACTATGGTGATGTACCGGGAATGAGTACAGTCCATTACGCATTTAAAACATTGGGAATCCTTAATAAAGACAGTATTGCACATATTCTTCTTAATTTCTGTATAACAGAATCTATTGATGCAATTATTCCTTTAAATAGTTATGAAATTGAACCTATAGCTAAATCTGCTGTTTTATTTAATGAATATGGCATTGAGGTGTTAACTCCGGATGCAGACTCCTTAAATGTTTTTTTAGCAGAGGATAAAGCTTATTCGAATTTTGCTGTTTTTATAAAAGGTGAATGCATTTTTGCCAGCGGAGCCGAAATTTTCATCAAAAGAGATGATAATGTTAGTGGTGTTTTCGGTTATAATGCGCCTAATGATGATCTAAAACTTTTCACCATATAATGGATATCAGCGAGTTAATTAAGGATAAAAAACTGGTAATTTTTGAGTTGGATGATGTGTTGTTTCCATCGAAAGATTACTTATTGCAGGTTTATTATTTATTTGCACAATTTATTGAATACGCAGAACAAAAAAGTGCGCAGCATATTTTAGATTTTATGCGTAGCGAATATGAATCAATTGGTCCAGAAAATTTATTCGAAAAAACAGCTTCGAAATTTGAACTTCCAGAAACATATAAGCGTAACTTCGATTTGCTGCATGAAAACGCCAGACTTCCATTAAAGCTTTTGCTTTACAAAAACATGCTCGATTTTATGCAAAATCTTGTGATTGATAGAATAAGTATTAACATTGTAACCACAGGAAACCCTTTGCAGCAATTAAATAAAATAAAACAAACCGAGTGGAATGATTTAGAAAAATACCTTACCGTTTTCTTTACAGATGAGCTAAAACAACCAAAATCAGAAATTTTTAATAACATACTTACCAGCAACAATTTATCTACTGATGAAGCGTTAGTTGTTGGTGCAAATAATTTTGATCAGGAGCAATCTAAATTAATTAATTTGCCGTATATTGTGTCACTAGAAATTTACAAATAGACTATGATTAAAAACCTTTCTGCACAAAAATTATTTATGTGCACTTTATTGTCGGCTGTGGTGTTCGCAACTTCATGTAAAAAAAGCTCTAATGCACCTGCGGCTGAAGAGCCTTCTACTGAAACGAATGCGCTTCAAACTTCTACAACTAATCGTGATTTTTTAACAAAAGATTCGATTTTTCTTTATGCAAAACAAACGTATCTCTGGAATGTAGGAATGCCTAGTTACGATAACTTTAATCCACGTAAATACGCCTCTAACGATGCTGTAATTGCTGCGCTTAAAGCATTACCAAGCACTGGTGGAAAGGATAAATATTCTTTTATGGATAATGGAACTGTTGCTGGTCAGTTAGGTGGTGTGAGCGGCGATTTTGGATTTTCTGTGTTTTTTAACAGCACCAACGATTTAAGAATTAAGTATGTATATGCTACTTCGCCAGCTGCAGTACAGGGATTAAAAAGAGGGTATCAAATTACCAAGATAAATGGAAGTACAAATATTAATACTAGTGATGCAAGTATAAATGCCGTTGTTGATGCAATTTTTGGTTCAAATGCTTCGGTTTCATTAACGGTTCAAAAACCAGATGGAACTTCACAAGATGTAGTGGTCACTCGTGCAACATATAATATTAACCCAATTTTAGCAACAAATACTTTTACCGCCGGGACTAAAAAGGTTGGTTATATAAATTACAATAGTTTTACCACAAACTCAACTGCTTTACTTGATGCAGCTTTCGCTAAATTTGCAACTGATGGTATTACAGAATTGGTAGTAGATTTACGCTATAATGGTGGTGGTTCTGTGGCAACTTCAGAAGCTTTTACTAATTTAATAGCACCATCATCCCAAAACGGTAAAGTAATGTACACTACCTATTGGACTCAAACCATGCAAGATGGTAAAGCAACCATCCTTCAAAATCAAAAATTTTATGCCAAAGGGAACGATGGTGTTACAAGATTATATTCTATGTTCGATTATCCGTGGGTTCCAACTGCTGCAGCAGGAAATCAAGAGGTTTTTGCTAAGAGAGGTTCGGTAAATAATCTGACCAGAGTTTACTTTATTGTTACAGGTTCAACAGCATCGGCAAGTGAACTGCTAATTAACAATTTAAAGCCAGTAATGGATGTGAAACTAATTGGTTCTAAAACTTATGGTAAACCAGTAGGATTTTTTGCAATTAAAATTGATAAAAGCGATTTGTATATTCCTCAATTCCAAACTAAAAACCAATTAAATCAAGGCGATTATTTTGATGGTATGGCTGTAGATAAATCTTTAGCTGATGATGTAACTAAGGAATTTGGCGACCCAACGGAAAAACTTTTGGCTCAGGCGTTAAATTATTCTGCAACAGGTTCATTTACTTCGTTCTTAAAGGAAAATACTATTAGTGGTACAACACCACTTAATAACTCACAAATAATTGATTTGACAGGTAAAATGGATCATGAGTTTAAGGGGATGATTGAAACGAGAAAATTTAAATTCTAGTTATTAAAACAAACAACTATTTGAAGCCGGTATTTTTAAAATGTCGGCTTTTTTTATTTGATTTATTACATTAAAAGCATTTTAAACCTTGTTTTTGTTCTAAAATTTTAATATGCTTGTTTAAGATTAATCGTTAAAGAGATATTATGCCAATAGAGACTGTAGAGAAAGAACAAATAGGATACTTAAACATTATAAATGCTAATGAAGACAATTCAGGAGTTTTGCAAAAAAAACTCGATGAAGCCCAACGTTTAGGAAATGAATTTAAATCAAAAGCAGTAATTACATTTAATACAACAATTGGTCCTAAAAGAGTTGATACAACGGTTTGGGCTGTTACAGAGAAATATATTCAATTAAAAAATAACATACACATTCCACTTAAAAGCCTTATCGATATCGATTTTTAATATCTAAGGATTAAGGAAATAAATCATCCCGCGTTTATTAACCTTAGCCTTATTTTGATGAGTACACTCCATAAAATTGCCTTAACTTATATTAAATCTATCGGGCCGGTAAATGCCAAAAATTTACTGGCTTATTGTGGTAGTGCTGAAGCAGTTTTCTCAGCAAGTAGAAAACAATTACTTCAAATTCCTGGAATTGGGGAAAAAACTGTTGAAGCAATTTTAAAAACAGATGCGTTAGCACGTGCAAAGGAAGAACTTGACTTTGTAGAGAAACATGGCATTGAGGTTTTGTTCTGTTCTGATGAAAACTATCCTAAGCGTTTAAAAAATTGTTTTGATGCCCCAATTTTACTTTATTTTAAAGGAAATGCAGATTTAAATCACTCGCGGATAATTAGTATAGTTGGTACCAGAAATGCAACAGAATACGGTAAAATGCTGTGCAAACAACTTTGTGAAGTTTTATCGCCTTATAATGTTTTGATTGTTAGTGGTTTAGCCTACGGAATTGATGTTACTACTCACAAGGAATGTATTTCAAATAATATTGCAACGGTTGGCGTTTTAGGGCATGGTTTAGACAGATTATATCCTCAAATTCATAAACCGACAGCGCAGAAAATGGTGTTAAATGGCGGTTTACTTTCAGAGTTTCCGACTAAGACAAATCCTGATAGACAAAATTTTCCACAAAGAAACCGCATCATTGCTGGCATTGCTGATGTAACCGTCGTAATTGAAGCATCAATTAAAGGAGGTGCTTTAATAACTGCCGAAATTGCTAATTCCTATAATAAAGATGTTTATGCGTTTCCAGGTAGAACTAATGATGTTTTCTCTGAGGGATGCAATTTCCTTATCAAAACCAATAGAGCGGGTTTAATTAATAATGCAAACGATTTAATTTATTATCTCGGTTGGGATGATGAAGTGAAAAGGAAGGAAATAAAAAACCAAATATCCTTACAACTCAACCTAACGGGAAATGAGCAAAAAGTTATCGATGCTTTGCAAAGCAATCAGCTGGCCATTGATGAATTAGCCATTCATGTGAATATACAACAGAGTAAACTCGCCATCATTTTACTTACGCTAGAAATGCAGGGTATTATTATTTCCATGCCGGGTAAGGTTTACAAGTTAGCTTAATGCCAAAAACCGCTATTAATGTTCATGAACGGTTTTCATAGTGTTTTGTATTTTGTTATGAAAGTTTGACCTTTAATATTAAACCCGGTAGAGCCAAATAGCCCGGAATGAAGCGCAGCGAAATGAGGACTATAGGCGATAACGGGACTAAAGTACCTATGAAAACCGGACTGTTAATTTTCAAATAAAAATTGCGAGACATTAATTCTTTTACTGATATCTAATTTTCCAAATGGATAAAATCATAATTGTCTTACACCCAATTATCAATCTATAATGCCCATGTTATTGGTAGATTATGTAATTAAATTCTATTAAAATTCAATTTTCAAAATTATATTTCAAATAAAATATAGTTAATAAAATAGTTAATGCCTTTGCTTAATTTTGCTTCATGTGGTATAATAATATTCTCGAAACGATAGGCAATACGCCTTTAGTAAAATTAAATACGATTACAAAGAATGTTCCTGGTACAATCTTGGCTAAAATAGAAACGACTAATCCAGGTAACTCAATTAAAGACCGTATGGCGGTTAAAATGATTGAAGATGCTGAGAAAAGTGGCAAGCTAAAGCCAGGGGGAACAATTATCGAAGGTACATCTGGAAATACCGGAATGGGCTTGGCGATGGCTGCAATTATTAAGGGTTACAAATGTATTTTTACCACAACTGATAAACAATCAAAAGAAAAGGTTGATGCCTTACGAGCATTTGGGGCAGAAGTTATCGTTTGTCCTACCAACGTTGAGCCAGAAGATCCACGTTCATATTATTCGGTTTCATCACGTTTAGAGCGTGAAGTTCCAAATTCATGGAAGCCAAACCAGTATGATAATTTAGCAAATTCTGCTGCACACTATGAGCAAACTGGTCCTGAAATTTGGGAACAAACAGAAGGTAAAATTACACACTTGGTTGTTGGTGTAGGTACTGGCGGAACAATTTCTGGCACGGGTAAATATTTGAAAGAGAAAAACCCGAACATCCAAATTTGGGGAATAGATACTTACGGCTCGGTTTTTAAAAAATATAAGGAAACAGGTATTTTCGATAAGGATGAAATTTATCCTTACATCACTGAGGGCATTGGTGAAGATTTTTTACCAGCGAACGTAAATTTTGACGTTATAGATTTATTCGAAAAGGTAACGGATAAAGATGCTGCTTTGATGACCCGTGATATTGCCCGCAAAGAAGGTATTTTTGTAGGTAATTCTGCCGGAGCAGCCATTGGTGGTTTAATTCAGTTAAAAGATAAATTAAAACCTGAAGATGTGGTTGTTGTTATTTTCCACGACCACGGTAGCCGTTATATGGGTAAAATGTATAACGAAGATTGGTTGCGTGAACGTGGATTTTTACAAGACGAAAAATTAACGGCAAAATCGATTTTAGCTAAAAAGGAAGCAACTGAAATTGTAACGCTTGATGCTACAAAATCTGTTTTGGAGGCGATTAATACCATCAAATCGATGAATATTTCTCAAATTCCGGTTACACAACAAGGTATGATAGTTGGCAAAATTGCGGAGAGTGATATTTTGTCAGCTTTGCTTGAAAACCCAGGATTAAAGTCGGCACCAATTTCTGAAATCATGACCTCAACATTCCCTTTTGTAGATTTGAATACCTCGATAGATAAAATTTCATCGTTAATTAATAAAGAAAACTCTGCTGTTTTAGTAGAGGATGAATCAGGCAAAATTGAAATTATTACACAATACGATATTATAAACGCGATTTCGGGGTAGGGAGAATGGAAGATGTGTGAGGGAAGATGGATGAGGTAAAATTGGAAATAGACAATTAGACATAGGGGTTTCATTGTCCTCTAATCTGATCCTTCATAAACCCGTCGTCATTGCGAGGCACGAAGCAATCCTACAGCGGCCGTCACCCTGAATTTATTTCAGGGTCTTCATGTTAGAGATGCTGAAATAAATTCAACATGACGAATTTCCTAAACCTATTGAAACAAAAGAAGGCCCGGATAAGAAATTACCCGGGCCTTTTGCATTACGCTATTTAAGCTTTAGTCTTTACTTTCAATTTTTTTACTTTCAACTTTCTAGTGGCTTGGCGCATCAGCATTAACACGTTTAATTTGCGCACCTAAAGCACGTAAACGCGTATCAATATCCTGGTAACCACGTTCAATTTGTTCGATATTGTAAATGGTCGATTTGCCTTCTGCAGATAATGCAGCAATCAACAATGAAACACCAGCTCTAATATCTGGAGAAGTCATGCTAATACCGCGAAGTTTATATTTTTTATCGATACCATTAACCGTAGCACGATGTGGGTCGCAAAGAATAATTTGAGCACCCATATCAATCAATTTATCTACGAAGAACAAACGGCTTTCGAACATTTTCTGGTGAATTAAAACGTTTCCTTTAGCCTGCGTAGCCACAACTAAAACAATACTCAATAAATCAGGCGTAAAACCCGGCCAAGGAGAATCGGCAATTGTTAAAATCGAACCATCAATAAATGTATCAATTTCGTAATGCTTTTGCGATGGAACATAAATATCATCGCCTTTGCGCTCTAATTTAATGCCTAATTTTTTGAAAACTTCAGGAATTACACCAAGTTCATCGTAACAAACATTCTTGATGGTAATTTCAGATTCAGTCATTGCTGCCATACCGATGAAAGAACCAATTTCAATCATATCAGGCAACATTCTATGTTCTGTGCCGCCTAATACTTCTACACCTTCAATAGTCAATAAATTAGAACCAATGCCCGAAATTTTTGCGCCCATGCGGTTAAGCATTTTGCAAAGTTGTTGCAAATATGGTTCGCAAGCAGCATTATAAATAGTTGTAATGCCTTTAGCCAAAACAGCTGCCATCACAATATTTGCTGTTCCAGTTACCGAAGCTTCATCTAGAAGAATATAGGCACCTTTTAAGTTGGTTGCATCAACATTAAAAAAAGCTTTTTTGCTATCGTAAACAAACTTTGCACCTAATTTTTCGAAACCAATAAAGTGCGTATCTAATCTTCTTCTTCCAATTTTATCGCCACCTGGTTTTGGTATTGCAGCCTTACCAAAACGAGCCAACAACGGACCAACAATCATAATAGAACCGCGTAATCCGCCACCTTTAGCTTTAAAAGTTTCAGATTCAAAGAAGTTTAAATCAATATTTTTAGCTTCAAAAGTGTAAGTATCTTTATTAATACGCTCAACCGCCACACCTAAATCACCTAATAATTCAATCAGCTTATTTACATCCTTAATATCAGGAATGTTGCTGATGGTTACTTTCTTTTCGGTAAGCAAAACAGCTGATAAAATCTGTAAAGCCTCGTTTTTGGCGCCTTGTGGAGTGATTTCGCCTTTTAATTTAATTCCGCCTGTTATTTCAAATGCGTTCATATATCTTTCTTTTGCTAACTCTTTCGTTATGCTGAATTTATTTCAGCATCTATCTTTGAGATTCTGAATCAAGTTCAGAATGACGTTTTGGTTAATATTTAGGTTTATTGTTATTATTTCGTCCGCGATTGTTGTTATTATTCTGACGGTTTTTGCCGTTATTATTGTTATTATTTCGTCCGCGATTGTTGTTATTATTCTGACGAGGATTTTGCGATCTAAATTCAACTTTCGCCAGATTTACACCCTCATCAAGAGATAGTAAACCGCCAGAAAGGTATTTTAAATCTTTAATGATGGTATCATCGCTCACATTATCTTTATTCCAGGTAACATAAGCCATTTTCATAAAGTTTGCTATCCCTTGAACCATAGCTTTTTTATGCTCCGGATTCTCTTCACGCATGGCCTTTTCAATTAAATTCTCAACCGTTTTACCGTAATGTTTGTAGGTAATTCTTTGTTGAGGATAAGGCAGTGGCTCTGGTTTTTTAAATGCATTTTCGGGCAAAGGCTTCGGATATGGACTTTCCACATCAATCTGGTAGCCAGAAATAATATGTAAATGGTCCCAAAGTTTATGCTTAAAATCGGCAACATCACGCAAATGCGGTTGCAGAAATCCCATTAGGTCAATCACCGCCTGGGCATATTTATTTCGTTCTTCAATGGTGGGTAATTCGCAAATATATTTCACCATGTTTTGAACATTGCGGCCATATTCTGATAAAATCAAATGGCTACGCGTAGTATTATAATCAAAATTCATGTATAGATAATTAATGGGTAAATTTTCCGGCGATACGAATTATGAAATAACCAGAGGAGATGAGGTTAAGAATTCACCGAAATGTCTATTGCCGGACTTTCGTTATTTGTATTTCAAAGATAGTAAAATTATTTACGATTGCAGATTTATGATTTTAGATTTTTTTGGAAATGTACGTTCTGTGGTTCTTTTGATTTTTCAGCCCTGCTATCACTTCAAATCCTTGCTCGTATCTCGCTTGCGGGCTTTACGTTTTATCAGGTTTATTTAATAGAGTACTGTGATTTTGGGAAATATATAGGCAGCTAAATGGAATTAATTTTTAAATATCTATTATCAACAAATGGAAAAGATTTCTCCACTAAGGTCGAAATGACGGTTCAAAATATTTTCCGTGTCTTCCGTATTTCCGTGGCAAAAAATATTTTACAGCTTTTCAATCCGCCGCAAAAATTAAGTTTCATCCGTGTTCTTCGGATAATCAAAGAAAACCAAATCTCCTGTTCCTTTACTCACCATTTGCCATGAATCAAAAGGAAAAGAAATTAACACCATACCAGCAGTTGGGATATTGTATATATCTGCATCACTTAATTCATTGGCTAAATCCGTGAAACCCGGATTATGCCCAAGCATTAATACCGTGTTTGCACTATCATCCAAATTATTCACAACTTTTAAAAGTGTTGATGAAGAAGCTTCATAAATAGATTCCTCATACTGAATTTCTTCAACTTGATAAGCCTCTGCGAAAAATTTAGCGGTAGATTTTGCTCGCTTCGCCGGGCTACTTACTATCAAATCAAACTTAAAGCCTCTATTTATTAAACGTTCTGCCATTTCTGGTGCATTTTCTTTACCGCGTTTGTTAAGTGGGCGGTCAAAATCTTTTAAGCCTAAATTTCCCCAATCCGATTTTCCGTGTCGCACCAATAATAACTGCTTAGCCATTTAGTTTCTTTTTAATTTTATTAACGATTGTTTGAGGCTCAATTAAGTCCATACAACTTTCAACACCGCATAAGCAAGGTTTGTTTCCATAAATAGAATTTGGCCGTGCAGGGTTTTCAATTTGAATACAATCGCTTTCCAATTGACCATAACCCAAAAAGCCAGCGTAAGGATGTGTTGGGCCCCAAATAGAAACTGCAGGGACACCAACTAAAGAAGCCATGTGCATACCGGATGAATCCATACTTAGCATCAAATCAAGATTTGAAATAATGGCAAGTTCTTCAGTCAGGTTAAAATTGCCGATTAAATTATGAGTGTTTGAATAAGTTTTAGACCATTGCTCAGCGGTTGATTGTTCAGTTTTTCCGCCACCGAAAATGAAAAGTTCGTAACCCAGATTAGATAGATGAGCAACAACTTTTTCCATCTTTTCTAATGGGTAAACTTTATAAATATGCTGGGCAAAAGGAGAAATGCCCACCTTCTTTTTGTCACTATCTTCAAATAAACTTTTAGCTTTTGTAGGGATTTCATGTGGAGCAGGAACCAATTTATGATTTAAAGAAATTGGAAACCCAAGCATTCTGAAAACATCAGCGTAGCGTTCAACAGTTAACTTTAATTTTTTAAAAATTTTATTCTTGGAACGGGTAAGTGCTTTTTTTTCGCTTCTACCTTTATCAATTCTTCTTATTTTTAAACCTGATAACCTAAAAAAAGTAGAAAGTGCTCTGCTTCTTAAATTATCGTGTAAATCTGCAATTGCAGTTGCTTTGTAAGTGCTAAGCTCTTGAAATAACTTATATAAGCCAGAAATTCCCTTGTGAATAGTTTTAGGCTGGATTGCATGAAAGGTAAGGTTTTCAATTCCATCAAAAAATGGCTTAAAAGCCTCGCGACTAACAATTATAATTTCCGTTGATGGATTTTGAACTGAAAATTCCTTTAAAACAGAAGCTACCATCGCAACATCGCCCATGGCCGAAAAACGTAGAACGATAATTTTTTGGGTTGCTGCCATGGTTTTTGTAAGTCGGCCATCATTGTAAGGCACGAAGCAATCTTAATGACGACTTTTTATCTTTATTCTTTGCTCTTTTATCCTTTCTCTTTGTACAAAACCGGATTTAAACTCGGGTCGTTGTACATTTTCATTTGCTTGTACACTTTCATGAATTTTTTTCCCGCCTCAATATCAGCCAATAATTCATCAATACTTTGCGATAAATCATCGCGTTGCGATAACAAAACATTTAATTTGCTTTGGCAGGTATCACGATGCTCAGCAGTTGCGCTTTCGCGTTCAGCTTCTTCCTGCATATGGTAAATTTTCAATGCCAAAATCGAAAGTCTATCTATTGCCCAAGCCGGACTTTCCGTATTAATTTTCGCATCCGGTAAAGCCGAAATTCCCTGGTAAAGATTTAAGAAATAACCATCAATAAACTCCACCATATCCGTACGAACCTGGTTTTGTGCATCAATTCTTCTCTTCCAATTTAAACCTTCAGTTGGGTCGATTTGGGGGTTACGAACAACGTCTTCCATATGCCATTGAGCGGTGTCAATCCAGTTTTTAACATAAAATAAATGCTCCAAACTTTCTGCATCAAATGGGTTTTCAACCGGCTGGTCAATATTATCAAACTTGTGATAATCTATAATAACTTGATTAAATACGCGGTTGGCAATTTTACTTATCATGGGGCAAAGATATTAAAAGATCTTTTCCTTCGGATTGATTTTGAAGATTTAGATTCCAGATTGTTTTATCCTAAACCCTAAACCCTAAACCCTAAACCCTAAACCCTAAACCCTAAACCCTAAACCCTTTTTTACCTTCAAAATATTCCGTTATTTCTTCCAACGAAAACGCATTCAAACACTTTTCTGCACTTAAGCCACCTTTACGGGCAACCAAAATTCCATATTTCATATCATGAAAACCTTCAGTTCTGTGCGCATCTGGATTTATAGAAAGCAAAACGCCTTTTTCTAAAGCATAGCGATGCCAGCGCCAATCTAAATCTAAACGAAGCGGATTAGCGTTGATTTCGATAACGACATTATTTGCGGCACAAGCATCAATAATTTTTTTATAATCAATAGGATAACCAGCACGACTTAACAATAATCGCCCTGTTGGGTGACCTAAAATGGTAGTGTAAGGGTTTTCAATGGCCTTTAATAAACGAGCCGTAGCCTTTGCCTCATCCATTCGCAAATTGCTATGAACTGATGCTACAACAAAATCAAAAGTTTTCAAAATTTCATCAGCATAATCTAAAGAACCATCGCTTAAAATATCGCTCTCAATACCTTTAAAAATTTTGAATGGTGCTAACTTTTTGTTCAATTCATCAATTTCCCGGTGCTGACCAAAAACACGTTGCTCATTTAGTCCTTTTGCGTAAACTGCAGTTTTTGAGTGGTCGCAAATGCCAAGATATTGCAGATTTAGCATGTCCTTGCAGTAAACTGCCATTTGTTCGAGTGTATGCACACCATCGCTCCATGTAGAATGGTTATGTAAACTGCCTTTTAAATCATCATATTTGATTAGTGTAGGAAGTTGGTTAACTTTTGCCAGTTCAATTTCATCAAAATCCTCACGCAATTCTGGTTCAATAAAAGCTAATCCAGCTTTGCTGTAAATTTCTTGCTCATTTACAAAAGGACCATCACTGGCTAATGCCAAAACTTTTTGTACATGTTCTGCGTTCCCAGTTAGCTTAAACCACTCTAAGTAAAAATCAGCTTTCTCTACTACGATAATTTTAATTCTTAAACCGGCTTCGGTTGTGGTTATAAATGCTTCTTCGCCAGCAATGAGTGATAATTTTTCAAAATTTGGCAACTCAAAAATTACACGGTCTATATCCTCAGTGCAGATAACAATTTCGAGTTCATCAATAATTTCACAAGCTCTACGGTACTGACCAGCAAAAGCGATAGAAGCATGGTGGTCTACGCCAATTAACCATCTCGAAAGTTCATCTAAAATAGAATCGGCAAAACTTTCTACCTGGGCAAATAAAAACCTACCGTTGGCTGCCAACTTAAATTCGATGGCCTTTTTAATCTCTTCCTGCGTTTTTAAACCGAAGCCTTTAGCTTCAATTAATCTATTTTCATTACAGGCATAATATAATTCCCCTATACTTTCGATGTTTAAATCTCTCCAGATAATAAGAATTTTTTTTGGTCCGATTCCTTTAATACCCAGCATTTCTATAATGCCTTCTGGTGTTTGCTGAAGAATATCGGTTAACTCTTTAAGCTCGCCTGTTTGTAAAAGCTCAATTATTTTTGAAGCCAGACCTTTCCCAATTCCATCAATTTTATCTATTTCTTCAATTGGTGTATCTTTTAAGGCAAAAGGTAATTTATCAACCTTGAAATAGGCGTTTGCAATAGATTTAATTTTGAAAGGATTCTCTTCATGCAGTTCCATTAACTGCGACAAAAGACGTAGGGTACGGGCGATGGTTTTATTTTCCATAAGGAGGTAAAATTAACGAATAAAGTTAAGATGGAAAATGGAATGTGAAAGAGGGGAAGGTGATATTTAAGGTGTGAGATGTAATATGGAAAATGTGAGATGGCAAATTGCTTTTCCACCTCACATCTTACATGCTCAATTATTTTATAACAGCTTCAAAGGGCATTCTCATCTGAATACCTGAGCTCGCCATAACCTTTTTGATTTGATTGTAAAGCAAATAATTTTCTCCCAGTTCTTGCTTTGCGTAATAAGTTTTTATTCTATCTGTACCTTGATCCAGAAAGGATTTTAGCGGGTCAATTACATCAGGATATTCAACAACTTTAAAATCTTTCACTTTGGCCTTTTTAGCGGCAGCTTTAATTGCATCATTAAAACTACCAATTTTATCAGCTAAACCAATTTGAACGGCATCCGTTCCAATCCAAACATGACCGCCACCAATGCTATCAATGTAAGCTTTACTTTTCTTTCTCCCATCAGCAACACGGCTAACAAAACCGCTATAAATTCTATTTAATTCATTTTGTATGATGAATCTTTCGCCTTCAGTCATTGGGCGGTTTGTTGCCATAATATCTGCATACTTACCAGTTTTAACACCATCAAAAGTAATTCCCAATTTATTAGTCATTAGATTTTGAAAATTTGGTATTAAACCAAAAACACCGATAGAACCCGTGATGGTATTTGGTTGAACAAAAATACTATCAGCAGCACAGCCAATATAATAACCGCCAGATGCGGCCACATCACCAAAGGAAGCAATTACCGGTTTTTCTTTTTTGGTAAGCACAATTTCTCTCCAGATTACATCAGAAGCTAAAGCACTTCCACCTGGAGAATTTACTCGGATAACGATAGCTTTTACATCGTCGTCCAAGCGGGCTTTTCTGATTGCTCTTGAAATTCTTTCAGAACCAATTTGTGAATCTGAACCTTCTCCACCAATGATTTCTCCATTTGCGTAAACAATTGCAATTTTATTTTTGCTGCTCTCCGAAGAACTGCTATTTTTTGCATAATCATTTACGGAAACAGACGTGATATTTTGCTTTTTGGTCTTGCCTGAGATTGATTTAAGTTCTTCCAGAATTTCATCCTTATATTTCAATGCATCAACCATTTTATAATTCAACGCATCTTTTGGCTCTCTGATTTTATAATTATCAGCTATGCTGTATAAACTATCTTTTTGAATACTTCGTGTTAGAGCAATATCTGTTAAAAAAGTATTGTACAAGCCGCCAACATAAGCTGTAACTTGCTTACGATTATAATCGCTCATTTTATCTAAAATAAAAGGCTCAACAGCACTTTTGTAATTTCCTACACGGATAACCTGCATTTCTACGCCAACTTTTTCTAAAGTTCCTTTGAAAAAGGTAAGCTCAGAACTAAATCCTTTAAATTCTAAGGCGCCCTCAGGATTTAGATAAATTTTATCTGCGGCCGAAGCAATATAATATGCACCTTGAGTGTAAACTTCGCTGTAAGAAATAATTTTTTTATGAGATTTTTTAAAGTCAATCAAAGCATTTCTTACCTCACGCATGGTTGCAAACCCAGCATTAGGACTACTCACATTTAGGTAAATACATTTAATATTATCGTCTGTTTTAGCTTTTTTAATTGATTTTAAAAGGTCTTGTAAACCGATACCATCTTTCTCATCGCCGCCAACAATTGGAATATTACCAAAGGGATTTTTTGGTGTACGTTCTGTAATGGCTTGATCTAGGTTTAGGTATAAAACAGAGTTGCTACCAACTGCAACTGTTTTATCATCGTCTATAGATGAAATTGCAGCAACAATAACAACGAAGCAAATAATAAACACAATTATTATAGACAAGAAAAAGCCTAACATTGAAGCAAATAAATACTTAAAAAATTCTCTCATTTAAATGTTTTAATTTTGTGGTGTAAAGATATAAAATACACAGCGCATATATGGCATTAGAGCAAACAACTGCTTATTTGTTACTAGGTGGAAATTTAGGTGATAGAAAAAAGAATCTGGAAGATGCAATTGAGCATTTAGGCAAGGAGGTTGGAGAAATTCTACTAAAATCTTCTATTTACGAAACAGCTGCCTGGGGAAAAACGGACCAGCCGGCTTTTTTAAATCAAGCGATTAGCATATCGACAAAGCTAACTGCATTAGAGGTTTTAGAAAAAGCGTTATCAATTGAAGAAAAATTAGGTAGAATAAGAAAAGAAAAATGGGGAGAAAGGTTGATAGATATAGACTTAATTTTATTTGGTAGTGAGGTTATTAATATCGAAGGGAAATTGCAAATACCACATCCTCAAATGGCTAATAGAAAATTTGTAATGTTGCCCTTAGCTGAAATCGCCAGTGATGTTATGCATCCAGTCATATTCAAAACCATTTTTCAAATAGCATTAAAAATTTCAGACAATTTGGAGGTAAAAAGAATCTAATTTTATAGATTTACTTTATGGAAGAGCATTATGATAATCATCCCTTAGATTTATCATATCTTATCGAAATGGTTGGTCATGATCCAGAATTCATGATTGAGATTTTTGAAACCTTTATTGAGCAAACGCCTTTTTACTTAGCGGAGCTTGAAGATGCGCTTCTCCAGCAAAACTGGAAGAAGTTGGCAGATTGTGCCCATAAAATTAAACCCACATTTACCTATGTTGGCAGAACCGATGTAAGAGAATTTGTACATACAATTGAGCGCAGTGCTCGAGAACTTGTAGATTTGGATAAACTACCTGAAAAGGTTAAGGAGCTGCATACGATGCTTGAAAAGATTTATGTACAAATAGAGCATTCCAAACTGGATGTAAAAACTAAATATAATATGCTTTAGGTTTTATTGAACTAATTGGTTTGACCTAAAATGTAATATTGACATTGCTATATAAAGTATTAAAACAAAAGGTATTGCTGCGAATTGCAATACTGCAATTAGAATCGCCGATAGAATTAAGAAGATAAATTTTATTTTATTTTTTGCCCAGCTTAAATCACTAAATTTTAAAGAAAATATTTTTATCTCACTTACCAGTAAGAAACTTGTAATTGCTGTAATAGCTACGAGTAAAATTGTTGAACCAACCACTTGTGGATAATCAGTTGCGATAAATGGTAGAGAGCAGATAAAAAGTGTATTCATTGGCGTATTTAATCCAATAAAATCTTCTGTTTGCCTTTCATCATTATTAAATTTTGCTAATCTTAAAGCAGAGAATATGGTTATGGAAAAGCCTAGATACGGCAAATATTCTGAAGAATAATCACTTGATTTTAATAGCTGATACATGATTATTCCTGGCAAGAAACCAAAACTTACCATATCTGCAAGTGAATCTAAATCTTTACCTATCGCCGATTTAACATTTAGCAAACGAGCAACCATCCCATCGAAAAAATCAAAAATACCTGAAAGAATAACAAAATATGCTGCAGTTTCAAGGTCGCCTTTAAATGCAAAAACGATTCCAATACATCCAGAAAATAGGTTTGCACAGGTAATCGCATTGGGGATATGCCTTTTCATTAAGTTCTAAGTTATACGTTATAAGTTTTAAGTGGATAGTTACCTAAAACTTACCACTTAAAACTTATTACTTACTAGCTATTCATCGAAATTAAAAATTCTTCGTTGCTTTTGGTGCCTTTTATTTGTGCTTGTACAAATTCCATCGCTTCCTGGCTATTCATATCTGCAAGGTGGTTACGTAAAATCCAAACACGTTGTAATATATCTCTGTCTAATAATAAATCATCTCTACGAGTACTTGATGCTGTAATATCAATTGCAGGGAAGATACGTTTGTTAGATAATTTACGGTCTAACTGTAACTCCATGTTACCTGTACCTTTAAATTCTTCAAAGATAACCTCATCCATTTTAGAACCAGTATCGGTTAATGCAGTAGCTAAAATTGTTAATGAACCACCGTTTTCAATGTTACGAGCTGCACCAAAGAAACGCTTAGGTTTGTGTAATGCATTTGCATCAACACCACCCGATAAAATTTTACCCGATGCTGGAGCAGTCGTATTATAAGCTCTCGCTAAACGTGTAATTGAATCTAATAATATAACCACGTCGTGTCCGCTTTCAACCAAACGTTTAGATTTTTCTAAAACAATATTGGCAATTTTTACGTGGCGTTCTGCTGGCTCATCAAAAGTAGAGGCAATAACCTCAGCCCTTACACTACGAGCCATATCTGTAACCTCTTCCGGGCGCTCATCTATTAAAAGGATAATTAAATAAACTTCTGGATGATTTTTAGCAATTGCATTTGCAACTTCCTTAAGTAAATTGGTTTTACCTGTTTTTGGTTGCGCAACAATTAAACCACGTTGACCTTTACCGATTGGCGTAAATAAATCCATAATACGGGTAGAGTAGTTACTGTTATCCGTAAACAAATTTAATTTTTCGGTCGGAAAAAGTGGTGTTAAATAGTCGAAAGGAACACGATCTCGAACTTCAGCTGGGATTCTGCCGTTAATGGTTTCTACACGAACCAATGGAAAATATTTTTCGCCTTCTTTAGGTGGGCGAATGCTACCTTTTACAGTATCACCTGTTTTTAAACCAAAAAGTTTAATTTGAGACTGAGATACATAAATATCATCAGGAGATGTTAAGTAATTATAATCTGCAGAGCGCAAGAAACCATAGCCATCAGGCATAATTTCTAAAACGCCCTCGTTTGTAATAACGTTATCAAAATCTAGATTTGAATAACTGTTTTCATTTTTATGATGATTGCCACCTCCTGGTTGTTTTTGCTGGCGATTATCTTCGCGTTGAGGTTTTTCTTGCTTCTCTCTAGGCTCTGTTCTTTGTCTTGGAGCTGCAGGAATTACTTCTGCACTTTCCTCAATCAAAGCAGAAATAGGTTTGCTGCCACCATCTTCAGATTCAACAATTCTATCTGGCTGCGTTTCTGCTTTTTGTTGATGTTGCGGCTCATCAAATAAAGTGACAGAATCTCTTCTTCTTTCTACAGGAGCAGCAGATTCATCTTTGCTTAACCGAGCTCTCTTTTTAATAGGTTTTTCTGCCGTCAGATTTTCGGCTGCAGCAGCTACTACTTTTGGTGTTTTTTCAGCTTTTACAGCTTTCGCTTTTAAATGTGTGGCAACTTCAGCTTGCTCAGATTCGCCATAAGGATCTGTACCAGCTTTAGCTGCATTTATAATATCTTGCTGGTGTAAAAGTACTTCAACAAGGTCAATTTTTCTTAGGGATTCGGCACCTTCAATGCCATAAGACTTTGCTAACTCACGTAACTCTGGAGTAAGCTTCTCATTTAATTCTGTTTTGCTAAACATTCTAAATTTATATGTTTCAAGAAATTTTTCATTTGTTTATAACGGATGTTTCCCGTTATAACTCTGCTCAGGCTAAAATATTTGTGTTAGTGCTAAAGCCCTGGCGGTTTCATTGTGCATAAATTCTTTTGGTTACAAATCCTAAAATGAGTGGTTTTTGTTTACTCAAAATGGTTTTATAATTGTTTACGTGCTGAATAAAAACGAAGTTTCGTTTTTAGAAAATGGTAACAAAAAACAAGTCTTGATAAATTTTTTCTGGGATATTCAGATAAACGATTGAGAAATTATGTTGCAATTGTATGTATTTGAAACGTAATCCGCAAGAAAAAGTTTAAAATGTTTATAAAAATAATTAATGTGAAGATTATTTCTTCTTTACAAAAACTTAAAAAACCTCATATTTGCAGCAAATAAGCCATTATATGACTAAGCAACAACTTTTTGAGCAGATACAAAAAAAGCGTTCGTTTTTATGCGTTGGATTGGATTCTTCGTTGGATAAAATCCCTCAGCACTTATTAAAGTATGAAAATCCTATCCTAGAGTTTAATAAACAAATTATTGATGCTACTAAGGATTTATGTGTTGGTTATAAACCGAATACGGCGTTTTACGAGTGTTATGGCAAAAAAGGTTGGGAAACATTAATCGAAACCTGGAAATATCTTCCTAAAGATACTTTTTCAATTGCTGATGCAAAACGTGGTGATATTGGAAACACAGCAGCAATGTATGCAGAAACCTTTTTCAATGAAAAATCATCAGAAATGAGTTTCGATTCTGTTACCGTTGCTCCATATATGGGCAGCGATTCAGTAACACCATTTTTAACTTTCGAAAATAAATGGGTAATTCTGTTGGCTTTAACTTCAAATTCTGGTCATGCTGATTTTCAACTGCAAGAAATAGGAGCGGATAAGCTTTTTGAAAAGGTATTAAAAACCTCTCAAAATTGGGCAACAGATGAACAAATGATGTATGTCGTTGGTGCAACTCGCGGTTCTGCATTTGCCGATGTTCGCAAATTAGCACCAAATCATTTTCTTTTAGTTCCTGGTGTTGGTGCACAGGGAGGCGATTTACATGAAGTGTGTAAATATGGTTTAAATTCTCAATGCGGATTGTTAATAAATTCTTCGAGAGCAATTATATACGCTAGCCAGGGAGAAGATTTTGCAGAAAAGGCTAGGGAAGAGGCTCTAAAATTGCAGCAAGAAATGGAGCAGATTTTAGTTGACGCTGATTTAATTTAACCAAAAGTTTATCATTTTGTCACGAAAATATGTAATACATGGAAAAGGTATTCCATGAATCCAGTGTTTCTGTGGCAAGCTTTTTTATTTTAATGATTTGTGTTGACAAATTATCGCCACGTGAGCACGGAATACACGGAAAAGGTATTTTAAGTTCCATGATTTTAGTGTTTCCGTGGCAAGCTTTTTCGAATTATGAAATCAAAAATAGATTTAAAACTTATACTTTCATTATCAGGCGTAGCCTTAATCTGGGGGACAACCTATTTAGGCATTCGTGTTGCGGTAGAAAGTATTCCGGCTTGGTATGTAACAGCCATTCGCCAAACCATTGCATCTTTAATAATTCTATTTATTTTAATTAAGCAAAAGGAATTAAAATGGATTGGTTGGTCGGGTTTTAAACGTCAGATTTTGCTCTCTATATTAACGGTTGTTATCGCAAATGGAATGACAACCGTTGCAGAAAAAACCATACCAAGTGGCTTAACTTCTTTAATTAATGCAACATCACCATTATTAGTTTTTTTAGGCTGTGTATTTCTGGGGATTCAAAAACCAAGTTTGAAAGGTTTTATAGGTGTTTTTATAGGTTTTTTAGGTATAGTATTTATTTTTAGAGATGGAATAAGTGATTTACTTGAGCCTGGCTATCGCAATGGGATTTTATCATTAGTTATCGCGGTTTCAGGTTGGACTATCGGAACCATTTATTCCAAAAAACACAGTGGAAAACCTCAGTACATTTTCTTAAATCTATTTTATCAATTTGTATTCTCTGCAATTGTGCAATTTGGTTTGGCATTAATTTTTTCTGGCAAAGCCGATGTAAGCTCATGGAAAACTGAAAGCATACTTGCAGCAGTTTATCTGGCTATATTTGGCTCCGTTCTGGGCTATTTCTGCTATCACTATGCTTTGAAAAAAGTTTCAGCTTCTGAGGTTTCTATTTTAACTTATTTTAATACGATTATTGCGATATTTTTGGGTTGGTTAATCCTTAACGAGAAAGTGGATATAGATTTAATTGTGGCAACTATTTTAATTATTGCAGGGGTTTTTATTACTAATTATAAGAAGAAAGTTCAAGCTATTTAAAATTTCGAACCGTCATTTCGACCGAAAGTGGAGAAATCTTTTAAATATGTTATAAAGCTCATTTTATAAAAAATAGCAGGTACACAAAATGTTATAAAACTTTTAGGAATATTTTCTATCTTCAAAAATGAATTTTCTTGAAGATTTTCTTCATTATGTATGGCAATTTAGGTCGTTTGATAACAATGATCTAAAAATTGATACTGGAGAAAATTTAAAAATTATTCATCAAGGCTTATTAAATAAAAATTCTGGTCCAGATTTTAATAATGCTAAAATTCAGATTGGAGGAACCGTTTGGGCAGGTAACATTGAAATTCACATAAAATCTTCTGACTGGTTAAAGCACAATCACCAAACTGATGCCAGTTATGAAAATGTAATTCTGCATGTGGTTTATGATAATGATGTTCAAATTAAAAGAATTGATGGTTCGGTTCTGCCAGTGCTTGAACTTAAAAACCGAATTGCTGGTGATCTGATCGAAAAATATGAACATTTATTTTTATCACTAACAGATTTTCCCTGTGCAACGCAAATTGGAAATGTAAATAAGCTGATAATAGATTCCTTCTTATCTAGAACGCTGATAGAAAGATTTGAAGAGAAAACGGAATCGGTAATTAAAACATTAAAAGGATTAAATGGAAATTGGGATGAAACCTTTTATCGTTTTACGGCCAGAAATTTTGGATTTAAGGTAAACGCATTTCCATTTGAATTATTTGCAAAAGCAATTCCACAGCAAATTTACGGCAAGCATAAAGATAATGCTATGCAAATTGAAGCATTGGTTTTTGGTGCCGCCGGCTTTTTGAATGATGAATTTAAGGAAGAATATCCGGTAAAGTTGAAACAAGAATTTCTGTTTTTACAAAGAAAATACGCACTGAAACCTATCGAAGTTTCAATGTGGAAATTTATGCGAATGCGTCCACAAAATTTTCCAACTATTCGCTTAGCGCAATTTGCCGCATTAATTGTAAAAGCAAACCATTTGTTTTCTAAAATAATAGAGATTAAAGAGGTAAAAGATTTACGCAATTTATTTGATGAACTACCTGTTAACCCGTATTGGAAAACACATTATCATTTTAAAAAAGAGGCGGTTGGTGTAAAAACTCAGATTGGAAAAAAATCGATTGATAATATTTTATTAAACACAGTTGCATTGTTTTTATTTGCCTATGGTAAAAATACCGGTACTCAATTCTACATCAGCAGCGCTATTAAATTACTAGAAAGCTTACCTGCTGAAGAAAATGCGATTACTGATAAATTTCTTTCGGCAGGCGTTATGATAGAAAATGCCTTTGCTTCTCAAGGTATTTTGCAGTTGAAAAAGCAATATTGCGATCAGAAAAAATGTTTATCTTGTGGTATTGGAATTAAGATTTTAAAACAAGCTTAATTTCCTTCAATTTTTTTCAAACTTTCCACCTTTAAATCGGTTTATGAAATATGGAATTCCCACACGAACTTAGAGAGCTTTATCCCGATAAAATTATTGAGGTAAGGGGCAATGCTGATGCTCTGACAGTGATTTTACAGGCTGATGTAGATTTGGAAAAGTTCAAAAGCGAATTGAAGAGAAAGTATTCGGGTTTAGAAGAACAGCAAATTTTGTTTATAAAACATGAGAATAGACAAGATTTCGAGAAATTGATTTTAGACTAGCTTAATCTTCTGTTTTTACTTTAATCAAATATTATTATTAAATTAGGGTTTGATTAGCAATAATTTATTTCGCTATCGTTAATTGGTATAGAAATTAAAATTTAAACAAAATAAAATGTTCCAAAGGATTATAACTTATTTTGAGCAACAGAGTTTTGGGGTTTCTACTTATTTAGCGAATAAGTTGAATATGAGTACGGCAAAAGTGAGGCTGTTTTTCATATATTCGTCCTTTTTGGCAGTCGGTTTTCCAATTCTTTTTTATCTTTTGGCTGCAGTTGTTTTGGATATCCGAACATACATTAAGAAAATGAGGTTAAGAATTTGGGAGTAAAATGTTAATTTTTACGTTATACGTTTTAAGTAGTACATAACTTAAAACTTAACATAATACAATCAAAAAACAGCTTTATTTAATTTGAGAGTATGCATTACCTATCATATTTTAAGTAACGTAAAACTCATTTTAATCTTCCCTCAAAATATCCGCAATTTCATTAAATCCTTTTTCGGCTGCTAAATCTGCTGGTAATTTTCCGCCTTCCATGCGTAAGCGAACTTCAGCACCATGTTCTAAGAGTAAAATAATCAATTCTATATTACCTAATTGTGCAGCTGTATGCAAAGGTGCCAATCCAGCTTTTTGGCAAACATTAGGATAAGCGCCTGCATCTAAAAGCATTTTAGTAATGTTTATGTTATTTGCAGCCACGGCAGAATGTATCGGGAAAACATTAAAACCATTTTTAGAAGCCAAGTTAACATCAGCGCCTTTCAGCACTAGAAATTTCGATAATTCTTCATGCCCGAAATAACATGCCAAACCAAGGGGCGTGAATCCATCATCAGAAAATTGGTTTACACTCGCTGGATTTTGAAAAATTAGCATCGTGGCAGTATCAAATTTCCCAACAGCACAGGCTTCAAATAAAGTTAAGTTTTCTGTAAATTCTGTTATTAGATTAGCGATTTCTTGCTTTTTATAATAGCAAGCTAACAATAACGGCGATATATTATGTGAGGTATTCGCATTTGCTAACGATGGATTCTGAACTAATATTTCTTTAACAGCTTGTAAATCTCCAGCTTCAATTTGCGCTTCAAGTTGCCCTGTACTCATATAGATTTTTATTTAAAAGTTGATTTAAATTAACAAAAAATTAATAATGTGTCGAAATTTTTAACTGAACTAAATATTATTGCGTATTTGGTGAGCTCATTCTTAAAAAACTACGAGGGAAGCAGCTTCATGTGATTAGCATTAACCTGAGTTAAATAAACCTGATAGCAATGGAAATACTTTTTGTTTGCAGCAACCCTGAATATATACCTTTAGCAATTAACAAAAAGATTGGAATGAATAGCAGGACTACAGTACCTATGAAACACAAAACAATGATTTTTTAAAAAAAAATCCCGTTTAACCTATCCGGGCAAAACGGGATAAAACCTAAAACAAAATCCGTTTCATTTTTGACAAAACGTGCAACTTGTGTGTTGTAAAATAATAGACCGATTTTTCTGTTTAAGGTTTAACAAGCATTTAATAATTTTATTTAATTTGATGCAACATGTAAAACTCGTAACAGATATTTTATATTTGTTCTTTATAATTATTACGATAGAAAATGGCGTTAAGGGGAAACCAATTTAAATCCAATACATTCAGAGATAAAGGTGCGGAAAACGCGTCAGGCAGGTCGTCATCTGGTCGGCAGCCAAAAGAAAAAAGAGAATATTTACCAAATTTCGATTTGCAAGACGGCCGTGCTGTAAAAATTGTAGGCTTGTTTTTTGTTATACTTTCACTTTATTTTTTAATTGCATTTACATCTTATTTATTTACCTGGCAAGATGACCAGAGTTATGTAATTGATGCCAATGGTGGTTGGGGAAACTTATTCAAAACTTCTGAAGAATTAAAAGATTCAGGCGTAACTATTCCAATTGTGCAAAATTGGTTAGGTAAATTTGGGGCATTATTATCGCATCAATTTATTTACGAATGGTTCGGAATTGCATCATTCTTATTCGTTTTGGCCTTCTTTATAATTGGTTACCGTTTACTTTTTAAGGTTAAAATTTTATCAATTTCTAAAACACTAGCTTACAGTTTTTTCTTTCTGTTGTTTTTATCACTAACCTTTGGTTTTGCACATAGTTTTTGGTCGCAATCGCCGCATTTTGTTGAGGGTGAATTTGGTTATTGGAGCAATAAATTACTTGCGGCGCAAATTGGAGCGGCTGGTGTAGCCGGTTTAATTGCTTTTGCAGGCTTAACTATTTTGATTATTGCTTACAATATCGATTTTAAATTACCAGAGCGTAAGCAAAAAGAAGTTTACTTAGATAACGAAACGCCTGATTATGTAAATGAGGTTAGGGAAAAGTTTTCCAACAACCGAGAAGTTGAAGAGACGGTTGAGCCAATAGAGTTCCCTATTCGTGATAAATCAACAATTAATGAGCGCAGGCAACAAAATGTAGTTTTACAACCAAACAGATTTGAGCAAAAAGATGAGGAAGAAGTTGTTAAACCTGTTGTTTTATCTCCATCGGCAGCAAACTTACCTTTGGCAACCGCGGCTGCAGCAGCTATGCCCTTAACTGTTGAGCCAACAGTTGAAGAAGAAAAAGAGCCTGCATTTACAATTGAAAAAACCGAAGAGGAGAAGAAATCTGATGATTTGGTAGAACAGTTTGGAAATTATGATGAAAAACTAGATTTATCTGGTTATAAATACCCAACTGTAGATTTATTAGAGAATTATGGCACCAACAAAATTTCGGTCAATGCTGAAGAGTTAGAAGCCAACAAGAATAAAATTGTAGAAACGCTTAATCATTACAACATCGAGATTGATAAGATTAAAGCGACAATTGGTCCAACGGTTACACTTTATGAGATTATTCCTGCACCTGGCGTAAGGATTTCAAAAATCAAAAACCTTGAAGATGATATTGCGCTCTCATTAGCGGCTTTGGGTATTCGTATTATCGCACCAATGCCGGGTAAAGGCACAATCGGTATCGAAGTTCCAAACCAGCATCCAGAAATGGTGCCGATGCGTAGCATTTTAAACACAGAAAAATGGACTTCAAATGCCATGGATTTACCAATCGCATTAGGTAAAACCATAAGTAATGAGGTATTTATTGCTGATTTGGCTAAAATGCCGCACTTACTGGTTGCTGGTGCAACCGGACAAGGTAAATCGGTTGGTATAAATGCGATTCTGGTTTCTTTATTATTTAAGAAACACCCGGCACAATTAAAATTCGTATTGGTCGACCCGAAAAAAGTTGAGTTAACTTTATTTAATAGAATTGAGCGTCACTTTTTGGCTAAGCTTCCGGGAGAGGCTGATGCTATTATAACCGATACCAAAAAAGTTGTAAATACTTTGAACTCGCTTTGTATCGAAATGGATCAACGTTACGATTTATTAAAAGATGCTCAGGTTAGAAATTTAAAGGAATACAACGATAAATTCATTAAACGTAAGCTTAACCCAAATAACGGACATAGATTTTTACCATTTATTGTATTAGTGGTTGATGAGTTTGCCGATTTAATGATGACGGCCGGAAAAGAGGTTGAAGCGCCGATTGCCCGTTTAGCACAGTTAGCACGTGCCATTGGTATTCATTTGGTTTTAGCAACTCAGCGTCCATCGGTAAATATTATTACAGGAACCATTAAAGCCAATTTCCCGGCAAGGCTTGCCTTCAGGGTATTATCTAAAATCGATTCACGTACAATTCTAGACAGCGGTGGTGCAGACCAGTTAATTGGTCGTGGAGATATGCTTTTATCAACAGGTAGCGACTTAATCAGGCTACAGTGTGCTTTCGTTGATACACCAGAGGTTGATAGAATATCTGAATATATAGGTAACCAACGTGGTTATTCTGATGCATATCAATTACCAGAATATATTGATGAAGCAGGAGAGGGCAGCAAAGCAGATTTTGACCCGAACGAGCGTGATAAATTTTTTGAAGATGCAGCAAGGCTAATTGTATTACACCAACAAGGCTCAACATCTTTAATTCAGCGAAAACTAAAACTTGGTTATAATCGTGCAGGTAGAATTATCGACCAACTAGAGGCTGCAGGTATTGTTGGTCCGTTTGAGGGAAGCAAAGCCCGAGAAGTTTTATATCCTGATGAATATTCTTTGGAACAATTCTTGAATAGTATAGATAAGAAGGATTAGATTAAACCAATAGCGAATAATTTACTCCAACGTTTTAGTAGAAAATTTAAAAAACACAAGATGAAAAAAATAATTTCGGCATTAATGGTTGTTGTTGCTTTTACAACTTCAGCCTATGCTCAAACGGATGCGAAGGCAAAAGCAATTTTAGCAGAGGTGAGTAAAAAATACAAATCATATAATATTGTTAAAACTGATTTCTCTTTTACGCTAGATAACCCGAAAGCAAAAGTTAAAGAAACGCAACAAGGTACTTTATATGTTAAGGCAAACTCGAATAAATATAAAGTAGCCATGACAAATCAAGAGTTGTTTAGTGATGGTAAAAGCCAATGGACTTACTTAAAAAAGGACAAGGAAGTACAAGTTAGTAATGTAGATAACAGTGGAGATGCAATAAATCCGGCAAAAATTTTTACGGTTTACGAAAAAGGTTTTAAATACGTTTACACCGGAGAAGAAAAATCTGGTGCTAAAACCTATCAAATGATTGATTTAACACCAGTTGATGCGAAAAAATCTATTTTTAAAGTGCGTTTAAGTATCGATAAAGCTGCTAAACAAATTGCAAATGTTGTTTTATTCGATAAAAATGGAAATAAATACACTTACAATGTGAAAACTTTTTCCCCTAACGTAAACGTACCTGAAACAACTTTTGCTTTTGATGCAAAGAAATATCCAGGTGTTGAAGTAGTAGATTTAAGATAGTTATTTTTCCGCTTTGCGGGATAAGATTTATAAAGGTTCAGTTGGCAACAGCTGAACCTTTTTTATTTTATTTTTTTTTGCCACAAAAACACCTAATACACTGAACTTTTGTTCCTCAAGTCGTCATTAACATCCTAAGGAAAAACGCCAGACGAACAACGGACAACAGAAAACGCTAAAAAAATATTCTTGTTATATGAAATGCTGCATAGATTTCTCTAAGTTTGTTCTAATGTCTTTGCCACTAACAAATCATACTTTAGAAAAATTGGAGCAATTGCTGTTTGCAATGGGTTTTAAGGTTCGTTATGAAAAAGGAAATTTCAAAACTGGATCGTGCTTACTCGAACATAATAAGGTTATTGTTGTAAATAAGTTTTCCAACCTCGAAGGTAAAATAGCTGCTCTTATTAATTTAGTTAAACAAACTAATCCTGCCGAAAATCTGTTAGATGAAAAGCAACGTCAATTTTTCCATTCCTTACAGCAAACAGAATTATTTTAATGCAGGTACAAACAGAATATTACGTGTTAAGAAAGGAAGATTATTTACGATGAAGGTTACTTTTTTAGGTACAGGTACATCGCAAGGCGTTCCTGTAATTGGGTGCAATTGCGAAGTTTGTACATCAGTAGATAGCCATAATAATAGATTACGAACGTCTGTTTTAATAGAGACAGAAGATAAAAATATCATAATAGACAGCGGCCCAGATTTTCGCTACCAACTTTTAAGAGAACGAGTAAGGGATTTAGATGCTATTCTTTTTACGCATGAGCACAAAGACCATATTGCTGGTTTAGATGATATTCGCCCTTTTAATTATTTGCTGCATAAAGTAATAGATGTTTATGCAACAGAGCGTGTTCAGACTGCTTTAAAAAGGGAATTCTATTATATTTTTGCTGAAACTAAATACCACGGATTGCCCCAGATTAATCTTCATACCATTAACAATGGTGAAGCGTTTCAAGTTGGCACAAATGATATAATTCCTTTCGAAGTGATGCATCATTTACTGCCTATAACTGGTTATCGTATTGGCGATTTTACTTACATTACTGATGCTAAAACTATTTCGACTGAGAGTTTTTCTAAAATAAAAGGAACAAGAATTTTAGTACTTAATGCTTTGCAAAAAGATCCACATATTTCTCATTTTACTTTGAATGAAGCTATAGCTTTTGCTCAAAAAATTGGTGCAGAAACAACTTATTTAACTCATATAAGCCATAACTTAGGCTTGCATGATGCTGTAGAAAGAAATTTACCAGCAAACATTTGCTTAGCTTACGATGGCTTAAAAATCGAATTGTAATTAGCAGTTTCTTAAATCTAAAATTAAATTATATTTGCATCGCAAACTCAGGTGGCGAAATTGGTAGACGCACCAGCTTGAGGGGCTGGCGCCCGTACGGGTGTGGGAGTTCGAATCTCCTCTTGAGTACAATAAAAGGCCTGACATTTGTCAGGCTTTTTACTTTTGCTCTTTTCTAATTTTATAAAACGTAAATTTTAACAACCACCATTTTTATTAAATTCACGTTTAAAAAGTACTTTATTATTATGTTCAATATAATCGCCAGATACAATTAAATACAGATGATTTGGAGAATATCCAGCGCTGTGGCTTTTTACAATGACTTTATCGTTTACCTTAAGGCTCTTTAGCGATTCGAATTCTTTAGCATTAAATTGCATCATATATTCCTCGCCATCAATCTTAACAATAAGCCATTTTGGTGATGATGAATTCGCATTTGGACGACGATAAGTAACAGATGTAATAATGGCCTCCATATTACTGAAATCCTTGATGTACTTTCTTATTTTATCATAACTAGCATGCACTCTTTTACCATCAAGAGATAGTTCCCATTCTTTGTACTTTAAACCATCGGGAGAGGCTTCCCATTTTTTTCTATCTTCCATTGCACGGGCATTACGCTCGGCACTGGTTAGGATTGGAGATGGTTTAACGTCATTTTTAGTTTCACGGTTAGCGAAAACTAATCCGCTTACCACAACAAGCGGTAAGATTAATACATAGGTGATTCTTTTTAAATTTTTCATAATTTTCGAATTGATTCAGCAAATCTAGCTTGACGTTTTCCGAATCGAATCATTCGAATTGTAAATAAAAACGTAAACATTGTAAATAATTATTAAATAGTCGCTGAAACCTATGTTTGTACATTAAATACCTTTTATGTTAAGGTTTAATTAATTGGTGATTGTAATCCTGTAGTAACAATATTCTAAATCTTATTTCATAATTCATAGTAAAAATTACACCCATTTCTTGCTTTTAAAACTCAATTGGTTAATTTTGGGCTGTTGAAAAGATTAATACACATACTGCTAATAAGTTTTTACCTGTTCTCTACTACAGAATTGCAGGAATTGGCCAAATTGCCTGTGTTATTTCAGCATTTTTTTGAGCATAAAGGTATTGATGAAAATATAACTTTTGTAGGCTATCTTGTGCATCATTACGGAAACATTCCGCACACAGATAATGATGAAGCTAGGGATAATCAGTTGCCATTTAAAACACACAGCTTTTGTGCTGCGAATGCTTTAAGCCCTGCATTGCCACCTTCTTTTGGCATAATGCTAAAAAGAATTTCTAATCTTGTTCCCGAGCAAAAAATAATCTTAAATAACGATTGTGTTATTTACTCGGCTTACGCCGGAAAAATCTGGCAACCGCCAAAGTCTCTAATCCTTTCTTAATTTTTAGCTTTTTAGTTGATTAGTTTTTGATTTTCTTTTGTCAATTTTATTGACCGTTATAGAAATAATCAAATTAAATCTTGATTCAAAGGTTTTCAAAACCTAATCGCTACCAATTCTAGTTTAGAAACGATTAACCCTATTTTTTCATGTTGAATCGAATTATTGAGTTTTCCATTAGGAATAAACTCATTATCGGGCTATTCACTTTTAGTCTGATTATTTATGGTTGTTTCGAATTATCGAAATTACCGATTGATGCTGTACCCGATATTACAAACAATCAGGTACAAATTATTACAACTGCTCCATCTTATGGCGCAACTGATATTGAACGTTTGGTTACTTTTCCGGTAGAGCAAGCCAATAGCAATATTGCAGGGATAAAGGAAATCAGAAGTTACAGCCGTTTCGGCTTATCATTGGTTACCCTGGTTTTTAACGATGATGTGGACGTTTACTGGGCTCGACAGCAAGTTGCCGAAAGGTTATTGGTTGTTCAGGAACAAATTCCGCAAGGAATAGGCAAGCCAGAAATGGGACCAATTTCTACGGGGTTGGGAGAAGTTTATCAATATGCCATTAAACCCAAAAAAGGCTACGAACACCGTTACAATATTACAGAACTCCGTACCATTCAGGATTGGATTGTAAGGCGACAGCTTTTAGGTGTTAAGGGGGTAGCTGAAGTAAGTAGTTTTGGCGGCAAGCTTAAACAATATCAGGTAACGGTTAATCCGAGCAAACTTTTAGCACATAAAGTAACCATTAGTGATGTTTTTAATGCTTTAGAACGCAATAACCAAAATACCGGAGGGGCTTATATCGAGAAACAGGCTACTGTACAATACATCCGCACAGAGGGTTTGATTGGTAATAGGGAAGATATTGAAAATATTGTTGTTAAGAATAATCCTGAAAGTACACCACTACTTATTAGAGATGTTGCAAATGTTGAAATTGGCTTTGCAACAAGATACGGAGCATTGACTTTTAATAATGAGGGAGAAGTTTCTGGTGCAATTGTGATGATGCTGAAAGGTGCCAATAGTAATGTTGTTGTTAAGGATATCAAAGCCAAGATTAAGCAAATTACCGAAACCTTGCCTGAGGGTGTAGAAATCGTACCTTTCTTAGATCGGACAAGCATGGTAAATAATGCCATCAATACAGTCGAAACCAATCTTCTGGAGGGTGCATTAATTGTCGTTTTTGTATTGGTTGTTTTCCTTGGGAATTTAAGGGCAGGTTTAATTGTGGCCTCAGTTATTCCACTTTCAATGCTTTTTGCCATTATTATGATGAATATTTTCGGCGTAAGTGGCAATTTAATGAGTTTAGGTGCGCTAGATTTTGGTTTAATTGTAGATGGAGCAGTGATTATTGTAGAAGCTGTTATGCATCAGCTTGCGCATAGTAAAAAGTTTGGCGGTGTTTCTATTCTTAAGCAAAATCAAATGGATTCGGAGGTGAAAAGTGCCTCATCGAAAATGATGAATAGCGCAGTTTTTGGGCAAATTATTATCCTTATCGTTTACCTTCCAATTTTTAGTTTGCAAGGTATAGAAGGGAAAATGTTTAAGCCAATGGCACAAACTGTAGCCTTTGCTTTATTAGGTGCATTCATTTTGTCGCTAACCTACATCCCTATGATTAGCAGTTTGTTATTGAGTAAGAAAATTAAAACTAAAGCTAATCTTGCAGACCGTGGGATGGAGAAAATCGAAAACAGATATAGCATCTGGCTAAACAAAATATTAGCCTTCCCTAAAACAGTAATTACCATTGTGATTATACTTTTTACAATTTCAGTTTTTATCTTAACCAATTTAGGAGGAGAATTTATCCCATCCATCGAAGAAGGTGATTATGCGGTTGAAACACGAGTTTTATCTGGCAGTAACCTAAATACTTCCATAGAAAATATTCAGAAAGTAGCGGGAATTCTGAAATCCCGTTTTCCGGAGGTGAAGAATATTGTAACCAAAATAGGAAGTAGTGAAGTACCTACAGAACCATTACCAATGGACATGGGCGATATGATTATTAATCTCAAACCTAAAAAAGAGTGGACAACTGCTGATAATTTTAAGGATTTAACTAAAAAAATGGAGCAAGCAGCAAGTGACATTCCTGGGGTGACCACAAGCTTTCAGTTTCCGGTACAAATGAGGTTTAATGAGTTAATGACAGGTGCAAGGCAAGATGTAGTTTGTAAAATTTTTGGGGAGGATTTTGATACGTTGGCGATTTATGCAAAGCAGGTTGGTAATCTGCTTCGAAAAATTGATGGTACAACAGATATTTATGTAGAACAGATTTCGGGTACGCCACAAATTGTGATTCAATACAATAGGGCCGTAATTGCGCAATATGGTTTAAATATTTCTGATATCAATAGAAATGTAAATACAGCTTTTGCGGGGCAAAGTACAGGTTTGGTTTTTGAAGGAGAGAAAAGGTTCGATTTAATTGTAAAGCTTCAAAATGACCAGCGCAGAAGCATCCAGGATGTGCAGCGCTTGCTTATACCAGCTCCAAATGGCAATCAAATTCCATTGAGTCAACTTGCGAAGGTTTCATTAATTAATAGCCCAAGTCAAATACAAAGAGAAGATACAAAACGCCGTATTTTAGTTGGTTTTAATGTTAGTGACCGAGATGTAGAGAGTATTGTAAATGAATTACAACAGAAGGTAAAAGCTAATATTAAGTTACCTACAGGATACACGATTAACTATGGCGGTTCATTCCAAAATCTTAATGAGGCAAAATCGAGATTAATGATTGCCGTACCGGTATCGCTTATTTTAATTTTTCTATTGCTATATTTTGCATTCGGTTCAATTAAATATGGACTATTAATTTATACCGCAATACCATTATCTGCAATAGGCGGAATTTTTCTGCTCGCTTTAAGAGGCTTACCTTTTAGTATTAGTGCTGGTGTGGGCTTTATTGCGCTGTTTGGCATTGCCGTACTCAACGGAATTGTACTTGTATCGGAATTTAATAACATCAAAAAATCAGGAGAAAGTGATATGAAAAAAGTTGTTTTGAAAGGAACAAAAACACGATTGAGACCAGTATTAATGACTGCATTTGTGGCATCGCTGGGCTTCTTGCCAATGGCGCTAAGTAACGGTGCAGGAGCAGCTGTGCAAAGGCCTTTGGCCACAGTCGTAATAGGCGGGTTAATTATCGCCACATTCCTTACGCTTTTTGTGCTGCCAATATTATATGTAGCTTTTGAAAAGGGCATAAAAATAAGTAAAAAGACCATTCAGGTTTCTTCAATAATTGCCATTTGCTTGGGTTCGATATTTGTAAATGCACAGCAATCGATAACATTGCCACAGGCTTTAGATAGTTTGTATCAACATAACTTAGCGCTAAAAAGCAGCAGTTTGAGGGCAACACATAGTTTAGCACTTAGCAAAACGGCAACAACCATTGCGCCACTAAGTCTTAATGGCGAATACGGGAAATACAACAGCGATTTTACAGATAACAAAATTAGTGTTATCCAGGGGTTTAATTTGCCAAGTGTGTATGCCAGACAAAAGGATAAATTACTTTCTGAATGGAAAAGCGCAGTGCTACAGCAAGATTTAAACAAAGTTGAGTTGACCCGTTTATGCTCCAGGATTTTTTATGATTTATTGATTCTGAAGGAAATTAAAAAAACGTATAAACAAGCGGATAGTAATTACAGTAAATTACAGCAACTGGCTACATTGCGCTTAAAAAGCGGAGAAAGCAATATGCTGGAAAAAGCGAATGCAGATAATCAGTTAATGCAAATTTCGACAAAGCTTAAGCAATTAAATATTGAAGAAAATTTATTGCAGCAACAGTTTTCATTTTTATTAAATAGCAATAATATTTTTTTGCCAAAGGCTGATGATTTGATAGCTGGCTTGGAATTTTCGGATACGCTTGCAGTTAAAAATCATCCGGAAATAAAACTTCGATTGCAAGATGAGCAGACGGCAAGCGTGGTTACGAAAGTGGAGCAATCTAAACTTTTACCCGAAATAAATTTGGGTTATAACACTACAACCCTGCAAGATGGAATTAAATACGGAACCAATAACCGGTTTCAATCGATGCAATTGGGTTTAAGTATTCCATTACTTGGCGGTTCACAACGAAATCGTGTAAAATCAGCAAAGGTTTATGAAGAATTTGCTAAATCAGAAACTGCTTTGAAAAGTAAACAGTTATCAAGTCATTTAAAAGCTACTTATCAGCAATATCACCAACAGTTACAAATGGTTGATGAATTGGAAAGCAAAGGCTTAAAAACTGCTGCTGATATCAATAAAACTTTAGCCAGTCAGTTAAAAAATGGAGCAATTAATTATTTGGAATATACACTGCTGAATAATGAAACGATTAGCATTAAGGAAAAATATTTCGATGCCATTAAACAATTGAATACAACAATTATTGAATTAAATTATCTGTTAGGACAATAAAATGAAATTTAAAAAATACATGGTTATTCTAGCCATTTGCGCCACATATGCCTGCACAAGCGAGCCAGTAAAAGAAGAAGAAAAGAAACCAATTTCGGAAGATGAAGTTAGCCTAGCAGCAGCACAATTTGCAAATATTAAACTTCAGGTTGCTGAACCAAAATGGGGCGAAACCAGTGAAGTTTTGAAATTGCAAGGTAAAATTGATGTACCACCTCAAAACTTGATTTCGATTAGCGTTCCATTGGGTGGGTATTTGAAGCATACAAAGCTTTTACCTGGAATGCATGTTGCAAAAGGACAAGTAATTGCCATTATGGAAGACCCACAATACATCCAGTTGCAGCAAGATTTTTTAAGTATTACAAATAAACTTTATTATGCTGAAAAAGAACTCACGCGACAAAAAGAACTAAATGTAAATAAAGCGAACAGCGATAAAACCTTACAAGGTGCTGAAATTGAATACAAAAACTTAAAGGTTGAGCATAGCGCCTTGTTAGAAAAACTGAAGTTGATTAACATCAGCGGAAACACTTTAAAGAATGGTAAAATATCAAAGTCTATTAATTTGTATTCTCCAATTGATGGTTATGTTAGTAAGGTAAATGTGAATATTGGTAAATATGTTACACCATCTGATGTGCTGTTTGAACTAATTAACCCAACAGATATTCATTTAAACCTAACTGTTTTTGAAAAAGACTTAAGCAAGATAAGCATGGGTCAAAGTGTTATCACTTTTAACAATGTAAAACCAGATGTTAAATATGAAGCAGAAGTAATCCTAATCGGTCATAATGTTGAAGAGGGTGGAAGTAGTGAAGTTCATTGTCATTTCGAGAAATACGATAAAAGTCTGGTTCCGGGAATGTATATGAATGCAGAACTGAAGTTTAAAAATCAAAAAGTACAATTACTGCCAGAAGAATCTGTAGTTAGTTTTGAGAACAAGGATTTTGTATTTGAACAACTATCGAAAGAGAAATATAAAATGATTGCTGTGACAACAGGCGAAGCAAGTGATGGCAATATATCAATCCATACCGATTTAACTGGCAAAAAAATCGTATCAAAAGGTGCTTATTCTTTGCTAATGAAACTAAAAAACACTAGTGATGAAGAATAAATTCACTTAATTATCCAAATCTTTTCTAATCTTATTTTAATCTCGTAGGAAATATGCTTAGAAAGGATTTGTTTTTTGACATATTCTACATATTTATAAGAATCATCTGATATTCAAATGATAAAAGTATTATTTAGATAATAATTGTATTATTTTTCTCTGATATAACTCACTTCTGTACTATATTTGCAATTCTAGTGATGCAAAAGTTAAGAAATAATTTTTTGAAAAGTACTTTTGGCTTTATGCTTTTAAGCATACTAGCCTTTAAAGTTATAGCCTTTTCAATTTCTTGTTTTTCTCCGAATGAAAATGCGCTTGCTATCGAAAAATCAACAGAAGAAAATAAGGACAAGGAAGAAGAAGCTTGCGAAAAGAACAAAAAGAAATTAGTTCTGTACGAATTTTCTAGTCTTGTGCCACAATCTCTTATTTCGATTAATTTTTTGCCAATTAAAATTGATTCATTTAGAATCAAAATTAATGTTGAGCCGCCAAAAACGGTACCAACGCCGCCTCCTAACTACTTTAGCTAATCATTCCCTAAATTTTCTTTGCTTGAATAAAACTCAATCTCTGAAAAACATTAAATGCGGGTAAAACATTTAATTATATTCTAATGTTGGGTCTCGTAAATTTTAACTTCAATCTTTATATTAAGGTCGAAAATCAGGAAAATTGTTTATCAATATTGTTTAAATGAAAAATCATCAGATTGCCGCTGCGCCAACGCCTTGGCAAAGATTGGTGCGAATGCTTCATCTGGAGCGTAAAACCATCAATTACATTTTAATTTACGCCATGTTAATTGGCTTAATTGGCTTATCGCTGCCATTAGGCACAAGTGCTGTATTTAATCTATTATCAAACGGTGCAATGTATAGTTCAACCTATATACTTATTGCGGTAATATTAACAGGCATTGTTGTGGGTGGTACCTTGCTTATTGGCCAGCTTACTTTAGTTGAGTTTTTAGAGCAAAAAATATTCACAAAAGCAGCCTTAGAGTTTGCTTTCCGCTTACCGCGGATTAAGAAAAAGGCTTTGGAAGGTGAAAATCCTTCGGAACTTATTAATCGTTTTTTTGATATTTTAACTATACAAAAAGGGCTAACGAAGTTATTGGTAGACATTGTTGCGGCTGCGGTTCAAATATTTTTTAGCGTTATTTTGTTATCGTTTTATCACCCTGTGTTTATGGTATTTGGAATGTTTGTTCTTGCCGTTATTATTCTAATTTTGTTTTTATACTACCGTCAGGGTGTGCAAACCAGCATCGAAGAATCGAGCTATAAATATGAGGTTGTAGGTTACTTGGAAGAGATTGCGAGCGATTTGGACACTTATAGGCAAAGCAGCCAGAAACGAAAAGAAATTATCAATCGCACTGATGAAATAACGGCCAATTACATCCAGGCTCGTAATCAACATTTTGGTGTTTTAAAAAGATTTTTTATTACCGCCGTTGCAACAAGAACTGTATTAATGGGGGCTTTATTGCTTTTGGGTTCTTACTTTGTTTTCGAACGTCAGATGACTTTTGGTCAATTCGTTGCGGCCGAAGTAATAATTGTGCAGATAAGTTACGCAATAGAAAAGCTTATGACCAATTTAAATACTGTATTTGATATGGTTACAGGTAGTGAGAAACTTGCCGTTGTAACAGATCTTGAATTAGAGGAAGGAGATACTAATCATGGGTAGAATTAGCAACAATCTTGCTCAAATTAAAAATTGGGAAGAACTTTCGGTACATGCTAACAGCAAAATTATTGATGCAAAAGGCCCTAAAAGATTGGGTAGAATCATGCTTTTTATATTTGCATTTTTCTTTATCCTTTTGTTTTTGCCTTATCGCCAAACTATAGCTGGTAGAGGAACTGTTACGGCATTACGCCCAGAAGACAGACCGCAAACGGTACAAAATCAAATTGGTGGGCGAATTGAGCATTGGGCAGTTCGTGAAGGTCAGGAGGTTAAGAGAGGAGATACAATACTCGTAATTTCTGAAACCAGTCAATCTTATTTCGACCCGGAATTACCAAAACGTTTAAATGAACAACTTGATGCAAAACGGGGAAGTGAGACTGCTGCGGTTCAAAAAATTGATGCTACAAAAGCACAAATGACAGCTATGACAAGCGGCCTTCATTTTCAAATGAAAGCTGCCGAGAACAAAGTGCGTCAGGCTAAAAACTATGTAAGCATTGATAGTGCAGAACTTTTGGCCGTTCAAAAATTCTATGAAACGACAAAAGTTCGTTTAGAACGATATGAAACAGGTTACAAGAACGGACTTTTTTCACTAACGGATATTGAAACACGTAGATTAAAATTGCAGGAAGATAATGCCAAAGTAATTAGTCAGCAGAATAAACTTAGCAACTCCACACAAAACCTTTTAAATGCTTCTATCGAGTTGGATAACATCAGAGCCAAATATCAGGAATCCATGTCTAAAGCACAATCTGATATGAGTTCTGCGATTTCGAGCAGAGCTAGCGCTCAGGGTGATATTGCAAAATTAAGAAATGACATATCTAACATCAGCATAAGAAGGGGTTTGTATGTAGTTAGAGCACCACAGAGTGGATATGTAGTAAAAACGCTCAAAGCAGGTATTGGCGAAAATATTAAAGAAGGCGAATCTGTAGCAACATTACAACCAAAATCACCTATGGTTGCAGCAGAATTGTACGTTAGTGCAATGGATGTGCCCTTAATTTTGGATACAAGCGATGTGCGTTTGCAGTTTGAAGGTTGGCCTTCAGTACAGTTTTCTGGTTGGCCATCAGTAGCCGTTGGTACATTTGCCGGAAAAGTATTTTCTATTGATAAAGTGAGCAGTACTGGTGGTAATTATCGTTTATTAATCAGCCAAACTAATCCGGTTCCAACTAAGGATGACCCATGGCCACCACAGCTAAGGCAAGGTTCAGGTGTGTATGGACGCATAATTTTAAGGTCGGTTCCACTTTGGTATGAAATCTGGCGTCAACTTAACGGTTTTCCACCAAGTTTAGAAAAAGAACCTAGCGAAAGCAAGGATAAAAAATAATAGCGGAGGTATAAATGAAAATATTTTTTAAGAAATTTTTATTGTCTGCCTCAATGCTGATGCTATTATTTAATAACATAAGCGTAGCGCAAACAACAGTGAGCGTAGATACCGCTAAAATTTTTGCATTAGATGATTTGCAACTTTTGGTTTTTAGGTATCATCCAATAATCAAGCAGGCAGCACTTTTAAGCGAAACTGCAAGAGCAAGTGTTTTGCAATCATTAGGTTATTTCGACCCGGCATTAAAGGCAGGCTTCGCAAGAAAGCTTTTTGGTAATACAGAATACTACAACAAGTGGAATAGTGAATTGAAAATTCCGCTTTGGTTAGCAGGAGCTGATTTAAAAGTTGGTTACGACCGAAATGTTGGTACCTATGTAGATCCAGAAAACAGAACCAATAATCAAGGTTTATCTGCAATTGGTTTAAGTATTCCTTTAGGTCAGGGTTTTATTATTGATGCTCGCCGCAGTACTTTAAGGCAAGCTAAAGTAATGGTGCAATATGCAGAAGCGGAACAACTAAAACAAATTAATAGTGTTTGGTACGAAATTGTTAAAGATTACTGGAGCTGGTACTATGCTTATAAACAGTATCAATTAGTTAACGAAGGTGTCGATTTGGCACAACGCAGGTTTCAGGCTTTAAGTGCGCAAACTATAATTGGTGATAAGCCAGCAATTGATTCCGTGGAAGCATACATTACTGTACAAGAACGTATTATTCAAAAGGAAAAAACAGCGATTGAATTACAAAATGCAAGATTGGTGTTATCAAACCATTTATGGAATGAAGATGGAAATCCGTTAGAATTACCAATAGATGCCTTGCCGCAATTTGTATTAGAAACAATACCTCGTCCGAATCCTTTAATTTTAGATACACTTATCGGGCAAGCGGCTAATCAGCATCCAGAACTTGTAAAATTGAGAAGTAAAAGTGCCCAACTAGAAATTGAAAAAAGTTACAGGCAAGAATTGCTGAAACCCAAACTTAATATTATTGGAAATTTAATTTCGAGCCGAACTGATTTCAGTAATACCGTACCCGGATACTATGATTTTAACTGGAGTAATTATAAGCTTGGGGTAGAATTTGCGTTTCCGCTTTTTTTACGTTCTGAGCGTGGAAAACTGCGAGAAGTTAAAATAAAGCAATTAGAAAATAATTACGATTTGCAGCAATCTGGTCGAGAAATTAGAAATAATATAATGGCTTCTTATAACGATTTGTCTGCATATTCTGCACAGCTGAATGTGCAGATACAAAGCATTAAAAACCAGCAAATTTTGGTTAATGGCGAAAATCAAAAGTTTAATTTAGGAGAGAGTACTTTATTCTTAATTAATAGTCGGGAAACCAAGCTTATTGATATGAAAATAAAACAGGAAAGTATGGTAGCTGGTTACCAAAAAACACTTGCTGAATTGTACTACAAAGCTGGTACAAGGCAATTTGTGTTTCAGAATTAAATCTCTACCAATAATTTAATAAAAACACCTCCATTTAATAAAGTGCAGGTGTTTTTATTTTGGAAGAAATCCGAACCTAGCTTTTTCAAATCACTTTGACCAAACAGCTAAATAAATTAAATAAAAAAGGTGTTGCATTAACTGCAACACCTTAACTTTTTTATATATAATTGATTGATTATTTCAAATCAAACCTGTCTAAATTCATTACTTTGTTCCAAACCTGAACAAAATCGGTAACAAATTTTTCTCTTGCATCTGCACTTCCATATACTTCAGCAATTGCTCTCAATTCTGAGTTTGAACCAAATACTAAGTCGGCTCTTGTAGCTGTCCACTTCGGTTGGCCTGTTTTACGGTTGGTTCCAATGTACAATTCCTTATCGTCTGATGTTGATTTCCACTGTGTATTCATATCTAATAAGTTGATAAAGAAGTCGTTCGTTAGCTGACCAGGATTTTCTGTGAAAACACCGTTTTTAGAACCATCTGTATTAATATCCAACACTCTTAATCCGCCTAAAAGTACCGTTAATTCTGGAGCAGTTAGCGTTAAAAGTTGTGCTTTATCAATCAATAATTCCTCTGTAGTAACCTGATATTTAACATTTCTATAGTTTCTAAAACCATCCGCAACTGGTTCTAAATAGCCAAAAGATTCGATATCAGTTTGTTCTTGCGATGCGTCCATACGGCCAGCATTGAATGGAATTGTAACTGAATGACCAGCTTTGCTTGCAGCCTGCTCAACACCAACTAAACCCGCTAATACGATTAAATCGGCAAGCGAAACTTTTTTGCCATCAACAGAACTATTGTTAAAATCTTGTTGAATTCCTTCTAATTTAGATAATACTGTCTGCAATTGTGCAGGATTATTAACTTTCCAGTCTTTTTGCGGCATTAAGCGAATTCTCGCACCATTTGCACCGCCACGCTTATCAGAACCACGGAATGTTGAAGCCGAAGCCCAGGCCGTTGAAACTAATTGACTAATACTCAAACCTGATTGTGCAATTTTTGCTTTTAGTGCTGAAACATCATTTTCATCAACCAATGGATGATTTACTTCAGGAATAACATCTTGCCACAGTAAATCTTCTTGAGGAACATCTGCACCTTGATAACGAGCTTTTGGCCCCATATCGCGATGTGTTAATTTAAACCAGGCTCTTGCGAAAGCATCAGCAAATGCATCGGGATTTTCTAAAAAGCGTCTTGATATTTTTTCGTAAGCTGGGTCAAATCTTAAGGAAAGATCTGTTGTTAGCATGGTTGGTTTATGTTTTTTGCTACTGTCGAATGCATCTGGAATAATAGAATCGGCATCTTTTGCTACCCATTGGTGTGCACCAGCAGGGCTTTTTGTTAATTCCCATTCAAAACCAAAAAGATTTTCGAAGAAATTATTACTCCACTGCGTTGGGGTAGTTGTCCAGGTTACTTCTAAACCGCTTGTAATGGCATCAGCACCTACGCCAGAGCCATATTTATTGTTCCATCCAAATCCTTGCGAGGCTATATCTGCCGCCTCTGGTTCCTTACCAACATTATCTGCCGAAGCCGCACCATGCGTTTTACCAAAAGTATGTCCGCCGGCAATTAATGCAACAGTTTCTTCATCATCCATTGCCATTCTACCAAAGGTATCGCGGATGTCTTTAGCAGCTAAAATTGGGTCAGGGTTACCATCTGGTCCTTCTGGATTTACATAAATTAAACCCATTTGTACCGCCGCCAAAGGTTTTTCGAGGTTGCGTGAATGTACATCACCGTCCGCATCATCATCAGTAACCACAACGCCATGTTCTTTAGGTGCGCCATCAGAACCATGAGCATAACGAATATCACCGCCTAACCAGGTTTTTTCCGAACCCCAATAAACAGATTCATCAGCTTCCCAAACATCGGCTCTGCCGCCTGCAAATCCAAAGGTTTTAAAACCCATTGATTCCAAAGCAATATTTCCGGCTAAAATCATTAAATCGGCCCAGGAGATTTTCTGACCATATTTTTGTTTGATTGGCCAAAGTAACCTACGTGCTTTATCTAAACTAACGTTATCTGGCCAGCTGTTTAAAGGCGCAAATCTTTGTAAGCCTGCACCTGCACCACCACGACCATCGCCAACACGGTAAGTACCTGCGCTATGCCATGCCATACGAATAAACAAACCACCGTAATGGCCAAAATCTGCTGGCCACCAATCTTGAGAATCTGTCATTAATGCATGTAAATCATTTTTTACAGCTTCCAAATCCAAACTGTTAAAAGCTTCAACATAGTTGAAATCCTTATCCATCGGATTTGATAATGAGGATTGCTGACGAAGGATATTCAATTTTAGTTGATTAGGCCACCAGTTATGATTTCTGGTACCGCCGCCGCCAACATTTTGTTTCATAGCGCCGTTGTGGAATGGGCATTTGCTGATGTCGTTTGGATCTTTTTCCATATTATAAGATTTATATTTTGATAAGTTGGGTTGATTTATCGATTAATCAACTTTGATAAATTTAGGTTATTGTGCGGATTAATCACAATCATTAAATTCTATACATTAATAGTTAAAAGCTATAATTTGTTCTCTTATTATGAAGTTTGTTTCATAGGTTAAACTTATCTTTGTTTTTCGCTTTCGCGATTATCTGTTCTATAAAATCCTCGGCTTTAACTTCTTTTATGGCAGCATATTTCTTTCTGTCGTTTTTAGCTTCTTCAGCAATTACATATTTGAGTTTCTGATATTCTAACCTTTCAGAATCGTTGTTTCGTAAATAATCTCTAAACAAAAGATGTTTTTCAAGTTCTTCACTATTAACAGGGCAAACGTATAAATGATGGCTGATTGCGTCAAGTATTTTATGTTCTACAGTTTTGTGTCTTTTGAAAACTTCTCTCTCATTAATACCTTGATTGCCATTATGGAAGTATCCAAGTTCTGTTAAGCGATGTTTAATTTGCCCAAAGGATACTTTTTTATTATAAATTACATCTATATCGACTATTGGTTTTGCTGCTAAAAATGGGATAGCTGTACTTCCAATATGTTCAATTGTAATTTCTAATCCCGATAAAGTACGTTGCAATACATTTTTAATTTTTAAAAAATCTTCCGGCCAATTATTTCGATATTCTATTATTAACATTGGTTACTAAACTATAATACTTGCAATAGGCTTCCTTCATCAACTTCATTATAACTTCATAAATCTGTACTTATTTCGTACCAGTATTAAATCAATAGGGTACGTTAATTTATAAGTCGATTACTTCTTCACAGAAATTGTCTTGCAAATTGAATGCTCTTGAATTTAATGATAAATAATTAAATCAGATAAACTATTCGACAAAAAGATGAAAAGAAGTGTTATGTGTTTAGGCATTTGTGCCTTGCTTTACGTTACCAGTTGCACATCAAAAAAAGAAGAAAAAGAAGAAGTTGTTAATTATACAGCAACAGCTCCAGTTACAATGGATACATCCTTTACTAAGGAATATGTATCTCAAATCCGATCGGTTAGAAATATTGAAATCCGAGCTCAAGAAAAGGGTTATTTGCAAAATATTTACGTTGATGAAGGTCAGCATGTAAAAGCAGGTCAAATTTTGTTCAGGATTATGCCTAGAATGGCTCAGGCTGAATTATTGAAATCGCAAGCAGAAACTAAAGCTGCTGAAATCGAGCTTGAAAATACCAAATTACTTTCTGATAAAAATGTAGTATCTAAAAACGAATTGGCGATGGCGAAGGCAAAATTGCAACAAGCCAATGCGCAAACTTCTGTAGCAAAATTTCACTTATCAAATACCGAAATACGGGCGCCGTTTGATGGTACTATAGATCGTATTCCGCTAAAATTAGGAAGCTTGGTAGATGAAGGTGCTCTACTAACCAGCTTATCAGATAATAGCCAGATTTATGCTTATTTCAACGTTTCAGAGCCTGAATACTTAAATTATCAAAGTACCGAAAAAGGTAAAGGGCAACAAGAGGTAAGTTTGATGTTGGCGAATGGTCAGTTGTTAAGTTCCAAAGGAAAGGTTGAGGTAATAGAGAGTGAATTCGATTCTGAAACCGGAAACATTGCATTTAGGGCTAAGTTCCCAAATCCAAATCAATTATTAAGAAATGGTGAAACTGGCAAAATCCAGATGCTTGTACCGTTAAAAAATGCTTTAATCATTCCTCAAAAGGCAACTTACGAATTACAGGACAAGAAATTTGTGTTTGTAATCGACAGTAAAAATGTTGTACACTCCCGGGAAATCGGTATTGGTGGCGAACTTCCTGATATCTATATCGTATCAAAAGGCCTTGCTGCAGGGGATAAAATCTTACTAGAAGGTGTACAGAAAGTAAGGGACGATGATAAGGTGAAATATACTTTCGTTGCTCCAAAAGAAGCTTTAAAACAATTGCAATTAAAGGCTGAATAATTCTCTCAAAACAAGATTATTATGTTTAGTAAATTCATTAAAAGACCAGTATTATCAATTGTAATATCATTGGTCATCATATTTATTGGCGTTTTAGCCCTTGTCGGCTTGCCCGTAACACAGCTCCCAAATATTTCGCCACCAATGGTAAATATTACGGCAGAATATCCCGGAGCAAACAACGAACTGTTAATTAAGGCTGTAGTTATTCCTTTGGAAAGAGCCTTAAATGGTATCCCTGGAATGAAATATATGACATCTGATGCAGGTAACGACGGCGAAGCATCAGTGCAGTTGGTTTTCAATTTAGGTACCGACCCAGACCAGGCTACTATCAACGTACAAAATCGTGTGGCAGCAGTTACAAATAAATTACCGCCATTAGTTATTCGTGAGGGTATTAAAATCAGTCGCGAGCAGCCGAATATGCTGATGTACATTAACGTGTACAGTAAAGACCCGCACATGAATGAAAACTTCCTTTACAATTATTCGGATATTAATTTACTTCCCGAATTGAAAAGAGTAGATGGTGTAGGCTTTGCCGATATTTTGGGTAACCGGGAATATGCGATGCGTATTTGGTTAAAACCCGATAAGATGCTGGCCTACAAAATTTCTTCTGAAGAGGTATTGGAAGCCTTAAACAACCAGAGTTTAGAGGCATCTCCAGGTAAAACGGGTGAAAGTTCTGGTAAACGTTCAGAATCTTTTGAATATGTGCTAAAATATTCAGGTCGTTTTACAACCGAAGATGGTTATAAAAATATTATTCTTCGGGCTAGTGCAAACGGCGAACTGTTGCGATTAAAAGATGTTGCCGATGTAGAATTTGGCAGTTCCATGTACGATTTGTATTCGCACATTAACGGTAAGCCTTCTGCTGCTATCGTTTTAAAACAATCTTACGGTAGTAATGCTCAAGAGGTAATCAAGAATGTAAAAGCCAGAATGGAAGAAATTAAGGCTTCATCATTTCCCAAAGGGATGGATTACGAAATCAGTTATGACGTTTCTAAATTCTTGGATGCTTCAATTGAAAAGGTGGTACATACGCTCGTAGAGGCATTTATTTTAGTAGGCCTAGTGGTTTTTATTTTCTTGGGCGATTGGAGATCAACATTAATCCCGGCGATAGCAGTTCCGGTGTCATTAATTGGTTCGTTTATCTTTATGCAGTTTTTCGGCATCACCCTGAACTTAATTACCTTGTTTGCATTGGTTTTAGCAATTGGTATTGTGGTTGATGATGCCATTGTGGTAATCGAGGCCGTGCACGCCAAGATGGAAGCAGATAGGCAACTATCAGTTTTGAAAGCAACACAATTAGCTTTAAGTGAAATTGGAGGCGCAATTGTAGCAATTACATTCTTAATGGCTTCGGTGTTTATTCCGGTAGCATTTATGTCTGGTCCGGTAGGTGTATTTTATCGTCAGTTTTCGATAACGATGGCCACGGCAATCATTCTTTCTGGTATTGTAGCATTAACGCTAACACCTGCTTTGTGTGCCATAATGCTTAAAAAACATAACCCACACACGAAGAAAAAAGCGCTTATTGATAAAGGCTTAGATGCGTTTAATGCCTGGTTTTTCAGGTTAACTGGTCGTTACCAAAAGGTGATGGATAGAGTGGTAACCCGCAGGTTGCTTTTATTTGGAATTTTAGGTGCATTCTGTATAGGTACATACTTTTTAAGCAATACAGTTCCATCTGGCTTTATTCCTAATGAAGACCAGGGGATGATTTATGCCATTATTCAAACGCCTCCGGGTTCTACTTTGGAACGTACAAATCAAGTTTCAGAAAAACTGGAGAAAATTTGCGAGGAGATAGAAGGTGTTAAGTCTGTTTCAGCTTTAGCGGGATACGAGGTACTTACAGAAGGTACTGGTTCTAACTCAGGAACCTGTTTAATTAACCTTAAAGATTGGAAAGACCGTAAAAATTCAGCTCAGGATGTAATTAAAGAATTGGAAGAAAAATCGAAAGATTTGCCTGGCGCAACGGTAGAATTTTTCCAGCCGCCTGCTGTACCGGGTTATGGAGCTGCTGGTGGTTTTGAATTACGTTTGGTTGATAAAGCTGGTAACAATGACTATGTTCAAATGGAAAAAGTGAGCAAGGATTTTGTAAAAGAACTGAACAAGCGTCCGGAATTACAATCTGTATTTACATTTTACAGTGCTAGTTTTCCGCAATATATGGTGAATATAGATAACGATAAGGCACAGCAAAAAGGTGTTACACCCGAAAAAGCATTAGAAACTTTATCAGATTTAATCGGTAGTAACTACGAAACCAACTTTATTAAATTTGGTAGACAGTATAAAGTTATTGTACAGGCATTACCACAATATCGTGCACTTCCTCAGGATGTTATGAAGTTGTATGTTAAAAACAATAAAGACCAAATGGTACCATTCTCATCATTTATGACGATGGATAAGGTTTATGGACTATCTGAAATTACACGTCATAATATGTACAACTCAGCCGAGATTAATGGGTCTCAGGCGGTAGGTTATAGCTCAGGCGAAGCCTTGAAAGCGGTAGAAGAAGTAGCTAAAAAGACTTTACCTAGAGGATATGGTATCGATTGGGCAGGTATTTCAAAAGATCAGGCCACCAGAGGTAATGAGGCGATTTACATCTTCCTGATTTGTTTAGGTTTCGTTTACCTGGTGCTTTCTGCTCAATACGAGAGTTTCATTTTGCCTTTAGCGGTTATTGTTTCATTGCCTGCGGGTATCTTCGGCGCATTTTTATTCTTACAGCTTTTTGGCCTGGAGAATAATATTTATGCCCAGGTATCAATGGTAATGTTAATTGGTTTGCTTGGTAAAAATGCGGTATTGATAGTAGAATTTGCTGCCCTTAAACACGCCGAAGGTAAAACCATTCTCGCATCGGCGATGGAAGGTGCAGTAGTAAGGTTCCGCCCAATTTTAATGACTTCATTTGCCTTTATTGCAGGTTTAATTCCTTTGGTTTTTGCGACCGGACCTGGTGCCGTTGGAAACAGAACGATTGGAACGGCTGCTGCCGGTGGTATGTTGTTCGGAACTGTATTTGGGGTTATTGTAATTCCAGGGTTGTATTATGTGTTTGGTACAATTGCCGATAAACGTAAGCTTATCAAAATTGAAGAAGAATATCCGTTAACCGAAGATTTAGAAAACAATGCTGAATAATAGATATAAAATGGTTGGGTTGGCTTTTATGTGCGCTGTTTACAGCGCATGTAAAGTGCCAGATTTTGCTCAACGCGATGAAAATAAAAATGTTCCTTTAAGCTTTACTGCTTCGCAAGATACTTTAAGTAGCGGCAAAGTACAATGGCGCCAGTTTTTTACCGACCCGAATTTGGTGAGCTTAATTGATACGGCTTTGAAAAATAATCAGGAACTGAATATCACACTTCAAGAGATTGAAATTGCCAAAAATGAAATCAAAGCGAAAAAGGGTGAACTTTTACCAAGTGTAGGTTATCGTGTTGGGGCAGGTATTGATAAGGTTGGGCGTTATACAAGCGCTGGTGCAGGAGATGCTTCAACAGACATTACTCCAGGCAAAGGTGTGCCAGAGATACTACCTGATTATGCTTTTGGCTTGCAGGCAAATTGGGAAGCTGATATTTGGCACAAACTCCGCAATTCAAAAAAGGCAGCATTAACACGCTATCTGTCAACAGTTGAAGGCAAAAACTTTGTCGTAACGAATCTGGTTGCAGAAATTGCTAATACATATTACGAGTTACTGGCGCAAGACAATCAACTAGAAATTGTAAAGCAAAATATCGCTCTGCAAAGCAATGCGCTCGAGTTGATGAAAATTCAAAAGCAGGCAACGAGGGTTACAGAATTGGCGGTTCGTAAATTTGAAGCAGAGGTTTTAAGTTCAAAAAGTTTAGAGTTCGAAATTCAGCAGCAAATTACAGAATCAGAGAATAAAATTAATTTCTTAGTAGGCCGGTTTCCTCAGCCAATTGTTAGAGATAAAACCAGCTTTACTACGCTTGTTACAACAAATATTCAAGCAGGTCTTCCCTCTCAATTATTGGCAAACCGTCCGGATATTAAACAGGCAGAATATGATTTGGCTGCGGCAAAATTAGATGTTAAAGTGGCTAAAGCGCAGTTTTACCCTTCATTGGGTATATCAGCAACCTTAGGCTATCAGGCTTTTAACCCATCGTATTTAATAAGAACTCCAGAGTCGTTAATTTATTCTTTAGCAGGAGATTTAGCTGGTCCGCTAATTAATAGAAATGCCATAAAAGCTGAATATTTAACCGCCAATGCGAAACAATTACAAGCTGTTTTCAATTACGAAAAAACAATCTTAAATGGCTATATAGATGTTGCCAATCAATTATCCAACATCGGTAATCTGCAAAAAAGCTATGATTTGAAGGCACAACAAGTGCAGGCCCTTACACAATCAATTGATATTTCAAATGACCTGTTTAAAGCGGCCAGAGCAGATTATTTTGAGGTTTTAATGACACAAAGAGATGCATTACAATCAAAATTAGAGCTTATTGAAACCAAAAAACAACAACTTAATGCAGTGGTAAATGTTTACCACGCTTTAGGTGGCGGTTGGAATTAGTAAAACAACAACACACATAATAGTTTAAAGGCTTCCACTTTTTTGGAAGCCTTTTGCTTTAATAAATCTCCAGTAAATTCTCATAGAACTAATAAAATTGATATTCTTAAGATTTTGTTAGTAGTGAATTTGTTAAAAACCTGATTGTAAAAAAAAAGCTCGCAAAACATAGAAGTTTAATGTCTTTAGATACTGAATATATATTTTCCTCGTTATAATTATTCTAAACAAATATTAAAACTCGAATTGACAATTGTTAACTCAATGTACACTTGATGTTATTAAAACTTTTTTTGTAATATATTGTTGCTTAAATAGATAAAGGGGAGAACATAATGATAAATATTTCGAAGCATACCACAGCATCTGTATTAGATCGTGTAAAGAAAGGTGATATTATATGCTATGCCAAAAAAATCGGTGAGGTAATTGCTATTCAAGTGCTAAAGCATAATACACAGAAAGAATATTATTATAAGATAAAAAATGATGGCGTAGTATTAGTTATCAAGTAATTTAAAAAACCTGATATCAGTAAATTAAAGTGCGTATTCAACGCACGTATCCCACAGTTTCATTTTCTGTTGAAACTTATATTACATCATTTCGTAATCCTCTGGCATTGGTTCTGCAGAATAATAGCTGTAAACCGTTGAGAAAAGTGAAACAACATAGAAGGAACAAATAATTAAAAGAAATGTGCTCATAATTAGGGATAATTATCTGGTTAAATAACTATAACGTTAAGTTAAGAACAATTATTTTATTATTTAGATTTATTTTTAATTGTATTGAAGAGTTTTACTATAATTAACATTTCTTGATGATTTATATCATCAAAATTATCTAACCTGAAATTTATCCCTGTACTGAGAGGGTGTCATTCCAACTGTTTTTCTGAAAATTTTTCTAAAAGCTTTTGGGTCGTTATAGCCCGAATTATAAATAATTTCTGTCATTTGCTGAGTTGTTTGTTCCAATAATTTTTTTGCGGCTTCAATTCTAGTTTGTTGTAAGTATTCAATTGGTGTAATCCCTATAACTTGCTTAAATCGCCTAACAATATTTCTTCTACTCGATGGAATATCTTTAATCATTTCTTCAATTGTAGAAACATCCTGGTAATTACTTTCAATTTTGTCTTGAGCAGATGCTACGATATCATCATTATGATGTCTTGAAGGTTGAAAAGAGCTAAAATAAGATTGGTTGGATCTGTCCATATCAATTGCAAAAATCTTTGCAGTCTTTATCGCTAGTTCTTTACCACAGTGTATTTGTAGCAGATATAAAAGTAGGTGAAAGGTAGATGTTGCTCCGCCGCTTGTATATAATTGCCCATCTTGGGTAACTGTCTTATCAGGCTTAAGTCTTACGCGAGGGAAGGCAGCAGAGAATGCAGCACAAGCATCAACATGGGTTGTTGCAACCTTTCCATCAAGTAAACCCGTAGCTGCTAATAAAAATGCACCAGTACAAAAAGTGGCAATTTCGGTTTTGGTGTTATATTGTTTAATTAACCATGGAATAAATGCTTTATTTAATGAAATTGTGGCTTGTATATTTTCCGTTGTAAAAGAAGGTACTAGAATCAAATCGTATTTAATATCCGAATTTATGTTTTCAGTTCGGTAGCTTTTAAAAAATCCATCAATACAGTTATCTAACGTAATCAGTGTTATTTCAAATGATTTTTTATCCTGATTATCGAGTTGAAATTTGTTAGCAGTTTCTAAAACTTCTAAAATTGCTGCTACACTTAATAATTTATATTGTTCTGGAATTAAAATACCTATGTTATTCATTTGTGGTTAGATTTTGCCTTTAGTAAATATATGTAATTTGTCTTATATACACCCTAAAGTTGACATTTCTGACTGTTCTCTAAAGAATATTCAAATCGTAATTTTAGTTATTGTTTACCTAACAACATTATTATGAAAAAGAAGCCAATTGTAGAAAAACTGTATGGACTAATTGTTTTATATGAAATGCATACAGATTTCTTAAAACGAGCATTAGATGGAATCGCAGAAGAAGATGTTCAGAAACGATTAAATACCAATGCGAATCATATTGCCTGGATTACCGGAAGCATTGTTGATGGGAGATATTACTTAGCAAAATCTTTTGGTTTGGCTATAAAATCATCAACATTAGAACTTTTTAAAGATAACCATAGTATAATCGATGATGCGAAATACCCAAGCATAGCCGAATTTCTTGATGATTGGGATAATGTATCGCTTAAATTGCAAGAAGCTTTAACAAATGCTGTTGATGAGAAACTTAATGAACGAATCGAAATGCCCGGGATGGAAATGACTTTATTTGATATGATTTCGTTTACCATTTATCGCGAAGCAAATTGTATTGGCCAAATTGCATTGTGGCGCAGGTTGTTAGGTTACAAAGGTATGAATTACATGTAGTTAAGATTTTAAATCTTTTCAAACAATAAATGTTTTTTATGCTTTTTCTTTTAAAGATTTAACATGAATGAGCTTAGCCCTATTATTGGCAGATGGAAAACATCAGGCAAAACAATTGATGAAAAAGACATTAAAGGAACCGATATTTACGAATGGATGGATGGGTTTAAATTTATTATCCATACTGTTGATATTTTAATCGGCGATGAACGCTTAAAATCGATGGAAATAATAGGGCAGGGTGAGCATGAAAACGAATTTACTAGCTATTCTTTTGATAATAATGGTAGTGTAAATATTGCTGTGATGCATATTAAGAATAATCGAATCACCATTGTATCAGAAAGAGAACGTTTTAAAGGCGAAATTAGAGCAAAGGGTAACATAATTGAGGGTAAATGGGAACACTCTAATGATACAGATTGGAAATTTTTGATGGATATAAGGCTTTATAAACAAGTTCGATGAATAACTCATCCTCATTAATAAATTATTTTTTTCTTATTTTTAATAAACTAAACTAAAAACTATATGAAAATTGCAGTTATAATTATTAGAGTGCTATTAGGTGCGATGTATCTTTTTGCTTCTGTAAGTTATTTTTTAAAATTAATGCCTGAAGGGCAACAAATGTCAGCAGACCAAACAACGTTTATGACGGGTTTAATGGTTACCGGATATTTAATGCCATTAATTAAAGTTACAGAACTTATTGGTGGTATATTACTCATTTTTGGTAGAACGGCACCTTTAGCAGCAATTCTAGTTTTTCCGGTTACTTTAAATATATTTTTATATCACGCATATTTAGGCCCCAAAGAATTGCCAATGGTATCTGTAATGCTATTATTTAATTTGTTTCTATTCTTTGCTTATCGTCACAAATATTTACCTATCGTTTCAAAGTAATTTTATTCAAATTAAAACTTTCTCATACTTTTTTGCTTTATTATTTGTTTGGATCAAAAGGTCAAATTATTATCTTTAAAAACACTAAATAGAAATCGATATGAGAAAGTTCCCTATTTTAATGCTACTTTTTGTGGCGTTAGCAACCACTACATTTGCACAAAATAAAGATGCCGTGATTGGTAAATGGCTAAATCCTTCTGGAGAAGGACAAATTGAAATTTACAAAAAAGGTGATAAATACTTCGGTAAATTGGCTTGGTTAAAAGAGCCTAATATAAATGGTAAACCAAAAGTTGATGCGAAAAATCCGACAGCAAGTTTGCAAAACCGCCCATTGTTAAATTTAGAAATTCTAAAGGATTTCGTCTACGATGATGGTAAATGGACTAATGGAACTATTTACGACCCTAAAAGCGGAAAAACTTATAGCTGTAATATTTCCCTTAAAGGTGCAGATATAATGACGGTTAGAGGATACATAGGAATCTCATTACTAGGGCGTTCTGAAAGTTTTAAGCGAGTTAAATAATACTAAATGAAGAAATTAATTTGGTGCCTAATATTGGCACCTTTTTTTTGCGCTGCGCAGAATTATGCTGTTAAATCTTTAAATGAAAATACAAAAACCAGCATCCGTGGGTTAAGTGTTGTCGATGATAAAATTATTTGGACAAGTGGAAGTAATGGAACTATAGGGAAAAGTGTTGATGGAGGTTATAGCTGGGAATGGATAATTCCAAAAGGTTACGAAAAACTTGATTTTAGAGATATTGAAGCCTTTAATGAGTTAGAAGCTATTGTAGTTAATGCTGGTAGTCCGGCTTATGTTTTAAAAACAATTAATGGAGGTAAAACTTGGACTGAAACGTACAAAAACACCGATACAGCAATTTTTTTGGATGGCTTGGGAGTTTGGAGCAAAAACAAAGCAATAATTTTTGGTGACCCAATTGATAATAAAATGCAGCTATTAAAATCTATTAATGGAGGCAAGTCTTGGAAAAATATTTCTTCAAAAATGAATCCATCGCTTGTTAAAGGCGAAGCAGGATTTGCTGCTAGTGGTACAACTATTAAAACACTTCCCGGCGGACAGGTTTGGATTGCTACTGGTGGAATGATTTCTCACATTTATCACTCGAAAAATTACGGTTCAGACTGGCAAGTTTACAAATGCCCGATTTGGCAAGGTGAATCGACCACGGGGCCATTTTCTATTGATTTTTACGATGCAAATATTGGTGTAGCTGTTGGCGGCAATTATGTTAGAGATAAAGACAATTCCAACAACATCGTTTTAACTAATGATGGAGGTAAAACCTGGAGAAAACCTAAAACGCCAGTTTATGGCTATCGTTCTGCGGTTGCATATATAAATACTAAAACCTTAATTGCTACCGGAACTTCAGGTACAGATGTTTCTCTTGACGGAGGAGAAAACTGGAGCCATATTTCTGATATCAGTTTTAATTCTGTGCAAAAAGCAAAAAATGGGAAAGTTGTTATTTTGGCTGGGAATAAAGGATTTATTTATCAGTTAGAAGAAAAATAAGGCTAAATAAATCTATAATTTCTCAACAAAAATTGGCGTTTCTGTTACATTAACTATTAGTTTACCATTTTTAATATTAACTTTTTTGCTTAGCATTTCATTTTTACCAATTTGTAAGCTATGGATAATGGCTTGTTTTGAATTGCCTAAATTAAGTTGATAGCTGGCTGTTCTTCCTTGCTGGTCTGGAATTGTTAAAACGTAAATTTGTTTTGTCCCTTTTTTATATAAGTCAACAATCGGCTCGTTGCTTATTGTTGCAGTATAAAAATAATCTCCAATAAGCTTTTTTGTTTGGAGCATATAATCGGCAGATGGTCTAGGCTTAAACTCGTCATGAAAGCCCGATGAACTATATTGTATTTTGCTCTCTAGGCCACCAGCATCATCCAGCATATAAAACATGCAGCGTGAAATTCCATGCCTAGCATACAGCAGCGATGTACGCAAATTCCAATCGGCTTGAGTTATTAAAGAAGATTTTTCTTTAATAGGAATTGCATGTTGAGGCGTTTTGCCAATATCATATCCAGTTTCGGTAACCCAAACTTCTATGCCAGGAGCATGTTTTTTAGCAATTGATATAAATTTGTTTGCTACAGAGCCAATATCAGAAAGTTCAGGAGCAACACCAACTGTAGCCTCTTTACCTGTTAAAAAGCTATTGTTGGAATATAGATGATAATTAATAACATCAAAACATAAATTAATTGAACCATTTGCTTTTAAGCCTCTGTTGTTTTTACACCATTCAATCATTTTTTCAACAAATTTAGGTTCTGCTACGCCTAAGCCTCCCATTACAACCTGCATACTGGAATCAGCATTTTTTACGCCAACATTTTTACCCATTGTTCCTTTATGTCCGTCATAAAATGCAGACATATTTGCGGCATATTCTTCTGCTGTTTGTTGAGCCCTTTTTCCTTTCCACCATTTATCAGGTTCATTATTACATTCTACAAATTTTATCAAATCTAAGCCAACTAACAGTATGTTGGCATCATCACCATTACAACGTATAGATGTATCAACAGAAATTAATGATTTGTCGATGTTTTGGTTTGCGCCGTATCTTGCAGCAAACTGAAAAGCCATTTTAGCCTGAGTTATATATGATTTTGGATTGCTTTTATCATAACCATATTGAACCGGTGTATTATCATAGCCTTGCTCATCCTTCGGATAGCTGGTAACCAGCCACTTTGGTACATTTTTTATACAAGCAAGTGCTTCAATGTTATCATCTTTTAATCGCTTATAAATAACATCATAGTATGCTCCACCGTTATGTGTTGGGTTAAAAGTATATTTTCCAATTGCAGCCTCCATTCTGTCCCAATCTAAATAATGCCTTATTCCGCCAAAGGATTTTATCAATGCCATTCGTTTTTCATCAATAACACTCGATGAAACTTTTTCATCAACAAAATCCCACTCAAAAGCATTAACACCTAAATATTTTTTAAATGGAATAGCAGACGGCGTTTTGGAAGTATTTGAGATTTGTACTGTATCTGGAGTATAATTATCTTGGCAAGAGCAAAAAATTAATACGGTTAGTATTGCAAATAAAAAACGCTTCATTAAAATTGCAATTACGATAGTTTACTTTTAAATAAATCCATACTTCTTTGCCAGGCTAATTTTGCTGCAGCTTCATTATATCTTGTTGGTGATGTATTATTGTTGAAAGCATGATTTACACCATCATAAATGTAAATCTTGTAATCAATTTTGCTTTCCTTTAGTGCAGCTTCATAAGCAGGAATGCCCGCATTTATACGTTCATCCAAACCTCCATAGTGCATCATAACACTTGCTTTCATTTTAGCAACATCTGCAATATTTGGTTGAGCACCATAGTAAGCTACAGCGGCCTGTAATTTAGGGTCATTGACAGCTAATTTATTCGAAATTCCACCACCCCAGCAAAATCCCATACAGCCAACCTTACCATTACCGTCTTTATTTTTTCTTAAATATTCGAGTCCGTTTAAATAATTTTGTAGATTCTTAACCGGATCAAGTTTGCCTATCAATTCACGTCCTTTATCTTCATCAGCAGGTGTTCCACCAAATGGTGAAAGTGCATCAACACCTAAAGAGATATAACCTTCAGCGGCAACCCGCTTGGTAACATCAATTATATGTGGATTTAAACCTCTGTTTTCGTGAATAACCAACACAGACCCCAATTTTTTCTTGCCTTTAGGTTTGGCTAATATACCTTTCATATCGCCATCAACACCTGGGAAAGTAACTTCTTCGGAGGTAATATCATCACTTTCAAAACCTGAAGCAGCAACGTAATTATTTTCGAGTAAAGGTAAAACAGTTAAAGCTAAAGCAGTGCTACCGGTCAGAATCGCCAGTTTTTTCATGAATTCTTTTCTGCTTAGCTGGCTATGTGTGTATTTATCGTACAGGGTGATGATTTTTTGATTCATGATGTAATGTTTAAGTTATGAAGCTAATATAACATTCTGATGTTGAATTATAAAGCTCAAAGATGGGGGTGAGGTTTTTAACTAAAAGACTCTTAATGCTTCAATAAGAATCTTTTAATTAAATTTTGTTTAATTTTCTTCAGTGTATTTCTTAAAATTATCTAAAATAGACTGCCATCCTCCACGTTGCATTTCAATTGGATTTTGGTTTTCAGGATCAAATGTTTCGGTAATTTTAGTCGTATCGCCATCAGCTTCAAAAGCAATTTGTACCGTTCTTCCATCAGCCAATGCGTATTCAATTTTTTTATGAGTTTCTACATTTGTGTAAACGCCCTCGAAATCAAAACTCACACTACCATCTTTAGCTGCCATTGTTGTTTTAAATTTTCCATCAGTTTTTAAGTCATTTTCAGCATAAGGTGCATGCCAATCACTGGAAGCAAATGTCCATTTTGTAATGTGTTCAGGACTGCTCCAATATGCCCAAACTTTATCGACAGGGGCATTAATTTCAGATTTAACTGTTATCTTTTCCATATAGATTATTAAATTTATAGCATAAAGTTATACTAAGATTCCATATTTGAAAAAGGTTAAACAAGACAATTTTAGGGTGGAACTAGAAACTGCTAATTCTAAACTAATGGAATTTCAAAGTAAAATGTAGAACCTTTACCTATTTCACTATTTACACCTATTTTTCCGTTATGTCGCTCAATAATTTCTGAGCTAAGATAAAGTCCAATTCCAAAGCCAGAAATCGTATGGTGTTTGCCAACTCTATAATATCTGTTGAAAAGTTTATCAACATCTTCTTCATCTATACCAATTCCTTCATCTGTAATGCTTACTACTGCTTTATCAGCCAAAATTTCACACCGAATATCTATTTCTGTTCCAGACGGCGAATATTTAACTGCATTACTTAATAAATTAGATATCACACTTCCAATCTTATCTCTATCAGCATTAACAATAATTGGTTGTACTACAGATAGGTTAATTTTATGAGAAAACTGAACCAAATCACTTTCTTCTACTAGTTCTTTGATTAGTTCATCAAGTTGAAAATCACTTTTTTCTATTAATAATTTACCAGATTCTAAACGAGATACATTTAAGAAACCGTTTATCATCACTGTCATTTTCTTTACCTGATTATAAGTTCTATTGAGTGCTATTAATGCGTAGGAATCTTCATTTTTTTTGGCTCTTGATTGCAAAACCTGTACAAAACCACTAATTGCCGTTAAAGGTGTTTTAAGTTCATGGCTTACCATGCCAATGAAATCATTTTTCCTGATTTCATCTTTCTTTAATTCGGAAATATCTACGCTAGAGCTTATGTAACCAGCAAATTCTCCATTTTTATTAAACCGAGGATTACCTTTTGCCAAAAGCCAACTGTAATTGCCATCTTTATCCAAAATCCTAAATTCACCTGTAAATGGCGACTTATTTTTAAATGCTTCGAGGTAAATCTCAACATATCTATCTCGATCTTCCGGATGAATCAAATCTGCCCAGCCAAATTTTAATAAATCATTCATACTACGACCGGTTAGGGCAGTCCATGCTGTATTAAAATATGTGGCATTGTTTGTTCCATCACCAACAGCGATGAACACATCTGTTGCTTCTGCCATATTTCTAAACCGCGACTCACTTTCCTCAATTGCATGGCGGTATTCGGTTTCTGCAGTAATATCTAAAATAACACCAAGAAAGCGGGCAACTCTACTGTTTGATTTTGGAATGCTTTTTCCAACCACACGTACCCACTTTATTTTATTTGTAGTGCTTTGTAATATTGGGTATTGAACATCAAAAGGCTGTTTAGTTAAAAGGGCTTTACTACGGGCTTCCTCTATAACAGGCAAATATTCTGGCACAACCGTATTAGTTACATCGACCCATGTTATCTTTCCGCTTATTGGTAAACCATAAAATTCTCTTGCTTTTGGTGAGATATCAAACTTACCAGTTTCAGGTTCAATACTATAAATGCCCAAATTACCTGATGCTAATGCTAACCTAAGGCTTTCTTCAGTTTCTAATAATTCCTCATTTTTGAGAAAAAGGGTTTCCTGAGCTTCTTGTAACTCTTCGTTGGTAGTTGCTAACTCCTCATTTGTTGCAGAAAGCTCTTCATTGGATGCTGCAAGTTCTTCGGTTGTAGCCTGTAATTCTGATTCGTTTGCCTCTAATCTTTTCCTATTTAAAACATTATCGGTAATATCGTTAACGGTTGCCAATATATATTCTACATTACCATCCTTATCGAAAATTGGATCATACGAGAAATCGACATATATTAAGCCCATTTCGCTATTTTCGTAAGAGATATTAACTGGCACTTCAGGCATGGCTATGCTCTTACCACTTTCAAATACTTCTGCCAATAATTTTGGAAACCTCTGCGTTTCTAGTTCTGGAAATACATCTGTAATTCTTTTTCCAACAACATTTTCTGGCTTTCTTTGCCAGATTTTGATCATCGGTGGATTGGGATGTTCTATAATTAAATCTTTTCCCTTAAGCAGGGTCATTGCAACGTTTGTAGTTTGAATTATATTTTGCAAAAGCAACCTGCTAGATTGGAGATCTTCTGTGCGTTTCTCAATCCGAAGCTCTAATTGATCGTTTAATAGTTGGAGTTCTTTTCTGGATAAAGTAAGTTCTTCATTTGTGCTAATTAAATCTTCCAAATTTGCCTGAAGCTCCTCGTTGGAAGCCGCTAATTCTTCATGCGTATCGGCCAGCGCTATGTTGAGCCTATTTTCTCGTTCTATTGATTCACCAAGGGCATTTGTGCCTAAAACTTTATCGGTAATGTTGTGTACAGTAACTAGTAAATATTGTACATTACCATTATCTATTACAGGAAGAATTTCAGATTGCCACCAACTTACTTTGGTAGATTTTAAATCGGCAGAAGGCACATTGTATTGAAAAGCAGGAAGGCAAATAATTTCTTTCGTTTCTACAGCGGATATTAGTCCGTTAATTAAAATTTTACTTTCTTGATTATTCTCCTCAGTTGGGTAGGCTTCAATTATTTTGAGGCCTCTAACATTTCTGCTTGTGGTGTATGATGTTTTTTCAAATTCTTCATTGTAATCTACAATAGAAAAATCAGGAGCGTTAGCTTCAAGAATTATCTTTGCTACTGAATTATTAAAGATTGCTCTAAAGAGTGGAGAATTTAGGTTCATTAAGAGATGATTCTGCTTCTTATTTGCACGAATATAACATGTTGCAATCTTATTTGCTTGTGTTTTCGCGTTTAATTTATTGTTAAAATTTTTGAGCATTAAAAAAAGCCATCATTTCTGATGGCTTTAGTTTCGATTTTTTTGAAGTACTCGGGGCGGGAATCGAACCCGCACGCCTTTGAAAGCACAGGATTTTAAGTCCTGCGTGTCTACCAGTTCCACCACCCGAGCAGGCGATTAACCTTTTAAAATAAATGCTTTCTGGTAGGAAAACATTTAGAGCGAAAGACGAGATTCGAACTCGCGACCCCGACCTTGGCAAGGTCGTGCTCTACCAACTGAGCTACTTTCGCAAAATAATACAATATGTCGTATTCCTTTGGGGTTGCAAATATAGAAATATAATTTTTCTTTTAAAATAATATTTTAATTTTTTTATATAAATTGTTTTTCAAGGTGCTAATAGGGCGTGTGTTTTATGAACACTTAAAAAGTAAAAATATACTTTACTAAAATTGTACGTTTTCTTAATGGCATCTCATAAATAGATTGTTGGTTAGCTGAAGAGTTTACCTGACTGTACAGGTTTTTGTTCATCAAATTAATGCATTGCAATTCAAAAAAACTTTTCCATTTGCCAGGTGCATATTTCACATTCAAATCAAAAAACTGATTACTGATTTCTTGCCTTAAAGATTGCCTGTAATTATTGAAGTTATAAGTAAGGCTAAAAGAAATCTCCTCACTTAAATTTTGCTGCAATTCAGCTTTTAATTTTTTAGACTGTATTTTGTTAGAAAGATGGCCATTTGAAATCGTTTTCTGGTTATTTATTACTTCGTTAAGATCACCAAATATTGATATGTTAATGGTTGAAAGTAATTTCTTCCTAAAAGTTATACCAATATTTGTTTGATAAGCACGAAATGGCGTTATTTCATCATTATAAAAGCTAAATCCGGTTTGCAAATTGAAGCTACTCCGAGCAGAAAAGTTTATAGAAAGGGGGAATAAGTATTTTGAGAAATTACCATTAATAATGTACTGATTTCTCTTATTTTTAAAGTTTATGGCAATTGATTTTGTTAACGCACTATCAATTATGTAAGAATTGATGAAATTTTGTTCACTACCACTATAGCTGAAATTTAGATTAAAGAAAAGCATTTTTATAGGCTTCCGGTAAGAATATCTTGCATTAAACGAATTGATATCCGTTTTAGGAAGTGATGTGTCATTATAATTTAATTGCCTGTAATTTATTAAAATAGTTCCATCGTATATATCATTTAACTGCCCATAACTTGTTTGTTGCGCAATTCTTAAATTCAGTTCATTGTATTTGCCTAATCTTGTTTTAAAATCGACAACCGGGTTAACTCTAAAATAATTGTATACGTCTTTTCCAGGGTTTTCTGAATGACCATAGCTTATCATAGTAAATGTTGGAACAGCCTCTATAGAAATTGTTGCTTGTTTAATTGGGAAAATGGCTGCTATCTTTCCAAATGTTCCAAAATTATTAAAGTCTAATTTATTTTTAAATTTTAAGCCAACAGTACTCAATACATTTGCACTATCAGTTTTTATTAAGTCACTATTAAAATGATTTTCTTCATAACTAATACCAGCCGATATTGAAAGAACACACCAGTTTTTTTTGGTTTTAAATGTTACCGACTGATTGACGAAAATAGTTCTGTTAAATAAATCTTGGCCTAACATCACATAATCTAAGCCATCGTTAACCAAATTTTTGTAAATACCAGGTGTAATTTTTAAACTTTCATTTATTTTATAATATTGCAGCAAACTATTATACTGTAATAATTGATTTTGACCTATTGCCCTTACCAAATTTGTTTCATTGCTTAGTGATTTATAAAATGTTGGTTGACTTTGTTGAAAAAATGATAGATTTTGATAGGTATCGCCATTTCTTTCCCATTTTGGTAGTATTAATTTTGTTGTGGATTTTAAATATATGGACTTACTGTTCTTTTCAATTAGAGCTTCTCCATGCCAATGATTTAGTTTATAAATACTATTCTGAACTTCTTCGTAGATTATTGTATCAGTATTCCCAATAAAATAATTTATTCTGCTGTAATAATTATATTTGCGTTTAAGTTGAAGGGTAGATAAATTTAAGCGTATTGCCCAGTCCGAATTTAGTTTAAATAATGTATTTATACTTGCAGAATAATCATTATTCATCAAATAATATTTATCACCTAAAGTCGGAACTGTTTCACTTTCCATTGATAGCAAATTTGCTGGCTTCCTTATAGAAATTTCATCGTTAAAAGAAACGCCAACGTTAGCTTGCTCGGCTTGCAAATTTTCACCAACATTATTGGCTTTTACATTATTAATACTTTTTACCTTTTTTTTGAATAAAAGATTATTTAATTCTGCACTGTAAACTTTATTTCCAGAGCCAATATAACCTGTATTCAATGTCATCGTTCTTGCGCTATCAGTAAGTTTTAGGTTTAAAGAAATATTATCGCTGCTTATATATCCGTTTAGTGCCTTAATTGGCTGGTCTCTTTCAATTACCTGCACTTGTTCTACAGCATTAACAGGTATGTTGTTGGTAGCCATCTTATATCTTCCATCTAATAGGTTATCTCCATCTATATAAACATTGCTAATGTGTTTTCCATTGTAACTAATACCACCATTCTCATCAATTTGTATTCCGGGCAACCGACTAATTAAATCAGCAATTACGCTGTCATTCCTATCTTTAAATGCTTGTAGATTATATTTTAAGGTATCACTTGCTAAACTTATCTTAACTTGCGAATTAATAGTTACCTCCTGAAGTTTAAATGAATTAGATTTGAGTTTAATATTAAAAGATTGTTCGGCTTTTTTGTTAATAGGTAAAATGAGGGATTGATAACCTAACGCGGTAACTTTAAGGGATAAGTTTTCAGTTTGATTCTTAAAATTGAAACTGAATGCGCCATTTTCACTGGTTTTGCTAAATATTATGCCTGCTCCATGTTGGTTAATAAGAATAACCGATGCAGCAATAATTGGGTTGTCGATACTATCTTTAACAAATCCATTAACCAAAACCTCTTCTTGTGCGAGAAGTTTACCCATACAATAGAACAGGCAGATTAGTAAGAAGCAGATTTTTTTGCGCAAAATTATTTTATTAACTCAAGCGGAAAATTAACCTCAAACTTTTTTTTAGGTCCAACATCATTACTGTTAGCTAAAGTTACATTCTCAATTTTCATGTCTTCAGAACCGTATGGATCTAGATTAAGACTTTCATTAAATGCCTTTTCCATTCGATTATACTCTTCATGATTGGTAGAAATAACATCTTTGGGAGGTGTTAGATTTATTACTGATGGGAGCGAAGTACCAAAGGAAATCTTTGTGCAAGCGAAACTTATTCTGCCGCTTATATCTGTGGCTTCTAAAATTAATCCAGGCAAACCTTGTAATTTCCATGGGCCAAAACTTGCAGGTATATCAGTACTAAACCAAGCTGTATAGATTCTGCCACTATAAATTCCTGTAGCCTTTTGGCAGCTATAGCCTAAAATTGTTTTGGTTTCAATACCAATTTTCCAATCAATTTTTTGTAGAGGCTCAGTAATGAGATAATTGTTCTGCCTGAATTTTTTATTAACTAAAATATTCCTTTCATAAGAGTTAATGTAAATTTCATCAGCCGTTGTTTTGCGTAGAATCCCTAGGTCAATGCTGCTGTTGCCTAATTTCGTAGCATTTTGAACTTTCGAAATCTGAACAGAATCTTGAATGTATTTTGTATAACTTGTATATATGCTTTGATTTTTGTTAAAAGCTAATAAAAAATCTTCAGTCCATATACGGCCTATGTTTGTTGTATCACGTATGTGGAAGAAATGATATTCTGCAACTCCTGTCAATAGCTCCTGAGATTTTTTATATCTGAAAGAAAAACATATACAAGCAAGAATTACAAAGGTTAAAATTTTTAAATATCGCATAAGGTTTTTTTTAGTTTAGATAAGATTAAACCATCCTCTTGATTTAAAATTTATCTAGGAAAGCAACCTTGTGCATCCATAGTGCCTTGTGCAAATGTGTATGCTGTATACCAGAAATCTGCGTCATGTAACGAATTTCCGCCTGATACATACACTGTCATTTTTTTACCACAGCTATCGGTAAATGTAAAATTCATTTGTCTGCGGAATTGTCCCAATTCAATTTTTGCTGGATTTGACTCTACTTTTAAATTGTTAGGAACTGTTTTTTCTGTATTAATTACAGTTGGTTTTACTACAGTATTCTCATTAGCGTATGCTACAATACTAATTGTTGCGAATACGATTGCAATAAAAATTCTTTTCATTGTTAATAGATTAAAATTTGATACTTGATTAGTTTTTGTTTTTGGAGGATGGTTAAATCTTACTAATCGCTAATCTCTTATAAATAAATTTTCTAATAACGCATAACTATTATTTGCTTGCTGTTGATTATTATTTGCTTTGGCTACTTTATTATTTGTTTAAGGACTGGCTCTGTTTTGAAAGCCTTTAAGATTGTTTTTTTAAAGAAAATAGAACAAACAAATAATATTGCTTTGTTAGCTACTGAGATTTCAAACGGTTTAATGTAAAGGTTTAAGCAACTAATGAGATTTCTTTTTTGAAAAAAGGATCATAAAAAAAGCCATCATTTCTGATGGCTTTAGTTTCGATTTTTTTTTAAGTACTCGGGGCGGGAATCGAACCCGCACGCCTTTGAAAGCACAGGATTTTAAGTCCTGCGTGTCTACCAGTTCCACCACCCGAGCATTAGTCGATGCCGATAATTCGGAACGATTAACCTTTTAAAATAAATGCCTCCTGGTAAGAAGGCATTTGGAGCGAAAGACGAGATTCGAACTCGCGACCCCGACCTTGGCAAGGTCGTGCTCTACCAACTGAGCTACTTTCGCATTAACAAAACTGATACAGTGTTTCGTTTTGGTGATGCAAATATAGACAGATTTATATTTCTGTCAAGAGATTTTTTATTAAAAATTTAATATTTAGTTTAAATTGCTGGCTTTCAGCGCAAGTAAAATTAAATCATTTTCAAATCCTCTTCCTTGAAGATAGTTCATTAGCTTAATTTTTCTTTTTAGTGGATTAGATTCTGCAATTGTTCTGGCCTTTTTTATGGCTAAATTTTCCAAAGTTTGCATATAATCATCATCATCTAAACTATATAATGCTTTTTGTAAAATCCTATCGGGAACACCTTTTAATTTCAAACCTTGCTTAATTTTAATTCTTCCCCATTTTTTTATGTTAAATTTTCCTGAAGCATATTGCCTTGCAAAGCGTTCCTCGTTAAGAAAGTTGTTCGTTATTAGCTCAGATAAAATTTCTTCAAGTTCATCTCCTCTAATTCCCCATTCTACCAATTTATAACGAACTTCCTTTTGCGAACGTTCTTGATACACACAAAAATTTTCTGCTTTGGCTAATGCCTGTTTTTTATCTAATATTGCTCCCTCTTGTTTACCGCTTTTCATAATTATTTACTGAAATTCGTAAAAATAAAAACCATTATCACCTTTTTCTGAATTTAATATCATGCAGAATCCGATATATACAATTTCTACCATTGCCCAAATTTTAAATGCTAATGCGAAATTGCTTGATGAACAAACCGTTATCCAATATTTGATTTTAGATAGCCGCTCTGTTTCTGTTCCTGAAAATTCTTTGTTTTTTGCCTTGAAGTCTCATAGAAACGGACATGAATTTATTAAAGATGCTTACAGTAAAGGCATTCGAAATTTTGTGATAAGTGAAGAAAAATACGTTACTCAATACTCAGATTGTAATTTTATAATAGTTGCAGATGTTTTGAAATCGCTGCAAAAATTGGTTACCACACATCGTAATCATTTTGATTTAAAAACAATTGGCATAACAGGAAGCAACGGCAAAACAATTGTTAAAGAATGGTTGTATCAACTTTTAGCAGCTAATTATAATATTGTTCGGAGTCCTAAAAGCTACAATTCTCAGATTGGTGTTCCACTTTCTGTTTGGCAAATTAATACCGATAATACCCTGGGAATATTTGAAGCTGGTATCTCAGCAGAAAATGAAATGGAAATTATTGAAGAAATAATTAAACCTCAAATTGGAATTCTAACCAATATTGGCGAAGCACATGCTGAAGGTTTTAGCTCCAAAAGAGAAAAATTAACTGAAAAATTAAAGCTTTTTAAAAATTCTGAATTATTTATCTATTCACCAGATTATGTAAGTGAGGTACATTTTAAAGATTTACCTGGTAAAAAACACTTTACGTGGAGTAGTAACCAAGGTGCTGATTTACGCATTATCGCAGTTGAGGCTATGGAAAATAATTGTTACCTCAAGGCTATTTATCAAGACCATGAAATTGAATGTATGTTGCCTTTTAGTGATAAGGCTTCAATAGAAAATGGTATTATTTGCTGGGCAACTTTGCTTGCATTGGGTTATTCAGCAGAACAAGCAGATTCCAGATTGGAAAAACTGAGTCATGTTAGTATGCGTTTGGAACTCAAAAATGGTATTAATCAATGTTCTATAATTGATGATTCTTACAGCGCAGATATTTCATCTTTAGCAATTGCGTTAGATTTTTTGAACCAGCAAAATCAACATCCAAAGAAAACAGTAATCTTATCTGAATTATTTGAAACCGGTAAAGATGATTCAGAATTGTATGCCGAAATTGCGGAATTACTTTTACAAAAAAAGGTTAATCGATTAATCGCTATCGGACAAAATATAAAAAAAAATGGCAAACTATTTAAGTTAGAAACTCAGTTTTTCGAAAATACAAATGCATTTATTGAGGCATTTCCAGGTTTACAATTTAACCACGAAACGATATTAGTTAAAGGAGCAAGACGATTTGAATTTGGTAGGATTAGCAAACTGCTAACGCAGAAAATACATGATACTGTTTTAGAGGTTGATTTAAATGCACTAGTTGGAAATCTACAATTTTATCGCTCTAAAATTACCTCTGGTGTTAAAATAATGGCAATGGTTAAGGCTTTTTCTTATGGTAGCGGAAGTTTCGAAATTGCAAATTTACTTCAGTTTCACAAAGTAGATTATTTAGCTGTGGCTTATGCAGATGAAGGCATCGCTTTGCGTAAAGCTGGAATAACTTTGCCAATAATGGTAATGAGCCCTGAAGTTTCTGCATTTGAAGCCATTATTAAGCACAACCTCGAACCCGAAATTTACAGTTTAGAAATATTGAATAGTTTTTTGAATGTACTTTCTGATTACGACTTCAACTATCCCGTACATATTAAAATTGATAGTGGAATGCATCGTTTGGGTTTTGATAGCTCTGAAATTGAAGAACTATCTAAAATACTGGAAGATTCGCAACGCATTAAAGTTCAGAGTATATTCTCTCATTTGGTGGCAAGCGGAGAGGCAGAGCACGATGATTTTACTCAACAGCAAATTGATAAATTTAATGTAATTGCAAATAATTTGATTGAAATTATAGGTTATAAACCGTTATTGCATATGGTTAATACTTCAGGCATTAGTCGCTGGCCAAACGCTCAAATGGATATGGTACGTTTAGGAATAGGTTTATATGGTTTTGATGCTGCTTTGCTCGATAATAGGGGTTTACAAACTACTATGGTATTAAAAACAACTATAACACAAATTAAAACATTAAATGCAGGTGAAACAGTTGGTTACAGTAGAAAAGGTATTTTGCCCGTTGGAGGAAAAATAGCTACCGTTAAAATTGGCTACGCGGATGGTTACAATCGTGCTTTTGGAAATGGTGTTGGTAAAATGCTCGTTAATGGGAAGCTTGTGCCAACAATTGGTTCGATTTGTATGGATATGACGATGCTTGATATTACTGGCTTGGATGTCAAGGCTGGAGACGAAGCCATTGTTTTTAACCAACAGCACAGCATAATGGAACTTGCCAAACAAATTGGTACAATACCTTACGAGATTTTAACAAATATTTCTCAGCGGGTTAAAAGGGTTTATTTTTATGAATAGTTGGTTTAATAGTTCATTAGTTCATTTGTTCAATGAGAAATTAGTTTGGGTGCTGATAGACTTTGCTAACCAATGAACTAATGACAAATGAACTTTGTTAAACGACAAGCCAACAAATGCACTAATGACAAATGAACCATTGAACAAATAAATTATTGAACATTTTTAAATAAGTTTGCAGCATGAATAAAGTCGGGAAAGCTATTTTAAACTATTTAATTAAAGGTTTATTAATTGTTGTACCCATTGCTGTGAGTATTTTCATTGTATTTTGGGCAGTTACAACGGTTGATAGCTGGCTAAACGTAAATAATATTCTGGGTGTAAATCCACGTACTGGAGAAAGCAGAAACATACCTGGTTTAGGTTTACTTACCGTTTTAACTATTATTTTACTCGCCGGAATTTTTGTAACCAATCTGGTAACAGAACCAATGTACAATTGGTTTCACAGAATGATGCATCGCTTACCTTTGCTAAATTTCATCTATTCTTCCATAAAAGATTTAACTGAAGCTTTTGTAGGAGATGAAAAGAAATTCAATCACCCTGTTATTGTAGAAGTTGAAGGAGGTTTGAAAAAAATCGGTTTTTTAACGCAAAATGATTTGCATAGACTTGGTTTGGCTGATGATGTTGCTGTATATTTTCCGCTATCTTATTCATTTGCCGGGCAGCTTTGTATTGTAAACAGAGAAAAGGTTAAAGATTTAAATATGACTGCTGCTGATGCTATGAAATTAGTAGTTAGTGGCGGTGTAAGTGGTTTATAGTTAAGGAATGATTCAGATTTATCACAATAACAGATGCACAAAAAGCCGCCAGGCTTTGCAAGAATTGGAAAATAGTGGCAAACCCTTTGAAGTGATTTATTACTTAGATACGCCTCCAAGCAAAGCTAAATTAGAAGAATTGATTTCAATACTCAATATAAAACCTTCGGAATTGATTCGCAAAAGCGAGAAAATTTTTATCGGAAATTATAAAGGCAAAAACCTAACTGATGATGAATGGATTGATGCTATGGTTGAAAATCCAATTCTTATCGAAAGACCAATCATAGTTTCTGGAGATAAAGCTGTAATTGCCAGACCAATTGAACGAATTAAAGAGATTTTAAGTTAGGATTTGCTTTGAGTTAAAGCTTCTACAATCCATTAAAATATACTCCTTACACTCGACATAAAAATTACGAAAAGAATTAAGGCATATAGAATCCTTGAGTAATATTCGCGGATAAATAGCCCTGTGAAGAGCAATAAATCATCATCAATATTACTGTGAATTAACCCACTATTTGTGGTAGAGTTAAAAATAACCTGTTTATCAAGATGGTTGTTAATACTCCACCTACTTAACCAACTATTTTGGAAACTCCAGTCAAATTGTTCACCAGTAGGGAAAGAAATTTTAGCTTTAAAGGCAAACCAATCGTAACGTATTAATGCCAAAACTTCATTCTTATTGTTAAGTATTTTTGTTTCCGGAATAGAATATCCATCACTTTTTAATAAGAAAATTCCTTTTTCCGTAGTTGCAATTGCCGAATTTTTTAATGAACTAAAATTTAGCGAAAATTTTAAAGTCGCATGCTCATATACCTGATAATTGCTATCAAATAATCCTTTTCTCCAATTTAACATTTTCTCCATTAACAACAGATTTTTCTTATGACTATCCAATAAACCAATCGTTACAGATAATGTTTAAATAAAAAAAAGTGCTTGGGGTAACAAGCACTTTTTTACTTAATGATTAACTTTTAAAGTATGAATGATTGAATTTTCTATTCCGTCACCCTGAATTTATTTCAGGGTCTCCTCTAGTATAAGATGCTGAATTAAATTCAGCATGACGAATTAAGAAGCTAGTATCCCGAAAATTTTACTAATCCTACTCTAGAAGTTAGGTTTTAGAACATATTTATCATAGAATCTAAAAATGTGTTCTGCTGCTTCTTCAGCGGTATCAACCAATCTGAATAGGTTTAAATCTTCTTCGTGGATGTTATGTTCTTTTTCGAGCATCGTACCTTTAATCCAGTCGATTAATCCACCCCAATAATCCTTACCAATTAATACAATAGGGAAACGGGCAATTTTACCGGTTTGGATTAAAGTTAAGGCCTCGAAAAGTTCATCCATTGTGCCGAAGCCACCAGGTAAAACAATAAATCCTTGGCTGTATTTCATAAACATTACTTTACGTACAAAGAAATAATCAAACTCTAATAATTTATTATGGTCGATGTATTTATTGTGAAATTGCTCAAATGGCAATTCGATATTTAAACCAACTGATTTACCACCATTTGTATGTGCGCCTTTGTTACCAGCTTCCATAATACCTGGTCCGCCACCAGTAATTACACCATAACCACGGTCGGTTAGTAATTTACCGCATTGCTCAGCTAATTGATAATATCTATTTGTTTCTGCAGTACGGGCAGAACCGTAAATGGTTACGCATGGGCCAATTTTTGCTAATTTCTCAAAACCATCAACAAACTCAGCCATTATTTTAAAAATTTGCCAAGAATCTGTTACTTTAATTTCTTGCCAATCTTTATTTTCAAAGGCACTTCTAATTTTTTCTTCACTCGTCATATAAAAGTATTCTAATATTAAAATCTGGTTTGTGCATCAGTTTTTTTGCTGATGAAAAGCAAACCTATAAATGTAATTAAGCCATTAACTAAAATAAGCTCAACACTAAATACGTACCCACCCAATAATTGGGTTGAGTATGTTGAAAGCAAGTAACATAAAAAAGGCGATAAAATGCAAACTATCGGTACTAATTTATCATGTAAACCTCGTTTTTTTACAAACAATCCAAAACTATAAAGCCCAAGAAGTGGTCCGTATGTGTAAGATGCAATGGTGAAAATCAAACTTACAACCGATGAACTATTTAATGCGTTAATCACAATAATTACCAAAAACATCAAAATAGAAAAAGCGATGTGAACGGTATGACGTTTTTTAACTGCATCTTTAGCATCAATATTTTCTTTTTTCGCCATGCCTAAAAAATCTACGCAAAACGATGTTGTCAAGGCAGTAAGTGCAGAATCTGTAGTGGCGAATGTTGCAGCAGTTAAGCCCAACATAAATATAATTGCAGGTACAGCACCAAGGTTATTTAATGCAATTTCAGGAAATAGTAAATCCGTTCTTGGTTTTCCAGTTGCGTGATCTAATGGAATGTCGATTCCATTTTTAGCTGCATAAATATATAGTAGAGCGCCAACACTTAAGAAAAATACATTCAGAATTACAAATACGCCGGTAAAAGTAAACATGTTTTTTTGAGCTTCTTTTATTGTGCTCATACTCAGGTTTTTCTGCATTAAATCTTGGTCTAAACCAGTCATTGCAATGGTTACGAAAATCCCTCCAATAAACTGTTTGCTGAAATACCATTTATTGGTTAAAAAATCATCTAAAAAGAAAATTTTCGAATAACTGCTACTTTTTATGGTTTCAAAAGCTTGAGGGATACTGAAATCTAAACTGTTGCAAATGAAGTAAATCGTTAAAAAAACAGATAGAACCAGGAAAAATGTTTGTAAAGTATCGGTAATAATAATTGTTTTTAAACCGCCTTTAAAGGTGTAAGACCAAATCAGTGCCAGTGAAATTAATACCGTTAGCCAAAATGGAATGCCATAATTATCGAAGATAAAGCGTTGTAAAACAATTACTACCAAATACAATCTTGTAGCAGAACCTAGTGTACGGCTCAGTAAAAATATAGATGCTGCGGTTTTATAACTGTAATGCCCCAAGCGTTTTTCTATGTAGCTGTAAATTGAGGTTAAATTCATTCGATAATACAGCGGAAGTAACACAGTACATATTATAATAAAGCCAACTGCGTTACCTAAAACGAACTGAAAATATTGAAATTGATTACCTGCGGGTGCACCAACTTCTCCAGGAACGGAAATAAAAGTTACGCCCGAAAGTGCTGTTCCAATCATCCCAAAGGCAACTAAATACCATTTCGAATTTCTATTGGCAACAAAAAAGGAGTTATTATCGGATGAATCTTTTGAGGTAACGAATGAGATTATAATTAGCAGTAAAAAGTAGCCGATTAGGAAACAAAGTAGAATGGTTGGTGACATAATTTGGTTTTAAGCTGATAAATGTAAGAAATTAATATTAGTTGTATGGTTGGTTAGATTGTTAGTTTTTTCGTTCCCACACAAAATAACTAAAAACCCAAAGCACTAAAAAACCAAATAACAATTTCATATTTTTGTACCATGAATTTTTCATCCAAACTGCTGGAAGATGCGGTAAACGAATTTTCGAAATTACCTGGTGTGGGGCAGAAAACAGCTTTGAGATTGGTTTTACATCTGTTAAATAAAGAACAGGAAGAGGTAAATCAGTTTGGAAATACAATAATTAAACTAAAGCAGCAAATTAAAAACTGCAGCATCTGCTATAATATCTCAGACCACACTATTTGCGAAATTTGTACTTCGCACAAGCGTGATAAAGAAACGATTTGCGTTGTGGAAGATACCCGTGATGTTATGGCTATCGAAAATACAGGTCAATATTTTGGAGTTTACCACGTTTTAGGCGGCTTAATATCTCCTATGGATGGAATTGGTCCGGCAGATTTATACATTGATAGTTTGGTTCATCGCGTTGCTGCAGGAGGAATTACTGAAATCATTTTGGCGCTAAGCCCAAACATGGAAGGTGATACAACGCTATTTTATCTTTACAAACGTTTAAAGGAATTTAATGTTCCGGTTACAACAATTGCCAGAGGAATTGCTTTTGGTGGCGAGTTAGAATATACCGATGAAATTACCCTCGGACGTTCGATTATCACTCGTGTACCATATGAAACTGCGATGATGAAGTAGTTTTAAAGTCTGAGGTCGGGTGTCCGAAGATTAAAAAGCTAATAAATAATCATCAACATAATAATAATACTTAGTATCCACATGTCTTGATACTTGATACTAAATATTTGATACTACATACTTGCTAATAACTAAATGAAAGATAAAGTAATCATAATAACTGGTGCATCTAGCGGAATTGGAAAAGCTTGTGCAGAAGAATTTGCTAAACGCGGTGCAAATTTGGTTTTGGCTGCCCGTCAATACGTTACGCTTTGTGAAATAACGGCTGATTTAGAAAAAAAATACGGTATCAGAGCAGTTGCGGTTCAGGCTGATGTAAGTAAAGAAGCTGATTGTGAGTTGATTATTAAACAAACGCTAGTTTCATTTAGTAAGATTGATATTTTGGTTAATAATGCCGGTTTATCTATGCGTGCTTTATTTAACGATTTAGATTTATCAGTACTTAAAAATTTGATGGATGTAAACTTTTGGGGAACGGTTTATTGTACAAAATATGCTTTGCCCGAGATTTTAAAAACCAAAGGAACTATTGTTGGGGTTTCATCAATTGCAGGTTTCAGGGGTTTACCGGGCAGAACTGGTTATTCTGCATCGAAATTTGCAATGAATGGTTTTATAGAATCTTTACGTACAGAGCTTTTAAAAACAGGCGTAAATGTTTTGTTAGCTTGTCCGGGTTTTACAGCCTCAAATATTCGCGTTACAGCGTTAGCTAAAGATGGCGCTGCACATGGTGAAACCAGTATGGATGAAGGCAAAATGATGACATCTGAAGAGGTGGCAAGCATTATTGCTGATGGAATTGAACAACGTAAACGTACATTAATAATGACTGGCCAAGGAAAATTAGCTGTTTGGATGAATAAGCTTTTTCCGGCATTTGTAGATAAAAAGGTTTTTGATTTGTTTGCGAAGGAAAAAAATCCTTTGATAAAAGCATAGAAATATACTTTTTCCGTCATTGCGAGGCACGAAGCAATATTAATGCGATTGATAACAAACTTATAGTTGCAAGATTGCTTCGTGCCTCGCAATGACGATTGAGTTAGGCCTTTGTATCTATTTGAACACGGTTTGACTTTCTTGCAAAAGCCTAGATAAAATAGCCCCGACATAGCGTAAAGCCCGGAATGTAGCGTAGCGAAATGAGGACTTGAAGCGGTGGCGGGAGTATTGTAACCGATGAGCACAGGTTTTGCGCTTTTAAAAAGGAAAATTGTTTTTAACCTCAAAATAATTAATAGGCATAAAGCAATCTGATGATAAAGATTGCTTTTCCGAAGTATCAAAACAAGCTATGCCTTGAAATGACGCGTCTACTAAACTGAATCAGTTATATCCGTTTTAAAACAATTCAGAGGTTCCTAAATAACCATTAACCAATTTCAAAATATCTTTACCAATTTCTACTGCGTTACCAACGCCAATGCCTTTTATTGCAGCAAGTTGTTCAGTAGTTTTGGGTAATTTGGCGGCAACGGTTTGCAAAGTTTGCTCAGACAGCACATTATGTTCCGGTACATTTCTTCGTTCGCTTATCTTTTTCCTTAAAAAGATAAGTTCGTTATAGAGTTGCTGATTAACAATTTCTTTAGGTTGCTCTATTACTTTTTTAACTCTTCCGGTTTGAATAGGCTCATAATTGCTACCTGCCTTATGGTAAGCTTTGGCAAATTCATCCGCAGAAAAATTACTCCATGAGATTTTGAAGAGTGCTGATTTTACATTCAAATCGTTAATTAAATCGCTAATGCGAGCTAATATTTTCTCGGCTCTCTCATCCCGATAAACGTTCATGTCGTTAAACTTGTCTGCAAAATCGAGTACAGATTTCAATTTTGGGATAAAATAAAGCGAAGCTTTCGATAACCTATCAATCAAAGCAGAATTCTGTACAACAGGGCTTAATTTTGAAAACTCAGCCAATTCTTTTTTGATAAATCTATCTCCAATTGCAATAATCTCACTTTCTAAAGGTTTAGCTATCTGCTCGATAATATCATGAAATACGGTGTTTTCATGGTTATTCGGAAAGTAAGATTTTTTTAACAAAAGCCAGTTTTTTGCCAAAGCGCTAAAATCGAGTAAATCATGTATCAGATTCCACTCATAATTTATTGATGATTGCGCTAAAGTTTCTACACTAGGTTTGGTTAGAACGGCATTGTTAGTAAAACGGATTACCTTATCATCAGTAATAATATTTTCTTGTTTTAGGGGCGATTTTAAAATAAGTCCCTCCAAGCTTCTGCAACGACTTAAAGCCACGTAAGCTTGCCCATGGGTAAAGGATGAACTTACATCAACAATAGCTTTATCAAAAGTTAATCCCTGACTTTTATGAACCGTAATTGCCCAAGCCAATTTAAACGGAAATTGCGTAAATGAACCTGTATTTACTTCACTGATTTTATTCTCACCATCGAGATTATACTTTACATTCTGCCATTCCTCTCTATCAATTTCAAGCTCCACACTATCATTATCGAAAACAACCTTAATCGTATCGCCATCTATTGCCTTAACAATCGCGGCTTTTCCATTATAATATAATTTTTTGCCAGAAGAATCATTTTTGATGAACATTACCCTTGCACCAATTTTAAGTTCTAAAACTTCATCAACAGGATAAGCATCTTTGGGGAAATCGCCGGTTACTTTTGCCGTAAATTGGAAGGTTTCGCCATCTAACTTCTCAAGATACTCCTGATTAATTTGTGTTACCTGATTGTTGTGTGTGGTAAGCGTTATGTATTCTTCCTTGCGGATATCGGTTAGATTTTCATCATAACGCTCATTAAGCTTTGTTAACAATTCATCATTTAAAGTATTTTCCCTTATTCCATTTAATATATCAAGAAACGTTGGGTCTGATTGACGGTAAACTTTATCAAGCTGAAAAGTAATCAGTTGGGTTGAAAGTATCGCTCTGCTATCAAAAAAATACGGACTAGAATAATAATTTTTTAAAATATGCCAAGCGTCGTGAGCAATGGGAGAAAGTTGATAAAGGTCGCCAATCATTAAAACCTGCACACCACCAAATGGTCTGTTAATGGCTTTTGTTTTGCGCAAAGCGATGTCAATATAATCAAGCACATCTGCACGAACCATACTAATTTCATCAATTATTAATAGTTCTAAACATTTAAGGAGTTTTATTTTCTCTACAGAATATCGTACATCATCACTGGTTTCCATATCCGGAATAATTGGACCGAAAGGAATTTGGAAAAAGGAGTGAAGCGTAACACCACCAGCATTTATAGCTGCAACTGCTGTTGGCGCAACAATTGCGTAATTTTTATCGGTAGTTTCCTTTATGTATTTAAGTAAAGTGGTTTTCCCCGTACCAGCTTTACCAGTTAAAAAAATAGGTTGGTTTGTACTTTTAAGGAAATCTAAAATAAGCTGATGTTGATGTGCCAATATATTCTGATGATTAAGTTAACGCTGGAAACATGCGCACAATGCCAAAAATACAATGTTTCTGTGATTTCTGCTAATAATGTTAGTATTTATTAAATGTACCTACGCCCGCGAAAACGCTCCAGATTATAAAATATTGCGAAAGAAGGAACAACTAAACCGTTTAATGTATTCTGCTGAGTTGTTGCTAATCAGCCTTTTGCGAAAACCTAAATGAAGTTTACATCGTTTCTATATTAACATTGCGCAAGTGATGCAGGGTTAGCCGAAAACCTCAAATAGAGTAGGCATTATTAAAATTAGAAAACGTTATGAAACTTCAAGAGTTAAATTTAAACGAAATGAAAGAAATCAACGGTGGTGGTTTATTAGGTGGTAATGATTCAGCAAATTCAGGTGGATTATTAGGTTCAATTGGAATTGGTAATTTATTATCATTCTCTAACGAAACCCAAGACGGAGATGAATCGAGTAAAACCTCGTTCTCTTTAGGGAATAACATTGGTGGAAGCTTACAAGGATTATTCCAAAGCCTAACCAGCTAATTTGAATTAAAACCTCAATTATAAAAAGGTCCTGATATTTCAGGACCTTTTTTTGGATTCAAAAGTGAACAAAAGTAAAACTTCGAATTATGAAAAATTTATCAAATGCAGAATTACTCGAAATAAATGGTGGTGATAATTCCTATAATTCAGGGATATCTGCAAGCAGTTCTACTGAAAATTTATTAGCGCTAAAATTCGAGCGCTCTTATGGCAGTCATCACAACGTTACAGAAATATCAATTGGTAACGATATCAATCTCGATTCATCATTTTATGGATTTGGAAAATGATTATAACTTAATTATTTATAATTAAAAAGAGCCGTTATTTCGGTTCTTTTTTGTTTATACTAAAACTAAATACGCTCGTTTTCGTATATAATTTCTAGATATGGATAGCGAAAAATATATATTTCCGAAAGAAGTTATTGAAAATACAGCCGAATATCATTTTCATTCACATAACTCAAGAACTAAAATAATCTATCAGGTTTTACTGGTTACCCTAATGGTGGCGTTTCTTTCTATTTTTTTAATTAAGGTAGATGTAAATGTTAAAAGTACTGGTTTGTTTAGGCCAACTGCCGAGCGTAATGAGATTAAACCTTTGGTTGCGGGCAGGGTAGATTCTCTCTTTATCAAAGAAAACATGCATGTTAAGGCTGGTCAGGTTTTACTTACCATTAAAAAGGAGAACATAGAAAGCCAGGATGAGCTTAATCAGTTTCAACAAACAGATGTTGAAGACCAGCTTTATGATTTAGGTTTGCTAATAAATGCTTATAGAAGAAATGATTGGTCGAAAAAACTGCCGTTAAAGTCTGGCGTTTATGGACAGCAATACAGCTATTTTATGCAAAGAGTTAGCGAGGCGAAAGCACGTTACCAGCTTGCACTTAAAAACTTTGAACGTTTTGCTTACCTATATAAAAGGAAAGCGGTTTCTGCAGTAGAATATGATGAAGTTAAGCTTAAAAAAGACAATGTTTTTAACGAATTATCTTTAATTGGCGAAGAACAAGGAAGTAAGTGGCAAACTGAACTTAATCAGCTAAGAATTCAAAATCAACAACTTGATACAAAAGATAAACAATATACAGAGGAAAAGGAATTTTACACCATTAAGGCTCCACTAACTGGAACTGTGCAAGAATTAAAGGGTATTCAACCTGGAAGTTCTATCTCCGCAAATGAAATTCTTGGTGAAATTTCTCCCGATTCTGGCTTAATTGCAGAAACCTACGTTCAGCCGAAAGATATTGGATTGTTAAAGATTGGTACAAAAGCCAGATTTCAAATCGATGCATACAATTACAACGAATGGGGGATGGCCACTGGGAAAATCATTTCCATATCAAATGATATTTTTATGCAGAACGGTGTCCAGCCTTTCTTCAAGGTTCGTTGTCTGCTCGATAAAAATAGCTTGAACTTAAAAAATGGTTATGTAGGTAAAATTAAAAAAGGCATGACTTTGCAAGCCCGCTTTTTTGTAACCAGACGTACACTTTTCCAACTGCTTTATGATAAGGCTGATGATTGGCTGAATCCAAATGTTATTCCAGATGCTAAAGAGATACAGACAACCAGCTTATGAAACTAAATACATTTTTTAGCAGCCTAAAGGCTAAATTTTCTTCGGGCAAGCAAGCTAAAAGAACCATTATAAAACAGCACGATGTTACCGATTGTGGAGCAGCTTGTTTGGCTTCTATTGCCATTCATTATGGTTTAGATATGCCAATTGCCAGAATAAGGCAGTATGCATCTACAGATAAAAAAGGTACAAATGTTTTAGGTTTAATTGAAGCGGCCAGTAGGTTAGGTTTTTCGGCAAAAGGTGTTAAAGCCGATTACGATAACTTATTCAGCATTCCATTGCCTGTTATTGCACACGTTATTCAAAATAATTTACCGCACTACGTTGTGCTTTATGCCATCCATTCTGATTATATAGAGGTTATGGACCCAGCCTACGGAGAAATGCAAAAACTAACCCATAATGAATTTAGGCAAAAATGGACTGGCGTTTTATTAATGCTGTTGCCTGGTGATGATTTTACCGCTGGAACGGAAAGAATCTCGCTTGAAAAAAGGTTTTTATATTTGTTGATGCCCCATAAATCCATACTAATTCAGGTTTTAATAGGTGCAGTTTTTTATACAATTCTAGGTTTATCTTCCTCAATTTTTCTTCAAAAGATAGTTGATAACGTTTTACCCGAGGGTAACACAAACTTGCTTAATTTGATGGGAACAGTAATGATAATCATCATTCTATTACAAATTTTTATCAATTACGCCAAAACCTTACTTACCATTAAAACTGGTCAGCAGATTGATGCCCGATTAATTTTAGGCTATTATAAGCATTTGCTGAAACTTCCGCAACAGTTTTTTGATACGATGCGTGTGGGTGAAATTATTTCGAGAATGAACGATGCGGTAAAAATCAGGGCTTTTATAAATGATGTTTTAATCGGCTTTGCCGTAAACATATTTATCCTGATATTCTCTTTTGCGCTGATGTTTACCTATTACTGGAAACTGGCATTGATCATGCTGATTGTTATTCCATTATATGCGATAATTTATTATTTCTCAAATAAGTTAAACAGAAGCACACAGCGTAAATTGATGGAAAAAAGTGCCGATTTGGAAAACCAATTGGTAGAATCGGTAAACTCCGTTAGTACAATTAAGCGTTTCGGATTGGAAAATTTCTCCAACCTTAAAACTGAAATTCGGTTTGTAGAGTTGCTGAAAACCGTTTATACTTCAGGTACAAACTCTTTGATGATTGGTAATGCCAGTAGTTTTGTTTCAAGTATATTCTCGGTTATTTTATTGTGGGCGGGTGCAAGTTTTGTGCTTCAAAATTTAATTACACCAGGCGAGCTTTTATCATTTTATGCCATTATTGGATATTTTACCGGGCCAGTTATTGGATTAATCGGTATGAATAAAGTTTTCCAGGATGCAAGAATTGCTGCCGACAGGCTTTTCGAGATTATGGATTTGGAAAGGGAAAGTACCGAAAATCGTACCGAATTTACGCCAGATATGCTTGGCGATATCGAATTTAAGCATGTTAATTTCCGGTATGGAACTCGTGTAACCGTTTTCGAAGATTTTAACCTAAAGGTTGAAAAAGGCAAAATTACTGCAATAGTGGGCGAAAGTGGCTCAGGTAAAACTACTTTACTTTCTTTATTACAAAATATTTATCCGCTGCAATCGGGAAACATTATGATTGGTGAGTTTGATATCAATTATCTAACTAACGAAAGTTTAAGGAAATTGGTTGGCGTGGTTCCACAGGATGTTCATTTATTTGCCGGGAATGTGATTGATAACATTGCTGTAGGTGAGATGGAGCCTGATATGAAACGAATTGTTAAAATCTGTAGTCAGTTAAATATTTTGGATTTTATAGAAAATCTGCCTCAAGGTTTTCAAACTTATTTAGGTGAAAATGCCACAACACTTTCTGGCGGACAAAGGCAAAGATTAGCCATTGCGAGGGCCTTGTACCGAGAACCAGAGATTTTAATTTTGGATGAGGCCACTTCATCATTAGATTCTACATCAGAAGAATATATTCACAATGCAGTTTCAATTCTAAGAGAAAAAGGCAAAACCATTATCTTAATTGCGCATCGTTTAAGTACAGTTATTAATGCTGATAAAATTGTGGTTTTAAATAAAGGGGAGATGATTGAAGAAGGAAACCATAAATCATTGTTGAAAAAAAATGGTATTTATAAAGAAATGTGGATGAAGCAATTTCCGGTTATGGAACAGATTTAACTCAAACCTTCTTTCGATTTTGATGTTGTAATTTAAGTAATCCATTGATAATTAATTATATCCTAAAAAAATCTTTATGAGAAAGTTATTAAGTATTTCATGTTTGGCAGCTTCGCTGATTTTAATTCAGGCTTGTGGTAATGGCTCGAAAACAGAAAGTACAAAAATTGCCGATAGTGCTAACAATGCAAAAATAGATACCACAAAAAACAATCCGGATACGATAGCCATTGATGTAGATAAAAGTGATGCTGAATTTGTGGTGAAAGCAGCAAATGGCGGTATTGCCGAAGTTGATTTGGCTATAATTGCTCAGCAAAAAACTAAAAATAGTGAAGTTAATGAATTTGCAGCGATGATGATTGCAGACCACACGATGGCGAATGAAGAATTGAAAGCTTTAGCAGCGAAAAAGAATATTACTTTGCCTTCATCAGTAGGTAAAGATGAGTTAAAAATAAAAGACGAGTTAACCAGAAAAGAAGCAAAGGATTTTGATAGAGCTTATGTTGATGCGATGGTTAAAGACCATAAAAACGATATTAAGCTTTTTGAAGATGGAAGTAAAAAGCTTAAAGATAACGAGCTAAAAGCTTTTGTGGATAGAACTTTGCCAACCTTAAAAAAACATCTTGCTGATATTCAGGAACTCCAGAAAAAGGTAAAGTAACATTGCACTATATAAATTTGAGCACATTTGTTAAAATGCAGATGTGCTTTTTTATTTTAATTGATTACTAATCGATAAATTTTATTTAAAACAAAAAAGCTTTCTAAACCTTAAATAATAAACTCATTATTTAATATGAATCGATTTGAAAATAAAACAGTTTTAGTAACAGGAAGCAGTCAGGGAATTGGATCAGCATGTGCGTTAAGGTTTGCTCAGGAGGGTGCTAACGTAATATTTAACGGACATAAGTTTGATGAACGTGGTGAAAAACTTATTGCCGAAGTAAAGGAAATGGGTAGGGAAGCAGTTTTTATTGAAGCAGATATCAGCAGTAAAAAAGGCGTTGAAAAATTAATCTCAGAGGCTATCAAAGCATTTGGTAGCCTCGATGTTTTAGTTAATAATGCAGGCATGGAAATTAAAAATCCATTCTGGAAAATTACTGAAGAAGAATATGACGATGTAATGAATACAAATTTTAAAGGTTTGTTTTTTGGCATTCAGGCATTTACAAACTATTGCATCAATAAAAAAATTGCTGGAGTAATTGTAAATGTTAGTTCTGTTCACGAAGAAATACCTTTTCCAGGTTATGCGGCATATTGCGCAAGTAAAGGTGCAGTGAAGATGCTTTGCAGAAACTTGGCTATTGAACTTGCAGAGTTTAACATCAGAATTAATAACGTTTCTCCGGGAGCAATTGAAACGCCAATTAATAAATCTCTGCTAAACGATAAAGAAAAGCTAAAGAATGTATTAAATAATATTCCTTTAAAACGTTTAGGCAAGCCAGAAGATGTTGCCGGAATTGTTTCTTTTTTAGCTTCTGATGATGCTGCTTACGTAACTGGGTCGAGTTATTTTGTAGATGGTGGGTTAACTTGGCAATACGAAGAATAAGCAAACTAATTAATTTTAATCGTTTTGGTTGTATTATTTATTATACTTTTTTAATTATTTCTGAACAATTTATAACTTAGAGTGTTTCAATCTTCAATGAAAAACTCTAAATTATATCGCTGTGTAATCGTAGACGATGATAGGATGTCTATTGATATCCTTACAGGTTACATATCTAAAGTTCCAAAACTTAAGATTCTTAAAAGTTATGAGTCTGCTTTAACCGCTATCCATGAAATTGATGTAGATGATCATATAGACTTTTTGTTTTTAGATATCAGAATGGATATTTCTGGGATAGATGTTGCGAAAATTTTAAGAAACAAGGTTAAATTTATAATTTTTGTTACCGCTTACGATGAATTTGCACTTAATGCATTTAGTGTTGGTGGCGACCAATATTTAGTCAAACCTGTTTTCTTCCCTAAATTTTTAGAAACAATTAATCAGGTTTTAAGGAGAAATAATGCTGGTGTTATTTCTTAAAATCAATAGGAAAATGTTTATAAACGAGATTATTAATCCGTTTAAGAACCGGTTAGTTTTCTAATCTGGTAAAAAAATCGTTCGATTAACCTTAAATCTTGCGTTACAATTTCAGCATTGCCTTTAAGTTCCTTATCAAATGGTAAAACTTTGTTGTATGAAGTTTGTAATCCTTTTGGGAGCGAAACATCAACATAGTAAGTTCCTTTTTCATCAGGAGTGAAAGAAATATTCTGTACAAAACCCTCAACAATTCCATATTCCTGGTATCGATAGTTATCTAGTTTGATTAAAACTTTTTCTCCTTTAACAATCTTTCCAGAATTGACTGCCGGAACTAGCATTTTTCCAATAACCGCTTTTTTATCCATTGGTAAAATAGACAATATGGCTTCCCCTCGTTTTACAAACTGGTTTACTCCCCACAATTGCTGAAAACTTGCAATGCCATCCATAGAAGAAATAATCAGATAATTTTGTTCCCGCGCTCTCAGGGCTCGCTTCTCGATTACCTGGAAGTAATTGGTTCTTCGGCAGAGATTGCTTTAGCAGCGAAGGAAATTCCTGCTTTAAAACCAGATATAATTTTAGCTGATATTCGTTTAAGAGATGGGGATAGCTTTCATCTTTTCTATGAAGTTGGAATTAACGATTTTCAGGTTGTTTTCCTAACTGTATACGATCAATATGATATACAAGCCCTTAATTTAGGTGCATTTGGATATTTACTCAAACCAATTGATGAGGTATCACTCACCGCATTATTAAATAAATGTTTTCACCATCGCGAGTAGGCGAAATTCGAGCAGCAACAATTAGCCGTTGCAAGAGACTATTATCTGGCTCAGGGTTTAGATGCAACTAAACGCATAGCTTTGAAAAGTGTAGAATTTATTGAAGTGGTTCCTATTGAGGATATTACGTTTTGCAGAAGCGATAAAGGCTACACAACATTCTACTTAAATAATGGTCACGAAATTTTATTGTCGAAAGGCTTAAATGAATACGAGAGTTTATTAACACCCTTCGGATTTTTTGAGGTGTCACCAATCCTTTTTAGTTAAATTTAAATACGTTAAGAAGTATTACCGAGAAGGCTATTTACAAATGGAAAATAAAGAAAATATTTTAGTGTCGAGCAGGAAGAAAGATGAGGTTTAAGGTATTTAGAAAATATTGCCTAATCTGTAAAATAAAACCTACACCGGCTTGTTGTATCTTTTTATAAACTATAATTCAATAGCTACGTTTAATAAGTGTAAAAATTACACGAAGCCTATGAAAGACATAACAAAAACCGAAACCAGAATAATTAATTTTGATGGAACAATTATAATTTTAACCGGAGAAAAATCTAATGAAAAACTTTACAGAGTTAGAATAGATGGCGTTTTTAGCGGACACATAGAAAAAAAAGAGAGGGAGTTTGTTCCTACTTCGGGCAGCAACATCAAAGCAGTCTTTGTCGAAAAAATTTGCGAACTAATTAATTAGATAAAAAACTTCTGCAACTTTAAACTAAGCACTTTTTGCCGAAGCAACTGTTTCAGTTATTCTATATAGCAACTCATCATTAATGGAATGTTGTTCCGAAAGTTGCCAGTTTCCAGATATATGTTCAAGATATCCCCTAAAAGCACTATCAACCAGTATCCGAAACTTCATCGGGTTTTCCTTATCTCTATTGATGACAATCGTTTGATCGCCTATAATCAAAATTCTGGTTTCTGTGCCTTTATTGCTAAACATATTTAACTAGTTTGGGTGATTCTCTGTTTTGTGGAATAACAGCAACTTATAAATTATGTTCTTAATATTTTTGTTACTTAAAGCCTAATTAAACCTCGACAGGCAGTGTTTCTAACATATTTCAAGCCTTAATTTTCCTTTTAAAAAAAAATATTTTGGATACTTTAATATTTAAATGCAATTTTGTTGCGATTTGAAAACTAAGGGAACATCTATATCAGTTTTTGCAGGAAAAATAATTTCACTAACGCTTGTGATGGTTTTTTTCTGCATGATTGCACTTCAAAGTTTTCATCATCACCAAAATGCAAGTCGTAGTAACGATTTTCGTTATAAAACCTCGATAACAAAATCAGAACATTGTAAAGTCTGCGATCATTTTGTTCATCATAAAAGTCCGGCTTTAGTACAGCATTTTATTTTTTCCGAACTAAATGTCGATATTTCTCAACCTGTTAAAGGTGGATTGCATTTGCTCGGCAATTATTCAGCCTTAGTTCATTGCTTTACCAATAAAGGTCCGCCAGTAGCTGCATAACATTCTTTTGCCCCAAACCAGGGCTTTTAAATAATCATTTACTATCCGCTTGGCACCTTAATCTTTTGATTTTGATACCTTTTTGTCGGCCAATTTTTTACAATGAAGAAAATGTGCCTGCTGTTCATCAGCTTGTTAGGCTATTCTGCGCTTTTTGCGCAAAGCTTTCGTCTATCTGGGAAAACGATTGATACTTATGGAAATTCAATTCCGGATGTATCGATAACTATTATCGAAATCGGAAAGACAATTCAATCAGATAAGAGCGGAGATTTTTCTTTCCCAGATATTCCAGAGGGGAAATATGAACTTATTGTAACCCACACCAATCATCAAAAATTACACAAAATGATTACAGTTTCTAAAGATTCTGCATCGTTTACATTGGTGCTTAAGCCTAAAATTCTTCAACTGGCAGAGGTTGAGATAAAGGAGAATTTTGCCGAAAGGAGATCGCAAGAAGAATCTATGAATATTGAAACGATAAAGCGTGATTTCTTGTTGAAAAATTTGGGTGGAAGCTTGATGAAATCTTTAGAAAGACTTCCGGGTGTTAAAACCATTGGCATAGGCAGCGGGCAATCTAAACCACTAATTAGAGGGATGGGCTTTAACAGAGTTGTTGTAATAGATAAAGGAATGAAACACGAAGGGCAGCAATGGGGTGCAGATCATGGTTTGGAATTAGACCAGTATGCTGCCCGGGAAGTTGAAATTATAAAAGGTTCAGCATCTTTTGCTTATGGTTCTGATGCTATTGCCGGTATTATCGATACGAAACCGCCTTTACTTCCTCCGGCCAATTCACTTGGTGGAAGTGTTGATTTAACTGGTAAATCCAACAATGCATTTTATGGTACATCTGTCAATTTATATGGGCGAAACAAAAATTGGTTTTTCGATTCGAGGGTAACTTATCAAAAGTATAGTGATTATAAAGTGCCTACGGATTCTGTATATGTTTACGATTATGCCGTTGCGTTAAAAGATGGTTTCCTTAGAAATACTGCCGGGGGAGAAACAGACCTTAATTTGAGCGCAGGATACGTAAATGAGAAATTTCGTTCCGTTTTCTACTTCAGCAACATTAATAGTAAAAGCGGATTTTTTGCAAATGCACATGGTTTAGAACCAAGAAGGGTAGATGTTAACCTGCATGATGCATCATCAAATGATATTTTAACGCCAAGCCAACAGGTTAATCATTTTAAAATTATTAATCGAACTGATTTTCGGATTGGATTGCACCATTTTAAAATTGACTTAGGTTTTCAACACAATTTTCGTGAGGAATTTAGCCCTTACGTGAATCATGGGTATATGCCGCCAATTTATCCATCAAACCGTAATGTGCCATCATATTTAGAGCGAGAATTTGATAAAAGTGTTTTCGCAGCCAATTTTAAAGATTTAGTAAGCATTGGGAAACACGAATTAAATTTCGGTTTGAATACCGAATACCAAAACAATAAAATTAGCGGTTGGAGTTTTTTAGTTCCGGCTTTTAGGCAGTTTACCCTAGGTGCTTTTATTTATGATAAGTTCAAAATCACTGATGAAATTTTATTGCTTGGCGCTTTAAGATATGATTTTGGTCATATTTCGATGGATAAATACAACGATTGGTTTTTATCTCCGGTTGCAATTAACGGAATGGAAACTGACCAATATTTAACCAGAGCAAATGATTTGACAAGGAATTTCAACAGTTTTGTTTATTCAGTCGGAATGAATTTCAACAGAGGAAAATTCTCGCTTAAATGGAATTTGGGTAAAAGTTTTAGAATGCCAATAGCGAAAGAATTAGGTGCGAACGGCGTTAATTATCATTATTTCAGTTACGAAAAAGGAAATCCAAATTTATCACCAGAAATATCTTATCAGGCAGATTTTGGTTTAAGCTATAAAACTCAAAGTTTATCAATCAATTTTAGTCCATTCTATAATTATTTTCCTAATTACATCTATTTAAATCCAACGGCATTGCACGATTACGATTATGGTGCCGGAAACCAGGTTTTCGAATATGCGCAGAGCAAGGTGATGCGTTATGGAGCTGAGTTTCAGATTAAGGCAAATCTTATTAAAAATATCTCGGTTGAGGCTTTGGCAGAATATCTTTTTGCAAAACAACTTTCTGGAGATAAAAAAGGTTACGTGTTGCCGTTTTCTCCACCACCATCGGTTTTGATAAATCTATCATACAATAAGGATTTTGGTTCAAAATTTAAAGAAAGTTACTTATCAATAGATTATCGTTTAACATCACGACAGGATAATATTGTTCCGCCTGAGAAAAAAACAGATGGTTATGGCATTATTAATATTCAAGCTGGTACAAAAATCGATGTTGGCGGCAGAGCAATCTCGGTAAATCTTCAGGCTCAAAATCTTTTAGATAAAAAATACCTTAATCACACAAGCTTTTACAGGTTAATAGAATTGCCCGAGGCTGGTCATAATCTAATTCTCTCGCTAAACATTCCATTTTCCATCAGAGAAAACTCATCAAAATAATTTATCGAATACTCATATGAAAACAAAAAAAATACTAATCACAATTCTATTGACTACAAGTATAATGAGTGCTTGCAAAAAAGATAATCAGGATGATAAAATTGCCACAATTGAAAATCTGGAAATTGGTTTGAATAACAATGAAATCGGCATCCTTGGTAAGGATTTTCATTTTAATGCTGATGTTTTGGCTGGAGATAAACTTGAAACCATAGAGGTGAAAATTTTACCAAAAGGCAGCGAAACATATTTAAAACCCTGGAAGTATGAAGTAGTTTGGGACCAGTACAAAGGTGCGAAAAATGCTAGTGTGCACAAGCATTTTTCTATACCAAACGATGCTGTTGAAGGTAAGTATGATTTTGTAATTATAGTAAATGAGCAGGATGGTAAAAGATTTGAATTAAAAAAATCTATAACCATTTATAGCGAGGCAAATGCCCCTGTTAACCCTACAGCAAGTATTTTTAATGTATTTTCAAACAATGCTCGTTTTTATCGTACTGGTGCATTTATTGTTAACGGTTCAAAATTAAAAAAGGACGATTTAATACATGCTCAAGTTACCATATCAAATGTAAAAGGTGATGGTAAAATGTACATTTTGTTTATCAACAAAAAGCATAATCATCGCCCTGAATCAATAGATAAAATAGATTTTACTAAAGCTATTGTGTATGATGTTGTAGAACATAAAGGTTGGACAAAAACTGATTTTTTTTCAAACTCAACATTCGATGCTGTTACCAATATAACTACCCGAAACTGGCCTAATATGATTGTTGGTGGTACACAAGACAATAATTTCCCTACACCAAATGCAATTTCGGGTGCGAAAATCTGGGAATCGGGCACATATTATTTTGGCGTTGTTTACAAAAATTCCACTTATAATATCAGTTTTTATCAATATATCGAAATACCTGTAGAAATTAATTAATTCAAATCGGTCGGGCGTAAAAATCTGACATTAAATCACTTATCAAATCATTTATTTATGAAAAAACAATTCGCAATTTTTTGCCTGGGCTTTGCCTTGCTCATTTCTTCCTGTAAAAAGGAAACCGAAGAAGTAGATACAACTTACCCAGTAATTGATGTAAGCACAGCTGCCGCATTCCCGAAACAATGTAGTGTGATAAAAAGGGGGGAGAAGTTTTTGTTCAAAGCGGCTTTCAGTGATAACGTTGAGTTGGGTTCATCAAGCATTGATATTCACCATAATTTCGATCATCATTCGCATAGTACAGAAGTTAGTGAATGTAACATGGAACCGATTAAAAGTCCGGTAAAGCCCTATTTGCTAATCAAAACATTGAATATTCCAGCGGGACAAAAAGCTTATAGTATAAGTGAAGAAATTACCGTCCCGGCCGATGTTGACCCAGGCGATTATCATTTTCTAATTCGCCTTACAGACAAAGCCGGATGGCAAAGTATTAAAGGCATCAGTATAAAAGTTCAATAATTAATCATTCATATTATAAAAATCAAATCATGTTAAACAACTATTTTAAAAAAGCCACACTTCTTTTTGTAATCGCAGCAGCTTTTGCAGCTTGTAAAAAAGATAACAACGAACCACAACCCGAAACACCGGATGCCAAAAAAGAATTTAAATTTGTTCGCGTTCTCGTGGCTGATGAGCTGTCGAGCAAATTAACTCAAATCGATCCTTTTAATGCAGCTATTACTTTTTATGATGCTAAATTTCCATTAGCAAACCTTTATGGAACTGCGGGTGGTAGATACGCGAATGTTTTGTATCAAAGCCAAAACCTTGTAGAAGTTTTTGATAGCGGTTTAGCTAGCCACACCGACCATGTAGATGTTGCAGGTTTACCAAAATGGGCTTCGATTACATCAACAGGATTAAAACCTACACACTTTAAAAGTTCAAAAGATGAATCCCTAATTTTTAACGATGCGGATGGAACTTTAAGTTTAGGTAAAGAAGCTGATTTTAATACTGCGAATGCAAAATTTAAAACCATAAACGCAGGCTTGTTAGCGCATCATGGTGCTATGGCTAATTTTGATAATGGTACTATTGCGGTTACAACAGCTGCTACAGCAAGCGCATCGCCTACTAAAGCAATAATTATTGATAAGGATGGTAGAACAATTCACCAATCAAAAGTAGATTTTGGTAATATTCATGGTAATGCAAGTGATGGTATAAACGCAGTTTTTGGTGGTTTTACAAATGCTGCCGCAACAGCAGGGGGCGTTCTGGTTGTAAATTCTTCTGGTACACAAAAGGTAATTGCAAATCCTGACGGTTTTGGCGCATTTCGCTTAGCAACTATTTTGTATGCAGATGCAGCTGATAAATTTATCGGTTATGTTGCCACTAAGGGTGCTTATTCGATTGATATCGTTAATAACAAAATTGCTCCGATTTACACAGGTGCTGATGCTTTCCAGTGTAAAGTTGATTATGCTGGTAAAAATTTGTTGATTTTAACTTTAGACGGTAAATTAAGAATTTACGAATTATCGACAGGTAAACTTATTAAGGAAGGAACAGTAATTTCGGCTGTAATTGCTACCGATACTTACAAGCCAGTTTTAGAGGCAACTGCTAAATTTGCTTACATCGCTTTGCCTGCAAGTGGAGAAGTTGCCCAAATTAGTTTAACTGATTTTAGTGCTGTTATAAAACATAAAGTTTCTGCCCGCCCGGTTAAATTAGCACTTTTTGGCTTTGAAACCAGTGCAGGACATAATGATTAATTTCAGTATTAATGACTAAAAAAGCTACTGAAAATATTTCAGTGGCTTTTTTAAAACATTTTTGCCTAAATGTGGTTATGATATAAATTCTCTAGATATGTCAAAGCGTAACTCACAATTTCAAAGGTTAACTATCGATACGCCAAAAGATAAATTATCATTTATCTGGCCTATAAGCTTAATTATTGCATTAATTACGTTAACTTATTTTTTAGGTCCTGATAACTATTCTTTTTGGCTGGCGCAGTAATTCGCTTATGGCTAATCATCAATAGCATTACCCAATTTTACTTTATTTCTTTGCTACAGTTTATGCATTCATGAGCATTTAATCTTAATATTCTTGTTTTGATTAACCGTGATAAGTTTACTGGCCCAGTTATTCACTTAAATTTTAAGCGTTTCAGATATTTCTTTTGAGTATTGCTAATTATGATGCGAAATTAAATAATTAACGCGTAAAAAAATCATTCTATTAAAATTTAATGAGAGTTTAGTCTTACTTTTGCTGCCTTAATAATCATTCGTTTTTGGATTCTAGCCAGCAAAAATCTTTCGGTCTTAATATAATTTATTTCTTCTTAGGCGAATACTTTTCTGATGCACTGAGAAATACAATTACAATCGTTCTGCCAATAGTAATATTTTATTGGCTTAAGCAACCAGAATTAGCATCTGGAATAGGAGTAGGCGCTTTATTGGTAAGCTTAACGGATTTTCCAGATAATAAATTTAACAAATTTAGAACTGCACTTTATGGTATTGTTGTGTTTTTCCTTACAACAATAATTATCTCGCTTTCTTTGTCCTCTACATTATTGCTTGCCACCGTTATGACGTTGGCTGCATTTGGTTTTTCTATGTTTGCGGTGTATGGCAATCGAATTAGTATAATTGGTACAATGGCACTTGTAGTGTGCTGTTTTGTAATGGGACTTCACCCTAAAAACCCGGTTAATTTTAGCTTTTATATGCTTATTGGTGGTGTTTGGTACTACTTAATAAGCTTGCTGCAAATCTTAGTTTTTCCCTATCGCTCTTTAAATCATGCAATTTTTGAATGCATAATGAGTAGCGCTGTTTTTTTAAAGGCAAAAGCCAGTAATTATGATGTTCAAATTCCTTTTGATGCATCTCAGAAAGAAATTATTAAGCTACACATAAAAGTAAATCAAAAACACGAACTTATTCGGAATTTGCTGTTAACGGATAGGCAAGCTATGTCTCCAGACAATAAAAACGGACAGATTTTATTAGGTAGAGCTTTATTATTAATCGATTTGTATGAGCAATTAAATGCTGTGCATTACGATTATGGGCTTGTACGAGAGGTTTTAAAAAAGTCTTCGCTTGATTTAATGACGAGGCTTTTAAATTTACTAGCCTTTGAATTAGAAGATTTGGCAAGAAATGTACACACTGTTAAATCTGATTTTGCTGGCTACAGCAATCATAAATACAATAATTTAATTGATTTAATAAGAATAGAAGAAGAAAACGCTTCGCCAAACCAAAAGGATATTTTATCTCAATTTGTGGCTAATACTGATGCTGTAGTTCATATTTTGGAGTTAATAAGAACACATACAACTGCAAGAAATTTACAGGCAGAAAACTTAGGTATAATGCCCAATTATCCAGCTTTTGTTACTGTTGATAAATCAACATTAAAGCATCATTTATCTTTTAAATCACCTTTTTTTAGATTTTCTATAAGGCTTGCGTTATGCTTTCTTTTTGGTTTCTTGCTAATCAGCCAATTATCACTTAGCAAATACAGTTATTGGCTATTTTTAACATTGGTAATTGTAGCAAGGCCAAAATTTACAGTTACATGGCGTAGGAATTTGCAGCGCTTATCGGGTAGTTTGGGTGGTATAATTGTCGGTTTGGCCTTAATTTATTTCATAAAAAATCCTGCAATATTGTTGTCATTGTCAGTATTTTTATTGCTCGGTTTCTTCTCTTTTAATAGGATAAACTATACAATAAGTGTTTTATTCATTACTCCGGCGGTTATTTTAACTTTAGGGAGTTACCATGGGCATTTCGATCACATTATTCAAGAGCGTATTCTTTTTACAATTTTAGGTTGTTTAATTGCTGTTTTAGCATCAATATTATTCCCGATATGGGATAGTAAGCAGCTTCGTGATAAAATCAATCAGGCAATAAATTTTACTAAAACTTATTTATTAAGCACAGCTGATATTTCTGAAATTGAGAATAAAGAAACATTGTTGAGGATGTCTCGAAAAGATGCTAACATGAGCTTATCTGCATTGTCTGAAGGAATTGATTCTGCAAGTCAGGAACCGTTTAGAAAAAGGGGAGACCTGAATTCTTTTTATAATATTCAATTGATTATTTATCAGATAAATGCACTAATCACTTCATTAAATATTTTCGATAAGGGCATATCAATTTATGAGCAGGAAATTATCTCCAGAATATTAGAAAATTTGAATGTTAATGATGATGTTAAAGCAAATAAGAAGCTTGATACCGATGATGTTGAACTTTATCAGCCGAAGCCAATACCAAAGAAAAAGCTTGAGCACATTCTATTACTATCAGAAAAATTTAAAGTAAGCTGTATTGGTTTATTGGTTAAATAAGATAATAGTCTATAATGGAACTAATCGGCGACGCCAATTTTTTGCAGCAGAAGATAACGAGCTCTGTTTGAATCAATTTCTACCTCGGCTCCACTTTTTACTCCAATTTTCATGAATTTTGTTGCACTTCCGGATTTAATTTCAGGCCATTTTTCTAAAGTTAATCCATTCTTTGTTTTGCCATTCGGATTAGCATTTTTTATAAAATTTACGAAATAGCCCTGCATTTGATTAGAAACAACATGATCATCAGTCGTCCAGGCGTAATTATCCTGAACATCTAAATTTCCTAATGCGTATTCTATTTCTGCCGCATGAAATGCAGATCCTGTAATAGCGCTATTAATTAATCTCTTTAAAATTTTCTGAAAAAAACTACCATCGTTTATAGCTCTCGATGTTAAGCCTGGATGAGGTTGTGCAAAAAGATAACGATATACCGGCGCTGTTTTTTTCTTTGCATGCAATTCTGCAAGTTGCCAAGAGCCATAATTTATAAGCCAATCACTACCAAGTTTCGAGCCTGCAATTTTTGCTTCAGCTTTTGTATTAACCGGATAATATTGTAAAAGCATATCTGCTTTATCTCCATAAATTTTTCTTACCCTTTTCTCGAAATTTTCAGGCGTAGCCCGTTTTAATCTGTAAAAAGCTAAAGATGGCACTTCATCTGCATTCCAGCCAACCAACAACGGCACATTAGCCTGATTACCATTTTCAAAAGTTTTTAAAGGAAATTCTTTAAGAAAATATCCATCAACTGTGGGTTTAAATCTCCTTGGGTCGTTTTTTGATGCGATTTTTAGAAGCTTTTTCTCATCAATTAGCCTCATTTCTTTAATTGATGATGTTTTGGTTAATTCAGAAAATTCTACACCTAATTTTTCTGCTGATGCTTTTGATTTAATTAAACCTCTCGAATCGAGGAGTGAACTGCTTTGTGCGATTGCAGCCGAAAAAAGATTCCTAGATAATGGCGATGTCATGTGTGCACTAATAGATTGAGCACCTACCGATTCTCCGCCAATGGTTACATTATCTGGGTCTCCACCAAAAGCAGAAATATTCTTTTTAATCCATTTTAGTGCAGCAACTTGGTCCAAAAGTCCATAGTTTCCTGATGCACCATTTTCTGATTCCTTACTTAAATCAGGGTGTGCTAAAAATCCAAAAACACCTAATCTATAATTGATGGAAATGTAAACCACACCTTGCTTAGCCATGCTCTCGCCATCGTATGCAGGTTGTGAACCATCTCCATGTATAAAGGAGCCACCGTGTATAAAAACATAAACGGGTCTACGCTCTTCAGATGAATTTGCTGCGGTCCAAATATTTAGATATAAGCAATCTTCGCTCATTTGCTCAGAGCGGAACTCGTACAAAATACCTGATTTTTGAACCGGGCGAGGACCAAAGTTGATGGCTTTTTTAACGCCACTCCAATTAGTTAATGCTTGCGGAGCTTTCCACCTTAAATCTCCAACAGGCGGAACGGCATACGGAACGCCTTTAAAAGTATGTACACCACTTTGTAATGTTCTACCTTCTAACTTTCCACTCGCGGTGGTAACAATGATTCCATGAATTTTCTCTTTAGAAGATTGAGCAATTGCAGTTTTAGATAAAGAAAAAAAGAAAATTAGAAATAGAGTTTTAACCGTATTACGAAACATAATTTTTTTGAGGAACTTCATATTATGTTTCAAATATAAGCAAACTAACATCTTAGCTTTAAGAAGCTTAAATTATGGTTAAAATTTTACAAAAAGCTAAGTTCAAATAAGATACGTGTGATTTACACTCTAGTTACAAACCCGCTTAGTATTCTTTGTGATAACATCATATATTTCTTTTGCAATATCCGTTTCTGCGAGCTTTGTAATTATTGCATAAACTGGATTTATAATTATTGAAACCAGATTTTCGTGTTCTGTTTTGATGTTTAAAGTTTTTTTATCAGCACTGAAAACTGTTTTTACATGAAATAAATCTGCCGAAATTAATTCCATTTCGTGTAAATAATTATTAACTGAACGGTTAAAAGGGATGTATATATATTCTTTGCTTGCCATAATTTTTTAGAGGTAAAACTATTTAACAATTGTTTTTAGAAAAGGTTGCAATTATTTATTTTATCGTAATCTTTTCAGTTGTATCTTCACCTTGATTACGTCAAAACCATCAATGCAATTACAATGAGGAAAGAAATAAAAGAAAATTATTCTATTTATATTGATGGAAAATTGACTCAAGTTACTACAAATCAAAAATCTATTATTGGCTTCTCTTCCGGAAAGTAGGATTTAGTAAAAGATTATATTAAAGAGAAGAAGCTTGATCTTAATAATGAAAAGATATAATTGTGCTTTTATTAAAATTTTAATTTTTCCAGAAAAAAACTTGATTTAAAAAATTATTCCATCTTGCATTTATTTGTGTAACAAAATATAATCAAAAGACATTATTTGTTGTTTTACAAGTATTTTTATTTTTTGATCAAATCAATCAGTTTCTTTCCAATAGAAATTGATAAACACTATTTAGATTAAGCAAGCTTTAGATAAAATGCCGACAGAAAAACAAGATTTAGAAAACAGCAGCGCTTTAACAGATTCTGGCATTACGCCAAATAAAAAAACATTTTTACAATCCATTACCGAAGATTGGTGGGCATTAATTTTAGGCGCTTTTATTATTGGCATTGTACTTTTGCTGAATGCAAATGCTTCAAGTTTCAGTTTGCCTGTTTACAAATGGAGTAGCAAGGCAGATTTATTTGAAAAAATTCTATCCGTAGGTAATCTATTATCAATTGTTAAAACAGGTTTTGCTTTTTTAGCATTAGCCGGAATTTCTATTTTCTTGTCAGGAGGGAATATCCGCCGGTTTGCTGCGGGTTTTCTATTTATCTACATTTTGGCCACGCTATCTTTCATCATCGGCGGAAATAAGAATGTAGCCTATTATGGCTTAGAATACGTTGTGTTTGCTTTATTAATCGGTATACTGTTGGGTAATCTTCTTAAGCTACCACCTTGGCTAAAAGAAGCTGTTCGCTCAGAATTCTATATAAAAACTGGTCTTGTTATACTAGGCACAACTATACTTTCAGCAGACTTAATAAAAGCTGGTTTACCGGGAATTATTCAAGCTATAATCGTTGTTAGTGCGGTCTGGTTTTTTTCTTTGTGGTTAAGCAGAAAGCTAAAAGTTGATGATGAATTTGGAATTATATTAGCCTCAGCAGTATCCATTTGTGGAGTTTCGGCAGCAATAGTTGCAGCAGGTGCAATAAATGGCGATAAGAGAAAACTGTCTTACGTTACTACGCTTGTATTGATAATGGCCATCCCAATGATGATAATATTGCCCTGGGTGGTTAAGTATTTCGAAATCCCGGAAGTAATTGGTGGCGCATGGTTAGGCGGCACATTAGATACAACTGCAACTGTAACGGCTGCGGGTGATTTGATTGGACCTGTAGCTGTTAAAGCTGGTGTAATCGCTAAATTCTCCCAGAATGTATTTATTGGGGTTGCTGCTTTTTTTATTGCTATTTGGTGGGCTTACCAAAAGCCAAAAACTGATGGAACCGAAGTAGAAAATATAAAGGTCGAAAGTCCGGGTTTAAAAATTGTTTGGGAACGTTTCCCTAAATTTGTTTTGGGCTTTATTGGTGCATCGCTTGTATTTTCTTTTCTCCTCTCTGTAGAAACTGCAAAAAGCGTTGCACCGGTTTTAAATGGCATCCGAACCATTTGGTTTGCACTCGCTTTTATTGCAATTGGTATGGAAGCTAAATTTTCATCACTGGTAAAATTACAAGGTGGAAAACCTGCACTTACATTTGTTACTGCCCAAATTTTTAACATCATCTGGACACTTTTATGGTCGTACATTTTATTTGGTGGTTATTTATTCCCAGTTCCAGATTTTAAATAACGCATCAATAAAGAACTAATATGCCTGATAAATAAAATCTTTTATATTTATCGATGATGAAGAACACAGCGAGGCAAATTCGAGAAATTTATGGAAACATAGATATCTATCTTTTCGACCAGCTGATGAAAGGTACTTATGCTGATTGCAACACCATCCTTGATGCGGGTTGTGGCAGTGGTAGAAATTTAGAATTCTTTTTACGCCAGGGATGTGATGTTTATGGAATTGATAAAAGTGCCGAAGCAATTAATGCTGTTCAACAGTTGGCTTCAAATTTCTGCTCTGAACCATTGCATGAGCATTTCATGGTTGCCGATGTAGAATCATTACCTTTTGCTAATGAATCTTTTGATTTAGTTATCAGCAGTGCAGTTTTGCATTTTGCAAATAACCTAAAGCATTTCGAAGCAATGGTTCACTCCATGTGGCGTGTGTTAAATTCTGGCGGTTTTCTTTTTGTTAGACTTGCTTCCGATATCGGAATAGAATCTGGGATTAAATCTCTTGGAGATGGGCGTTATGTTCTTCCGGATGAAACGGAAAGATTTTTAGTTAGTGAAGAAATGCTTTTAGAGCTAACCAATAATCTTGGTGGTGCGCTTTACGAACCAATCAAAACGACTAACGTTCAAGGTTTAAGGTGTATGACAACTTGGTGCATTCAAAAGCTAAATTCTTAATTCAAATTATGGATGATAAAAACTTTGGGAATAGACAAGTAAAAATAGTTTCATCTTTTGAAGCGCTTGCAAGTACAAAATTTCAGAATGAAATAAATGCAATATGCTGGCAAAGGCATTTAATTGGCGATTTTAAGGAAATCAGTTTAAAACTTCAGCTAAAAGAAAACATAACCGAAATCTCCATTGATGAACTCCATGACTTACAACTATCAGAAAAAGGTAAATTGGCAAGAGATATTATCCTAAACGACATAAAATCTTTAACGGATTTTGGCTCATCACCAAGCCTAAACCTGCTTAAGCATTACCAAAGAGATGAAGAATTCGATTTTATATCAACAGATGTGTATTCCTATCACGTCGATCGTTCACCCATTGATACAGATACTTTTTTATGTACTTATTATGGAGCTTCAAGCGATATTATAGCCAATAATCAGGTTGAACAGAAGATTCTTATCCCTGAAATAAGACAAAAACTTAAAGAGTTACATGGTGGAGCAGAAATAGAATTTGAAGATTTTTTAAAGGAATACTTTTTTGATTTGCATTATCAGCCTAAACCCGAAGCCAAACCGACCAATTTGGGTATTGGTCATCTTTGGAAACTTGCCGTAGATTATCCTGGTCAACAGGTGCTGCCATGTGTTCATCGGGCACCAAAAGAAAATGATGGCGAATACAGGTTGCTCCTAATTTGTTAAATTCGATACATTAATCCACATAAAATGAAACATAACTCATCCAGACGTACTTTTCTTGTGTCTGCAACGCTCACCGCTGCATCGCTTAGCTTATTTAATAAAAGTGCGAAAGCTCATTTAAGCTCAACCTTTTTTCAATCTGAAGATAAGAAGGACATGACCGTTTTATTTCAGGGAGATTCTATAACTGATGGGCTCCGGGGTAGAAATGCAGACCCAAATCATATTATGGGGCATGGCTACGCATTTTCAATAGCCAGTCGTTGGGGTGCAGATTTTCCTTCAACAAGTCTTTTGTTTTACAACAGGGGGATAAGTGGTAATCGGGTAAGTCAGCTTCAAGCCCGTTGGCAAACCGATTGCTTAGATCTCCATCCAAACTTACTTAGTATTTTGGTTGGCATTAATAATGCAGCAAAGCTGATGGAAAAGCCCGAATCAGACATTAAGGACATTGATGCATTTGAGCTTACCTATCGTGATATATTAGCACAAGCTCGTAAACAAAATCCTCAAATACTCCTCGTTCTTTGTCTACCTTTTTTAGCGCCAGTTGGTAAAGTAAAAGAAAAGTGGGAGCGTTATCAATCAATTGTTAATGAACTTGCTTCACGAGTGAAAAAGCTCGCTGTAGAATTTGACGCTGTTGTAGTCGATTTCCAAAAAGTGTTTAAAGAAGCTTCCAAAAAGGCTCCGGATTCTTACTGGATATGGGATGGGATTCATCCAACAGTACCAGGTCATGAATTAATGGCCCGTGAATGGCTAAAACAGGTGAGCAGCCGTTTGAAATTCTTAAAAACATATCGATAAATTGAAGAAGAAACGTTTGAAATTTTTATCAATTAAAAGCTTTTCAAACTGTTCTATTACGTTAATTTTATAACGATAGATCACTGTAATCTTTCTCGAAATTTAAGTATTTATTTGGTTTTCTTACAACATTAATTACAAAACATATATAAGCCCTTAGCCTCAATTATCGCCACCCGGTCTCAGTTAGCATGAAAAATCCAGCTTAATAATTATTAATTTAATGAGTACTGTAAAGATTTTACTGCTCCAATCTTAAGGTGCAATTACAGCAATCGAAATCAATAATCTTATTCATAACCATCTTAATATCTCCGTACATTATTTGCTAGATATTTTACTTGCATAGATACTAGCAGATATCGATTTTCATTGGTGAAGTATGGACCACAATTTCTTTTGATTAACAAAAAAAACAAAAGTTAAGATGTTAAACTAGCTTAACATTAGCTTCATATTCTCGGAATAACTTTGGGAATAAATCCATAGGGGATAAAACTAAAACCTTTTAGTTAAACTAAACAAATTAATTAACTAATGAAAAAACCTTTACTGCAAGTGAGGCGAATTTTGCTATTTTCATCTATAGCCTGCTTGCTTACAAATGCGATTGCGGTGCCTGTGCTAGCGGCCTCGTATTCAAGAAATACATTTCTGGAAAATGCTAAACAGGGATCGGGAACGATATCCGGTAAAGTTGTGGATGAGAAAGGCGAACCACTTCCTGGGGCCAGTATTTTAATCAAGGAAATCAATAAGGTTGTCCAGAGTAATCCAGATGGTACATTCACAGTTCCTGTACCTTCAGGTAGCTATAACATCACGGTTACCTTTATTTCTTATGCTACAGTTTCTTTGAGTAAAATCGTGGTAAAAGCGAATGAAAATACACCGCTTAATATTACCATGAAGGGCGAGTCAGGTACTTTGAATGAGGTACTTGTAGTGGGATATGGAACGCAAAAAAGGGAAAATGCAACTGGAGCAGTTGATCAGATAACTTCCAAAAATATCGAGAACCGCCCGATTACCAATTTGACTCAAGGTTTACAAGGTTTACTTCCTAACTTGAACTTAAAAATGCTCGATGGTAAGCCCACGCAATCACCTAGTTACAACATTCGTGGTACAACCTCAATCGGTCAGGGTGGCAGTGCATTAATTTTAATTGATGGCTTTGAAGGAGATCCAAGCCTACTAAACCCAAATGATGTTGAAACAGTTTCAATTTTGAAAGATGCGGCATCAGCAGCAATTTACGGTGCTAGAGGTGCATTTGGGGTAATTTTAATTACAACTAAAAAAGCGGAAAAAGGACGCACTAACGTTGCCTTCTCTTCTAACTATTCGATTAAAAGTCCATTACAGGTTCCTGATTTTGTAACTGATGGATATACCTGGGCAAAAATGTTTGCGGAGGCATTTGTAAATGGTGACGGTGCTTTTCCACAGAATGCCAACAAAACCCAGAAATTCTCTCAGGCTTATTTAGACGAATTCAAGCGCAGGGCTGAATCCGGCCAGCCGTATAATCAAATTGAAGTTAACCCAACAACCGGAGAGTATACCTATTATGGCAGCACAGATTATTATGCTGAATTATATAAAAAGAATACCGCTGCAATAGAAAACAATCTTTCTGTAAGCGGCGCAAGTGATAAAGCCTCTTACCTGGTTTCAGGTCGTTTTTTAAATCAGGATGGTTTATTCAAGTACAATAGTGATGATTATGATATGAAAAACATAAGAGCCAGAGGTTCTGTTCAGGTATTTCCATGGCTTAGCATCGAAAATAACGCAGATTACTCTATCATGAACTACCACAATCCAATAAATGTTGGTGAAGGTGGCGGTATCTGGAGAAACATTGCAGATGAAGGTAAACCTAGTATGCCAATTTTCAATCCTGATGGTTCATTGACTTTTGCAGCGGCTTACACTGTTGGTGATTTTATTTACGGTAAGAATGGTATAGATACCCGTCGCCAGGTATTTAGGAACATTACTGGATTACGAAGTAATTTCTTTGACAATAAGTTTCGTGTGAACGCCGACTTCACTTTCAGAAACACAAATAATAATGTCGAACAGAAAAGAGTTCAGGTTCCATATAGCAACTCGCGTGGCGTAACTTCTTATATCGGTACCACAACAAACGACTTATCATTCGATTTAAGGGAAACCAATTATTTGGCAACTAATATTTTTGCTGAATATGAAAATCGTTTCGGAACTGACCATTACCTGAAGGCGATGGTAGGCTACAACTATGAGCAATCAACTTACAATAGAACCGCTGTGCAGCGTAACGGGATTATTTTTGAAGATGCTACAGATTTAAATCTGGCATTGGGTCAATCCATAGTTACTGGTGGTGGTTATGAGCAATGGGTAATACTGGGTGGTTTTTCAAGATTAAATTATAGTTTCAAGGACCGTTATCTATTAGAAGTTAACGCCCGCTATGATGGCTCATCAAAATTCCCATCTAATCAGCGTTATGGTTTCTTTCCATCTGTTTCGGGGGGGTGGAGAATCAATAAGGAGTCTTTCTGGAATGTATCAGATAAGGTTATTTCTGATTTAAAAGTAAGGGCATCTTATGGCTCATTAGGTAATGGCAATATTGCATCATACGCTTTTCAGGAAATTTTTAATGTTAGCCAGTCTGGCGTTATTTTAAATGGTTCGCGTCCACAAACAACACGCAACCCTGCTGTATTGCCTGATGGGTTGACCTGGGAAACTTCCACAACCACAAACGTTGGTTTGGATTTAACTATGTTATCCGGCCGTTTAAGTTTTACCGGAGATGCCTACAGCAGAAAAACTACGGATATGTTTACCACCGGACTTACACCTCCGGCTGTATTTGGGGCTGATGTACCTAAGGGTAACTACGCCAACTTAACTACACGCGGATGGGAGGCTTCGGTGAGCTGGAACGACAAAATTGGGAGAGGGGATAAGCCAGTAAGGTATAATGTAAGGTTAACCCTTGCGGATAATAAAACCAAAATCGATAAGTATAACAACCCGGATAAGCTATTGAGCGATTATTATGAGGGACAGACCTTGGGCGAAATATGGGGTTATGAAACAGAAGGCTTCTTTATAGATGAAGCGGATATTGCTGCTCATGCCAAGCAAGACCCGCAGATGAGGGCTTCTCCGACCGGAAGATGGTTTCCTGGTGATATTAAATTAAGGGATTTAAACGGCGATGGTTTAATCAATGTTGGCGAAAATAAAGTCGGAAAATCTGGAGATAGACGTATTATAGGCAATTCGGCACCAAGGTATATGTATGGCATTAACCTTGGAGCAGACTGGAATAACTTCTCTTTCGCTGTTTTCTTTCAAGGCGTGGGTAAGCAACAATGGTATCCTAGTACAGAAACAGAAATGTTCTGGGGTCAGTATAACAGGCCATACAATAACGTGCCTACATTCCATTTAGGTAACATGTGGACGCCGCAAAATACAGACGCTTATTTTCCAAGGACGATGTCGAGAGCCGCCTCTAGTAACACCAATCGTACCCTTGGGGTAGCACAAACCCGTTATTTGCAAAATGTGGCTTATTTAAGAATGAAGAATATTCAGGTAGGTTATAATTTGCCAAGTAAGTGGATTAACCGGATTGGTGGCAGAACTGCGAAAGTATTCTTCTCAGGAGAGAACCTGTTTTCTTACTCGCCGATGTATAAGATCGTAAAAAATACCATTGACGTTGAAAATGCAGTGCCTGCAGACCGGGATTTGAATCCTGGTAGTACAAACGGAGATGGCTATAATTATCCATTAATGAAGAGCTTCTCGTTTGGTTTAAATGTTGGATTCTAAGCTATTGGCTTATAAAAATTTAAAAATGAAAAAATATTACATATTGATTTTATTAGGTTGCCTTGGTTTTGCAGCCTGTAAAAAGCTTGATCAGCAGCCACAGTCTACAGCTTCCAAACAGGCTATTTTTGGTACAGAGAATGGTCTAAAGCTTTATACCAATTCATTTTATGGAATGGATTTCCTTCCTAAGAACTCGACAAGTCAGGATGCAATGTCTGATTATCTGGCGGTACGTTCCGTACAAGATTTTATTCGGGACGGTGCATTCGGCGCTAATAATAGTTCAGGGTGGAGCTGGAGAGATTTGAGGAACATTAATTATTTTATCGTCAATTGTAATGACCCTGCTGTCCCTGCTTCAGTTAGGAATAACTACCTCGGCATAGCCCGTTATTTCAGAGCCTATTTTTACTTAGATAAAGTAAAGCGCTTCGGTGATGTGCCCTGGATTGGTAAACCGCTAGATATTGATGACCAGGCTTTAATTGGGGGGCGTGATAAAAGGGAATCGGTGATGGATTCTGTATTGGCAGATATTAATTTTGCCTGCGCAAATATTCAAACCACTACTGACCCGAGCCGTACAACCATTACCAAATGGGTGGCACATGCTTTTAAATCGAGGTTATGTCTTTTTGAAGGAACATTTAGGAAATACCATACTAATTTGAATTTGACTGGCACGGCAAATCGCTGGTTACAGGAATCTGCATCTGCTTCAGAGGAAATTATTAAGAATGGCGGGTTTTCGCTAAATACGGCTGGTGGACCAGGTGTATCTTATCGACAGGTATTTACCAGTAATACCCCTGTCGCCAACGAAGTTCTGCAGGCAGCAGTTGCCGATGTTAATCTGGGTGTTCTGAATGAGGCCAATTGGTGGTGGACGAGTGGAACCTATGGTGCAAAGGCAAGTTTCACCAGAACATTCATTAACACTTATTTAAAATTGGATGGGACCCCTTATACCAACGACCCGGCTTACCGTACAATGGTTTTCAAGGATGAGGTGAAGAACCGTGATTTAAGGTTAAAGCAAACCATCCGTTTAGGAGATTATAAGCGAATCAGTAACGGACAGCAGGTTCCCGCTCCTCCAGTCTTCTCTTACACTTTTACCGGTTATCAGCCTATAAAATGGACTTTGGATGATTTATATTATGATGCAGGCGCTCTGAATACAAACGCAGTTGCTTTGTACAGGTATGCTGAAGTTTTATTAAATTTTGCCGAAGCTAAGGCAGAACTGGGAACTTTAACCGATGCAGACTGGGCACTCACCATTGGTGCATTAAGGGCAAGAGCAGGAATAACTGGTGGTTTAAATGCAAAACCTACAGTTGCTGATCCTTACTTAATAGCAAATTATTTCCCTGGTATTTCTGATGCCACCTTGCTAGAAATCAGGAGGGAAAGAGGAATTGAATTAAGTCTCGAAGGTTTGCGCTTTGCGGATATCCTGAGGTGGAAGAGAGGTACACTTATGGAGCAGGAGTGGAACGGATTTTATGTGCCATCTTTAGTAGCGCCTATGGATTTAAATGAAGATGGTATACTGGATGTGGCTTTTTATCAGGGCACGAGACCAACACCTGCTGTTGCTGGGGTAACTTATGTAGATGTTTCAGCAAGTATTGGTACGGCTGTTAATTCTCAATTATTAAGAAATGGCACCTCGGGTGAATTAACCTGGATGAAAGAAATTCCAAGAAAATGGAATGAACGTAATTACTATTATCCTATTCCGTTGAATGACCTCCAACGAAATCCAAATCTGAAACAAAACCCGGGTTGGGAATAAACGATATTAAATATGAAAATAAAATTAATAGTGGCTAATACCATGCTTTTCTTCGCAACACTAACAGTAGAAGCGCAGCAGATTACAATTGGTACATTTAATATTCGCTATGACAATCCAATGGATAGCGGAAATCTATGGGTAGAAAGGGCACCTGTGGTATCCAATCTTATCCGGTTCCATAAGTTTGATATTTTAGGTGTTCAGGAAGCATTAAAAAATCAACTAAAAGATATTGGCAGCAGATTACCTGAATATGATGTTTATGGAAAAGGGCGTGATGATGGCAAGGATGGGGGAGAGCATTCTGCTATTTTATTTAAAAAAGACCGTTTCAAATTAATTAAAAGCGGAGATTTCTGGTTATCTGAAACTCCTGATAAGCCTAGTAAAGGTTGGGATGTGACCTGCTGTAACCGGATTTGTTCATGGGTTTACCTGCAGGATTTGAAAACAAACAAGCAGCTTTATGTTTTTAATGTTCATTATGATCACCAGGGTAAAGTTGCCCGCCAGGAAAGCAGTAAATTAATTTTGCTAAAGATTGCAGAAATTGCTGGATCGATCCCAACACTTCTAACCGGTGATTTTAATGGTGGTAGAGATAGTGAATGGTATCAGCGTTTGGCCACTTCAGGGAAGGTAACGGATGTGTATTCAAAAGTCAAATTTCCTTATGCGAATAACTCATCTGCCAATGGTTTCAAAATGCCTAAAGGACAAACTGTAATCGATCATATCTTTATGACCAATCAGTTTTCAGCCAGCAGGTGGGGAATTTTAACAGATACATATTATGGTAAATTTCCTTCTGATCATTTCCCGGTTTTAGCGGAGGTGGAGCTTAAATAAGCTAGATTCTTAATGTGTAAAAGCAAAGGGGATGCTTAGGCAACCCTTTTGTTGTTTAAGGCTTTATGACAACTAAAATTTTACACCGATGGGGAGCCATGTAGGTACTTTTCTCTAACAGCTAAAGATGATTTAAAGTAAAGTGCACAATTGACTTTCATGCAAATTTAATAAAGGCATCGGTTATTGTCCTTATTCAACGATACAATCCATACGGTCGCGATCAAGCTTAGTAGCGCAGTTGATATGCCTAGTTCGGGTGCGGCCAAGGTGAAGGAAGAAAGTATTGCAATGGTGGAAATGGCTGCGGCAAACAAAAATGGGATAACTTTTTTCATCAATTAAATTTGAAAGAAGTAGGCCAAAAACTGAACCAATTTTGATGATATTTTATACTTAATTTTTAATATTTCTTTATCCTGACAATTCTACTCAAAAAGTCAGTTTTAGGAATTGGATTTAGCTGATTTGTTGACTAACACTATTTTGGTAGTGTTAATTCTGAGCAACCTTTTAAAAGAAATAATTTCAATACTAGGAGACGATAGACCCAAGCGCATGCCCTAATTTAAGGTCAAAAAAGTTGGCTGGACATTTTAGAATGAATTGGCTCAGCTAATATCCCAAGTTTTAAAATATTTTTCAGTGTCCGATTTTACTTAACTATCCTGTCACAAATAATTTTTATGATTTCCAAAATTGGGTGGCCCAAAATCATACCTGCAACACCCCATATAAATTTGCCCAAAACAATTGATAGTATTATAAACAGTGAATTTATATTTACCTGCTCACGCTACAATCAGCAGTTCCAATATATAAGTTTGCAAAAACTGGACTAAGACATATATAATTAGAACGCCTAGTAAAATCTTTGAATTTCCTTATTCCATATTGCCAGCAAGGTCATACAGATACCAATAAGGGTTCCGACGAAATGGATAATTTCCAGCAAGCCGCAAAGCACAGCAAAACAACTCAGTATTTTTTAAATTTGATTTTAATTTTAGCCATTCAACCAATGCAAAATCTGAAGCTTTGGACCACAGTAAACTATTGAAAATTCTACTTTTTTAAAAATGTTTTGCCGACTAGCTCGTAAAATATTCTCGGAAAAAGCGGCGACTCAAATACTTAGTTGCGTCAAGTTTTTTTTTCGAAAGAAGGTTTGGTTAGTCTGCCGCTTAGTTCTGCTGACAAGGTATTTAGCAGTAATTTTTCCTTTGCAATAATTTTCTAATTGCTTTGATTTATTTTTCATACTCATCCTTCCAAAATTTATAGGTTTTCATATGTTCTCTTCTGTTTTTAAATTACAATCTTAAGTTTTGCCGCCCTCATCCGAGAGTGCAATCAAGACTGCTCCAGCAACCATGACCAATCCGCCAACAACAAGTTGCCAGGTAAGTTTTTCTTTAAGGAAAATTACCGACAGCACTATTGCTACAACCAGCGACAATCTTTCGATACTAACCACATAAGAAGCCGGCCCAGAAGACAGCGCCTTATAAGAGAATAAGGTAGAGAGGGTAGTAAATATGCCTGCTGCAATTAAAAATACCCATGCATTTTTCTCAATGGTTCTCCAGTCACTGAAATTTCCCTGAATGAGCACAATCATCCAGGTAATTGCCAAAATCAAAACGGACTGAATAGCAAATGCGAGGCTCGAATCCACATTTTTTAATCCGGCCTTTGTCAAAACGACAACGAGTGCAGCAGATATTGCTGCTAGTAGAGCCCATACTATCCACATAAGCAAAGAGCATTAAGACTAAGATGGGTTAACCTAATGACAGAATCAATTTTGTAGATGACCATGAATTGTTTAACGTAATTATGTTTTCTCATAGCACATCAACATCGTGCTACGCTCAAAAGTTTTCTGGAATTTCAAATCAGCTTTAACCGTTTCACTCAAAAAAAGTTGAGCACCGACATGCGATTTGCGAATACTATACTGTGAGTTAGATCCGGATGCGTTACACAACGTAAATAAAGACGAGATTCTCAAAACTAATTTCTATAGAATCAGGTTTAAATTTTCTTTATATCAACTAAATCAAATTCACAAAGTAACCGCCCCCGGATTTTAACCGAATAAGAAATTACAGTAACAGCAAGTCAGTGGCAAATCCTAGACATTGCCTTATTTATATTGATGGAATGGTTCACAAATCAAACACCTAATTCCCTTTTCCCAACTTTTTAAGATTCAGGATATTTCCGATTATCAATATCAGCTCTCCGTGCAATGATTTTGGTTGCGAAAATTTAATTAAAAAGGTTTCGTTTATTTTAAATTCTTTTAACTAAAGTGCTAAAACACGTTTGGTTTTTGAACTATCACTGGCATTAAATTTCGTCTGTTAAAACTAAGCTGATAAAGTTGGGTTATCTATATATATACTAAATATTATGAAAGCTGAAAATCCTGCATTGGTACCAGTTCAAATCAGCGGCAGTTGTTTATCCGTAGAGTCGAGCAGAGAAGTAAGCGATGAGACAAAAGCCATTTTATTATACAAGCAAAGTGTCGGAAGATTATTAAATGTGAATGAATGGGGAAATTACAGCAGACCATCAGCTTTTCAGTTATTTAATAGTGATGGAAAGGAAATGGACCGAATTGTAATGGAAGGAGATTATATCAGGATCGACATTCCTGGACCAGGAACCAATGTAGGAAATGGTTACGATTGGGTAAAGGTTGAATTGGTGCAGAGTGGAAAAAGTTCGCAAGAGGAATGGACCGCCATCCGTGTACGCCCATCAGCAATGCCGAATTCATTATCCCCATCAATAGCACATTTTCTGCGTAAGGAAGCCACTTCCACATTCATAGTCAGCCGTAAAGATTTAGTTGTGACAGCCAACGAATTTGCAAGAAATGAAATGACTAATAAAGAAGGTTTGGGAATTTTCGATATAGCTAGAAATTTACTCGTAGGAACAGCGGCAAAACTCGGTTTTTCTCAACCTCAATGGAAAACTCTTATGGATGGTCTATTGAATCCTTAATTTAAAATTCTAAGTCTTACTTTCGGTTTATCTCAATTAAAATATTGTTGAGTTCTGGCCAGATGTTTTCAGCAGCCCTTACATAACCTGCTTTAATAGTATTTACACCATAAAATATTTTTATTAAACTTTCGCTCGTAATAAGTTCTAAAAAGTTATCAACTAGTTTTCAATAATCTTTTACGGCAATCTGAGAAAAAAATTGCAAGTGTTCAAATTCTTTATATCTGGCGGCTCGGATAGGTAAACGAATACAAGCAACGATATCATCACATTCAGGATTTTGGATTTTACCTAACTAAGAAACAGGCCTAAATTAGTAGCTATTTCAATTGGTGTTATGCTTCGAAGGAAATTATTTGCGCCAAGTTCAATTACGAATAAGGCAAAAACCACCTAAGGATGTTGTTCAGGCGGTTACGTGGTATTTGTGGCTGCCCGCCCATAGCACTCACATTCATTAGCAAGTTTGGCAGCCAACTCCTTGTCCAATACATCTGGTTTCAACCGCCAATCCCAATTGCCCTTTTCTTTACCGGGGACATTCATTCTGGCCGATTCATCAAGAAATAAAATATCCTGAACGGGCAAGATCGCCAGAGCAGCGACGGAGCTGTAACACATCCGGAGCATTAGTGCCTGCAAATTTTCTTCGCTGACATTTTGATCAAAATACCTGTTCAGCCGCTTTTTCATATGCGCATCGGCTTCAGAGCGAAACCACCCTCTAAGGGTATTATTGTCATGGGTACCTGTATAAACGGCGGTATTAGTCGGATAATTATGTGGTGCGTGGATGGATACGGGAAGTTCTTCACCAAAGGCAAACTGGAGCACCCTCATGCCAGGCAGATTAAATGCTTCCATAAGCGCTTCTACTTCAGGTGCATGCTCGCCCAAATCCTCAGCAATAAAAGGAAGGGTTGGAAATTCTTTTTCCAATAGCTTGAAAAACGTCACACCCGGTCCTTTCTTCCATTCTCCACTTATTGCGTTTGTTGCGTTAGCTGGCACCTGCCAGTAATAGGCAAATGCCCTAAAATGATCTAATCTGAGGCTGTCATAAAGCTTTAAGTTTTGCTTTAGACGGTCTACCCACCAACGATAGTTGTCTTTTTTCATAACTGCCCAATTGAAGATGGGCATGCCCCATAACTGTCCGGAACTGTTAAAATAATCGGGAGGCACGCCAGCGACCTTAATTGCCCTCAATGTTTTATCAAGCAAAAAATATTCAGGCATCGTCCAAACTTCAACAGAATCCATGTCCACATAAAAAGGTAGGTCACCGATAAATCCAATACCCTTTGAATTGCAGTAATCTTTTAATGCATGCCATTGCCTGAAAAAAATAAATTGCTGCCAGCATATTTCTTCAATTTCACGGGCATATTTTGTTTTAAATTTATTTAAGGCTGGCGTTTTGCGATATTTAAAATCATCTGGCCAGTGGTACCATTCCTTTCCATTCTGGTGATTTTTTATTGCCGCATATAAGGCATAATCATCCAGCCATTTCCGTTCTGTATCCTTAAATTTTTCAAAAGCATCATTCAGTAAGACATTCACAGACCGCTTAAAAACTTTAAAAGCTTTACTGAGTAAAGCGCATTTCTTCGCCTCGACTTGTTCAAAATCGACATAACTCCCTTTGGGCAAGCGGGCCTCTTCAAGGTCAGATTGGTTAATTAATCCTCCTTCCAGAAGCGCTAATGGATCAATAAGCAAAGTATTACCGGCCATAGCCGAAGCACTTGAATAGGGGGAATGGCCATTTGCGGATTTCGTCGGATTTAATGGTAGTATCTGCCAGTAGCGCTGTTTAGCCTGGACAAGAAAATCAGCAAATGCTCTGGCGTTATGGCCTAAATCTCCAATGCCAAAGTCAGTACTTAATGAACTAATGTGCATGAGGATACCGGCTTTACGGACAGGTTTTGCGGGCTGCATTTCCAATAGTGCTATCGGAAAATCCTTAAACAGCTGCGAGGCTAAAATTCCATCATTTAAAATATCTTTGTGTCCCTGCGTTTTATTGAGTAAATCTTTCCAGCCAAATGGCGCCCCATCGGGTAATATGATCTGACTATCCGCCCAATCAAAATCTTCAACCAAAACACCTGAAGGGATAATTTTTGCAAGTCCAAGGGACAAAACTATAACTATCCATTGCTCGTTTCTTTGCCTTGCGAAAGCTAATAAATGATTGGCATATTTTCCGGTAGTCTTTAAAGGAATGTATTGGCCCTTACTGAAAAGTTCATGATGCGTTTTTCGAAGGTTTAAAAGAATCTTAGTGAGATGGGTTTTGATGTTTCCATTTTGCCGCTTCGGCCACAGGTTTGACAATGGCGGATTTTTTCCGAGGGATTTTAGAACTGTCCGAAGCGATTTGAAATCCACAGGCCGGCGATTGTCAGGGTCTACAAGGGATAAATCCCAGTGTTCGCTACCCTGATAAAAATCGGGTATACCTGGAGCGCAACACTTCAGCACGGTCTGTGCTAAACTATTAATTATAGCAAAGTCTTTGATTTTGGAGACAAAGTCCCGCATCAAGTTGAAACTTTTACTTCCATTTGCAAGGATTGCCCTGCTTATGGCCTTTAATTGTTTCTCATAATCCTCATCAGGCGATGCCCAGTCTGAACGTCTTTTGCCTTCGCGAAGCGCCTTATCAATGAATGCATCAATTCTACTTTTAAAATTTTCATCCACCTCTCCATCAAAGGGCATGATGCCAATGAGTGTTTGTAACAAAAGATAAAGATCATTAAGATGGATCTCCTTAAAGGATGGAAATTGTAACTGGTCATCTTCTATCACACTTTTTAATTCGAAAACAAATTTGCTCCACGCTGCGGGAATATCAGCCAATACATTAAGTCTTGCCCTAAAATCTTCCCCCCGTTTGGTATCATGGGTAGAGCTGGCATTTAAGCTATGAGGCCATTGTCGTCCGCGTTTCTGCATTTGTAAGTGGAAATCTTGTATATCAGTGCCAAAGTTTAGCAAAGAATCACCTACTTCATTGTGCGCAGTGAATCGATTATAGGTAAACATCAGCGTATCCTCTACACCTTTAGCCATTAACGGACCACTAAATTGCATGCATCGCTGGTAGAACTTACTAATCGATTTACAGTAGTCCTGACCGGATTGAGATGGAATTTTAACAAATATTTTTTCCAATAAGCTGGCTGATTGTCTTTTGTTAAGATTTTTATGTAACCCATTAATTATTTTATTGAGCTGTTCAAGACTTTCGCCTTGCAATGGGAAATTGTAATCGTAAAACCGATAAACCGGCATTGCAATTAAAAATTCTGCGATTGCACTTTTTAGCATTGATTCGTCTAGAGATAATTCTTCATCAAGTTTAAGTTCATAAAACAGGCGGCACAAGTTATCAAGTTCGCCCTGCATCTGGTCAGAAAGGATGGCACGTTTTTTTTCTGGAAGCATATCCTCCGGTATTTGCTTTTTTCTGGTGAAGCTCAAATAGGTTTCATCAAACTGATGCTCGGCCGCTTTGTTGGTTAGTACGTTGTTAACCTGCGATAGGAAATCATAGCCAGTCGTTCCTGCTACCGGCCAACTTTCCGGCAGTTCTTCCCCAGGTTCCAGAATCTTTTCTACCACCAGGAAAATTTCTGCTCCAACACGTATTCTCAACTGTTTCAAATATGCTTCAATATCATATAAACCATCAATATGGTCAATCCTTAGTCCCTGGAATATTCCTTTTTCACATAAGCTAAAGATGTATTGATGGTAATGTTCGAAAACTTCGGCTATGTGTATGTTTGTGCATATAAGTGCGTTAACCGTGAAGAATCGGCGATAATTAATTCTATCTTCTGTTTCCTGCCAGTGGCAAAGCCGATAAAATTGTTGTTCAGTAATTTTTAGAAGCTCTTCGGCAGATTCATTGATATCTGGTAACTTTGATTTAGCGAGGTATTTAGACGTGACATCATTTACAGGCCAACGGTCTTCTCCATAATGAATAAAAAAATCTCCCTGCTTACCTTTAATTTGCAGGGTTTTGTTTTCGATCGCTTCTTCGATTGATTCACCTAAGAAGGGCACCATCAATCGTCCGGCTGTACTGCTAAAATCAATATCAAAATAGCTTGCGTAGGCACTTTTTTTCCCAAACTTTAATACATCCATCAGCCACTCGTTGTCAGAATCGAATGACATATGATTGGGCACAATATCCTGAATCCATTTTATTCCTAGTTCCTTTAGCTTTGCGGAAAGTTCAAAGAGTTGTTTTTCTGTGCCAATTTCAGGATTAATTTCCAAAGGGGAAGTGACATCATAGCCATGCGTTGAGCCGGTCTTTGCTCTAAAAATCGGGGCAGCATAAATGGTATCAACACCAAGATTTTTTAAATAGGGTAGAATTTGCTCAAAATCAGCAAAATTAAATTCCTTGTGAAATTGTATGCGGTAGGTGGAGCTGGGTATGATCATTTATTTTATAAAAATTAGTAAGGATTCGGATTGGATAAACCCAGGGATTTCGGGTGTGCCGGATATTGTATCAGGGCCGCCATAGCTGGTGGAAGCTGAATTCAGGGCGAGCCTGTAATCGGATAGATCGCCTGCCGGTATTAAATCTGCAACTTTGTCTGAAAAATTAAATATGCAAATAACCTGCTGGCTTTCGGTTTCCCGGTGAAGCACCAGTAAATTATGCTCAGAATAGGCTATTGCCCGAGTATTTTGCCTGCCCGATTGCAATGCAGGGGAAGATTTTCTTAAACTGATTATGGCTTTGTAGTAATTCAGCATTTTCTGATGTTTGGCTTGGCTCACATTTTCCCAGTCCAGTTTTGAGCGCTCAAATGTTTCCGAAGCTGCAGGGTCTGGAACATTATCAATAGCATGAAAAGCTGCAAATTCATTTTGCCTGCCTTTACGCACGCTATCAGTGAGTTTTGCATCTGTGTGACTGATAAAATACTGGAAAGGTGAAACTGAGGCCCATTCTTCGCCCATAAACAGCAAAGGCAGGAAAGGTGAACAACATACTGCCCCGGCCAATACCTTCGAAAGTTCGTAACTTATTAGCTGACTACTGCGTTCGCCAAGCATCCGGTTACCGATCTGATCATGGTTCTGCGAAAAAACGATAAACTGCTTTCCAGGGTTATCGGCAGGTGCCCCGAATTTTTTTTTCCGGTGTTCAGAGTAAGCACCTGTGTAAACATAGGCATCATTGAAGGCTTTGGCAAGGTCTGCAATACCATTAAAATCAGCATAATAACCAAGGGGAGCCTGGCCTGCACTTACGCGAAGGGCATGATGGAACTCATCTGACCATTGTGCATCCAATTCATAGCCACCCTTATCTGCTGGATTAAGGTAGCGGTTGTCATTCAGATCTAGTTCGGCAAGTAAATAATATGTCTGCCCGGTATAGTCAGAAAGTTGGGAAACCCATTGCCTTAGTTCGCTAAGGATATGCTTGCTTCCAAAATCCTTGATGGCATGTACTGCATCAAGACGTAATGCGTCGATGCGGAAATCACGTAACCACATCAACGCATTTTCAATGAAAAAATTCCGTACGCCATCGCTCCACGCGTCATCAAAATTCATCGCCTCACCCCATGGGGTTTTGTATTTATCTGTTGCATAAGGGCCAAACGATTCTGCATAATTGCCTTCAGGTCCGAAATGATTGAACACCACATCTAGAATTACCGCCAACCCTTTTTCATGGCAACTATCCACCAGGGCTTTTAAAGCATGAGGTCCGCCATATGAGTTTTGCACGGCAAAGGCGCATACACCATCATACCCCCAGTTCCTGTTGCCGGGAAACTGTGCCACAGGCATAATTTCAATGGCTGTAATGCCCAAATCAACGAGGTGATCTAATTTTTCTTCGATTCCATTAAAATCTCCCTTTTCCGTAAAAGTTCCGGTATGTAGCTCGTATATAATGTAATCTTCAAGAACGATTCCCTTCCAGAGAGAAGAGTCCGACGCAAATGCGTTCAGGTCGATAGCACGTGAAGGACCATGTACGCCATTTGGTTGATACAAAGATGCAGGGTCTGGATAAACTTTAGTTAAACGCTCGGCTGATTTTTCTTCAGCTTTGGCGTCCGTTAGTAAAATCTGGTAATCATCGCCATCACGAATTTCTTCGGTACGAAGAAACCAGTAGCCCATTTCCTGCTTATTTAGAGGCAAGGTTAATGCATTGGCAGTAATATGAAGGCTGACACCCGAAGCCCTTGGTGCCCAGACCCATATGGTTGCCTGCCCGTCGTTGCAAAAATTCAGTCCGATTGTTCTTTGTTGTATGTTGATTTCCATGGGTTAATGTTTTGGGAAAGCAAAATGCTGATCTAACATTTCTATTCTTGATTTCTCAGCAAAATTTGATTAATCAGCCCGTGTCTGATGCCCTTCGGCGGTCACAATCCTCAGTTCATTATATAAAATCTCATCAGTACGTTCTTCAACAGATTCATCCTTATCAAACTGGCTTAGGTAAAATTCCTCATAGTAGGCCTTTATAATTGCTGCCAGTGGGGTAGCGAGCAGTGCACCGGTAAGTCCGAAGGCTGTACCCATTGCCAAAAGCAGAAATAACGAGGAAACCGGATGGATGTTCATGGTTGACGATCGCAGTTTAGGCATCAAAAAGTCGGAAACCAGTTCATTAAGCACTAAAAAAAATATTAAACACCAAAATGCTGTGGCCGGACTAACCGACAAGGCAACAAGTGTTGGCGGGATAGCCATTATATAAAAACCTATTTTAGGAATTAGTTCGGAGAAGAAAGCGAGTGCAGCCCAAACCAAGGCACCTGGCACATTCATCAAGGTAAGAAAACCATAAACCACAATCGCTTCCAGTGCACCACCAATCAGGTTTGATTTCATCCAGCCGACCAACATGACTGAAGTATGTTTTAATGCATGTTCTGCTTTTGAACGCTGTTCTGGTGGAAAAACGGTTAGGTACAATCCAATTATCGGACGGGGATTGCCGACAAAAAAAACCACCATACAGAGGAAAACAATAAATACAAAAATACCGCCCAATACCGAAAAGGAAAAATTCCCGATCCCAAGCACTGTGCTTCCGATGGAAGGCATCGCAGAAGAAACTGAAATTCCACCTTGGTTAACTTCCCGACTTAGTTCAGGGAATTTTTTGAGCAGGGTTTGTAGATAACCCATTACGCTGGAATAGTATTTAGGTAAGTTGCCGATTAATACATCAAGCTGATCGCTTAAGTGCGGAACAACCATCCAGCCAAGTAGAGCGCAAACCCCAAATATTATTGCGAACACGATCAGGCTGGCCAGCCATCGCTTCATTCCTTTCTTTTCTAATTTGCTGACCGGGGCATTTATGATTAACCCCAGCACCATTGCAAACAGGCCCAGCAGTACAACGCTCAGAATTTTGAACAAAAACCAAAGGAGGATGATCAGGCCTGCGGTATACAGGACAATTGAAGTAACGGTACGGTAAATATTTGAAGTAGATTTAAGGTTCATACCATAGCTAACCCACTTTGTAAGGAAATGTTTCTAAATTTTATTTTAATTGGCAACATGTATTTAGTTAAGCATATTTAAGAACAATTGGCTAAAGTTTTTATGGAATGACTAGGCGCACTCGTAAATGAGAAGTTAGATCCCGAAAATACACATATTACGAAGACTACATTTGGATCATATAGTAGCTGGGTTTTATATTTCAAACAAACAATCTCAATTTAGTGTTGTTCGGCATTATATTAAAAGTAGATTTCAAACAGCTCCTAAAAATGAACAACCCTAAAAGATTATTCCCAATTGTAAATGGGCTTGCCCTAATCTTAACAATTGCAGTTAACTACCTGTCAAATGCCGGTTTTCTGAATGGGGAAACGATGAAGACCATTTCCGACCGTTATTTCAATCACTTCACTCCGGCAGGGTTTACTTTTTCAATTTGGGGACTTATTTACCTTGGCCTTTTTGGTTTTGTGATTTTCACATCCACTAATCCTGTAAATGATAAATTTAAAGAAGGCATACTGACAAAAGTAGGTTGGTGGTTCGTTGTTTCTTGCCTTGCGAATTCATTATGGGTGGTCGCCTGGTTATCAGATTATACAGGTGTTTCAGTATTAATCATGACGGTTTTGCTATTCTCCCTACTAAAAATTGTTATCAATACCCGAATGGAGCTTGATGCACATCCTTTAAAACACTACTTATTTGTATTCTGGCCATTTGCTTTATATTCTGGCTGGGTTAGCGTTGCGCTTATAGCGAATGTTTCCGCTTATTTAACTAAGGTAGGCTGGAATGGATTGGGCCTTTCATCATTAACCTGGGCAATCGTAATGGTTTGTGTAGCGGGGATGGTTAATGTTTTTATGATTTACACCCGAAACTTACGGGAATTTGCTGCCGTTGGCGTTTGGGCATTGTTTGGTATTTCGGTATCTAATAAAAATAATGATGGTGGGGAAATTGTCACATATGCCTGCTATACGATTATGAGTGTAATCTTGGTTTGTATTATTTTACATGGCCTTAAAAACAAGTCAAAATCTATTCATAATATGTAGCTGGCAATATAAAATTTAATGAAGCATATTAAGATGGCTTTATGTAGTTTCAATTAGCAGGTATTCAGTATTTATTTTTTTGTTATAGTCTGATATTATCAGCCAATTTTATTATTCTATCAGTATTATACCGTTATGAACTTAAAGCAAACCATTTTTGTTGTGCGTTGTTTTCTGTTTATGCCTTTAAATGGTAAAAAAAACATTGAAATATGAATACCACACCGATACATTACAGCAATCTTGAAGCGCTTTCCAAATCCGATTATATCTTAACCAATGGCGGAACTGACATCACTGGATGGCAAGTAGTTAATGAGAGTGAGCATACTATAGGTAGGGTTCAAGACTTGCTGTTTGATACAATAAACAACACCATCAGGTACCTCGTTATTGAATTATTAACTGAAATTACAGGTTCGGAAAAGACAGTTATTTTGCCGATTGGTCTGGCTAATCTCTCAGAGAATACTGATGCAGTTGTGCTGCCGGATATACACAAGGAGCAGTTTTCGGCCATGCCAATATACATAAGTGGTGAGGTTACACATGATATGGAAGACCATATACGCTCCATTATAGGCAGTCCGGTAGCACTAAGACTTGAAGAAGATATCACAGAACTGGATCGCAGTGATTTTTATAAACATCACCACTTTGATAGAGGAAATGTAGCTCGTGATATCCGATCTCATTCTGGCAGCACATTCAGATTACCACCAGATTCATCAGAAAGCCCCGGATAATTTCAGATATAAGTATAAATACTCTTTCTTGCTGAACACCTTTTAAACTTTTATTTCTTTCTGCCTCAGATAGTATGTTTAAAATACCGATTTTAGTTTAATTTGCGTAGGTCAGTCTTTTTGAAAAATAAATGAATAGCGCAGAACCCGATACGAATTCCGCTTCCACAAAAAGGATGCTCCCAGTTATTCTTGCAACATCTATTTTCATGCAGATGCTGGATTCTACAATTCTCAATACTTCCTTGACAGCGATTGCTGCAGATTTGAAAGAATCCCCTTTAAACATGCAGAATGCAATTATTGGCTATGTGCTTACACTCGCCGTGTTCATGCCAATCAGCGGATTTCTGGCAGATAAGTTTGGTACCAAGAAGGTTTTCATATGTGCTTTAATTATCTTTGGTCTGGGTTCGCTTTTTTGCTCACTTTCTACCAACCTTACGCAACTCGTATTGGCCAGAATGCTTCAAGGCGTTGGCGGAAGCCTCATGACCCCGGTAGGAAAGTTGGCGCTCATACGCACGTTTGCCCGTAAGGATTTATTAAAAGCCATGAATTTTGCAATTATCCCTGCACTGATAGGTCCGGTACTGGGGCCACTGGTTGGTGGTTATATGGTTGATTATTTTAGCTGGCACTGGATTTTCCTCATCAATATACCAATGAGCATACTTGGTATAATATTGAGTATTAATTATATGCCTGATTATCGTTCCGCGGTTATTGATTTCGATTTGCGAGGTTTTCTGATATTTGCATCTGCTTCTCTGGCGCTGTCTATAGCGCTGGAATTATTTGGGAGTGAGGTGTATGTAACCCCTGCACTGTTCGCATTACTAACCGGTTTTATGCTTATGTTTTTTTATTACAAACATGCAAAGAAAGATAACAATCCTATATTTCCCCTAAACTTATTCAAAGTGAGGACTTTCAGGGTTGGTATTTTAGGGAATCTAGTGACCAGACTCGGCATTAGTTCAATACCATTACTTTTGCCCATGTTAGTACAAATTGCATATAATCAGTCCGCAGTCGTTTCCGGATGGATGGTTGCACCTATGGCTTTAACTGCCATGTTTGGCAAATCAAAAGTAATTAAAATTTTGGGGAAATTTGGATACCGGGCTACCTTGATGGTTAATACTTTTATTATTGGCATACTGATTTGTATCATGGGGTTGACTTTCATGCGGGAGTCGCTCTTTTATTATCTGCCTGTCATCGCATTACTAGGATTCTTCAACTCCATCCAATTTACGGCCATGAACACCATCTCAATTGCAGATTTGCGACTATACCATACCAGCAGTGGAAATTCACTGGTGTCGGTAAACCAACAACTTGCAATCGGGTTCGGAGTTGCTTTTGGATTGATCGTGCTCAAGATTTTCCAGGGAGATGCTAAAACAATCAATAATGATGTCCATCAGGCTTTCAGTTATACATTCCTGGTTATAGGCAGTTTGACCATACTTTCAGGATTGATTTTCCGTCGGCTGCATGTAAAGGATGGTAAAAACATGAGCTAGCGATTATTCGATGGACTTTTTCCAATACCTTGACAGCTGCTTTTAAGCAATTCCATTGCTTGATGGATCCGGATCTTGACCGTACAAAGTGGGATGGAAAGCTTTAAGTTATCTCCTCCTATTTATAGCCTTCCACTTAACAGAAAAATGGAGTGCGATAAGTATCAAGCCAATTTCAAGGGCTTTATCTAATGGTAATTCATCAAATCTGCATTGGATAAAAAGGTTGTCACATATGAAGAAATTTAGGCTGAAATCAGGAAGTACCGCCTTCATCGTATGGAGGATGTGCAGGCTTATGCAATGAAACTAAATGTTACACTCACCGAAGTGAAGAAATCTCTTCCTGGAAATCAAAGTTTGCAAAATGATATTGACATCAAAGTTTAGCTCTGTTGTTTTTCAGGATATTTATGGTAACCTCATCTGGTATGCCATTGAAGTATTTATCGATAACTGCCTGAAAGACTTTTGTACCATCATTTAATTGAGCAAATAAGCTCATGCAGGAATGAAGTTTTAAATAATCAGGATTTCCAAAAATCTGGAGAGCTGAGCGGTTGTTTATATTCAATACGGTTTCGGAAATTTCTATCAGGTGCTTGCCAAGTATCGGATGTCTCATAAAGGTCTCTGCCTCATCGATATCTCTGATTCCGTAGAATTGTGCGTTTTCACTATTTCCGATTCCCTTAAGCTGCGGAAATACATACCACATCCAGTGGCTCTCTTTCTTACCATTCTTCAATTCTTCAAGTGCCTGGGTGTAGGTTTCATTTTGTGCTAACACAAACCTGTAAACATCATCATTATTCATATTGCTGATAAATTCTAAATACTTGCAATATGTAATTAAATCTTAAACATGCGCTCATTTAAATGTATATTTTGCTAAATAGGGAATGCGGAATAGTTTTCGAGAACATCTTATATTCATTTCATTATAGCAATTTATACGTATCAAAAGAACAATTAGGGCATTAATACTGTATTTCATCTTTTCTTTATCAAATCTGATATTTTACTGTTATTAAATAGAGTCTAGGAATTGACTCATTAAACTTAAATTATATAGATTATGAAAGCAGCAGTTTTTCACAAGCCTGGAGATATTCAGGTAGATACAGTACCTGATCCGAAAATCCTTGACCCTAGAGATGTCATTTTGAAGGTTACCTCAACAGCGATTTGTGGTTCTGATTTACATATTCTTAGCGGCGCCGTTCCACAAAAAGATCCTTTGGTGATGGGACACGAATTTATGGGCATCGTAGAGGAAGTAGGCGCTGCAATTACCAATCTAAAGCGAGGCGATAGGGTCGTGGTACCCTTTCCAATTTCATGCGGCAAATGCTTTTTCTGCACACACGAAGCAAGTCCGGCTTGCGAAGAGTCTAATTATAAGAATTATGGTCCTAATGGCGACTTAGCAAGCCAGAAAGGAGGGGCACTCTTTGGATATACCGATTTATATGGAGGATATAGTGGCGGACAAGCACAATATGTTAGGGTGCCCTATGCAGATATCAGCCCAAGGGTAATTACTGAGAACCTGTCAGATGAACAAGCCTTATTTCTTACCGATATTTTCCCAACCGGTTGGTCGGCTATTGATTGGGCGCAGCTTAAGGGAGGAGAAGTTGTTGCAATATTTGGGTGCGGACCGGTAGGCTTGATGGCCCAGAAAGCTGCCTGGCTCAATGGTGCCAGCAGGGTAATTGCCATTGATCCTTTGGATTACCGTTTAGAAAAAGCAAAGGCCGTTAATAACGTAGATGTATTAAACCCGAACAAGGTGGATGTTGTAGAAGCTATTCGGGCAATGACTGGCGGAAGAGGGGCTGATGTATGTGTAGATGCCGTAGGTTTTGAACCAGAAAGAAGTTTTATGGACAAGGTTAAGGCCACTATAAATTTTGAAAAAGGTTCCATGAAGGTACTCGACATGTGCTTTGAGGCTGTACGTCGTATGGGTACAGTTTCAATTGTCGGCGTTTACGGTTCACCCTATGATAATTTCCCCTTATTCAGGATTTTTGATAAAGGCATTACAATTAAGCAGGGGCAGGCGCCAGTTTTAAATTATGTTGACAAGCTTATTGATTTGGTAAACGATGGCAAGGTAATACTAGATGATATTATTACTCATACCTTGCCATTGGAAGAAGCTGCGCATGGTTACAAAATCTTTAATGAGAAGGAAGAAGACTGTGTTAAAGTAATTTTAAAACCTTAGCGCTTAAGTTATTGCACTCAAAGTAAGTCACCTAAAAGATATTGATTGCATATATGCGGCATAGATTTGTAATCCATCAAAAATTCACCTAGTGGACTTTTGATGGATTACATCAGTTATGAGGGAAAAGAGCTCACTAAATTAACATCCATTTTACGGGTTCTATTTACAAGTGGATGCTGATGATTTGTTATACAAATTATATTCATGATGGTGGTGCTAACTAATATGCTGCAGACTGAAGTAAGTTTCACTTAAGACCTAAAGATTTGAATCCTGAACCATTTTTCTAAATCATGGGATAGATTATATAAAAAATTAAAGCGCAGTTAGGGTTATTATTAATTGATTATTAAGAAATGTTTACCAAAATTGCTATGTAAAATAAGTTATTCAATGGTATTATACATTGGCATTTATCTCTGTCTTTGGGCAGTATTGCAGCGCATCTGAACACTAAGTTCGTTGATGTTTTGAGGCTACCGTCACAATCATTTTTCTGGCTTTCTTCGCTTTCTTTTTTCCCTCAAGTTTAGCTTTGGTTGCTTTGCTTTTGCTGATACGCGACTGAAGCAACATTAAGCGATTCTTCCAGCCGGAGAGTATTTCGTTTTCGTAAACTGGCTTACCCTTAATATCAATGAGCCCCATTGTTTCAGCTAACTTGGAACTGGCTGCTGCTTTGGCCTTATTTTCCTTAATCCATTCATTCCTGTCTTTATCAATATTATCCTGATAAGATTTGATTGCGCTCTTTATTATTTTGACTTCTTTTGTGCTTTCACCCAGTTTTCTGTAAACGACCATTAGCCTATTATTTGCATCAATGTGCAGTGGATTTAATTTAATCAGTTTTTCATAAAAACTTGCAACCCGTGGCAGATCGTTTAAATCCTTGGTCGATTCAAGTGCCTTTGCCTCCTTGAAAAGTTTGTGTTCATTAATCTGCTTGCGGGTTGCCATGGTCTCGGTTTGTTTTTTGAATTTTTCTAATAAACGTTATCAGCAGTTAAAGGTTTGTCATAAAATAAAACCTGGGCATGGTTAAGCGGTTTTCAGCTTTGGGCGATTCAATGCCATGCGATAATCTGGAGATATAACAATTTGTTATTTTTTATTGTTACCACCAATATGGAATACGAAGTAAAAAACTATTTTTCAGGCACAAGTGGCCTTCTTCTACCTGTACCCAATAAGTCTTATTATCCTAAGGCTTACCGAGAAAAAACGCGACTCTGCTATTATTCTTCACTCAAGAATAGTATTGAGATAAACAGCTCATTTTATAAAATTCCGCAAGGTTCGACTTTAGAGCGATGGCGTGAAGAAGTGCCGCAGAATTTCAGGTTTACCTTTAAACTTTTTAAGGGGATTACCCATGCGCCTAATTTAGCGTTCAGAGATGATGATGTAGTCAGGTTTTTCGAAGCCGTCGATTCCATTAGTGATAAAAAAGGTTGCATTCTGGTGCAATTTCCACAGAGCATTAAATCTGGGAATAATGCATCTATTTTCGGGCTTTTAGAGTGCCTCTCTAAGCATAATAGTAATGATGCCTGGAAAATCGCTTTCGAATTTAGACATGCTTCATTATATACAGAAGAAATATATAAACGGTTAAGGACGCATAAATTCGGAATGGTTATTCATGATAAAGCGATGGTGCCAAGTGCTTTCGATGTTGTTCAGAATGATTTCAGATACCTCAGGTTTCATGGACCCAATGGTAATTACCGGGGCAGTTACAGCGATGATGTATTGTCGGAATATGCCACTTATATCGCAGCATGGTTAAAAGATAATAAGCAGGTTTATGTGTACTTTAATAACACTATGAGTGATGCTTATGGAAATCTAAATACATTAAACCGATATGTATGGGGCTTCATGCAGGCTGAAATTGTATAAGTCAACCCTTCATTAATTTTAAAGTCTAATATTAGGGCCGCTGCTTAGCATTCCATAGCTATCAGAAAAGCTCTACAGAAAGTTCTCGGTTAGTTTCGACCGAAGGATAACGTTCAAGAAATTCAGAATTTAGTGGTAATAACTAAAACTTGAAAAGAAGATTATAAATAATACTTAGCTGATTGCTTGCGAATTTACCAGGACCTGAATTGCCGGTTTATTAGAATGCAGCTAGAACCTTTATATGTCCTGAGTTCTTATTTGAGAGGTGTAGATATTCTTTCAATTTGAATTATTTATTGTAATTCATGCTTTATGATGAAAGGACTAATTCCAGACTGGATTAATCTTCTTTTGTTTTCTCAGTAACATCGTTTCTACCTTCTTCATACCTATCATCCCCGCTTTTATTCTCGTGAATAATCAGCGAGTTTGGTGTCGAAGAAGGGGAATTAGTGCCTGTTCCCGAAGTTTTGGGCATGCTGACTTCCGGTTGATTTTCTTTTGCACCATCCTTTAAAGTTGTGTTGCCAAGAGCTATTTGAGCAAGTTTTTCTTTTGCATCTATTTCACTGCGATCTTTATCCTGATTACCAATTTCCATTTGTGACATAATTTCTTTTTTAATGATTTAACATTAAGCACAAACAAAAGTTTTAACCAAAGGTGTATGAAATACGATTAATAAAAATTCTGCCCGATAGAATCTCTTTAAATAATTATTATTTCTTTCTGTTTTTATTTTTTAATTTAAAAACTATTTTAGCTATTCATTGTTAATGATGAATTAATTAAATTATAGATAATACGTTTGAATACTTTTACTAACGGAAAATTCAGCCTTTCAGGCGAAACTCTTACTGAAAATTTTGAACTGCTTACTCAGGCATTAGATGCTTCAATTTCTGGGATAATCATTACAGATCATACCCAGCCCGATAATCCAATTGTTTACTGTAATCGAGCCTTTGAAAACATCAGTGGTTATGACCGTTCCGATATCATTGGGCACAATTGCCGCTTTCTGCAAGCAGACGATCGCGGACAGCCGGAACGGCAAATACTACGTGATGCGGTAATTAATGGATCGGCATGTCAGGTCGATATTCGGAATTACCGCAAAAATGGTGAGCTTTTTTGGAACGAACTTTACATGTCGCCCGTTAAAAACAAATTAGGCGAAGTAACCCATTTCATTGGAGTACAAAACGATGTAACGGCCAGAAAAAAGGCGGAGCATGATTTGCGCCAGCAAAAACAACTTATTGAACGCAAAATTGAAGAGCGTACTGCAGAGCTTCGCACCAGTGAGGCCTTCCTGTCCAGTATTATCCATACGGTAAGAGAAGGGTTATTAGTATTAGATCCGAAATTTAATGTATTAAGTGCCAACGACCATTTTCTACGCACTTTTAAGGTAAGTGCCGAAGATACCTTAGGAAAAGAACTCTATGAATTAGGAAATCATCAATGGGACATTCCATTATTAAGGGAACTTCTGGTAAAAATCCTTCCAACCAACAACCCTGTAATTGATTTTCAGGTAGAGCATGATTTCCCATATATCGGCAAGAAAACCATGTTACTAAATGCTTATCGGGTAGAATTGGAAGGTCAATTTAAGGATCAAATTCTATTGGCGATTGAAGATATTACTGAAAGAAAAGAAATTGAGCGTCGTAAGGATGATTTTTTGTCTATTGCCAGCCATGAACTAAAAACACCGCTTACAACCATTAAGGGGTTTTTACAGGTATTACAGAAAACCACACCTCCAGGTGCATCTGAAAAATATAACAGTACATTGGATAAGGTGGCTACCTATGTAGATCGCTTAAATAACCTGATCTCAGAGTTGCTGGATGTATCCAGAATCCAAACAGGTAATATTGAGTTGCACAAGGCGAGTATAGATTTTGATAAACTTGTTCATGAAGCCATTGAGGGTATTAGGGCAACTTCCATTGAACATGAGATTGTTGTAACCGGAAAAACTGGAACAACAATTATGGGTGATGAATCTCATATTATTCAGGTTATCAATAATTTGCTTTCCAATGCTATCAAGTATGCTCCAGAGGTTAAAAAGGTAGAGGTTCACATCGCGAAACTAAGTGAATATGTAAAGTTTTCGGTACGTGATTTTGGTGTGGGCATCAGTCCCGCAGATCAGAAGAAAGTATTTGACCGTTTTTTCAGAGGTGGCGAACTTCAAAAACGTTTTCCAGGTATGGGTATAGGTTTATATATCTGCGATCAGATAATTAAAAATCATGGCGGCACGCTATGGGTTGAAAGTGAAAAAGGCAAAGGTTCTACATTTAGTTTTACGCTGCCACAAAACGGAAAGGCAAAAAATGAGCAATAAAAAAATACTAATATGCGACGATGATGAGGGAATTATAGATTTGCTCGAAGTAATGCTGGATGATTCACCGTTTGAGGTAATAACTGAATTGAACAGTTTGAACATGCAACAGCTTATTAAAAAGGAAAAGCCAAATTTGATAATTCTCGATTTGTGGATGCCAGTTATATCAGGTGACCAGATATTGGGAATGATTCGCTCAAATCCGGAAACCGAAAATTTGCCGGTTATTGCCATTTCAGCTAGCCGAGATGGGGAACAGATAGCGATGGCAGCTGGTGCAACTGCCTATCTAGCCAAGCCATTTGATATCAATGTATTAACGAATTTAATTAATCTTTATCTTGAAGCAAAAAATCAGGAACAGTTAAGTGCTTAAAGGCTTCAGCTAATTATTATAACTTGTATTTGGTACTGCCATGGTACTACATTTATGTTTGAATAATGACTTAGCTACAGTGAAGGGTAGCATGTAGCTTATCTAAAAGGTCATTATTTTGCAGATTAGAAATCTACTTTAGTATTTATTTAAAATGTGTAGCGCTTAACATTTTGAATAGCTAGATTATTTTCTTGTATAAGCTGTTCAAATCCAGTAAATCATTCGGCTTAATATCTAAATCTTTGCACTAATGCAATTAACGTTATGCTAAATAGGACAGATGCTTCTTTTTCCGTTTGGTATATCCAGGTGACATCAATCTGTTATAATTGTTAAGCGTTCATAATTTTATGAACGATTTTTAATATTTTATTAGCATAGCGCTCAATAATTATTTTATAAATAATGATTACTTCTTTTAATGATCTTAAACATTAATCAATATTAGCAAAGTACATATTATTTATTCTTTACAGTTGTCTTTTTTTCTAATAAATTTAGTTTTATATTTATTATACTAAAATATTTAGTATATTTTTGTTGTACTTTTATAATACAGCAATATGATTAGGTCGTTTGAGAAAAGAGCAGAGCAAAAGATTTCGGGGTTTCAATCCCCGGCGGCTGATTATTTAGAAGGCCGCTTGGACATTGTCGAAAAATTGGTGGTAGATCCGCATGTAACCTTTTACTTTAAAATGGAGGGTGATGCCATGAATGCATATGGTCTGCAAGATGGTGACTTGCTTATCGTTGATAAATCACTTCATGCTGTACACGGGGCAATGGTTGTGGCATTTATATCAGGTGCTTATACCTGTCGAATTTACATAGATAATCAGGGTATCATTGGCTTACAAAATGGGTTGGATGTTTTGAAAACATTTCCAGAAAATGATGCACTGATTTGGGGAGTAATAACTGCTGTATGTAGAGGTGTTTTGCCTAGCGCATTAAAGCAAGGGAGGTATCGGGATGTTTGCGCTTTGTGATTGTAATAACTTTTATGCATCAGCCGAAAGGCTTTTCCGGCCCGAATTGAATGATTTGCCAATTGTAGTGTTGAGCAATAATGATGGTTGTGTAATTGCTCGAAGTGAAGAAGCAAAGGCTTGTGGCATAAAAATGGGCGACCCTGAATTTTTGGTACGCGACCTGATTAAAAAATTCAACATACAGGTGTTTTCCAGTAATTATGTGCTGTATGGAGATATGAGCGAGAGGGTTATGCATAACTTAAGTCGGTGGTTTCCACGTTTGGATGTTTACAGTATAGATGAAGCCTTTGGCTGGCTGGGTGGTGTTAAAGATTTGGTTAATTATATACCAAAGATCAGACAGTCTGTGGTTCAAAATTCAGGCATTCCGGTTTCCATTGGTGTTGCGCCAAGCAAAACACTGGCTAAACTGGCTAATAAGCTTGCCAAGAAAAACGGCGGCGTGATGGTTTTAGATACAGATGAAAAGATAACAGAAGCCATAGCCAAATTTCCGGTGCATGATTTATGGGGTGTTGGGAGGCAATATTATAAAAAGTTTGAGGAACTAAAAATAGAGACAGTTGGGCAATTACGGGAAATGCCTGAAATGTGGTTTAAGCAAAACATGACGATTATGGGGCAAAGGATGTGGAATGAGTTATGGGGCAGATCGTCCATTCCGATTGATGCAGTTAGGGAAACTAAAAAAGGTATTACAGTGAGTCGTTCCTTTCGCAATTACATTGAAGACCCTGGTATACTTGCCGAAGCCGTTACGCTATATGCTTCCAGACTTGCTGAAAAACTTAGGGCAGAAAACTTACGCTGTTTATATTTGCAGGTTTTCTTATATACCAATAAAAATCGTGAAGACCATCCGCAACATTTTCCTACACATACCCATAAGCTTTTAATTGCAAGTAACAACACGTCAGATTTGGTGAAAATTGCTGTAACGGTTTCAGAGAAATTGTTCAAATATGGCGTTAAGTACCGTAAGGCAGGTGTTATTGCCACAGGATTAGTACCCGAATCAGAATTGCAGCTTAACATATTTAGTAATCATGATGGCGGAAAGAAAGATAAGGTTTCTGAAACATTAGATAAGCTAAACCTTGCCTATGGACGTGGAACGATTCGAATGGCAACAGAGGGGTATGAAAAAAAGTGGCGTTTAAAACATGAGTATTTATCCAAAGGTTACACAACCCGTTGGGCAGATATTATCAAGGTGAAATAGATTAATAAATTCAATTTAAGGAAAGATTATGTGTGGCAGAACATTAATTGGAGAAAGTAAGGCGATGGCTGCAAAGGCCGGCGTTATACTGGGAGGCGAAGCAAAAGAGAAAGATACAAATCGTCCGCCGGGTACTGATATGCCCATTATATTGGATGCAAGGCCAGGTAAATTACATTATATAAAGTGGGGCCTAATTCCGTCAAATTCAAGAGAAATTCCCAAATTCTCTACCACTTATTGCAGGATAGAAACCATGCAAAGTTTACCAACTTATAAAAGCCTGGTGGGTAAACGTCACTGTGTTTTTGTTGTTGAGGGTTTTTACGAGTGGGATAGGAACAGTAAGGATAAACAACCTTATTTTTTCGAAAGAATGGATAAGCGGATTATGTTGCTTGCGGGTTTTTGGGACAGTTGGAAAGATCCTAAAACAGGCATCGTAATTCCATCTTGTACCATGATTATGCAACCAGCCAATAGCTATATGTCAAAAATCCACAATCGTATGCCTTGTTTGCTTTCAGAAGCCGAGAGTGCCATTTGGCTTGACCGGGAATTACCTGCATCGGAGCGTTTAAAGGTATTGCATCCGGTAGATAATTATATTTTGAAAGGCTGGCAAGTGGATGCGAAATTAAATAATGCCCGGAATAAGGATGATGATAATAACAAACCATCCGGACCTGACTTAACCTTATTTAATTAATATTTTGGAACAGCTGAGTTTTTTTGCCTTATCTGGTCAGAGTGTTGGTCTGCCAAGTGATGTATTGGAATATCACGGCGGTTTCATTGATGCTGTAAAAAGTGATGCAATATTACAAGAGTTGATTGCAATTACACCCTGGAAACAAAAGGTGGTCCGTTATTATGATAAGGAAGTGATAACGCCCCGCTTATCGGCTTTTTATGGTGATGCTACCCAGGTTGATTATACCGCTATAGGTAAATCTAAACCTTTTGAATGGACACCGCTATTGTTAACCCTAAAGAGAAAAGTTGAACCGATTGCTGGTATGGCTTTCAATAGTGTTTTGCTTAATTATTACAGAGATGGGCAGGATTCCGTAGCCTGGCATAGTGATAATGAAACTGTAATGGGTTCACATCCAATCATCGCTTCACTTTCTTTTGGTCAGGTCAGAACCTTCGACATCCGCCTGAAAGCAAATCATTCGGTAAAATATGGTGTAAGGTTAGAACATGGTTCGCTTCTGATAATGAAAGGGGATTTGCAGCAGAATTGGGATCATCGGATTGCCAAATCCAAAAGTTTTATGCAGCCCAGGGTTAACCTTACTTTTAGACGTATTATTCATCCATTAAATGTATGATTCAACTAATGTATTTACATGCTGATGCCAACGAGGAATTAGGTTATCAAAGCTATCTGATTGTTCAGCAGGAAAACAATAAGCCTTATATGATTTTGAAAGATGATGAAATTATTGGAGAATTGGAATTTGTTAAAGACACCTGGACAGGTTCTGTACTATCGCCCTTAAAGCAGTCATATATACAGGATATTGGTAAATTCATTAGTCAGCAAGCCTTTTATAGATTACCTTCACAAATCTTGGCCAGAGGTAGTGAATATGTTAAGGATATTGTTGTGGTTTCGGAAGCTGAAATCATGGTGATTTGTCTGCCTGATGTAGACTTCAATGCTTTTAGAAGGCTTTTTAACATATTTGTTAAGAATATAATGCAGCAAAATGATATAATGAACTTTAAAGTATTTGATTCAAACTTTGAGCATGATTTTAGCCTTGAAATCCAAATCACAGCAACAATTATGAAAAACTTTAGTCTAAAAAATTGGAGTTAAGGCTATTATACTAAGTGTCAATGCCATTCAGGACCTTATGGTTTGTGTACTTTCAGGTATTTTTTTAGGCGTATTCTTGCTTCATGTATCCGGGTTTTGACCGTGCCAATTGGTATATCTAATTTTTCTGCGATTTCTTCATATTTATAACCCTCGAAATATAGCGTAAAAGGAACACGATAAGATTCAGGGATAGAATTTAAAGCTTTACTAATATCAGTTAAAGCAAAACTGGTGATGGAGCTGTTGGTGCTAGCACTGTTGAGCAAGTGATTATACGTAATATCTTCTGCTGTAGTGATGAGGTTATCCTTCCTCTTCTTATTTCTGTAATCGTTAACAAAAGTATTACGCATGATAACGTAGAGCCAGCTTTTTAGGTTAGTATTGCTTTCAAACCTGTGACTAAAGCGGATGGCTTTTACTAAAGTATCTTGTACCAAATCTTTGGCATCATCTTCATCTTTAGTAAACTTTAGCGCATGTACAAATAGCTTTTCACTGGCCTTATTAACTTGGATTGCAAATTCTGCTTGATTCATGGATATGTTTTTAAGGTTTAATAAAGACAATCAAGATTCAAAATTGTTGTTCATGGAGCTCATTACAGTACATAATGCGTATTTATAACCAATAATTGTATTTGTATAGAAAAAGTGCATGGTAGGATTGTGGTTTATACGCTCTACCACTCAACTTTGCATGAATTAGCTGCATTCGACAAAACTTTATTGTGTCATGTGCGGTTATTAAATGAAAAGCCATTGCCATGAAAAGATACCTCCTTACCGGTTTCATTGCCCTCAGTGGGTTATCGACCATAGTTTATACCCCTAATGTTTTTGCGAATAAATCATTAATTGCAATGCAGAAGGATAGCTTAGCTGCTGCTGATGAACGCATTTTACAAGATGCTTACATTTATAGTAATCAAAGTTTATTAAGCGCCAAGCTGGCTATGCAACAGGGAAGCAGTAGAGATGTTAAGGCAATTAGTGCCGAATTGTTGCAGAAGCATATGCAGCTTACAGAAGCACTAAGAATGTTTGCGAAAAGTAAGCAGGTTAATTTGCCATTAACATTACCACAGGGTGGACAAAGACCGGATGGGCGGATTGATGCCGCACCAGAAAATCTAAGGGATACTTCTAGAATACAGGTTGCCGGTGGCGAGGCATTGGGTGGTAAGAAACAAGGCAATGCTAGTGCTGTTGATGGGGTTGAGGTTGGTGAAGAAGTATTGCGTCTAAAAAAATTAAGTGGAGATGCGTTTGATAAAGCCTATATTAAGAGTGCATTGAGTGCTCAGAATAATTTGTTGCGATTGTTTAAAAATGCTTCGGCTTCTGGTGATCAGCAAATTAAAAGTTTCGCATCTAAGTTTCAGTCTGTTGCAAAACAGATGGTAAGAAAGCTAGAGAAGTTAAATAAGTATCCTTAGGGTGAACCAGCTTAAAATTTAAAAATCAGTAAGGAAACTTTAAGCCTCCTAATTTATTTAAGAATTTTGAATACAAATTAACCCTGAGCTTTATTTTATACAATTTAAAACTCAGGGTTAATTTTATGGGTTAAATATCATTTGCTTCAGGCTGTAACCCTTCCGATTTACCGAAATTATTATCTTCAGGGGAGTCATCGGTTTTTTTCTTTAACTCATCCATATTAGTTTCGGCTCCATTAATTGCTTCATTGAGCCTGGTACCTTCACCATCTGCAAACTCCGTTTCTTGTGGCGTATAAGATGTGTCCTCATTTGCAGTTTCTCCCTGGTCGCCTTGCTTGTCTTCCTGTGGCGTTCTTCCTATCTGAAACTGTTCAGGGTTATTAATTTCTTCCTGCTTGTTTTCGCTGTTGTTTTCCATGATTATAGATTTAATTGTAAATGATAATTATACAACCCTGCGTATCTTTAAAAGGTTTTCCTTAATTTGATATCCTTCTGTCTTGGAATAATTAACCCACAGAAAATTGATACAATACGAAATGATTATCGAAATTAATCTATACATTCAGGTGATTCTCTTATTCCTAAATCAAACATTCTACCATCAAACTATTAATACCGAGCAGATTTTGGGATTTCTTAACCATATGTAGAAAATGATTTTACAATCAATGGCTATGGTAAATACCAAACACATTGCAGAAAGTGATAATGATAAAGCAAACCCAATCAAATATTCCAATACTATTTGATGGTTGTTCAATTCTGCATATGAACATAAATGGCCTTCACTTGTTATAAGTGAACTGATAGAAATAAATTAAAATACATGACACATTTTGATGCAATAATCATTGGCGCAGGGCAAGCAGGCGTTCCATTGGCAAAAAAACTTGCTTTGGCAGGCAAAAAAACGGCAATTATCGAGAAGCGCCTTGTTGGTGGAACTTGCATTAACGATGGCTGTACGCCTACAAAAGCCATGATAGCGTCTGCTAAGCAGGCTTATCAAGCAAATAAATCTTCGTCCCTTGGCGTTGAAATTGGTCCGGTCAAAATTAATTTCAAGAAAATAAAAAAGAGGAAAGATGATATTGTTGAGCAATTCCGAGGTTCAGCAGAAAAGGGCATTAAAGAAACCAAAGGTTTAAAACTTTTTATGGGTGAGGCCAGGTTTAGCGCTGAACAAGAATTAACCATTTTACTGAATGATGGAACTGAAAGTGTATTAACGGCCGATTGGATTTTTATCAATACAGGTGCTAAAACATTTATTCCAGATATTGAAGGCCTATCAGAAACAGATTTCTTAACCTCAACCTCAATTCTCGAATTAGAAAAAGTGCCCGAACATCTTGTTGTAATTGGCGGTAACTACATTGGGTTGGAATTTGGGCAAATGTTCAGTCGGTTTGGTAGCCAGGTAACCATTCTCGAAAAATCTGCTTCTATATTGGCTAAGGAAGATGAGGATGTTTCAAAAACAATGACAGAAATACTTGAAGCAGAAAAAATTGAAATTATAACAAAGGCTCAAATCAATAGCGTTTCCTCAAAGAATAAAAAGGAAATTAATGTCCATGTTACATCGGGGAAGAATACAAAGCATCTCAAGGCAAGTCATATTTTAGTTGCTGCAGGCAGGAGGCCTCAGACTGAAAACCTGAACCTTGCACTTAGCGGTATCAAAACTGATGAAAAAGGTTATATCGTGGTTAATGATAAATTGGAAACCAACGTTAAGGGTGTGTATGCACTTGGTGATGTTAAAGCCGGGCCTGCATTTACGCACATTGCATACAATGATTATACAATTGTTTATCGAAATTTAATGGAGGGCGAAAACTACAATGTAAAAGATAGGCCAATTCCGTATTGCATGTTTACTGATCCTCAATTGGGTAGGATAGGAATCTCGGAGCAGGAGGCTAAAGATGCAAAGTTGGATTACAAGGTAGCCGTGTTGCCAATGTCTTCAGTTGCAAGAGGAATTGAAACCGGAGATATACTTGGGATGATGAAAGCAGTTGTAGATGTTAAAAGCAAAAAAATACTCGGCGCAGCTATTATGGCTTCAGAAGGTGGGGAGATAATGTCTGTACTGCAAATGGCAATGGAGGGCGGTATAACTTATGATCGGATACGGTATTGTGTTTTCGCACATCCAACTTATTCCGAGTCGTTAAATAATCTTTTTATGAAGATTGAAGATTAATGATTGAGCTGATAAAGGTTAGTAAAAGTTATGGCGACAAAGTTGCTGTAAATGAGGTTTCATTTAAGGTAGAGAAAGGAGAAACCTTGATTTTACTTGGTACAAGTGGCTGCGGCAAAACCACTACACTTAAAATGATTAACCGATTGATTGAGCCAGATGCTGGACAAATTATCATTAATGGAGCAAAAATAACACAACAACAACCCGAAAAGCTAAGGAGAGGCATTGGCTATGTCATGCAAAATATCGGGCTGTTTCCGCATTATTCCATTGAAGAAAATATGGCCGTTGTGCCAAAATTATTAGGCTGGACTAAACAAAAAACTAAAAAACGTATCCATGAAATAATAGAGAAACTGCATTTACCTTCCAATATCTTAAATCGGTTTCCGGATGAGCTTAGTGGCGGGCAGCAGCAAAGGGTAGGACTTGCAAGAGCATTAATGGCAGACCCATCAATTCTATTGATGGATGAACCTTTTGGGGCACTTGATAATGTTACCAGAACCAGCATTCAACGCGAATTCAAAAATCTTGAAGCACTTAAGAAAAAAACAATTGTAATGGTAACGCATGATGTGTTGGAAGCCTTCGTACTAGCCGACAGAATTTGTTTAATGGATAAGGGGAAGGTTATGCAAATTGGCACGCCAAAGGAATTACTTTTTAATCCGGCGAACGATTTCTCCAGAAAGTTTTTGGATGGTCAGCGTTTGGCCTTAGCATTTCAGGTTATTCAATTTAGAGATTTTTGGTCTGTTTTGCCTGATGGTGATAAAAGTGATGGTAAAAGTTTAGCTGCAGACCTGAGCATTTGGGAAGCAATGGAAAAACTTAGCTCGGCGGACGGACAAACCATAAGTTTTCATAATGAATCGGGAGCAAAAAAAGTGGTCAGCTTTGAGGATCTAACCAAAGCCTTTAATCAGTATAAAATATCCAATAACTATGAATGAGCAACAAACTTTGTGGCAGTTCATGTCGATGGAGTCGGATAAATTGCTAAATCAAACCTTTCAACATATTGGATTAACCTTTATTTCCTTAATCTTGGCAATTGCGATTGGGCTACCGCTGGGTATTCTTATCGCAAGAAAACGCAAGCTATCTGGTACAATATTAGGAGTTGCAGGTGTTTTGCAAACTGTGCCAAGCATTGCATTATTAGGTTTTATGATTCCGGTTTTGGGTATTGGTGCAAAACCAGCAATTGTAGCTTTGCTCATTTATGCTTTGCTACCCATTATCCGTAACACTTATACTGGCATTATTGGTATCGATAAATATGTTACTGAAGCTGCAAAGGCTTTAGGCATGAGTAAAGCCCAGATATTATTTAAAGTTGAGCTGCCATTAGCGATGCCTGTTATCCTGGCCGGAATTCGTACAGCAACTGTAATTAACGTGGGTGTTGCAACCCTAGCTTCCTACATCGCCGCAGGCGGTTTAGGCGAATTTATTTTTGGTGGGATTTCCTTAAATAATACCAACATGATTTTAGCTGGTGCTATCCCTGCAGCTTTACTGGCCATTATATTGGATGCATTATTGTCCATCATCCAAAAATTAAACTTTAAAAAACTAAGAAAAGCTTTAGTTATATTTCCGCTGCTAATTATCATAGCGGCTGCTTTTTATATTTTGCCAACTTCAAATGGCTCTGATTTGAAAGCAGGTTTTACGCCAGAGTTTATGGGGCGGCAGGATGGAGATTTAGGGCTTAAATCTGCCTATGGATTGAAGATAAATACCGTCGTAATTAGCGATGCAGTTATGTATAAAGCTGCTTTTTCAAAAGAATTGGATGTAATCAGCGGTTATTCCACAGACGGACGCTTAAAAGCTTTCGGATTAAAGATATTGAAAGACGATAAAGGGATCTTTCCTCCATATTATGCAGCACCAATCGTATCGCTTTCATCATTAGAAAAGTTTCCTGGACTGGAAAAAACACTAAACCTTTTGGCTGGAAAAATTACAGATACTGTGATGACGGATTTAAATTACCGAACCGATTATCTGCACCAAACACCCGTAAGGGTTGCAAAGGATTTTCTGGTTAAACATGGTTTGTACAAAAGTGCAAAAAATGGTAGTGCTGGAACTATCAAAATTGGCTCAAAGATTTTCGGAGAACAATATATCCTTGCAGAAATCTATGCCATGCTGATCAAGGGAAATACAGATTATGCGGTAGAAACCAAAACCGGATTGGGCGGTACAAAAATCTGCTTCGATGCCTTGGTGAATAAACAAATTGATTTTTATCCTGAATACACCGGAACGGGTTTACTGGCCATTTTAAAACCTGATGCTAAATTAATTTCCAGAATTTCGACTGATAAAGAACAGACTTACAGGTATGTTAGTGATGAATTTATCCGTAAATATAAAATAAAATGGTTGAAGCCAATAGGTTTTAATAATTCTTATGCTTTAATGATGAGGGAAAAACAATCTGCCGAACTAAATGTTAATACCATAACAGACCTTAAGCACCATCTCGATAAAAATTAATGAATCTTGCTGAAAAATACCTGAGCATCCGCAAATACTCTGAGCAACTTTGTGAGCCTTTACAAACCGAAGATTATGTCGTTCAGCCTGTTGCAGATGTAAGTCCACCAAAATGGCATTTGGGCCATACCACCTGGTTTTACGAAACTTTTATTTTAAAACCTTTTGCTTTTGATTATCAGCTTTTCAACGAAGAATATAATTTCGTTTTCAATAGTTATTATGAAACTGTAGGCAATCGGGTCATTCGTACTGACAGGGGCAATTTAAGCAGACCAAGTGTTAAAGATATTTACCAGTACCGGGCTTATGTGGATGAAGCTATGGTTAAATTTTTATCCGCAGAAATAAAGGCAGAAGTTTATGATTTACTGGTACTTGGGTTTAACCACGAACAACAGCATCAGGAACTTTTGCAAACCGATATCAAATACATATTGGGCAATAATCCCTTATTTCCTGTCTATAGTGGTAGCAAATCAGAAATTTTAGATGGTATAAAATCTGGTGCCGAAATGATTAATATAGCGGGAGGTATTTATGATATAGGCCATAACGGGGAGGGTTTCAGTTTTGATAATGAGATTGGTAGGCATAAAGTTTACCTGAACGATTACACCATTAGCAATACGCTCGTGTCCAATCAAGAATTTTTGGAATTTGTATCTGATGGAGGCTATAAAAACTTTAATTTCTGGCATGCGGAAGGATGGGATTGGGTAAAAACAAATTCTATTACCGCACCAATGTATTGGCATAAAGTTGATGGAACATGGTTCAATTATACATTGCAGGGTTTAAAGCAAATAGACCCAAATCAACCTGTTACACACATAAGTTATTACGAGGCTTATGCTTATGCGGCCTGGAAGGGATTGCGTTTACCTACCGAATTTGAGTGGGAGGTTGCCGCAGAAAAATTCAAATGGGGCGAGCGTTGGGAATGGACGGAAAGTGCCTACCTGCCGTATCCCGGATTTAGTAAGGCACCAGGTGCCATTGGCGAGTACAATGGTAAATTTATGGTTAACCAAAAAGTATTGCGTGGCGCATCGGTTGCTACACCAAAGGCGCATAGCCGCATAACTTACCGAAATTTTTTTCATCCCCATTTAAGGTGGCAATACACTGGTATTCGCCTGGCTAAGTAAAATTTTACGATGATTTTAACTGAAAAAGTAAGCATAAAAAATGCACAGTTTCTTTACGAAACACTCCAAGGATTAAGCGAAACACCTAAGCGCATGCATTCTAAATATTTCTATGATGAAGCTGGCGACCAGATATTTCAGCAAATTATGGATATGGAAGAATATTACCTGACCGATTCGGAAATGGAAATTATGAAACTTCAGTCCAATGAAATTGCGGATACCATTGCGGGTGACGGGAGCGGATTCGATTTGATTGAACTAGGTGCTGGTGATGCTACAAAATCTATTCATTTGCTTAGCGCCTTAATGCAAAAAGATTGGAACTTTAAGTATTATCCAATCGATATATCTGCCCATGTAATTTCTGAACTGGAATTGAATTTACCAATTAGCTTACCAAATCTTGAGTTTGATGGCTTAAATGGTGATTATTTCGAAATGCTGAAAAGAGCGGCAGAAATTTCAAAAAGGAGGAAAGTCGTACTTTTTATGGGGGCTAATATTGGGAATATGACCGTTAACGAAGCTCAGCATTTCTGCATTAGTTTGAAACAACTTTTAGCTCCGCAGGATATTTTGATTATTGGTTTTGATTTAAAGAAAAACCCGAAGAAAATTCTTAATGCTTATAATGATAAAGCTGGTATTACCAAGTCATTTAACCTAAATTTATTGAATAGAATAAACCGTGAGCTTGACGGTGACTTCAATTTAGATGCTTTTGAACATTATGCCAGTTATAATCCAGAAACGGGTGAATGCAAAAGCTATATTATAAGTTTGAAAAATCAAAGTGTATCCATCGGAGATTCAATATTTCACTTTGAAAAGGATGAATACATTTTGATGGAGATTTCGCAGAAATATGCAAAACCAGAAATTGAAGAACTTGCAACAAGTTCTGGCTTTAAGGTTGCACAATATTTTACTGATACAAATCAGTATTTTGTAGATTCAGTATGGACGGTGAGCTAATCCAAAACTTTGAGTAAATGGTTTAAATCATCTTCAGTATTGTAAAAATGAAATGATATTCTGGTGCCTGCACCTCTTGGCGAAACCAGAATATTAGCTTGGTTCAAACGATTAACAAGCTCATGTTCGAGTGGTAAACTGATAATAGACGAATGTTCATTTCGTTCTACCATCCAATCCAAAAGCAAGCCTCTCTTATGTAATTCGATTCTTGCTTTCATAGTCAATTCTCCAATTTTTTTTTCAATATTTTCAAAGCCTACGGTATTTAAATAGTTTATGCCTTGATTCAGCGTCCCAAAGTTTAGGCTATCTAAATGACCAGGCTCTAAGCTAAGAGATAAATATTCACGTCCGGTTAATAAAGGCGAAATTGCTGCATTTGAATTCTTTCTGTTTTGATAAATGCTTTCTTTAGCGGCATCAGATAGGAAAATATAACCATTTCCATACCCGCCCAAAAGCCATTTGTAACCACTACCAATTAAAACATCCAGTCCTGATTCTTCGAAATTAAAAGCGGTAGTACCCAGAAATTGAGTGGCATCACCAACTAATAACAATTCAGGAAAATCTGACTTTAGTAACTTGATAAAATCACTCTGCATTCTGAGTCCGCTGATGTATTGAACCATGCTGAATGCAAAAATCGTCGGCTTAAATTTTTCAATAGATTCCAGAATATTTGCCTCCAGATTAGCGTCAATTTGTATCTCAAAGGTTTCAAATCCATGACTCATTATTGGATAGGTTAGGGATGGATAATCTTCCTTTAATAGCAGAATGCGATGGTTTCTATCCAGGCCATTTAAAATTGAATTAAATCCGCTTGAGAAATTCGTACTTAAAAAGGTGCATTCCTTTTTAACTTGGAAAAAATAAGATAGGTTTTTCCTGAGTGTTTCCATTACACTTAAGCTATCTGCCCTGAAAAGACTGCCGCCTTGTAAAAATTTTTCATCGTGTTTGCGACGCCATCCTGCAATTTCTAAGGAAAGCAAACCGGAGTTTGCAGTATTCAGATAAGTGTAGTTATTCAGGATAGGAAATTGCTCCTTGTAAGTCATGTTCAAAAATAATTAAATCCCGATACAAGTAGAATTACACCCAGAAGTTTCATGTCATTTTTTACAAACCTAAATACTCTTGGTTTGTTGTATGCTTATTTATCAGCTATAATATGGAAAGTAGAGACTTACTGATTGCCGAACTTAAGAAGTTGTTGGATGGTGGCACTGCACACGCGGGATTGAAGGATGCGGTGGCAGATATACCTTTTGAATTACTCGGGCAAAAACCACATGGTTTGCCTTATAGCATTTGGCAACTTACAGATCATATCAGAATAGCGCAATGGGATATGCTGGAATTTAGTAAGGATGGCAACCATGTTTCTCCTAAATGGCCTGATGAATATTGGGCGAAAGATGCTGCCCCAAGAAGCCAGGCGGAATGGGATGATTGTTTAAAGCAGATAAGGCATGATTTGGAAGCCTTTATCGAATTGCTTGAATCTAAAGATTTATTCGAGCGCATCCCTCACGGAAGCGGGCAAACCATTCTGCGGGAGGCTTTGCAAATTGCAGATCATAATGCTTATCATACTGCTGAAATTGTAGTTATCCGACGTTTGTTGGGCATCTGGAGATCATCATAACCCTAAATATATTATTATGTTAAAAGAATCACAAGTCTTTAGCTCTTTCGCCGTACAAGATATCGGGAAAGCAGCAGATTTTTATCGCAACGTTTTAGGATTAAGCGTTAAGGATAATCCAATGGGAATTATAGAGCTCGAAATTTCGGGCACATCAAATGTGGTGGTCTACCCAAAACCAGATCACCAGCCAGCTACATTTACTGTATTAAACTTTCCTGTTGAAAATCTTGAAAAAACGGTTGATGAGTTAATTGCCAAGGGTGTAGAATTTGAACAATACCATACTGAATATATAAAAACCGATGAAAAGGGTATTTCTCGCGGTAATGAAGGACCAAGTATTGCCTGGTTTACTGACCCTTCTGGAAATATCTTATCAGTTTTAGAGTATAATTCCTGACAATACATTAAAAAGCCCCTTGAGAGTGTTTCAAGGGGCGATTTTTATTAGTGGGCCCAGCTGGGCTCGAACCAGCGACCAAAAGATTATGAGTCTTCTACTCTAACCAACTGAGCTATAGGCCCTGAAAAAACGTGTTGTTTTTTGCGAGTGCAATGTTACAAATTTGCATTCAATTTTCGAAAAAGTTTTTCACTAATTTTTAGCCAAATAATTTTTGTAATTCATTTTCAGCCAATTGCTGTTTTTAAAAAAACAATAATGCCACAAAAATGATTATGCATATTGTAAAATAAATGTACATTTTTTATGGTTCTTAATTGCAAAACTAATTATTGTGAAAATTAGCTTAATTTTATACCAATAATGGAATTTTAATTGAGAATTTAAGCGCTCTTAATTTCAGATTTAATTTTTAGCATTACCCTCATGGATTATAAGCAACTACAAATTGATGTAGAAAAGCATATTAACGATTATTTCAATACTCATCACGATGATAGATTGGTTTATCACAATCTTGAACATACACATAGTGTTGTAAAGGCCGCACAACAAATCGCCAACCATTATCAGCTAAATGATGAAGATTTTTTCATTGTAACAGCTGCAGCTTGGTTTCATGATGCTGGTTATTTTGAAGATAATCTGCATCATGAAGTAAAGGGCGCAGAACTGGCAAATATTTTCCTCGAAAACGAAAATGTGAGCGAAGAGATTAGGCTCAAGGTCTCAAACGCAATCTTAAGTACAAAAATTCCTCAAAAGCCAACTAATTTAATTGAGGATATTTTATGTGATGCAGATTTGTTTCACCTTGGTTCTGAAGATTTTAGACAAAAAGGAAAGCTAATGCACAAAGAAGCCGAACTAATCTATAATAAAGATATTAGTAAAAAGGATTGGCGTGTAGACGACATTCGGTTTTTAGAATCTCATCAATACCAAACAGATTATGCGAAATTGCTTTTGAACGATCAGAAACAGCGTAACATCGATAAAATAAAAAGTAAACTATCAGCACAATCTACTCAAGTAAATTTTGTAGCGCCGGCTTTGCACACACATTTATCAGAAGAAATAGTTCAACCTAAAGATAAAAAGAAAGACAAAAAGGATGATAAGCCCGATAAAGGCATTGAAACTATGTTTAGGATAACCTCAGCAAATAACCAAAGACTAAGTGATATGGCCGATAATAAAGCTCATATATTAATCACTGTTAATTCGATTATGCTATCCTTGATTGTGAGTTTATTGCTTAACAAGTTAGATAACCATAGTAACTTAATTATCCCAACTTTTATATTGCTAATTGTAAGCTTAACCTGTGTTGTGGTCTCAATATTATCTACGCGTCCATCAATACCTCCTGGTGTTTTTACGCCCGAAGAAATGGATCAGAAAAAAGTGAATCTGCTCTTCTTTGGTAACTTCTATAAAATGTCATTACCAGATTATACTGACGGTATGGTTAAAGTTATGAACGATAAGGATTTCTTGTACGGAACATTAATAACAGATGTATATTCGCAAGGAGTTGTTTTAGGCAGAAAATATAAACTGATTCGCCTGGCTTACAATATTTTTATGTTTGGCTTAATTGCTGCGGTTCTTGCTTTTGTTGTTGCTTACGCTGCATACGGTAAACTTTAATGGATACAATAATTAAAAGCGAATTGTTTAACAGAGATTTAAGCTGGCTTAAGTTTAACGAACGGATTTTGATGGAAGCTGAACGCGAAAGCGTTCCCTTATTGGAAAGGATTAAATTTTTATCCATTTTTTCTTCAAATTTAGATGAATTTTACCGGGTGAGAATGCCTGTCTTATTGGCCTTCGAAAAATTAAGCAATAAAGAAGATAATGATATTCATATTAAGGCTGGTTTGGTTAAAACTGCCAATAAGTTAATTTCAGACCAACAGCAAAGATATGGTAAGGTTTTACAATTAGATATTATTCCGAAGCTTCAGGAACATAAAATCGAACTCATTTACGGTCATAATTTTCCAGGTGAGATTGAAAAGGAAATCAGAAGGTATTTTTTAAGTCAGGTTCTCGCATTTTTACAGCCTGTTTCTGTGCATGATGAAACAAGCTTTTTTCCATCAAATAACGATTTATATTTTTTAGTAACCACTCAAGAAGGCAATGTTCATAAAGCCTACATTTTAAATATACCTTCGGACGAGTTGCCTCGTTTTTATAAAATCGATAAAGAAGATAAAACATTTATTGTTTTTTTAGATGATATTGTTCGTTTTCATCTCGATGTAGTATTCAAAGATGTTGAAGTTACTGGATGTTTCAGCTTTAAAATTACCCGCGATGCAGAAATCGATTTAAAAGATGAATATTCTGGCAGTTTATCTGAGCAGTTGGAAATTCAACTTTCCAAACGCGATAATGGTTTAGCAACACGTTTCCTTCATCAACCTGGTATTCCGAAACATGTTATTAAGCTGCTTAAAAAAATTTTCAATTTAAAAAAAGCTAATCTTGTAGAAGGTGGGCAATACCACAATCTTAAAGATTTAATGTCCTTTCCGGTTAAAAGTGCAGAATTATCGAATAAGAACTGGTCAAAAATCTGCAATTCTGATTTAGTAGCAGGTTCGTTGATAGATGCAATTAATAAAAAAGACATTATCATTCACACTCCATATCAAAGCTACGATACAGTTTTAAGGTTTTTTAACGAAGCTGCAATTGATAAAGGCGTTAAGGAAATTTACCTAACGATATATCGGGTTGCTACAGATTCTAAAATTATCAACGCACTTATCAGCGCAGCTAAAAACGGCAAAAAGGTTTTTGTTTTGGTTGAATTAAAAGCCCGTTTTGATGAAGCGAATAATATAAAATGGGCCAAAGAAATGAAGGCTCAGGGTGTAGAAATTGTTTATAGTGTTACCGCCTTAAAAGTGCATGCAAAAGTAGCGCTTGTTAAAAAACAAATTGGCGATAGGATGCAATATACCGGTTTACTGGCCACAGGAAATTTTAACGAAAGTACAGCCGCATTTTATACCGATCATATTTTAATGACGGCTAATAAAGATATTTTACGAGAAATTGAACTCCTGTTTATTTTTTTAGCCAAAAGAGTTAAACCAGAAAAAAATGATTTTATAAATTTTAAGCACATTTTGGTCGCTCAATTTAATCTTCAACAGCAATTTTTAAATCTAATTAACAGGGAAATTGAATACGCAAAGGCTGGAAAAGATGCTCATATAACAATTAAGCTTAATAATTTAGAAGAGAAGACCTTAATTAATAAATTGTATGAAGCATCGCAAGCAGGGGTGAAGATTACATTGTTAGTTAGGAGTATTTGCAGATTAATTGCCGGTATTGTAGGCATGAGTGAAAATATTAAAGTGACCAGAATTGTAGATAGATATTTAGAACACGGTCGCGTATTTATTTTTAACAATTTAGGTAAACAAGATGTGTACTTAGGTTCTGCCGATTGGATGAACAGAAACATCTACAGACGAATTGAAGTTTGTTTTCCGGTTTATGATGAGGCAATCAAAGCAGAAATTATTGAAATCATCAGCATTCAAATACAAGATAATTTGCAGGCTGTTCATATTGATGATGAAATGAACAATATTCCAGTTAAAAAGGATGGAACGCTTATTGCGTCTCAATTCGAAATCTATAAATTTTTACAAAATCAATCTTAATTTTTATCTGATGAGAAATTATAAATATACCTTATTATCATTTTTTGCAGCATTATCAGTTGCCTTTTTTTGCATTTCATGTGTTAACGAAAAACATAAAGATGCCGAAACTGCCTCGGAAACTGAACAAACAAAAACGGATTTTCCTTACGATTTAAGTAATCCGATAAAACATAATATGCCGCAAAGTTTGTTTGAGATTTCTGGTATTGCGTTTAATAATGGTGACTCAAAACAGGTTTATGCCATTCAGGATGAGTATGGAGATTTATTTTATTTGAGCTTAGACGATAAGGAAGCAAAATCTACAAAATTTGGTGGTAAAGGCGATTATGAAGATTTAACGATATTAAAAAATCATTTTATCATATTAAAAAGTAATGGTGAGTTACATATTTTCCCTCAGTCAGAAATTGGTAAACCAGAAGTTGCTAATGTAAAAAAGGTTAAAGATTTATTACCAAAAGCCGAATATGAAGGTATTGCCGCCGATGGAGATAAAATTTATGTTTTAACGAAAGACAGCAAAAATGATGATAAAAATAAGGCAACCAGCATTTATGTATTTACGATGGCAGATGACGGTTCTTTAAAGGCCGATGGAGAATTTGGTTTACCTTACACTGAAATTGCAAAATTATCTGGTGCAAAAAAGGCAAATTTTAAACCTTCAGCATTGGCTAAAAATAAAAATACTAACGAATGGTATATTTTATCTTCTGTAAATAAAATGATTGTGATTACAGATGCCAATTTCAAAATAAAAAACACTGCTTCACTAAAAGGTGGCAACTTTAATCAACCAGAAGGAATTGCATTTGATAAGAATAATACTTTATATATTTCTAATGAGGGCGGAACATTATCAGCAGGAAATATCCTTGAATTTCAATTAAAGAAATAATTATAAAGTCGCTTCCTAACTAAAAAGCGGCTTATTATTTTTTATGTTATAGTTTTATAACAAACAAACTTTATGATCAGAAATCTTACCCTAAGCATATTATTCATTTTTACTGGGCTTATTTCATTTGCACAAAATGAAGTAAAGCATCGCATTATACTTTTTGGTGATGCTGGAGAAATGAATTCAGCGCAAACGCAGGATTTAAAGAATGCTGCCAAACAAATTATCCCAAAAAAAACGACTGTTTTATATTTAGGTGATAACATTTACCCGACCGGAATGGGCTTGCCAGGTAGTATAGAAGAAGAAGATACTAAGAAAATATTGCAATCGCAATTTATACCAATGCGAGAAAAAGGCGCTACAGTTTATTTTATTCCCGGTAACCACGATTGGGATAAATCTGGGCCAAAGGGCTTGGCAAAAATTAAGGCACAGGATGATTATTTGAAATTGCAGAATGATCCATTATTAAAGCTTATTCCGCAGAATGGCTGCCCAGATCCGGTTGCAATTAACTTAACTGATAAACTAACAATTATTGCTTATGATAGCGAATGGTGGCTTTTTCCATACAATAAATCAAACCCAAGCGGAGAGTGTGAATGTAGGACGAAAGATGAGGTAATCGTTAGAATGGAGGAATTGTTAGAGCGTAATAAAGATAAGGTGATTATTTTGGCCTCGCATCATCCATTTCAAAGTTACGGTCCGCACGGTGGCTACTTTAATTTAAGAAATCACTTATTTCCACTAACCTCTTTAAATAAAAACCTCTACATCCCAATGCCTGTTTTGGGTTCTGTTTATCCATTTTTGCGCTCAACTTTATTAAGTCCCGAAGATTTAAATCACCCGGCATATAAGGAAATGATAAAATCGGTAAACGGCGTATTTGGTGATTATAAAAATGTAACTTATGTTGCCGGCCACGAACATGGCTTGCAGTTAATAAAAAGCAAACAACTACAAATTGTCAGTGGTTCGGGTTCGAAAGTATCTCCAAATAAACAAGGAAAAAATTCATTATTTCATGAGATGCAGCAAGGCTATGTTGTTGCCGACCAGCTGATGAATAATGATATGCGGTACGAGTATTATATTTACGCTGATACTGGAGTTAAACGTGTTTACAGCTATACTAAAAAGTTTGAGGTGCTTACCGCCAAAGAGCGAAACAGGCTGAAGCCAATTATTGCAGATAGTATTACAATACGCATTAAACCTGAATACGATAGTGTTGGTCGTTTTCATCGATGGCTTTTTGGAGAGAATTTTCGTAAAGAATATGCAGCTAAAACTAAGGTTCCGGTTTTACGGATTTCTAAAATTGCAGGCGGTTTAAAAGCGACCCAAAGAGGTGGCGGAAATCAAAGCCGCTCGCTAAGGCTAGAGGATAAGAATGGCAAAGAATATGTATTACGAAGCGTAGAGAAATATCCAGAAGTTTTACTTCCAGCTGGCTTAAGAGAAACTTTCGCAAAAGATATCATTAAAGATAATATGTCGGCACAGCATCCATTTTCGGCTTTGGTTGTGCCTGAGTTGGCTAAAGCAGGTGGTATTTATCATACTAATCCTATTATTGGCTGGGTTTCACCCGATGATAATTTAGGCGAATACGAGTCTGTTTTTGCCAATACACTTTGTTTGCTGGAAGAAAGAGAACCAGTTGGCGAATCAGATAGCTCGCCAAAAATGGATAAGAAACTTACCGATGATAATGATAATAAGTTAAATGGTCCGGCTTGGGTAAAAGCAAGAGCGCTTGATGTACTTTTAGGCGATTGGGATAGACACGAAGACCAGTGGCGATGGAAAGAAACGAAAAAAGATGGTGATTCTTATTACACTCCAGTTCCAAGAGATAGAGACCAGGTTTTCTTCATGTCTGATGGAATAATACAGCGATTTACGCAAAGTTCTTCTTTGTTACCTATGATGCAGGGCTACGAAAGAGAGATAAAAGATATTAATTGGTTTTTATGGGAGGGCAGGGAAATTAGCAGCAGGTGGACAGCAAACATTGATGAAAAGGAATGGGATAAAATTGTAGCTGATTTCTGCGCTAATTATAACGATGATGTTTTCGAAAAAGCACTGAAAAAACTTCCTGAACCAAGTTATACATTACATCATGATGCTTTTTTAAATCAGCTGAGAGCACGAGTAAAAGCACTACCAAAATTGATGAATGATTATTACCATTTCTTTAATCGCATTGTTGATATTGAGGTAACCAATAAAAATGAAAAAATTGTAATTACTGATAATGGTGAAAAAGGTTTAAGGGTAAAAATCAATAAGATATCTAAAGAAGGTAATATTAAGGGCGAACTTTACGATAGAAAATTCGATCCGAAAGTTACAAAAGAGCTTCGCATTTATATGCATAATGGTCATGATAGTTTGTATTTGGATAACAAAACATCAGATATAAAGTTGCGTATAATTGGTGGCAAAGGCGATAAATTTTATGATTTTGCAAATAGTAATGGTCCTGTAAAATTGTATGGTCGTACCACAAAAGCAACTTATAGTGGTGGGGCTGAAAAAAAAATCAGTAAAATAATTTCAAATGATACATCAAATTTCAGTTACGTACCCAAAGATATGTACCGCAGAAGTTCGATAAACTTAAATGCAGGTTACAATAATGATGATGGTATTTTACTTGGTTTAATTTACAAACAAACCAACCCCGGTTTTAGGAAACAGCCTTACGGCAATTCTCAAACAATTTCTTTTCTGCATTCTTTTTCTACCAGAGCGTTTAGGTTTAATTACCGCGGAGAATGGATAAAAGCTTTAGGAGAAGGTGATTTTATTTTAAAGGCCGATGCTTTTGCGCCAAATAATACTCAAAACTTTTTCGGTTTAGGAAATGATACACACTTTGATGAACGTGGCGATGACATTCGTTATTACCGTTCGAGGTTTAATCTCTATCAAGTTGATCCATCCATCAGGTGGCGACGACCAAAATCTACTTTTAGCATTGGTCCATCATTTCAATACTATAAATTAGACCATGATGATAATATCGGACGATTTATAGAAAACACTGCCCAGCTGCATTCTTCTGATAGCTTGACGATTAAAAACGAAAAAATGTTTGCAGGGGCAATTGTAAACTTTACAAATAATACCAGGGATAATGATTTACTGCCAACCTTAGGTAGTTTTGTCGATTTTAAGCTAACGGGCTACAAGGGAATAAACAAATACTCTAATTCTTTCGGACAGTTTACGGCAAGTATTGCACTCTACAAAAATTTGGATGGAAGAAAGAATTTCATTCTTGCAGATAGATTTGGTGGCGGCATAACTGTTGGTAAACCTGCATTTTATCAGGCTCAATTTCTCGGCGGACAAGGGAATTTATTGGGTTTCCGTCAGTTTAGGTTTGCTGGCGAACACAGCTTCTACAACAATTTAGAATTAAGAGCCAAACTTGGCGATTTAGTAAGTTATATATTGCCGGGGCAAGTTGGCTTAATTGGTTTCTATGATGTTGGTCGCGTTTGGAAAAGGGGCGAAGCATCTCAAACCTGGCACCACGGTGTTGGAGGCGGAGCATATTTTGCACCTGCATCCTTAACTGTTTTGCGCTTTGTTATGGGGCATTCGGTTGATGGTTGGTATCCGTACGTTTCAATAAACTTTAGGTATTAATTTTTACAAAAACTGATTTTAAATATTTTGAAAAGCAGGTTTCTTCCGAGAATTTACGTTAGCCCTGCCTTTCCTACAATCTTTTTGTTGGCGGTTTTTACTTATTAAAGTTACTGCGGCAAAAAGTATTTTCGTACAGTCAGGTTTAAGTAGGGAAATTCTTCTAAAATATTTAAGTTTTCTGTTAAAGCGCCTTATTATGGTGTATTTTTTTTGCCAAAAGCTACACAAGTTCAAAATATTGAATTATTGGCAGTACTACAGCAAACAATGAATTACTGTATTTGTGCTTCTTGTAAAATTAAATTTTAAACTAAACTTTAATTTTATTCGTATATTAATATAAGTAAATGTAAAAATAGTATTACGTTTTGCAGACTATTTGTGGCTCAGGCTATTCGTATATTTGTAAAAGTTAATAAAAGTTTTACTCCAATTAAATTTACGTCTATAACAAACATATACTCATGAATACCAATGTAATTAAAATACATAAAAACGAATGCATTAATTGCCAGGTTAAATCCAACCTGTCGTTTAGGCCATTGGTAACCTATTTAAAAAACAGGCTTAAAACAGAAAAAACCGTTAAGTCGGAATTTTACAGGTTTTTGCTCGAAAAAATTGAAAAAGAAGATACCTTATTGAGCAATATTAGCGCTCAAGAGTTATCGAAACATAAAGAAACACTCGAATTAATTTTTACCATTTTAACACCGTTAATGGCTAATGAAAACGAGATGTTTTGGGCATTGAGTACGCCAGTTCCTGATGAAATATTCTTTAGCACCAATGCTTTTTATCAATTTTTCAAGGATCACGATCCAGCAAAAAAGGTTAGTAAAGATTCTGAATCATCAGAGAAAAAGCATTTAAAATTTGTTTACAATTTAATTTTAAACAGGTTTTATAATTTTTCTTCTGTATTAAAGAACGAGATTATTTATGCGCATGTAAATCCAGAAAATAATTTAACTTCTTACTACAATATTCAAAATGATACGCAATTTATCGATATCCAGTTTAAAGGTTCATTGCCAGAACTAAATTTTGAAGAATTGGCTCAGCACTTTCAGGAAGGTACTGAAATGGAATACCTTATTGATGCGCTTCCGTTAAAGAAATTTATTTTTGAAGGTTTCAGTGTAATTTCTATTACTGATGTTACCTTACACCACGCAATTGATGGTATCAGAGATGCTTTAGTTAATCATAATTACCAAACTGAATCTTACAACCACGTAATACAAGCCTTAAAAACGCTTAGTGGTAATGGAGATTTAGAATTTGGCTTAATGCCATTTCTGACCGTTAACAATAAGCTTGTTTTTGATGATCAGGAATTTTCTCAAAGTATGCTTATTAATTCTGCGAAGGCATCAAACTTAGAAGAAGAAGTTTTTTACTCACTTGTAGATAAGTATAAGGAAGATCCACGGCCAATTTTTGTGAGTTCGATTAATGAAAAACAAATGGAAAAAGACCCATTTTTGCGGGTTTTAAAGGAAGCAGGCGTTTGTTCTTATTCGGTTTTACCAGTTTACTATAACACGCAATTAGCTGGCGTTTTAGAAGTTTATTCTAGCAAAGAGGTTGCTTTAGATGATAAATTGTTATCAAGATTGCGCCCGGCGATGCCGTTAATTGGTCAACTTTTCCAATACAGTATAGAAGAATTTAATTCGAAGATGGATGCGGTTTTGATGGATAAATTTACTGCTTTACAACCATCCGTTCAGTGGAAGTTTAATGAGGCTGTTTGGGATTTCCTAAAGCAAAGTAAAGAGAATAAAAAGCTTAAACAGATGGAAACGGTTACGTTTAAAAATATGTATCCGTTATTTGGTGCTATTGATATTCGAAACTCGACCAACGAACGCAATGAAGCTTTAAAAGAAGACATGCATGTTCATTTATTGAACATTATAAAGACTTTGAAGAGCTTACGCAAATTTGTTTTCTTAGAATTAATTGATAAACTTATTTTTAACTGTAACGATTGGATTGTAAGAATCAGTAATGTTGCATCTAGCAACGAAGAGATGCTTTTAAATGAGTTTTTAGGCGTTGAAGTTTATCCATTCTTTACGGTAATAAAGCTAAATCACCCAGAAGCTGCCGAAATTGTTGACGATTATTTTGCAGAAATTCTTCCTGAAACGGGATTGGCATTTGAAAACAGAAGGAAATTAGAAACTTCTATGCAACGCATAAATATGGAAGTTAGCCAGTATTTAGAAACTGCACAACAAAACTTGCAAGCTTCATATCCTTGTTATTTTGCAAAATTCCGTACCGATGGTGTTGAATACGACATTTATATCGGTCAGGAGATTGCTCCAAATAAACCATTCGATTTACTTTATTTAAAAAATATTCGCTTATGGCAATTAACATCAATGGTAGAAATTGCCCGCCTTTCTAAAAGTTTAATTGGCGATATGCCTAGACCTTTAGAAACTACTCAGTTGTTGTTTATTCACTCAAATGCAATAGACATTAGTTTTAGAAACGATGAGCGTAGGTTTGACGTAGAGGGTGCGTATAACATTAGATATGAGGTTGTTAAGAAACGTATTGATAAAGTTTTGATTAAGGGAACTTCCGAGCGTTTAACACAGCCAAATAAAATTGCAATGGTGTATTTTAATGCCGATGAAGCTAAAGAATATGTAGAATACATTAAGTATCTACAAGATCAAGGTTATTTAAATGATGACTTAGAGAAACTTAATTTAGAAGAATTACAAGGTGTATCTGGTTTAAAAGCTTTAAGGGTTGGTGTTAAATATATTAGTAAAACCAAGCGCAAAGAAGCGGAAGATTCTAAAGCAAAAGATTTAAGCTTAAACTTAAATTAACAAAAAAGGCGAAGAGATAATCTCTTCGCCTTTTTGTGTTGTGTGTTTTTTGATTATTTGATAACTGCTACAGTTTCAGTAATTGCATTAGTTTCTTCTGCAGAACTGATATTCGTTTTTAATGCAGCAAATCTATCCATGGTTAATTTTTGTGTATCGCCCATAACTACGGTGTGATTATCGGTTGCACCGCTTAATTTTAAATCTGCATTATCTTTAATTACAGTATATAATCCTTCAGTATTAGAGTTAATTTCAGCGTGTGCATTTCCTTTTAAGAAAACCTGTAAAAATTTAACTTTAACTTTGCCTTCTGTTTTTACAATAACATTATCAGCAGCTTCAATTCTATAAATATCAGATACGTAAATTGTAATCTTACTAACATTTTTGTCTAGGGATATAATTCTTAAAAGATCACCTTCTTGTGTGATTTTGGCTGTGCCCAAATTATCTTCAGCATAGGCTACAGATTCATTTTGTCTTTGCACAATTTTAACTTCTACATTTCCTTTAATAGAAATTCTTTTAAACTTGATTGGTGCTGATACAGTTGTTGGTTTTTTTTCTGCTGCTGATACACTTGTAGAAAATGCTGCAGTTGTTAAAGTGATGGCCGATAATGAAACTGCGATTAGGGTTTTGATTGAGGTTTTCATAATGCTGTTATTTATAAATGATTATTATTTAGTGATTTATGTTTTCTAATGGTTTTGTAGATAAGACGCCACCAAGTGAAAAACGTTGCAGACAATGTTGCAGTTTTATACAAGCACTTGTAACTAATCGACCAACAGGTTAAAAAAACAGACGAACGACTAACAGATTAGTTAATTAGCAAACCGCAAAAGTTTTGCTTTACTAATTATTGTTTTTTATTTATATTTAAAACAAATTTATTCCAAACGATTTATGAAGAAAAAGGTTGTTCTGGTTCAGGATAATAAAGACATTCTAGATATAATGGATCAGGTTTTAGATGAAGAAGGCTTTGATGTCACTGCTTCATTAACAACCGAACCAATTGATAAAATAGAAGAAATAAAACCTGATATTGTGGTTATTGATGATCACATTAAAGGCACTAAAAAGGGTTCTAAAATAATTAAGGAGCTAAAATCAGACCCGGAAACGGAAGATATTTCTGCTGTATTAACTTCAACTTCTGAAAAACTACCTGAAATTGCAAAGGAAAGCAAGGCTGATGATTATATTCAAAAGCCTTTCGAAATTGATGACATGATTGAAGTGGTTAAAAAGAATGTTTAGTAAAGCTTTGGTTGGTATGTATTTGTATTAACCGTTGCTTTTAATTCATGTAATATTGTGTACAAACCAAAATTTGTGCGATTAACATAAATGAAATGTTTTACGCCGCGAGCTTGCTTAAATTCCGGCATTTTCGAAATCTTCTCGCCATAATTGTATAGTTTTTCAAAAAAATCATTTTGGCTAAAATCAAACACTGTATTGATGTATGGTTTAGCAAAAAGCTCAATCATTTCCTTATACGATTTATAGTAAAACTCAATTTGTGCTTCTGTATCCTCAGCATGAATCATATCCAACTTTCTAAAAGCATCTATTGTTTTAGCTTTATCGAGAATCACATCTGTTGAGATAAGCGAGAAAAAAGGAATATAAAAATCCAGTGGCATTTCCTTAATGCATCCAAAGTCAATTACACCAAGTTTTTCATCAGATGTAATAAGAAAGTTTCCTGGATGCGGATCTGCATGAACAGCTTTTAGTTCATGTTGTTGGAAATTATAGAAATCCCATAAAGCCTGACCGATTTTATTTTTTAATTCTTGAGATGGATTGGTTTTCAAAAACTCTTTTAAGTGCAAACCATCAATCCAATCCATAGAAATGATTCGTTTTCCAGATAATTCTGGGTAATATTTTGGAAATATAACATTATCTAAGTTTCTGCAAGCTTCAGAAAATTCAATAGAACGTTTAACTTCTAATTCATAGTCGGTTTCTTCCAATAAACGCTCTTCAACCTCTTTTATATAGATGTTTAGCTCTTTTTCCGACATTCCTAAAAGCCTGAAGGCAAAAGGCTTAACCAATTTTAAATCTGATGAAATGCTATCGCCAACACCAGGATATTGAATTTTAACAGCAAGTTTTTTTCCGTTTAATTTAGCCTGATGAACTTGGCCTATAGAAGCCGCATTTGTAGAAGTTAAATTAAAACTATCGTAAATTTTTTCTGGTGTTTTCCCGAAATTTTTAGTGAATGTTCTAACAATAAGCGGCCCAGAAAGTGGTGGAGCATTATATTGAGATTGCGTGAATTTATCTACATAAGATTTTGGCAGTATGTTTTTATCCATACTTAGCATTTGCGCAATCTTTAAAGCGCTCCCTTTCAGTTCGCTTAACGATTTATAGATATCTGTAGCATTATCTTCATTAAGCTCATCTCTATCCATTTCTGGATTAAAAAGCTTTTTTGAATAATGTTTAATGTAATTTCCACCAATTTGAAAACCTGTTTTAACAAATTTTGCAGAACGCTCTACCTTAGTTACCGGAATACTCTTTTGCTCTTTCATTTAAATATTAAAACCCATACGCTCTTTAAACTTCCCATTTCTACTCAAAAACTTTCCATACTCAAATAAATTATCAATAGGAGAGTGCTGAAAAAGATCGAAAGTTACATTAATGCCTTTTTCAATTGCTTCATCTGTTTTTTCAAAACTTTCGCTATCATCATTAATCCAAAAATTTAAAATAAACGCAAACTGAACCCATAGGGCATCTTTATAGCGTTTGCTGAAGAATTTACGTTCAGCTAGCTCTCCGTTTTCTAATCCTTCATTTATAATATCTTCGGCGAAATTCTCAAAAATTGGTCTAACACCAGCTAAAACGTTAGGTGTTCCTAGCTGTATCCCATAATTTTTTAAACTGTAGATTATAAAGCTTCTCTCATTCTTTAATTTTTCAACATAACTGTAGAAAAATGACAGCATTTTCTCTCTTGAAGAGTATTGATGCCAAACTTCCTGTTCCTTAATCTTACTAATGGTTTCAAAAGTTAATTCAAACCAAATATTCTTCTCAATACTTTCAAAAGAAGAATAAAACTGATAAAAATCAGCTTCTGTTATTTTTAACTTTTTTGCAAAAATGTAAACCGATTTTGGTTTTTCGTTGTTGCTTAAAACGTAATCTAAATATGCTTTTCGGATTTGCTCAGCAGTTGCCATATACCTGTTTTTTATAAATATAACGTTTAAAGTTTAATGATGTTTCTGTTCAATAGTATTTAAAAATCATGTTTTTGTAATAAATGCTTTCAAATATTTTGAAAGTTAATATTTAACTAAAATATTTAGTTTTTGTTAGTAATTAATTTTTATTTAAACTAAAAAATGTAGTATAATTGTGTGGTGTTAATTAAATTTAAGGTATGATTCAGGTAAACGATTTTTTGTATGGTAAGATAGATTTACCAGAAATTTTTGATAATTTATTGAATACCGAAGCTTTAAAACGATTGGCAGGTGTACATCAAAGTGGGGCTATCTATTTGGTTAACCCAGATATTTGTCATTCTAGGCTGGAGCATGCAATCGGGGTAATGATGTTAATTAGAAAGTTAGGTGGTTCGGAATTGGAGCAAATTGCGGGGCTTTTACATGATATTTCTCATACTGCATTTTCTCATGTTGGCGATTATGTTTTTGACAACACTGATGAAGATTATCACGAAAAGGTTTTTGCTGAAATTCTCTATAATTCAGAAATTCCTGACGTTTTACTTAAGTATGGCTACAATGCTAATCAGATTATTTATGGTGAGTTTAATATTTTAGAACAGCCATTACCATCACTTTGTGCAGATAGATTAGATTATACTTTAAGGGATAGTTTCTACGCTGGATTGATTTCCCGACAAAGAATTTTAACATTTTTAAAATCAATTGAATTAAAGGACGGTAAAATTGCAATAAACTCTGAAGATGAAGTTTTGTGGATAAATCAAATATTTAAAAGACTTAATGATGAAGTTTTTAACCTTCCGCTTTATTTATTTGCGAATGGAAAAATGGCAGAGCTTATTAAGTTTTTTTTAAAGAAAGGCATTTTAACTGAAAAAGATTTATTTAAAACCGATACACTTTTGCTAAATAAAATTAGAAGTAATTATTTCGGTTACGAAACTATAAAATCAATCAAGCAGCTAAAAGGATTTTCAGAATTTATTAGACATGGTGCCGTTCCAAAAGTAAAAACCAGGACATTAAATGCATTGCTTGTTTAATTGCTATTAATCAGCTTTGTTAATTTAAGTGTATATTCATTAAAAAATTAATATGTCGGCAATTGAAATTATACTAATCGGAGTTATTATTTTATTAATTTTCGGAGGAAAAAAAATCCCAGAACTTATGCGTGGGATTGGTAAAAGTGTTAAAGAATTTAAAAATGCCAAAGATGAACCTCCTGTAAAATAACAAAAACTTATTTTAGTAGATTATGTTTTATTAACAAACTTCAATCATGGTAAATCCTAAAAACGATTCTGCTAAAAATGAGCCTAATGATGGTTTAGATAAATGGAATAATAGGCTAGAAGAAAATTTAGAGCAACCAAACCATAACGATACATCCGCTGATGAAAATGCAAAAGAATTTTCGGAAAAGTTTAAAAACAAATCTCAAGATGATGAATAACTTAAGCTGACACTTTGAGTTTTAGTTCTTCAACTTCGACTATGTTTTCCAAATAATTTTTGCTTAAATCATAGCATGATAATAGTTTATTGACGTTTTCAATTATAGCATCCAGTTCTACTTTATCGTAAAGTTGCGAGTTTAATTTGTTTTGGAAATACATTAAACATTGCCTATCTAACTCGTTTAAACTATAGTGAATTTTTCTCATTGCATCATTCACTGCATTGTAAATGTGTTTTCTTAAAAAGAAAAAAGCGATTCTGTAATTGTATAATGTCTTTTCCGTTATGATTTTTTCTAATTGCATTGTCGAATAAGCAATATACATTTCATTATAAAGCAAAATATCAGATTTTTCACCATTTCTAGCTGGATATATTTGTTCAATTAATTTTAAATAAGCATTCATAAATTATCCTTTAAGGTTAATTAATTATTAAAAAATTACTTTTCGGGATGTTGCTTGTTCAATCAATATTAGTGAGTTTATTAATTGATTCGAATAGAAATAATGCAATTAATTTGCAAATCCTATATGAGAATTGTTGTTTTTTTTACACCAACCAGTTAGTTTATTACACGAAAAGGAAAATTACTACTTAAAATATGTTATTTTTTTTTCTTGTATATCCAATAATAGTATATTGCATTCTATAAACAAACCAATGCAAACTACTTCTTAACCAAACTAATAGAAATGAAACGAGCATTCTTATTAGTTTTTTGTGTAGCTTTTTTATTATTTAAAAGGGGTTACAGCCAAAGTATTTCCAATGAAGGAACAGATTTTTGGACTGTATTTCCTACGCATGTTCCTAGCGGTGGCTCTTTGGCAAGTTTGGTTGTTTTTGTAACATCCAAGTATGATACTGAAGTTACGGTTACTTGCGGCGCTTATTCTTCGGGAATTACTGCAATTCCTGCGAATACTTCTGTTGGTATTCAGGTTAATAGAAACGATTCTTATATAGATTTGAATGATGCAAATATGGTTTTAACAAACCGCGGAATTCATATCGTTGTTACACCCGGAAAACCCAAAGTTGCCGCTTATGCACATGTTTTTGCCGGACATAGGTCTGCTGCATCACTCATATTACCTTTTGAAACATTGGGTCAGAAATATTTTTCAGTTAACTATACTCAGAACATTGCATCCAATAATAACAACAACAATAATAATAATAATTCCACTCAGCAGGGCTATAATTATTTAACACTCATTGCAGTAGAGGACAATACAGTTTTATTATTAAAGGAAAAAAACAACGTAAACAGAACAATTACCTTACCCAAAGCAGGCGATGTTTACGAATATACTTCTGGCCTTGATGATTTAACTGGCATATCTGTAGAGACAGATCCTGGCACATCATCTTGTAAGCGATTTGCGGCATTTTCTGGTACTTCTAACATTGTTATAGGGAATTGTACGAGTTCTGATCCGCTTTATCAGCAAATTTATCCAGTTTCAAGTTTAGGTAAAACGTATGGTATTATTCCATTTATTAATCAATCATATATTTATCGGGCAATAGCAGTAGAAGATAATACAAAAATTTATGAGAATGGGACATTGATTGCGACTTTAAACAAGGGTAATTTTTACAGTTCTCCAAGACTTTCAACACCAAATTATATAACAGGAGATAAAAATTTCCTATTAAGCCAGTACATGTATTCAGTAGGTTGTGCAACTCCAAATGGTACCAATGCTGGTTTTGGCGACCCGGATATGGTTATTTTAAATCCTGTTGAATTTAGTGTCAATAACATCACCGTGTTTTCAGCTACAGAACAAGATATCAGGCAGCGATATTTAAATGTTTTAATCAAAACGAATAAAACAGCATCTTTTAAGATAAATGGAATCGTTCCAAACATATCATGGACAACTCTTTCGGGTAATTTGTCTTTTGCCCAGGTTCCGGTTACTGATAGAAGCTTAACGCTTACCGCAGACGATGGATTTAATGTTATTGCTTATGGTTATGGCGATACAGAATCCTATGCTTACTCTGCCGGTACAAATTTGGCCTCAAACAATTACCTTACAGTAGTTAATAATGTAAAACAGGAGGAATATCAAAACGGCTGCGTTAATACTGAAATCAGTTTCAAAATAAACTTGCCATATAAGCCAGATAAGATTACTTGGACACTTGATAATGAGGTTACAATAATTACAACAAATGAACCTGAAGTTAAACTTATCAACGGACAAACTTTTTATATTTACAGTTATCCTGATAAGAGAAATTACATTACAGCTGGAGAACACAAGCTTAACGTTGTTGCGCATGTGCCTAATAATGCAACGAATTGCCAAAGTGGAGATTTAGAAACAAACTATGTTTTTTCTATATACGATTTACCGACTTCAAGTTTTGAAGCTGATGCTTCTGGTTGTGCTAAAACAGATATTTCTTTTACAGATAAAAGTATATCAAACTCTACCGAATTTCAAGTAACAAACTGGCTCTGGGATTTTGGAGATGGTGCAAAATCAGAAGAAAAAAATCCTAAACACCAATACGCGTCAGAAGGAAATTATACGGTAACATTATCTGTAAAAGCTGGTTCCGGTTGCTATTCTGATGTTTATAGCAAAACAATAACAGTTTATCCTCTGCCAGTTTCTAAGTTTTCATCAACATTAAATACTTGTATAAATACCGATTATTTTGTTACGGATGAATCCACAATAAGTTCTGCTAAAACTGTAAATAAAATCGTTAATTGGCATTGGGATTTCGGCGATAATACAGTTATTGATAAAACAGATAAGACCCCATTTGCACATAAATATACATCAATCGGCACATATAAAATAACGCTTATAACTACATCTTCAAATGGTTGTGTTAGCGATGTTTTTTCAAAAGATGTTATTGTTACTAACTTACCTGTTGCAGATTTTACAATGCCTGATGTTTGTTTGAAAGATGCTTTTGCATTATTTACAAATAAGACTATAGATGCCGATGGCATTACTGGTCCGATAAAATATGAATGGGATTTTGGAGATGCATCGTCTACGTTGACAAATCCAAATACCTCAACAGAAAAGGATGGTAAGCATACTTATTCAAATTTCGGGCTATACACCGTTACGCTGAAAATTACCAATGTAAATGGCTGTGTTAATTCACAATCAAAAAGCTTTACAGTAAATGGGGCTGTAGAAAAAGCGGATTTTTCAGTTCAGAATTCAAATAATCTGTGTAGTAATAGCCCAGTAGTAATCAATAATTTATCAAAAGCATTTTTTGGCAAGATTACGAAAATTGATATTTACAAGAATTTGGATGGAGCTCCAGAAGAATTTTTAACTTATGATTATCCAACGGGAGAAAATATTAACCTGGTTTATGCTGCATTTGGTGGCAACAGCAATAAAGATTTCAAAATTAAATTAAAAGCTTATTCTGGTACAGACTGTTTCGAGGAAGTTGTAAAACAAATTACATTAAAGCCAGCGCCAATCTTAGAGTTTGCTGATATTCCTTCCGCTTGTCAAAACGATGGTTCCATAATCGTAAATCAAGCGAGAGAAATTTCAGGTATAACCGGAAATGGCACTTATTCTGGCGACGGAATTGATACTGAAGGAAACTTTAATCCAAAAAAAGTTCAGCCTGGAGTACATGTAATAACCTATACTTTTATTGCCGCTAATGGTTGTACAAGTGTTATAAAAAAAGATATTAACGTTCATCAATCTCCAACCGCAGATATTGGTGTTTCTACAATGTATATATTAGCTGGTGGTCAGGTTACCATTCCAACAATTGCCGATGGCAAAGCGTTAACTTACAACTGGACACCCTCTTTAGGATTAAATCGCGATGATGTTTTGAATCCAATCGCATCGCCTGATAAAGATACACAGTATGAACTTACAGCAACAACAAGTGAAGGTTGTAAAGTGATAACTTCGGTTTTGGTAAAAGTTTTGCAAGCACTTATTCCACCAAGTTCCTTTACACCAAATGGTGATGGGATTAATGATATTTGGGATGTTAAATATTTAGATACATATCCAAATTCAACCATCGAAGTTTTTAACAGAAACGGAAACAAAGTATTTTACAGTGTAGGTTACAAGTCTCCATTTGACGGGAATTATCAAAATCAGCCTCTACCTGTCGGCGTTTATTACTATCTTATCAACCCAAGAAACGGGCGTAAAACAATTACCGGACCTCTCACCATAATCAGATAAAGTTGAAAAAATATATACTAATAATAGCCGTTTTTATAAGTTTTAATGGGTTTTCTCAACAAAAGCCTCAATATACTCAGTATATTTTTAATCAATATCTTTTAAATCCTGCCTTATCAGGAATAGAAAATTATATTGATTTTAAGGCTGGTTTTAGGAAACAATGGGCAGGAATTAACGATGCACCTCAAACTTCTTTCGTTTCTGCACATTGGGCTTTGGGCGATAATCAACTTTGGAGCAATGCCTTAACATCTTTTCCTGAGCAAACCGGTAACCCGATGGATAGAAACTATATGCAAAATTATACTTCCTCGCCTGCGCATCACGGCATGGGGTTTACAGTTGTGCAGGATAAGGCCGGTCCACTTTCTAGGCTTGATGCTAATGTTACTTATGCTTACCACTTGCAATTAAATAACGCTTTTAATCTCTCATTAGGCGCCGCTGCTGGTTTATCAAATATTAGATTGGATATTAACTCCTTAACGTTTCCAGATAGCCAAAGCGACCCTGCATTATCAAATACAATCGTTAGTCAGTTAAGACCGGATTTAAGTGTAGGTTTGTGGTTATATGGTGCGAGACTTTTTGCCGGGGTATCTGCACAACAGGTTTTATCACAAAAATTAAGCTTTACAAATTCTGATAATTACAATACTGGCAAGGAGGTACCGCATTTCTTTGCAACTGCCGGTTATAAGTTTTTTATGGACGACCAAATTGCAGCTATCCCTTCTATAATGGTAAAATATGTACAGCCGGCGCCAGTTTCTGTAGACATAAATATGAAGATTGCTTTTAAAGATAAAGTATGGTTAGGCGGAAGCTACCGAAAAAATGATTCATTCGCCGCAATGGCTGGATTTAATATAGGCAAGATGGTAAATCTTACTTATTCTTATGATTTTACTACTTCTGATTTGAATACAGTAAGTAATGGTAGCCATGAAATTGTACTTGGCTTAATGCTGAATAACATTTACAAAGTACCTTCTTATATTAAAATGTGGTAATTGGTTTTTGTTGGCTTGATTGTTTAGTAATCAAGGTGCTTTGGAATAACCCAAAAAACTAAACAACCAAAAAATCAGGCAACTACTAAAGCTCTTTTCTAAGTCTGGCAACCGGAATATTCATTTGTTCACGATATTTAGCAACAGTTCTGCGGGCAATATTATAACCGCGTTCTTTTAAAATATCGGTAAGTTTTTCATCGGCAAGAGGCTTGCGCTTGTCTTCATTGCCAATACAATCTTCAAGAATTTTTTTAACTTCTTTATTCGAAACTTCTTCGCCATTTTCAGTTTGAATTGCTTCCGAGAAGAAAGATTTTAGCAGAAATGTACCAAACTCTGTTTGAACGTATTTAGAATTTGCAACCCTCGAAACGGTTGAAATGTCCATATCGATTTTATCAGCAATATCCTTTAAAATCATTGGACGCATTTTGCGTTCATCAGCGGTTAAAAAATATTCGTATTGATAATGCATAATCGCATTCATGGTTTTCAATAAAGTTTGCTGTCTTTGCTTAATCGCATCGATAAACCATTTAGCCGAATCTAACTTTTGTTTCACAAACTGAACAGCTTCTTTCAGTTTTTTATCTTTAGCTGAGGCTTTATCGTAATGCTCAAACATTTCCTGATAGGAGCGACTTACCTTTAATTCAGGAGCATTTTTTGAATTTAAAGTTAAAATTAAAATGCCATCATTATTACTGATGTGAAAATCAGGAATAATTTGCATTTGTTTTGTTGTAACTTGGTTTGCGTCACCAGGTTTTGGATTTAAACGAAGAATTTCATTAACAACTTCTTTTAACTCCTCACTATCAAGATTTAAGCTTTTTTCAAGCTTATCGTAATGTTTTCTTGTAAATTCATCAAGATAATTTTCTACCACATTCATTGCTTTAACAATTATGGGGTTACTTGTATCTTTTCTTTTTAGTTGAATAAGAAGGCATTCCTTTAAATCTCTGGCCCCAATTCCCGGAGGGTCGAAGCTTTGAATTAAACGAAGCATTTCTAAAACATCTTCTTCCTCAACCATTACATTTTGAGAGAAAGCAAGGTCATCAATCATAGAACTTAAAGGCCGACGTAAATAACCATCATCATCTAAACTTCCAATAATTTGCTTACCTACAATAAAATCCTGATCTGAAAGCGGAATTAAATCTAATTGTTCTTGTAAACTTTCAAAAAATGTACTTTCTATAGCAATTGGCGTTTCTTTTTTCTCTTCATCATCATCGCCATTGTTGTAATTAGTACTGTAATCATTGGCAGAATCGTCTTGCAGATAATCATCAACATTAAATTCGTCCATGCTATTATCTTCTGATGAACTTTCATAGTCTTCAGGACCATCATTTAAATCATCATATTCGCCTTTAGGTTCATCAGCTGTCATTAAACTGGGGTCTTCCAAAGCCGGATTTTCTTCTAATTCCTCTTTTACCCTGGTATCTAAAGCAACAGTTGGCACCTGTAGCAGCTTAATAAATTGAATTTGCTGAGGTGATAACTTTTGTAATAATTTTTGTTGTAAATGTTGCTTTAGCATGTTATTCTTTAGTATTCGGCAAAAATAAGGAATTGTTGGCAGATAATCTTTAGGATGTATTTATAACTTAACAATTTTTTAATTTATTGTTAGTTAAAGTTGGTCCAATCGTTTTTAAGTTTATATTATAATTGTTACTTTCGTTAAAAAACAAACTAAAACTAAAATTATGGGAATTGTTAAAGAATTCAAGGATTTTGCAGTTAAAGGAAATGTTCTTGATTTAGCTGTTGGTGTAATCATAGGTGCGGCTTTTGGAAAAATTGTAAGCTCACTTGTTGAAGATATTATTACGCCTGCCGTTTTAGGTCCGGCTTTGAAAGCTGCAGGCTTAGAAGATTTAAGTAAACTGGTTATTCCTGGTACAGCAATTAAATATGGTAATTTCTTATCGCAGGTTATTGCATTTATTATCGTTGCGTTTGTTTTATTCTTAATTATTAAAGGTGCTAACAATCTTAAAAAGAAAGAAGTTGCTGCACCAGCAGCGCCTCCTGCACCAACTAAAGAAGAGATTCTTCTTACAGAAATTAGAGATGTTTTAAAAGCAAAAGCATAAAACCTTAAAAGGTTTGCAAGTAATTGCGAGCCTTTTTGCTTTAATAACTTCTTCTAACTTTTGGGTTTGTGATAATTACATAATCAGCAAGATTCTTGTATTTATTCCAATCTGGATTTTCAAAACCTACATCAGAAAAAGCTGAAATATTAAGTATTTTAAGTTTTGGTGCATAAGCGTTAAGTTTTGCCAAAGTCCCTAACTTTTCATCGCTATGAAAACGACCATTTAATTGAAGAATTTTACTCCCTTTATTTGCTTTGGCATATTTAGCTATAGTCCATGCCATCGTTGCATCCCAAAGATTTTGGGTTTGATAAATTTTCATAGGCCCCATGCTGTGTCCGCCAAGTGTTTCCATAAATTTATCGTTATACCTTCCGGTAGCAGTATCAATTGGTAAAGTTGGTAAAAATATAATTGAACTTTTTGGGAAATTTTTTAATGCCTCAAGTCCACCGTTAGTTACCGCATTACTATATCTCGTTGCGGCATTTGCAGCAATAACATCAATTTTATTCGTCTTTGCATACTCAATTAATGGTCTGTAATCTTTGTAATTATTCCAGGCTCGCCCTTCTTTAATAAAATTCTTTTCTGATATTAAATCTGCAAGGTATTCGTTAACAACTTGTTGTATATCGGTGTGGAACATTTCAAGGCTCAATGCTGCTTTCTTTGGATATTTTTCATTTAATTTTTTAAATATTGTAGCTTCTAAATAATGTCCAATTGAATCATTGTGCTCTTCACCAAAAAAAAGCACATCAGCTTTGCTCATATCATTAATAATATCATCAACTGATATTGTTTTTTGTTTTCTGGCATCATAAATTTTGTAGTTTGATTCAATTTGCTGGCCGAAACATGCAAAGGAACATAATAATGCTGTGATAAATAGTGGAAATTTCATGCCTTCAAAATACTAAAATATTTTTCACCGATAAAATGAGGTTATTTACCTCTATTTTTTGCTTTTCTACAGATATGAGTTATCTGGCTTAATTTCTTATAAATACATTTGGTTATTAATAATTACACAAAATGGAAACTTCAAATAACAACAATATAAATAATAACTATTCTGGTAGAATGCTTAGCGGCCTTATTATCATTTTAGTTGGATTAGGTTTTTTGGTTAGAACAATGGATTTAGATATCCCAAGGTGGATATTTAGCGGCTCGAACCTTTTAATTCTTTTAGGTGTGTTTATCGGTCTTAGAAATAATTTTAAGGGAATAGGTTGGTTAGTGTTGGTTCTGATTGGCGCTTATAATACTATTGATAATATGCATCTTGGTTTTGATGCTTCTAAATATGCTTTGGGTGTTGGTTTGGTTATCGTTGGTTCCTATCTAATCTTTAAGCCTAAAAATGGTAAAACAACATTTGGTTTCGGAAATCCTAAAAGTGAAAGTTTAGAATCAACAGATAAATCTTCCGACAAAAAAATGGATAACGATTTTATTGAGGCCATTGCCGTATTCGGAGGAAGTCATCAAACCGTATTTTCGAAAAACTTTAAAGGTGGAGATGTGACCGCAGTTTTTGGCGGAGCCGATATAAACCTTACACAAGCCGATTTTAATGAAACAGTAAAATTAGATGTTACAGCAGTTTTTGGCGGGATTAAACTTATCATCCCTCAAAATTGGGCAGTACGCTCGAACGTGACTGCAATTTTTGGTAGCGTTGAAGATAAAAGAGGAAGCCTAATGCCAAATTCGGAAATTCAGAAAACTTTGATTTTAGAAGGAACAGCAATGTTTGGAGGGATTGAAATTAAAAGCTTTTAAACTTTTGCGAAATATGAGGCAAAATAATCTGCCTAATATTTTTATAAAACCACAATGAACTAATCCACTAAACTAAACCTATAAATTTTGACAACAAGACCGCTTTCAGTTCCTCAAATACAGAAAATATCTCTTGGTATTGCACTGTGCTGGACTATTTTGTGTGCCATTGGGATACACTATGTTGTAAATTTTTCGTGGATTATTGCGATAACGGATAGTGCTATAAATAATTTTTTACTCGCCATTGCTTGCATTAGCATTAGTAATATGCTTGGTTACTATCAGCCAAAAAATGAAAGAATAATGTATGTGCTTATTATAACGCTTGCATTAACTTTTGTAATTGTTTATCTGTCTAAATATGGTTTGTTTTACATTTTTACCGATTTTAAAGACTATAAAGATTTCTATAATTTTTCGTTTGCTTTTAGAGGGTTAATTTCTTTTATGTGTTTGGGGTGGTGTGCATTGGCAAATATTTTGTGGTATCGGTTAGAGGAACAATCAGAAACACAATCGAGGTTACTTGCAGCACAAAATTTAGCCAAAGAGGCCGAATTAAATAAATTGAGGCACCAACTGCAACCACACTTTCTTTTCAATAGTTTGAATTCTGTTTTTGCATTAACAATGGTTAATCCAAAAGAAGCCGGAGTAATGATTACCAAGCTCGCATCTTTTTTACGTGGTACACTTAAAAGGGATGATGAATTGTGGGTTTCGGTAGAGGATGAAATGGAATATATTCAACTTTACCTTGATATTGAAAAGGTTAGGTTTAGTCATCGTTTAAATATTGAAGTTAATGTTGATGAAGACACACATAGATTATGTTTGCCAGGCACATTGTTGCAGCCAATTGTAGAAAATGCCATTAAATTTGGTCTTTATAATACATCAACTGCAATAACTATTAAGGTTGATGTAACTGTTAACGATAATATTTTGCAACTGCGTGTGCAAAATCCATTTGATCCTGAAATGAAAGCAACTGGTGGAACTGGGTTCGGTTTAACTGCAATTAAAAGGAGATTGTACCTGCTTTTTGCAAATCCTGAACTTTTAAGAACCGAAATTGAGGCAAATAATTTATATATTACAACCTTAAAAATTCCTCAAAAAAATGATCAGGACCATATTAATTGATGATGAGCCTTTAGCCAGAGATATTGTTAAATTCTACCTTTCAGAACATAAAGAAATTGAGGTAGTTGCAGAATGCTGCGATGGTTTTGAAGGTTTGAAAGCAATTACGCAGCATAAGCCTGATTTGATTTTCTTAGATATACAAATGCCAAAAATTAGTGGCTTTGAAATGTTGGAGCTTGTAGAAGATAAACCAGCCGTAATTTTTACAACTGCTTTTGATGAATACGCAATTAAGGCTTTTGAGGTTAATGCTGTAGATTATTTATTAAAGCCGATTGATAAAACAAGATTTGATGCAGCAATCAAGAAATTACCTGCAAGGTTAAATCAAACAGAGAATACGGAGGCCGTTTTAGATGCTGCAGCGCTTAGTCCGAGCCAGAATAATAGAGTTGTGGTTAAAAAAGATGGCGTAATCAAAATTATTCCAGTTGCCGAAATTAATTACTTCGAAGCTGATGATGATTATGTTAAACTAAGTACAACTGAAGGTTCTTTTTACAAGAACAAAACGATGGCTTATTTTGAGAAAACACTTGATGCGGAAGTGTTTATTCGTATTCACCGTTCATACATTATAAATTTAGCTCAGGTAACTAAAATAGAATTGAAAGAGAAAGATAGCTATGTGGTTTTGCTTAAATCGGATATTTGGTTACCGGTTAGCAAAACTGGTTATGTAAAATTGAAAGCGGCTTTAGGTTTATAGGCTTTTTGCACATTAATAGGAGCAGAGACAGTTTTAATTTAAACCCGACTCTAGCGAGAAAGCCCCGATTTTCTCGGGCTTGAAGCGAAGGGGGGACCAATTTTGAAAAGAATTACTACATTTGCTTTTCGATTAGAAAAATAATAATTAAACAGACTTGCATTTATAAATGAATACTTTTATATTTGCACCTCTTAATTTTGAAATTAATAAGATAATATACAGTCATGAAAAGAACATACCAACCTTCGCAAAGAAAGAGAAGAAACAAACACGGCTTCCGCGAAAGAATGGCAACAGCTAACGGCAGACGAGTATTAGCATCACGTCGTGCTAAAGGAAGAAAAAGATTAACAGTTTCAGACGAGCGTAAGCATAAAGCATAATTTTTGATTGCTTTTCTGTAATTTCAGAAAAGGCAGATCAAATCTGCAATTATCAGTCAAAAAAACATGTACACATTCAGAAAAGAAGAACGGTTATGCAGCAGGAAATATTTAGAACTGCTGTTTAGAAACGGTTCTTCTTTTTTATTATATCCATTTCGAGTTTCATACATTTTTATCGAAGATAAAATTGAAGTTCCCGTTCAGGTGGTAATTAATGTGCCAAAAAAGCGGTACAAAAAGGCGGTAGACCGTAATCTTTTAAAACGTCGCATTCGCGAAGCTTATCGATTAAATAAAGCACAAAAATTTTATGCTCTTTTACCAGAAAATAAGGGTTTGCTATTATTTTCAATTCAATTTGTTGGTAAGGATAAATATGATTTTGCCTTGATTGAGAAAAAACTGATTTCTACATTTAAGCGTTTTCAAAATTTAATTAATCCGGATGAAGCTAGTAAATAAAGTATTTGGCTGGTTTTTTTTAGGTTTGATAAAAGTTTATCAATATGCAATTTCGCCAATGCTAGGTGCTAATTGTAGGTTTACGCCAACATGTTCGCAATATGGCATCGAGGCAATCAAAAAATATGGACCATTTAAAGGCGGTTGGATGGCTTTAAAACGAATTGGTAGGTGTCATCCTTGGGGTGCTCATGGCCATGACCCGGTGCCTTAAATCAACCCTACCTTAGGTTTATATCATGGTGTAAACATTTACCATCTCACATTTTCCATTTCTTTAATATCTTTGCGTTATGGCTAAAATACTTCAAATCGAAACGGCAACTTCTGTTTGCTCTGTTGCTTTATCTATCGATGGAAAAACAATTTTTGTTAAAGAAGAAATTGGTCAAAATTTGCACGCAAGCAAGCTAACGTTATTTATTGATGAGGTTATAAAGTCAGCTGGACTAAGCTACGGTGATTTGGATGCTGTAGCAATTAGCAAGGGTCCAGGCTCTTACACTGGTTTAAGGATTGGTGTATCTACCGCTAAAGGATTGTGTTATGCTTTGGATAAACCCCTAATTGGAATTGAAACGCTTAAGATGATGGCTGCCGGATTTGTGGAGCAAAACCCAAATTATAATGGTTTAATTTGCCCAATGATTGATGCCAGAAGGATGGAAGTGTATACTTCTGTTTTCGATAATCAATTAAATGTTTTAGAAGAAACTTCCGCCAAAATTATTGATGAAAACAGTTTCGAAAACTTCCTATCTAACCAAACTGTAACATTTATTGGAGATGGTTCTAATAAATGTGCCGAAGTTTTAAATCAACAAACTGCAAAATTCAATAACAATAATTTTAACTCAGGCAATAATATGTCGACTTTAGCCTATCAAAATTATCAAATCGGTAATTTTGAAGATGTTGCTTATTTCGAGCCGTTTTATCTTAAAGATTTTGTTTTAACACAACCAAAGAAAAGGGTTTAAAACAGATTATTTCCTCTTGAAAATTGAAAATAGATTTTTAAAGAAACTACCACCTTCGTTATCATTTATTCCTGGCATAACATCACTAAATTGTGGGTGGTTTACAGTATTTCCGAATTTTATTCCCAAACCCATATAAAATGAAGCTCCATTTGCGCCACTGCCAATTGTTCCATCTCGTTTAATCAGTCCGGATGCTGTACTTGCAGAAGAAAGCAAATTATCAGTTCCCATAAAAAACTCAAAATTTGGAGTTTGATATTTACCCTGCAATCCAACCATAAATACACTATTTAAGTTATAGAGCGGTATTACGCTTCCAGATAAATTATTATAATTGAAAGTGTTTATGAAAGCAATATCGCCACCACGATAAAATAAATTCTTTGAAACAGCTATTCCAGGTTTGTAAAAGCCATACGTTTTTGATAGGTAAATATCTGCCTTGGCATTTGTTAGCGCTGTGAATTTTTCCGGTTGTTCATTAAGTTGGAAAATATCTCTAATTTCTTCGTTAGTATTGCTTTGTCCTTCTTCTAAATTAATCTGTTTATTTGTGGATACGGTAGTTTTGTGTGTATTATTTCGCCACCAAATAAAGCCTAGATCCTTAACGTTCGCCATTAAAAACAAGCCTTTTTTGGTTGTGTAATTTGTACTAAAGCCCACTGAAATTCCTGGATTTTTAAATTTAGGAATAAATGTATTTCTGTTAATTTTATTTTGGTCGTTAAAATTGGCGGAGTAGGTTCCGGTCAGGCCAATATCTAAAGTATTAGTTTCTGGATTTATATATAAATATGAATCAGAAATATTTAAATCATTATAAACAATACCACTTAATAAGCTGGCTTTGACCCCAAAAGCTAAACGCTTGTTATAGTTTTCGCGGTAAGTAAAACTAAATTGATGGTAAGATTGCTGATATCCGTTGGTGTTAAAAATATCATTTAAAGCTTGTTGTTGAGGGAATCTTCTATACGAATCAAAAATGGCTAATGTTTCATTGGTGTAATTAATTTGCGCATCCGAACGGATTTGCCATGCAAAGCCCATTTCTTTTTGATATTTATATGATTTGAATACTCTTAATGTGAGTACGTACATATTGCTATTTTCGTATAACCGATTTATCTCTCCTGTATTAATCGGTAACGAGCGAGTATCGTTTACACCTTCGTTAATCAATTTTCTAACTACATCCTCAGAACTGCCTGTATTTGCAGCATTTACGCCAAAGTATGGTAAGAAAAAATTCGAAGAAAATTTCCTGGAAGAATCTAAAACAAATGATTTTTGAGATGGATTTTCAAAGGCATCAAACATAGTTTTAGTGCCAAATAATGCATATTGCTGGCTAAAAGATGTTTGATAAAATAAGATAATAAGTGCGGCAAGTAAAAGTTTCTTCATTAAATATAATTCTTGGCTACGATTGTATTAACGGTTGCTTGTTGTATCTGGTATTTCAGACTTTAAATATTTGTTTAATAATAAGTTAGTTATGAACTTGTTTCCATCAGCACTCATTTGATAATAAAATGTATCGAACCTTTTTAATCCACTATCTGCCCTTAAGTGTTTGTAGTAGGGTAACAGTACATTAGAACGAAATATATCTTTAGAGTTATTGCCGTTCACATAAAAGCTAACATTTGATTGTGAGGATACCAAATTTAAGGCCTCAAGATAAGATTGTTCGTTTATTAATAACTTATTGTTCTTGTAGCTATTTAAAAATGATTCAATTGTACTTGCATTATTAGCAAAAACTAAGTTGTTATCAATAATTGTGTAATAAGGTCGGCTGAATTTTTTTAGTGGCGCACCAAAAAAAGCGTATAATATTTCCGGTTGTTTAAATACTTTAATCTCGTCGTTATAATCTGTACTAACATCCAGTAGAAGTTGTTTAACTTTTTCTCCATTGGATAAGGATATTGCGCCAAGCTTTTCAGCAGTGCTTAATTGAAAGCAGATAAATTGATTTTTAGTATAAGTATTAAATATGGAACTCAAGTCAACCCTGTAATCATTTTTTACACTATTTATTACGTTTTCAGTTTTTTTAATATCATTTAAGGATGCTTGCCAAGCACTTAATTTATTTCTCCAATTTTCATATTTATCAAAAGCATAAACAGTATAATTAGCTGTATTGTAAGGTAATATATTGGTTATAGAAATATCTTGATTAGGTATTTGTTCAAAAAGTTTTAAGTAATTATCAGCGTCTTTTAATTCTGTAGTTCCATTAAAAAGAATCTTTTCCTTGCTAAAATTATAACTCAATGATGCGAAGCTATTTTGCTTATCAAGAACTGATATTTCTCCACTTATATTACCTGCAAGAATATTTTTTAAAAGTAAGGGTGCCTTATTGTAGTTAATATAAATTTGCCCTAAAACATTTTTGTTTTGAGTATTATTTAGTTTAATATATTCTGTGAAAGGGTTTTCAGTTAACCGAACCGCTGCATCAATTATTAGTTTTTTTGATGTAGATGCTGTAATAACCTGATTTTGTATGCCGATGAATAAAGCTAAGCTATCATTAAGGCTAACCTTGTAAATGTTATTGCCTTCGTTATTAACTGGATATTTATTCTTTAAAAGGTTAAAAATGTTTCTAAATGTCTTGTCTGGTTGTATTTGAACTGTAATCAAGAAATTAAGTGTTTTTTCTTCATCTGGCAATACACTCAAATAAATTTCTTGGTTAGAAATAGAACCATTAAGCGATGGATCTTGTACGAAGTATGATTTTAAACTTTTAAGTAGGTTATTTTTTTGTGCTCCTAAAACTTGCTGAATTAGGTTTTGACCTTCAATAATCTGATAAAAACTTTTATCGTTTTGGAATGCAAATATCAATGCTGCATTATTTGTAGCAGATTGAAGTGCAAGGTCTTTAGCATTATTTTCATTGCTCAATTTCGAAAAGTACAGGTATGTCATAAAGGCAACTCCTGTTACTAATACAATTAAAATAACTAAAATTTTTTTCATGTGTTTATGCAACAAATTTAAATTATTACATCCACTTGTGCTAAGTTCTTACTCATTTTATTAATTTAGCAATCGCTTTAAGCTAAAATTTATATGAACAAACGTATTATACTTACTGCATCTTTTTTTGGCGCAATTGCTGTTTTGCTTGGTGCTTTTGGTGCACATGGTTTAAAAGCAACAATTGATGCTCCATCATTAGAAATTTGGCAGAAAGGTGTTGAATACCAATTTTACCATACGTTTGCACTTTTGTATTTATCAACCTTTGCAAGATATAGAAACAAGCTTATTAACATCGCATATTTTTGTTTTACCTTTGGAATAATTCTTTTTTCAGGTTCTTTATACTTGTTAGCTAGCCGAACCATTTTAAATATTTCTTTTGTTGATTTTATTGGTCCTATTACCCCGATAGGAGGTTTGCTTTTTGTTTTAGGCTGGATAATGTTATTCTTCGCCGCTTTAAAGGATAAATAATGATTGCTTTCGAACCTGATATTTTTGCAGAAAGAGAAACGCTTTTTGTAGAGGTAATCTTGCCTTTATCTTTGGCAAAAAACTACACTTACCGCATTCCTTTTGATTTAAATAGCCAAGTTGAGATTGGTAAAAGAGTAGTAGTGCAGTTTGGTAAGCATAAAATTTATACAGCCTTAATTAGTAACATTACGACCATTCCGCCAACGGTTTATGAAGCAAAATATATAATTGATATTATAGATGCAGAACCTGTGGTGACACCATTACAGCTAAAGTTTTGGCAGTGGATGACTGATTATTACATGTGTAATGAAGGTGATGTAATGGCTGCCGCTTTGCCGGCAAGTTTAAAATTAGCAAGTGAAACAATATTAATACTTCGGGATGATTATGATGAAACTACTTCAGTTACAGAAAAGGAAGAAATTATAATCTCCACTTTAAAAAAGCAACAACGATTAACAGTTAACGATGTATCTAAACTTCTCGGACAGAAAAGTATTTACCCAATAATTAATCAGCTATTAGCAAAAGAACTTATTCTTGTTGCCGAAGAAGTTATTCAAAAATATAAACCATTGTTAAAATCATTTATAATTCTTAACGATTTTTATAATGATGAAGAGAATTTAAAGCAACTTTTTGCGCTATTAGAAAGAGCGCCGAAACAATTAGATGCATTATTGGGCTACTTAAAATTAAACAAAGCTGGTTTACCAATTTCTAAAGAAGACCTTTTAGAGGAAAGTAATTGTGGAGCCGGCGCTTTAAAGGCATTAACTGATAAAGAAGTTTTTACTGTTTTAAAAAGACCTGTAAGTAGATTGAGTGCTAATGACGATGATTTCAGCATCAACTTCAATTTGAATGATAGTCAGCAAAATGCGTTAAGTAAAATTAACGAATCCTTTCTTGAGAAAGATGTTGTGCTATTACATGGTGTAACTGCATCGGGGAAAACACAAGTTTATATCAAATTAATAGAAAATATTATTAATAATAGTGATGGTCAGGTTCTTTTCCTTTTACCTGAAATTGCTCTAACTACGCAAATTGTTGAGCGTATTAAGAAATATTTTGGCAATTCAATTGGTGTTTATCACTCAAAATTTAATAATAGCGAAAGAGTAGAAATTTGGAACAAGGTTAAGCAAAACGCTTTTAAAGTTGTTTTGGGTGCAAGGTCGGCTGTATTTTTACCATTTCAAGATTTAAAGCTAATTGTGATTGATGAAGAACATGAGCCATCCTACAAACAATACGACCCCGCACCTCGCTATCAGGCACGAGATTCTGCAATATATTTATCGCATTTGCATAAAGCAAAGGTTGTTTTAGGTTCCGCTACGCCATCTTTAGAAAGTTATTATAATGCTTTGAATGGAAAATATGGCTTGGTAGAGATGCATGAGCGTTTTGGTGGCGTTAAACTTCCAAATCAGCAAGTTGTAAGTATTTCTGAAGAAACTAAACGAAAAACAATGGTTTCTTACTTCTCGAGTGTGCTTATTAAGGATATTGATTTGGCACTGAGTAAAAAGGAACAAATTGTACTTTTCCAGAATAGAAGAGGATACGCAACAATTTTAATTTGCGCAACCTGCGGTTACACGCCGAAGTGTGTGAATTGTGATGTAAGTTTAACCTATCACAAAAGCAGTGGTAAATTACATTGTCATTATTGCGGCTATCAGCAAAGTAGCGTAAATATTTGCCCGGCTTGTGGTTCTGTCCACGTTGAGCAGAAAGGTTTCGGTACAGAACGCATCGAAGAAGAATTGCGTTTATTGTATCCGGAAATTACCATTGCCCGTTTGGATATGGATACTACACGAACTAAAAATGGTCTGCAGCAAATCTTGTCTGATTTTCAAGATAAAAAAACTGACATTTTAATTGGTACTCAAATGGTTGCCAAAGGGTTAGATTTTGATAATTTGAGTTTAATCGGCGTAATAAATGCCGATACTTTACTTGGCTATCCTGATTTTAGAGCATACGAAAGAAGCTATCAATTATTAGCACAAGTGGCAGGTAGGGCAGGTAGACGAGCAGAACAGGGAAATGTTTGTATTCAAACTTACGATGCTGATAACCGAATCATTAAGCAGGTGGTTGAGAATGATTATCATGGAATGTATAATGATGAGATTTTGGAACGTGAAAAATTTCTATATCCACCATTTTCAAGAATGATTTTTCTTTACATTAAGCATAAAGATTCAAATGTTCTGGATAATGCTTCACTTGCACTCGCTCAAACACTTAAAGCAAAATTTGGTCCACGAGTTTTAGGCCCAGAACAGCCTCTGGTAAGCCGGGTAAGAAACCTCTACATTAAGCAAATAATTATTAAAGCTGATAAACATACCGCAATTAATAAAGTGAAAGCTGTATTAAGAGAAACCCTTACCCAGTTTAATGCAACAAAAGATTTTAAAAGTGTGATTACTCAGATCGATGTAGATCCTTATTAGTTTTTGCTGTTAAAATTAAATTGTATTCCAGCTGATACAGGATTTAATAAAAACTCCCATTTGTTATAGGTGTTAATCGTTCGCCCTGTTAGGTTAGGTTGTGTAATATCTTGCTTTTCGTAAGAGTAATTAAAATCCAAGCTGCTCTCAGCAAAAATAGAAAGATTAGGAATAATATTAATCTTAAGGCCCAATGAAGGACTCATTACTAAACCATTTTTAGTAGCATCTGCAGATTGATTGCTTGTAGCCACACTTGAATTAGCAGGATTTAACATACCCGTAAAACGATTTGAACGATAGCCAACATCAAAAGCAAAATAAGGTTGCACACGAGAATAATTGAAATTCTTTTCAAACCCAATTTTGAATGAATAATCTGTTACTTTTCCTCTTGCAATTTCACAGGTTTCGCAGGTATTCTGAAAACTTACATCTTTATCTCTAAAATAATTTGCACTAATTCTATAACTAATCTGGTTATCATTAAATTTTAACATTAAACCATTACCTGCCATTTTGGTGTAATCTTGAGCATTAGTTTGGTTTAATATTTTTGGTAATTGCATTAAACTATAGCCCCTTACTGCAAGTGAATAGTTGAAATCTGCACTTGTTTGTGCATAAGTTGTAGCGGCTGCAAATAAAGATAGAATACTTAAAATTATTTTTTTCATTTAAGAGAGGATAGATTATTATTACATTTTGTAAATTCAAAAGTAGAAATAATTATTAATTAACAACGAATATTCTGATTTAACATATATAATTACATAATTTAATATTGATAATTATCTGAAAAAATTAACTTTTGATTTACTGGGACTTATAAAATGTTAGAAAATATTAGAACGTATCCCGACAGAAAAACGCTACTTTTGAAACTTCATGGCCTATAAATTTGTTGATAACTACCGGGAAAGAGGTGCGAGAAAGAAACTTGTAGAATTGTTAAAATCTCGCGGTATTGAAGATGAAAATGTACTTAAAGCAATAGGTAAAGTTCCTCGTCATTTTTTTTTCGATGAAACATTTTGGAATCAAGCATACAAGGATATTGCCTTTCCAATAGGGGATGGTCAAACTATTTCTCAGCCATATACTGTAGCGTATCAAAGCGAATTACTTTACATCAGAAAAGGTGATAAAGTCTTGGAGATTGGCACGGGTTCTGGTTACCAAACCTGTATTTTGTTAGAACTTGGCGCAAATGTATTTACAATAGAGCGCCAGGAAAATATATATAATCGAACTATCCAAATTTTACCTGGAATGGGTTATCGACCAAAATTCTATTGTGGCGATGGTTCGAAAGGTATTGCTGAGGAAGCGCCTTACGACAAAATAATTGTTACTGCTGGTGCACCTTTGGTGCCTGAAATTTTATTGAAACAGCTAAAAGTTGGCGGTATTTTAGTTATTCCGGTAGGAGATGAGCATACCCAAAAAATGGTTACTGTAATTAGGGTTAGCGAAACCGATTACGAAAAAATTGTGCTTGATACCTTTAGATTTGTGCCATTGGTAGGCGACCAAGCGTGGTAGGTTAGTTCATTAGTTATTAGTTATCGGGTTTTATAAATTAAAAAGCAAAATCCTTGAAATATTGAAGCTTAAACTACTTACGAATGAACAAGTGAAACAATGTAATAACTAAATTTTCATTGCTCTATCTAGTTCCCTTTTCGAATCTCGTTCTTTAATACTATCTCTTTTATCGAATTCCTTTTTACCTTGAGCAAGTGCAATTTCAATTTTTGCAAAACCTCTTTCATTTACAAAAATCCTCAGCGGAACAATGGTATAGCCCTTTTCTTCACCTTTGACTTTTAATTTTCTAATTTCTTTCTTTTGCAAAAGAAGCACCCTATCTCTTTTAATATCGTGATGATAGAAAGAACTGTGGCTATATTCAGAGATATGAAGATTTCTTATATAAAGGTTTCCACCGATGAACATACAGAAAGCATCAGTCATATTAGCCTTGCCCTGTCTAATCGCTTTAATTTCAGTGCCTAAAAGTGCTAATCCGGCAACATATTTATCAATGATATTATAATCAAAATAGGCTCTTTTATTTTTTATATTGATGTCGTTTTTCAAAATTTATTGTATTAAAACTGCTTTCAAATCTTTTTATATAAAAACAGTGGGATGCAAATATCCAAAAAATTGCGTTATTATTTTGTTTAAAATTATTTCTAATGTTCTGTTAGTGTAAAACTCAAATTATAATTGTATTGTTCGCAAATAAAAAATTATGTTTGAGTTTATTTATTCAATATGAAGTTTAGAAACCTTTTTTTTGTTTGTTTAATTATATTCGCTTTTGGAGCTAGTGCACAACAGCCTGCCTATTTACCTCAATTTAAATTTTTTAAGCTAGATGGTAAGCCATTCTCTAATGTAAATGTAAATCAGGCTAAAAAAACTTTGTTTATTCTTTTTGATGCTACTTGCGAGCATTGCCAGAGAGAAGCTGCAGAATTAAATAAATCTTACGCAAAATTCAAAAATGTAAACATTTACATGGTTACTCTGGATGAATCTATTTCTATTCAAAAGTTTTTTGGAACTTATGCGCCCGGTTTAAACTTAAAACCCAATGTTGTGGTTTTACAAGATAAAAACCGGACTTTTATTCCAACTTTCTTACCAACCAAATACCCGGCAATGTATCTTTATTCTACCAATGGTAAATTATTGGTATTTGGCGATGGCGATGGCGGCATCAAAAAGATTATGAGATCTATCGGATAATCAATACCGGTATATTTACACGGTGTCTTACGGCATCAACGGTTGTTCCGAAGATTAAGTCTTTCAACCCTTTATGTCCGTGAGCACCCATTACCAAAAGTTCTAATTCATTCTTATTACTGATGTTTGCAATGGCCTTTGCAGTACCTCCAAATCCAATAAAGGTTGTAGAATCGTAACCTAAATCTGCAAGGTTAACTTTGTATTTCTCCAAATTTTCAGCATCACTTTTAGTTTCATGGTCCATAACTTTATCTCCGTGATAACGGGCAGCAGCAGTTTCAACAACGTGAATAAGGAAGTATTGGGCGTCTTTACCACCCTGAATTAATGCATGCCTAATGGTGTTTCTATCATTCTTTGAGAAATCTACTGCAATACCAATTCTTTTATAACTGATTTTATCAATTTTCCCAATATCTAAAGCCTCACCATGAGGAACCATTTGTTTTTCATGATTTCTCTTATCCAATAATGGATGGAAGAAAACATACAAAAGCAACAAAACAGTTAATGTTACAGCCGGAATAATTATTGCATAAACCCACCATTCATTATTATCTTTTGTCCAGCCACTAATTTCTTCAATTACCAATTTTACGTTTAGCGCAATAATAACTGCTGCGCTGGTCCATGCTAAAATTTTTACCCAAGTTTTAATGGCGAAATCTTTCATCAGCTTTTTATCCGATGTAAAGTGGATTAAAGGAATTATGGCAAAACCCAATTGCAAACTCAAAACTACCTGGCTTAATACTAATAATCCGCCTAAGGCATCATCTCCATAATGTAAAATGGTAAAGAATGCAGGTATTATTGCTAAAAGTCTGGTAATTAATCTTCGTAACCAAGGTTGAATACGCAGGTTGATGTGGCCTTCCATTACAATTTGCCCAGCCAACGTACCAGTTACCGTAGAGCTTTGTCCGGCTGCAATTAATGCAATAGCAAATAAGGTTGGTGCAATGTTTCCGAAAATGTTGGATAGTAATTTATGAGCATCCTGAATTTCGGCAACTTCGTGTAAACCATTTTTATAAAATGCCGCTGCTGCCAGAATTAATATAGCTGCATTTACAAAAAAGGCAAGGTTTAATGCAACCGTTGTATCAATTAAGTTAAATTTAAGTGCTTCTTTAATGCCTTTATTTGTTCGCTCAATTTTTCGGGTTTGTACCAATGATGAGTGGAGATAAAGATTATGAGGCATAACCGTAGCGCCAATAATTCCAATTGCGATATAAAGTGCATCGCCACCTAAAACTGATGGCTCAAAACCCTTTACAACTTCTTTTAAAGATGGCTCAACAATAAACATCTCTACTAGAAAGGAAATACCAACAATGAAAACCATGGATACGATAAAACCTTCCATTGCCCTCATGCCTTTATTAAGTAGAAATAATAATAATATTGTATCAAAGATAGTTATAGAGATTCCCCATATTAGGGGTAAATCGAAAAGTAGCTGCAAACCTATAGCCATGCCGATAATTTCAGCTAAATCGCACGCTACAATTGCAGTTTGTGCTAGCATGAATAGCGGAATGTTTGCCCATCTTGGATATGCATGCTTTGACGCTTGTGCCAAATCCAATCCTCTCACAATGCCCAATCTTGCACTTAGGGATTGCAGGAGCAGGGCAATTAAGTTAGACATCAACAATACCCAGATTAATTGGTAGCCAAATTTGCTTCCGCCTGCTAAATCAGTTGCCCAGTTTCCAGGGTCCATATAGCCCACACTAATTAAATATGCCGGACCAATAAAAGATAATATTCTACGCCAGCCTTTTCTTTTATTGGTATCAACGCTTTGGTGTACTTCGCTAAGCGATTCAGATTTTGCCATTATTGCTAATTAGGATATGTTTAGCCACTTCTCTGCTAATATTAATTTGTTTCTCGTTTACCAATATTTCAACCGATCCATCAAAATCTGTTATATCGGTAATTTGTATTCGTTTGCCCAGGGTTAGTCCTGATTTCTCCAAATACTTCAAAAACGGAGAACTATGCTGACTAACTCCAGTTATTGTTCCAGATTCCCCAATTTTAAGCTCTATTAGTTTAATAAATTGAGTTTTAGCAAATGTTCCATTCTTATCAGGAATAGGGTCGCCATGCGGGTCAGATTTTGGAAAACCTAAAAACTCATCTAATCTTTCAATTAAATCTACTGATTTTATATGTTCAAGTTCTTCTGCAACGTCATGAACTTCATCCCATTTAAAGTTTAATTTATCGACCAAAAAAACTTCCCAAAGCCGATGTTTTCTAACAATGCTAATGGCAGCATGTTTTCCTTTTTCAGTTAAAGTTACGCCTTGGTATTTTACATAATCAACCAGCTCTTTCTCTGCAAGCTTTTTAATCATATCGGTTACCGATGCTGGTTTAGTTTGAATTTGCTCTGCAATAGCATTTGTTTGAACGTTGGTTGTTTTTTGCGCTAAATGATAAATTACTTTTAGATAATTTTCTTCCGTAAAACTTTGCATTTATGTTTATCTAATTATATTTTTAGGTAAATCTAAAAAAAATATTTTAAAATATATATGATAAATTATGTTAAAATTTAGAATATAATTTGGTTATGTTTGTGTTCTCATTACCTTTAACACATATGGCATCAGAATTAGACAAAATTGATTTTAGAATTTTAAAGATTTTACAAGAAAACGGTAGAATCACAAATCTCTTGTTATCTCAAGAAATCGGACTTTCTCCTGCACCAACATTAGAAAGGGTGCGCAAATTAGAAATGGCTGGTTTCATCAAAAGCTATCATGCTTTGGTTGATGAGGAAAAGCTTGGTTTGGGTATCAAAACTTTCATCCAAATTCAATTAGATTTTCATAAGAATAATACGATTCAAATCTTTTTGGATGAAGTAAACCAGATTAAGGAAATTACGGAATGCCACCACGTTACCGGACAAGCAGATTTCTTGCTGAAGGTTTATGTTAAGGATATTAAGGCTTACGAACGTTTAATTATGGATAAAATCAGTAAAATTTCGGTTGTGAAAACTTTCCAAACGATGATGATTATGTCTACAACTAAAAAAGAACCAATCGTGCCGTTGGAGTATTAATATTAGTATTTTTACCATCTTAGAAATCTAAGAACATCTAAGTTTGGAGATAGTTAATCTTATGAAATTCTTCTATACAAATCATTAATAAAGGATTTTTTACCCTCAGCAACTATGTTCAAACAGTTGAATTAATGAGTAAACCGCAGGGTGCGTTCAAAAGTTTCATATATATTAGAATCTGTGCCTGGTGTATGGGTAATATTTTCTCTACAGATTTTAGTTCTAAAATCAAGCAATTCTCTATTAATAAGTCGGCTCTAATTATAGTATCCATTAATAGATCTTTATACTCAACAACAATAGGTTGTTCATTAATGAAATTTATATTTTGAAGTTGAAGTTCTCTTATTAAGCATTTATGGTAAATACTTTCTAACAAACCTGGACCAAGTGCTTTATGAACTTCTATGCAAGCCCCTGTAACTTTGTATTCTAATTATCAAGAAATTTTTTATCAATCATTATAATCCAATTAAGTATAAACTTCGGGATGATTATATGATTATTCTAAGCTGAGTCAGCTGTACTAAGATGTTGAAAAATTATTGCAACTTCCAATCTACAGGAGTTAAATTATTTTGGATTAACAATTGATTTGCTTTCGAGAAATGTTTTGAACCAAAAAAACCATTGTATGCAGAGAAAGGTGAGGGGTGTGCTGCAGTTAAAACATAGTGTTTCTTTTGGTCGATAAGTGATGCTTTTTGTTGTGCATACTTGCCCCAAAGTAAAAACACGATATGCTCTTTTTTATCAGATAGTGATTTTATAATTTCATCAGTGAAAAATTCCCATCCTCGATTTTGATGTGAACCAGCTTCTGATGCCCGCACAGTAAGTGTAGCGTTAAGTAATAAGACACCTTGCTCTGCCCAACTGGTCAAATGTCCATGTGTGGGCGTTTTAAATCCGTCAATATCGGTTTCTAATTCTTTATAAATGTTTTTTAATGATGGTGGAATGGCAACTCCCTTTTGAACCGAAAACGATAATCCGTGGGCCTGGCCAATTCCATGATATGGATCTTGGCCCAGTATTACAACCTTAACTTTCTCAAAAGGAGTTGTATTTAAAGCATTAAAAATGTCTGCTCCTTTAGGATAAACATTATTTCCTTTTTCCTTTTCTTCTAACAGAAAGGCTTTAAGGCTTTTCATGTAATCTTTTTCAAACTCATCATTCAAAACAGCTAACCAACCAGGTTCTAAAGCAGCAGACATATATTTAATAAATTTATTTTAGTTGAATTACTTTTTTGATTTAAGTATTGCTAACAAATCGCCTTCTAAAGTTGTTTTTGGATGTTCGACAATTCTGCCAATCTCATTACCTTTTTTATCGAGTACAATAAATGTAGGAACATTCGTGATGTTTAATCCATCTATAATTCCATTTTCAGCTTTTTTACTGCCGTCTACAGCAATTATTTCTGTGCTTTTCTCTTTAAATTGTAACGCATCCAAAATTTTAAAAAAGTTAGGCACATTTACTTTGCTATCTCCACACCAGGTTCCTAAAATAACTTTAATACGTTCTTTACCAATAAGCTTTTTAAGTTCTATTATTGTTGCGGCATCCGGAACGTACGCTTCATATAATGGATCGTACATTTCTTTAAATTCTGGAAAGGAAACCAATCCCTCACGAGTACATGAATTTATCAAGATATCTTTGTTGTGAACTTTATCGTGTATTTTTTTATTTACTTCTTGTGCAGAAACATTCATTGCAATAATTATTAGGGTAATTGATAAGAAAATTTTCATGTTAATTTGATGGTTTAAGGTAGTTGTAAAATTTTATTGAAATTATTGTTTTAATATCTAAATTCTGCCATTTAAAAACGATATTTGCAAAAATAAATACTTAGAATAAATTTTATGCCAAATTTTATTAGATTGATAGCAGGGTTTGCATTATTAGGCGGCGCAGTTGCATTATTCATATTCGGTTTATGGCCATGGGGAATTATTGCAATCTTGCTTGGAATAATTGTTTTAGTGACCTTTTTCTTTAATGAAAATATGCTTTTAGCGCAATGGTTTCTGCGCAAGGATAACATGCCAAAAGCACAACAATTTTTAAATCGTATTACTAATTACGAAAGCCAATTAATAAAAGCGCAACATGGTTATTATAACTTACTTGTAGGCTTAATTGAGAGCAGAACAGCACCTTTAAAATCGGAAAAATATTTTAAAGCGGCATTAAGCTTGGGTATGCAAATGGACCACAATGTTGCCCTGGCAAAATTAAGTTTAGCAGGAATTGCAATGGCTAAACGTAATAAACGTGAAGCAACAATGTATTTAGCAGATGCAAAAAAAGCCGACAAGAATAAATTACTTGCCGACCAGATTAAGCAGATGAAAGACCAGATGGGAATGATGGACAAGCAACAGCAAGTTAGATACAGATAAAAAAATATAGAAGCCGTTTCTTTTAAAAAGCGGCTTTTTTGTTTAGGTTATTTGCAGTAGAAGGTTTCTGATTCCTAGATGGACAAAAGTTTTTAAACCTGATTGGTGCGGAAATACTTTTGGCTTACCACATTACAGTGTATGTAAAGTTTAATTGAGCAGGAACGCTGTAAGGTTAGCCAAAAGATTGAAGCGAAAGCAGGACTACCATTAATCTGGCTAATGCCATTGCTTTTCAAAAATTATCTGTTTAAGAAAATATAAAACTTATTGATTTGCTAAATGTAGTATTATAAAACATTTACTTATGGCAACATCACAAGAAGGAAGTACTAATAATACTCAGGAAGAAGATAATATTAAAGATTTAGACGGCAAGGAAGCTGTAGAAAAACTACGCAGTTTGGCTGAGAAAGCAGAAAGCTGTTTCTTTTGTACAAATATCAAAACCGGAGTGCCTTTATCTGTCAGACCAATGGCAATACAGCAGGTTGACGACGAAGGTAATATTTGGTTTATGAGCATGAAGGATAGTCACAAAAATGATGAAATTTCCGCTGACCCTTTTACCCATTTATTATTTCAGGCAGGCGCACATTCTGGTTTTGTAAACATTTATGGAATTTCGGAAATTAGCCGCGACCAGGCAAAAATTGATGAACTTTGGAGTCCATTTATTAAAACGTGGTTTCAAGGTGGAAAAGAAGATCCAAATATTACCTTGATAAAAGTTATTCCATCAGAAGGTTATTATTGGGATACAAAACACGGAACAGCAGTTGCATTTTTGAAAATGGCTGCTTCGGTTGTTACGGGTAAGACGATGGATGATTCGGTTGAAGGAACTTTGGATATTGACTAAAGTTTAAAGTGAAAAGTTTAGAGTTTGATTATTTATCACCTAAATAATCAAAACCTTCTAATTCTTCTCTTTGATTCCTTTTACTCAAAATATCGTCTTCTTCGGCTTCGGCTCTTTTAAAGAAAAATGCTTCTGCTTGAATTCTTTTAATTAGCTGATGAACAAGGGATAAATCGAAAGCATCCTTACTTAATTTGATGCAATATTCTCTTTCGGTAATTTCTAAGCTTGAAGTATTCATACGGCAATGATTTAATATTATCGATTGCTGTAAATATAGAAAAGGCTTGCTAAATAATTGTTAGCAAGCCTTTTAAGTTTATGTTATTTTTATGTTAACCTTATCTGTGCGATAAAAATAAACCCTCGTCGGTTTTAGCAACTTTAAGTATATTTTTAGCGGTAAGTGCTTTTAAGGTAGTATCCCACTTTTTGTTGCTCCAATCAGCAAGTTTTGCTTTAACATCAGTTAAAAGCATATTTTCGCCTTCTGCTACCAGTGAGAATAATTCTGTTTCTTCTGCCGATAATTCAATTTTCTTTTTCTCCGGACGCATTTGAGGGAAGAATAATACTTCTTGAATGGTACTTTGATTGGTCATTAGCATAACAATTCTATCGATGCCAAATCCTAAACCAGAAGTTGGAGGCATACCATATTCTAAAGCACGAACGAAATCATCATCCATTGCCATTGCTTCTGCATCGCCACGATCTGCTAATTTCAGCTGGTCTTCGAAACGCTCTTTTTGGTCAATCGGATCATTCAATTCTGAATATGCATTACCAATCTCTTTTCCGTTTACAAAAATTTCAAAACGCTCAACTAAACCTTCAGCCGTACGGTGCTTTTTAGCAAGCGGTGTCATTTCAATCGGATAATCAGTAATAAAGGTTGGCTGAATTAAATTCGCCTCAACTTTATCACTGAAAATTTCATCAACCAATTTACCACGTCCCATCGTAGAATCAGTCTCAATGCCTAAATCTGCACAAGTTTGAAGTAATTGTTCTTCAGTCATTGCAGAAACATCTATACCTGTGTATTTCTGTATAGATTCGTACATGGTTAACTTTTCGTACGGACCTTCGAAGTTAATTTCGTTTTCACCAACTTTAACAACAGCCGAACCATTAGTTGCAATGGCAACTTTCTCCAAACATTCTTCAACCATAGCCATCATCCAGATATAATCTTTATAGGCGACATAAATCTCCATTGAAGTATATTCCGGATTGTGCGTTCTATCCATACCCTCATTACGAAACATTTTACCGAACTCGTAAACACCGTCGAAACCAGCAACAATTAAGCGTTTTAAATATAGCTCATTTGCAATACGCAAATAAAGTGGCATATCTAAAGTGTTGTGGTGCGTAGCAAACGGACGAGCAGCAGCACCGCCATGAATAGGCTGAAGAATTGGCGTTTCAACTTCCATCCAGCCTTGGTTGTCAAAGTAATTACGCATACTGTTAATTACTTTACTACGTTTGATGAAAATTTGTTTATAATCTGGATTAACAGTTAAATCAACATAACGCATTCTGTAACGTAATTCTGGATTAGTGAATCCATCGTAAACATTCCCTTCATCATCACGTTTTACAATTGGTAACGGGCGAATAGATTTTGACAGAACTTTAAATTCTGAAACGTGAATTGAAATCTCTCCGGTTTGGGTTGTGAATACATAACCCTTAACTCCGATGAAATCGCCAATATCCAATAGTTTTTTAAAAACTGTATTGTATAAGGTTTTGTCTTCGCCTGGGCAAAGTTCATCTCTTTTTAAATATACCTGAATGCGGCCAGTAGAATCTTGAATTTCTGCAAATGAAGCGGCGCCCATTATGTTTCTACCCATAATACGACCGGCTAAACTTACCGTCTTATAAGCAGTTTTATCCTTTTCGTAGTTTGCTAAAATATCTGCAGCAGTTACATTAATATCGTAAGATTCGGCAGGATATGGCTCAATACCTAGTTCGCGTAATTGTTTTAACGACTCACGTCGTAATATTTCTTGTTCTGATAATCCTAAACTCATTTCGGGTATTTTTTGCAAAAGTAACGATTTTGCAAGATTTATAATAATAGTAAATGTTGTTCTTTATACAATTTTTCGTATCCAGATAATATGAAAATGAATGGTTTGGTAATGCTTTGCCGATTCCTGTCCTTCTTTTCGCTAAATCCCCGATAAAGCTGTGCAGTAAGAAACCATACTACGAAAAATCAAAATTCGGATGGTTAAATCGGGGGATATCGCTTCAATAAGGTTTATAATGAGCAGTGTGTACCTGCAATAATTCAAAAAATATTTTAGCGAAAAATTCTAATTAAAGTGATACAAGAAAACCACATTACCTGTATATGCCGTTTTGGTTTGGCCTTTAATATCTAAATTTGCTTCAATAACAACTTTTGTTATGCCCCTTAAATCACAAATATTAATAAGTTTAGCCCTTAATTGAATTTCATCATTAACTAACACCGGTTTGTTAAATTTAAAAGATTCAATACCATAATTTACCTCCATTTTAACATTTTGAATGTCGGCAATTTGTTTCCATAAATATGGAATTAATGATAGTGTCAAATAACCATGGGCAATAGTAGAGCCGAATGGGCTATCTTTCGCTTTCTCAGGCTCTGTATGAATCCACTGAAAATCTAATGTAGCCGCAGCAAATTTATTAATTTGTTCTTGGTCTATTTTATGCCATTGTGAAGAACCAATTTCACTTCCCAAAAACGATTTGTACTCTTCAAAACTATTAATTATAACCATAAAAAGAAAATATTGGGTGTTATGCCTTCGATTTCTGCTGCTCAAAATCTATTAGTTTCGAAAGGTAATTATAATTCGCAATAAAGAACTACAATTAATGAACTTTGTATATAAAGGTCCAGTTAATGCTCTGCTTCTACGCCTTCCTCGTACATTTCATCTATAACATCAGCATATTTCTTTTCAACAACCCGGCGTTTTACTTTCATGGTTGGCGTAATCTCACCTTCATCAATATTGAATGGATTACGTTTGATTTTGAAATTTTTTATCCGCTCGAATTTGGCTAACTCGTTTGAGATTTTTTTAATGTCTTGCTCAATCCAATCTATAATTTCCTGATTTTTAATGAAAGGGTCAGCTTCCTCAAAAAATGAAGGTTTCAGTTTAAATGTTTCTTCTAAAGTTTCACGATTTGGAATAATGATAGCTGTTATAAACTCACGCTTATCACCAATTAAAAATAATTGGTCAATCTTCGGACTTTTTAAATAGATATTTTCTACTGGAGTAGGGTACACATTTTTGCCATAAGCGTTTACAATCATATTTTTGAGACGATCGGTAATTTGTAGGTTTCCTTTATAAAATCGACCAATATCTCCAGTATGGAACCACATTTCTCGATCAATAGCTTCTGCGGTTTCTGCAGGTTTGTTGAAATAACCTTTCATTACGCAATGGCCTCGTACAATTACTTCCCCCTCTTCACATTCAAATTCTTCGCTAAAACTATCGTGTGTTTGAATATTGATTATATTTTTTGTGTCTACATCTTGAATACCAACTTCTATTCCTGGAATAATTCTTCCAACAGTTCCATAAACCTGTCTGTGATATTCTGTTACCGACATAACCGGAGAGGTTTCCGTTAAACCAAAACCTTCTAGTATTTTAATGCCTAAATCTCCAAAAAATTCGCCAACGTTTTTTGGTAGTGCTGCTCCACCAGAAATCATGAATTTTAATCTTCCACCAGTTTTCTCCTTAATTTTACTAAAAACTAATTTTTCTGCTATTCCTTTTTTTGCGGATAAAATTAAGCCAGGATTTTTTCCTGCTTCTTTCGCTACGCGATAATTTTTTCCAGTTTCCAAAGCCCAGGTAAAAATTTTAGCTTTTGTTCCACCTGTCGCAGTGCCAGATTTTATAGCCTTATCATGAATTCGTTCCAGTAATCTTGGTACGCAACTCATTACGGTGGGGCGAACCTCACCCATGTTTTTAGCTAATAGTTCTAAACTTTGTGCAAAAGCAATTTTACAACCTTGTGTACAACATACATGGTAAGTTGCTGTTCGTTCAAAAACGTGTGATAGTGGTAAAAAAGATAAGAAAGTTTCAGTTTTATCAATTACCGGGATTTGTTGCAAACAAACTTCAACATTTTTAACAAAGTTATAATGCGTTAGCATTACACCTTTTGGTGTTCCGGTTGTACCTGATGTATAAATTAATGATGAGACATCTTCGGGTAAAACTAAACTTCTACATTGTTCTATTTCTGCTTTTTCAGCTGCAGTAACTTGATGTTTTAATGAAAGTATATCTGAAAATGCAATAACTTCAACATCCACATTCGCAGGAATGGTTACTTTTTCAAAATCTTTAAAAGCTGGTATTATGTATTTTAATTCTTTACAGTTCCCAGCAACCTTTAACACTTTTCTATACAAGAAATTATTTCCAACTAATATTGATTTTATTCCAGAATCATTAATAATATATGCAACTTCCTGCTCAGAAAGCGTTGGGTATATTGATACATTTATTGCACCGATTTGTTGAATGCCTTGGTCGTAGTAAACATATTCAGGAGAATTTTCAATCATCAAACCTAAACGGTCGCCCTTTTTAATGCCTTTTTCTAAAAAATAAGCCGAAACTGCATCCGCTCTTTTTAAAGTATCTTCAAAAGAAATCTCTACCCATTCTGAGCCTTGTTTACTTATCAAAAAGGTTTCTTGTGGTTTATGAATGTTTTTTACAACATTTCTTAACAGGGTAGGGACGGTTGAAAATTCGTTAATTAATGGCATTGCTCTTTATTTGGTGTTCGTTATAATTAACAATAATAATGCTTTTTGGTTTAAAATGTAAATTGATGGCATAATTCTATGCCTCGCAATGACGATGGATTTTAAAATAAAAAAAAAGGCTCCGAAATTTCGGAGCCCTTTTAAAAAATTTATAAAAATTTTAAACAGAAAAACTTTCGCCACAACCGCAAGTACGACTAGCATTCGGGTTTACAAAGTTAAATCCCTTACCATTTAAACCGTCAGTAAAATCTAATTCAGTTCCGGCTAAATAAAGGAACGATTTCATATCTAAAGCAATTTTAATTCCTTTATCCTGAAAATATTGATCGCCTTTTTGTTCTTCATTATCGAAATCTAAATTATACGATAAACCAGAACAACCACCACCTTTTACAGAAACACGTAAAAAGTAATCAGAACCCATTTCCGAATCCTGCATTAAATGGTCTATTTTTTCTTTTGCTTTATCTGTTATAGTAATCATAGTAATAAGATTTTAGTATCAAGTGTCAAGACTGGATATCGAAAATAAAGCTTAAAAATCTAAACTTTATGCTTAATACTTTTGTCTTGCTACTAATGCTTAGTGGTGAGATTTTTCCAATACAATTGCCTTTAAGCCATTTTTAACGCGATAATCGTTAATAGCCGATTTAATTGCATCTTCTGCTAACACCGAGCAGTGAATTTTAACTGGAGGTAAAGCTAATTCTTCAACAATATCCATGTTATCGATAGATAATGCCTCATCAATTGTTTTTCCTTTTAACCATTCTGTAGCTAAAGAAGAAGAAGCGATAGCCGAACCGCAACCAAATGTTTTGAATTTAGCATCAGTGATTACGTTATCTTCGCTAACCTCAATTTGTAAACGCATTACGTCGCCACACTCAGGTGCGCCAACTAAACCAGTGCCTACAAATTTACTGTCTTTATTTAATGTACCTACATTACGTGGGTTATTGTAATGGTCAATTACTTTTTCTGAATATGCCATGATATTTAAGATTTTTGATTTACGATTTCAGATTCCCCTTCCATCGTAAATTATTAATTTTTATGTTTTATTTAATTTTAGCTTGCAAATCGTAATTCGTCAATCTAAAATCGTCAATCAATCTAGTGTTCTGCCCACTCAATTTTGCTCAAGTCAATACCTTCTTTGAACATTTCCCAAAGTGGAGAAAGTTCTCGTAAGTGATTAACCGCTTTTTCAGTAATTGCAATAGCGTGGTCAATATCTTCTTCAGTGGTAAATCTTCCTAAACCGTAACGGATAGAAGAGTGTGCTAAATCATCAGATAAACCTAAGCTTTTTAATACGTAAGATGGTTCTAAAGAAGCCGATGTACAAGCTGAACCAGAAGATACCGCTAAATCGCTCATTGCCATCATTAAACCTTCACCTTCAACATATTTGAATGAGATATTTGCTACGTGTGGTAAACGATATTGCGTATTGCCATTTACATAACTCTCTTCCATTTTGTTTAAAGTCGATTCTAAACGGTCGCGTAAGCCAGATAAACGGATAGCTTCGCTTTCCATTTCTAAACGACAAAGCTCACAAGCTTTACCTAAACCAACAATACCCGGAACATTTAAAGTACCAGAACGCATTCCACGCTCGTGGCCACCGCCATCCATTTGTGAGGTTACTTTTACTCTTGGGTTTTTTCTACGTACATAAAGTGCACCAACACCTTTCGGGCCATACATTTTGTGTGCAGAAAAAGCCATTAAGTCAATTCCATCAGTATTTACATCAACCGGAATTTTACCAACTGCCTGCGTAGCATCAGTCATAAATAAAGCACCATGTTTATGTGCAATTGCCGAAATTTCTTTAACCGGTTGTACAACACCAATTTCGTTGTTTCCATACATAATAGAAACTAAAATCGTTTCTGGTGTCATTGCTGCTTCAAGTTCAGCTAAGTCAATTAAACCATCTTCCTTAACGCCTAAGTAAGTTACTCTTGCACCATTTTTTTCAAGGTGTTTGCAAGTATCTAAAACGGCTTTATGTTCAGTAACCGCAGTAATGATGTGATTACCTTTATCTCTATACATTTCAAACACACCTTTAATTGCTAAGTTATCAGCTTCAGTTGCGCCTGATGTAAAAATGATTTCTTTTTCAGTACAGCCGATTAATTTGGCTACCTGTTCACGAGCATAATCTACTCCTTCTTCAGCCACCCATCCAAAAGCGTGATTACGGCTTGCGGCATTTCCAAATTTCTCAGTAAAGTAAGGTAGCATCGCCTCCAACACTCTAGGGTCTAAGGGTGTTGTTGCGTTATTATCTAAATATATCGGCTGTTTCATCTCTATTCTGTTAATTATGATTACAAAGATACAAAAAAAGTTTCCTAACAATTATAATTAATAGCTATGAGGTTATAGAGAAAAGCCGCATTTTTACATTCAACCAACCTTTTAAAACGATGAATAAGATAGAACATATTGGTATCGCCGTAAACAACCTCCATAAATCGGTTCCACTTTATGAACTTTTACTAAATACATCGTGCTACAAAACCGAAATTGTAGCTTCAGAGCATGTTAACACTGCGTTTCTTAAAGCTGGCGAAAATAAAATTGAACTTTTAGAAGCTACTTCTGATGATAGCGCCATTGCAAAGTTTTTAGCTAAAAAAGGAGAGGGCATTCATCATGTCGCCTTTGCTGTAGATAATATTTTAGAAGAAATGGAGCGATTAAAGGCGAATGGTTTCACGCTTTTAAATGAAACGCCCAAAAAAGGAGCTGATAATAAAATGGTTTGTTTTGTGCATCCCAAAGAAACAAATGGCGTATTGATAGAGCTTTGCCAGGAAATTAAATGGGTATAGAGGATGGATGATGTGGATGGAAAATTGAGAATGTAAGAATTGCTAATTTTGTACTGATTCATTTTATTAGAAAATGAAGGGTTCTGTATTTTATCTCAGTCTGCAGTCCTGCTATACACTTTATCCCGAGAAATTAGGGATGTTCGTTTCTATCAGGTTTAAATAACTTCGCTTGGTGTTTCATGGCAAAACAGCAAATTTTATTAAAATTAATATGTGTGAATAATATAAAATCTCTAGTCAGAATCATCAGCAATGATTTCGACATTCCAAATGAAATTAACGAAAACCAATTAAGAGATAATTTAATTGATGCTTTTGCATATCTGGTAGATAATGATTTCCCTAAGCTTATTCAAATCCTTTACAAAGCCGATGTTGACCAGTATAAACTGAAAGAATTACTGGAAACAACCGAAGGAAAAAGTTCTGCAGAAGTTATTGTTGATGCGTACATCAGCAGGCAAATGAAAAAGATTGAAACCTGGGCAAAGTATTCTAAACCATAAGCTTATAAGTTAGAACGGATAATTTATATCTTTAAATAATGAATTATCGCCTATTAATATTTTTGTTATTTCCAATCCTTGCGCTCGCACAAGAAAATTCTGTTGCTGATATAAGCAAATCTGATAAAGATTTTGTTCTAAAAGCTTTTAATCATGCAGATGATTACATGAATTCTGATCATTACGATTCTACACAACTATGGCTTAATAAAATCTACGCTAAAGTAAGTTATCGTAAGCCCTTGTTATTTTCTTACTTTCTAACTTCCAGGCAAGCGGAGGTTTATTATTATAATAACCTCCACGAATTAGGGTTACAAGAAGCTTTTAAAGCTGAAAATATCGCCATAGTTTTAAAAGATAGTTTGCTTACAGCAGATGCATACAATTTTATTGGCTTGTTTTATTTGAATAGTAATAAAACCGCTAATGCTATTCGCTATTTTAAAAAGGGATTGCAGTTCTGTAAGCAACCACCTTACAATTCTAAATACATCGAGCTTTCAAAACCTCATCATATATATGGTAATCTTTCAGAAGCATTCGAAAAAATACAACAACTGGATAGTGCCATTTTTTATAGCAGAGCATCCTTGCAAAAAGCTCAGGAAATTAGTTCTGAACGCGGCGTTGCAACTGCTAATTTAAATCTTGGTTTGTCATTTATCCCAAAACAACAAATAGATAGTGCTAAGAAATACTTTGAGCAAACCAAACTAACCTCCATAAAAAGCAGTGATTTTGACGTAGAATTAAACAGTTATGGCGGCTTGGCACATTGTGCTTCAGAAATTGGAGATAAATCCACCGCCTTTAAGCAGCTATCTGTTGGCTTTAATTTATTAAAAAAGTATCCGCAGTTAAATGATTTTTATAGTTTAATGTTTTTAGAAACTGCATTGAAAATTTATCGCAAGTATGGAAATAATGAAGAGCTGATTAAAACACTTGAACTTAAAACGCAAATTCAAACAGCCACTTACGAGCGTAATAACACGCAAATACAAACCATTTTATTAACAGGTATAAAAAAACGAAAAGCTTATTTTTAATCTGGAATTAGCTGAATCTCAAAGTAAACAAAGCTTAGCGATAACAAGAACGTATATTTTACTGCTCATTTTATTAGTTATTGTTATTGCATTTATTGCCTATCGTTATTATAGTTTACAACGCTTGCGTTTGGCAAATCTAAGAACTAAAATAAGTCAGGATTTACATGATGAAGTTGGTGCAACTTTAAGTGGAATAGCAATGTACAGCTACATTACACAAGAACAAATAAAAAATAGCCAGTACGAAGAAGTAAACAAATCGCTCGAGTTAATTAAAGAAAACGCAAGCGAAATGACTTCAAAGTTAAATGATATCGTTTGGACTGTTAATCCATTGCAAGATAACCTCTACGAACTTTTAGAGCGTTTGAAAGATTTTGCTTTGCAGATTTCGGCAATAAAGGATATAAAATTGTCTTTTGATATCCCCGAACTACTTATTGCCGCAAAACTGCCAATGGAGCGAAGGAAAAATATTTACCTGATTTGTAAAGAGGCAATTAATAATGCTGTAAAATATAGCGAATGCAATCACCTTAAAATAAACGTTAATGTTGAGCAAAAGAATATTAATATCATTATTTATGATGATGGGAAAGGCTTTTTAAATGATAAATTAACAAAAGGTAATGGATTGATAAATATGGAAAATAGGGCTAAAGAAATTGGTTCGAAAATATCTGTCGAAAGTGTGAAAGGCGAAGGAACAAAAATTCAGCTCACCATTAAAATCACCTAATGGGTGATTTTTTGTTACTTGACAGATACGCAAATTTGAATAGTTAGAATAATATGGAAATTAAAGTTGCCATTTTTGAAGATAATAAATTAATCCGGGAAGGATTAAAAACCATTATAAATGGAACTGATGGTTTTGTTTGTACAGGTGCGTTTATTAATGTAAATCAAATTGAAGCAGATGTTGTTTTTAGCAGACCAGATATAGTATTAATGGATATTGAAATGCCTGGTCGAAATGGAATTGAAGCAACTAAAATCATAAAATCAAAGTTTCCCGAAGTGAAAGTGCTTATTCAAACTGTTTTTAATGATAGCAATAAAATTTTCAATGCTCTGTGTGCGGGTGCCTCGGGTTATATTTTAAAAACAGATTCGCCTTTAAAGCAAATGCAGGCACTTGAAGAGGTTTATAACGGAGGTGCTTCCATGTCATCAGCCATTGCTCATAAAGTTATGCAGTTTTTTGTGCGGCAAAATGTAATCCTGATACAACCCAATGATGCAGATTTTGATTTAAGCAATCGAGAAAGGGAAATATTAAGCTTGATGATTGAGGGTGATAATTACAGGAGGATTGCCGAAAAGGCCTTCATTAGTTACGAAACTGTACGCACACACATAAAACATATTTACAAAAAGCTCCATGTGGCTTGTCGCTCGGAAGCGATTCTAAAAGCAAGGCAGCAGGGTTTGTTGTAGCATGGCTCTCAAATATATTTAAAGCATCATAACAGAAATGATATGATGCTTTTTTGTTGTGATATTTTTTGTAAGCAATTCATTTCTATGAATTTATTTAAGTGAAATATCACCCATTGCGGTATTTATTGGCTACTGAGGACTAATTACTTTTGGTTTATAATTAATCAAAAACAAATTAGCGCTCTTTTAAACTAAAATCTAAATTAAAAATCGTAATCATGAAAAAACACATCATTTATATGCTAATCATTAGCATCGGATTATTTATTTCTGCCTGTAAAAAAGACAATTCGTTGGTAGATGAAATCAATAAAACAGAAATTCAAAAGAAACAAATTCAACAAATTATACCGGATAAATATTTGGATTCTTTGAAAAAACTAGGACTTACAATAAATACGGGAATTACACCTGCAAATGTTGAGGGTAATTATGCAATAAATCCACTATTGTTAGAGTCGACTAATATTCCAAAGGATTTTAAAATTGGCTATAGATTTAATGATGCACGTGTAAATCTTACAAAACAGGATGCTGATTTTAATATTTTCTTGCTAGGGAAAAATTTTCTGGCAGAAAGAGATACAAGTATTGTTACGGCAATTTCTGGTTCGGGGAATGATATTACTATTTATGGTAAAGTAAAATCTACCAAAGCAGGGAAAGTGGCAGAATTCGCAATCATTTTAACGGCAAAGCTAGAAAATAAAACATTTAAAGGATTTAAATATGGTTTAATTTGTATTTCAAACAAAAATGGTGAAACTGATAATACGTTTATTAAAGAAGGGCAGGGTAGAGTAGTTTACGAGAGTGATGAAATTTCTACTGCAATTACGTTAGGTGACTTTTTAGCCACCACACCCCAAAAACAATTGATTCAAAATTCCGGCGCATCAAAGTTTGAATTTATAAACTAATGGCAATATTAAAATATTTATTTTACACTCTTGTTTATCACAAATAAAATTTGGATATTTGCAACCTCTAAAATAGAGATAAAAAAGAGTAATAGAAATTGACATAAGCGTTTTTGCCAGCAAATTGCAAAATTGTTCTTGGAGGTTTCGCACAGATAACTAAAATAATATTAAAATGAAACCATCGAAGCATTAGCGAGATAGCTTCATCACAATTAAAAGAAAATAAAAACACGATGAAAAAAGATTTGCACCCTACAAGCTACAGACCAGTTGTTTTCAAAGATATGTCTAACGAATATGCTTTCTTAACAAAATCTTGTGTAGATACCAAAGAAACTATTAAATGGGAAGATGGTAATGAATATCCTCTTTATAAATTAGAGATTTCTCATACTTCACACCCTTTTTATACTGGTAAAATGAAATTGGTTGATACTGCAGGACGTATCGATAAATTCAAAAACCGTTACGCTAAGAAATAATTTTAGCTTAAAAAAAGCATTTTTTAGAGTCCCTTTGCCAAAAGCATCGGGACTTTTTTTATTTTTGTGGCTTATGACAATCAATCTTTTCGATGATTCCAGTTGGGATTCATTACGTCCTTTAACATTTACCAGACCCGTTGCCGATTTACGCGTAGGAATTTTAACTATCGCAGAAAAATGGGCAAAACATTTAAAAGCTGATTTCGGATTCATAACTCAAGAATATCTTTCAATAAAATATCCTGCTAAGCAAAATGCTACATTATTAATTAATGGCTCAATCTGTCCTGATTATGATTTATTAAATGCAATTTCAGGTCTTAAAGTGGGAGAATTTCTTCAATCTGGTGATTCTGTTTTAGCTTTTAAATGTGCTGATACGCTATCATTTGAACAAGCTAAACAACAATTAAGACCTGTTGATTATACCTTGAAAGTAACCAAGATTACTTATCCAGAAGAAATATTTGCAAATAATCCTACAGAAATAAGAAAGGATTTTGAACTCTTAACTAAGGGACGTACCTCTGCTAACATTAGCAGTACAAACCAGTTATTAGGTAACGATATCTTTTTTGAAGAAGGAGCAAAAGCAGAATGCAGTGTGCTAAACAGTGGATACGGGCCAATTTATGTAGGTAAGAATGCAGAAATCTGGGAAGGAAGTTTAATAAGAGGCTCTTTTGCACTTTGCGAAAATTCATCTATAAAAATGGGTGCTAAAATTTATTCAGGCACAACCATTGGTCCAAACAGTCGTGCTGGTGGCGAAATTAACAACTCAGTAATTTGGGGTAATTCGGCTAAAGGGCATGATGGTTATTTAGGTAATTCGGTGTTAGGAGAATGGTGTAATATTGGAGCAGACACAAATAATTCTAATTTGAAAAATAACTACGCAGAAGTAAAGCTTTATAATTATGAAGATAAAAAGATGCGAAATACCAATTTGCAATTTTGTGGTTTAATTATGGCCGATCATGCTAAATCTGGCATTAATACAATGTTTAATACAGGTACAATTGTTGGTGTTGGTGCAAATACTTTTGGTGGTGGTTTACCTCCCAATCATATTGCCGATTTCAGTTGGGGTGGTGCAGAAGGTTTTGAAAACTATAAATTAGATAAAATGTTCGAAACGACGGAGAAAGTATTTGGAAGGAAAAACGTAGTCTTTAATGATGCTGAAAAAGCTATCTTGACCAAAGTTTATGAACTGACCGCAGGTCACAGAAATTTTTAATATAATCATCTTTAAAAAATCAAAACTAAAATATAATGAGAAAACAAATAGTAGCAGGAAACTGGAAAATGAATTTAGATTATAACGAAGGTGTTTCGTTATTTAGTGAGATTGTAAATATGGTTAAGGATGAACGCAAAGGCGAGCAGATAGCTATTATTTGTTCTCCGTTTATTCATTTAAACTCTTTGGCAAAGTTAGGTGGCAATGATGTTAAAATCGGCGCACAAAATATCAGCGACAAAGAAAGTGGCGCTTTTACCGGCGAAACCTCTGCTAAAATGGTAAAATCTGTTGGTGCTGAATATGTTATTTTAGGTCATTCAGAGCGTAGACAATATTTTGCTGAAAGCAATGAGTTACTTGCTGAAAAAACCAAGATTGCTTTAGCAAATGGGTTAACCCCAATATTTTGCATTGGCGAAACTTTAGATGAGCGTAACAATGGTAGCTATTATGAGGTTTTGAAAAAACAGTTGGTTGAAGCTGTTTTTAGCTTAAGTAATGCTGATTTTTCTAAAATTGTAATCGCTTACGAGCCAGTTTGGGCTATTGGAACAGGTTTAACGGCATCTCCAGAGCAAGCACAAGATATTCACGCATTTATCCGTTCAGAAATTGAAGCGAATTATGGTTTTAATATTGCAGATGATACTACAATTTTATATGGCGGTAGCTGTAATCCGGGTAATGCTGCAAGTTTATTCTCTCAAAAGGATATTGATGGTGGGTTAATTGGAGGCGCATCATTAAAATCGCGTGATTTTACAGATATTATTAAAGCATTAAATAGCTAAATGCAATACATAAAAGCAATTTTTAAATTCAATAACATAGAAGATTATCAGCAAGATTTGTTAATCAGTGATTTGGCAGATTTAGGTTTTGATACTTTTGAAGATAGCGAAGCCGGGTTTACCGCTTTTGTAATTAAAGAAAATTTTATTGAGCAGGAATTAGAAAACCTGCTTAATAATTACAGCAGCGATTTCGAAACTGAATATCGTTTGGAAGATGTAGCGGATGAAAACTGGAATGCAGAGTGGGAAAAGAATTTTAGTCCGCTGATTATAGATGATGTTTGTTATGTAAGGGCAACCTTTCACGAGCCACAGCCATCGTTCCCGTACGAAATTATCATCGACCCAAAAATGTCTTTTGGTACAGGTCACCATCAAACCACAACAATGATGATGCAATATATCTTGGGAACGGATGTTAAGGATAAAAATGTGCTTGATATGGGTTGCGGTACAGCAATTCTGGCAATTTTAGCAGCAAAACTTGGTGCTAAAAAACTTACTGCAATTGATTATGATGATATTTGTTATCAGAGCACAATTGAAAATGCTGGATTAAATCAGGTTACGAACTTAACCGCACTTTGCGGAAGTAAGGAAGTTATTCCGGATGATAGCTACGATATTATTTTGGCAAACATTAATCGTAATATTCTTTTAGATCAGATTGGAAGATATGCCGAGGTTTTAAAACCTCAAGGTAAAATATTTTTTAGTGGTTTTTACTTAGATCCAGATTTAAGTATGATTACTGCTGAATGTGCTAAATATGGCATAAAATATTTTGATCACAAACAAAATGGAGATTGGGTTGCGGCTCAATTTGAGAAAAAATAATAGGAGCAAGGATAAAGGAACAAGGAAAAAGGATTTAAAAAAGGGCAAGCGAGAAAGAAAAGAGCAATTGCATTGAATTTTAGCTCTTGGTTCTTTGCTCATTGTTCTTTAAAAAAAAAAAATATGCGCATACATTTTATTGCAATTGGCGGTAGTGCCATGCACAATTTAGCCATTGCATTACATAAAAAAGGTTACCAAATTACCGGTTCTGACGATGTGATTTTTGAACCGGCAAAATCCAGATTAGATAATTACGGTTTATTACCAGCAGAAATGGGTTGGAATGATAACCGAATTTCTTCCGATTTGGATGCCGTTATTTTAGGCATGCATGCCAGAATTGATAATCCGGAATTGTTAAAAGCGCAAGAATTGGGCGTAAAAATTTATTCGTACCCTGAATACATTTACGAGCAAAGCAAAAATAAACTCAGGGTTGTGATAGGGGGCAGTCATGGTAAAACGACTATTACCAGCATGATTTTACATGTACTTAATTATTATAATCGCGATTTCGATTATTTAGTAGGTGCACAACTTGCGGGTTTCGAAACCATGGTTAAAGTAACTGAAGAAGCGCCTGTTATGATAATTGAAGGAGATGAATATTTATCATCTCCAATTGATAGAAGACCAAAATTTCATTTGTATAAAGCAAATGTGGCTGTAATTAGCGGTATTGCGTGGGATCATATTAATGTTTTTCCAACTTACGAAGATTATACCTCACAATTCGACAAATTTATAAATACCATTGAATCTGGTGGAACTTTAATTTATTGCAAAGCCGATAAAGATTTAAATGATATTGTTGAGCAAGCCTCAGCAGCGGTAAAAAAGATTGGCTACGCCGTTCCGGAGCATGAAATTATCAATGGAGTTACCTATTTATTACCAGAACAAAAAGCTTTAAAAGTTTTCGGTGATCATAATTTAATGAATCTGAATGCTGCTAAATTGGTTTGTAGTGAGCTCGACATCAACAAAAAGGAGTTTAATGATGCTATTGCCTCTTTTACTGGTGCAGCTAAGCGTTTGGAAGTAATTTCTGCTGATGAATTGACAAATGTCTATAAAGATTTTGCACATTCTCCCTCAAAATTAAAGGCTACTATCCAAGCTGTAAAATCACAATTTACAGATAGAAAACTAGTTGCTTGTATAGAATTGCATACCTTTAGTAGCTTGAATAAAGATTTTCTAAAAGAGTACGCTGGTTCTATGGACAAGGCTGATGAAGCAATCGTATTTATAGATTTAAAGAGCTTTGAACAAAAAAGAATGGAGCCTTTTTCAGAAGCTGATGTTCGGGAAGCTTTTGCAAATGCTAATTTAAAATTTTTTAATGATGCTTCAGCATTAAAAGCTTATTTGCTTAGCTTGAATTATAAAAACGCCAATTTGTTAATGATGAGTTCAGGGAATTATGCAGGTTTTGATCTACCAGAATTAGCTTCGTCATTAAATAAATAATGAAAAGCATAGGGGAGAATATTAAAAAGTGTAGAGTAGAATCAGGCTTAAGTCAGGCTGATGTAGCTAGACTTCTTAAAATTTCTACGCCTGCTTTTTGTAAAATTGAAACCGGACAAACCGATTTAAATATTTCTCGATTACTTCAAATTTCGAAACTATTTAAAGTACCTGCTTCAGAACTGATAACGGGAGAAACTTATGATTCTGAATCTATCGTTGATTTATCAGATTTAAAGCAACAACTTGTAGATAAAGATGAAGAGCTCAATAAACTTCGAAAAAAGGTTATTGAGCTTTATGATAAGTTGGGGATGTAATTTTTTTGGATTAAGGATAAAGGAACAAAGAATAAAGATTTAATCAATAATACTTGCTCTTTCATCCTTGCTTTCTTATACTTTATCATTGTTCTTTGCTCTTTCATCCTTGCTCTTCTTAAAAAACCTTTCGCATTGTTAAATGCTTTTTACCAAATGTTGCGCCTGTAGCTTTGTGTATGGCAATCATTTGCTCGTTAAAATCACCAACCCAACTTAATTCTAATTCCTTGTATTGATTTTTTGGTAATACGTATTCGCCCAATCTGATAAATAAAACAGATTCTAAACCATGTTTTTGAAATTTAGGCTTAGTACCCATAACAATTGCCCTCATTCTATTTACACCAACCCAACGGCGGTAAGCAAATTTCAATTTCTCAATTAATCCTAATTTGCCATCAAAACCCTTAATCATTTGGTTGGCATCAGGAATTAAAACCACAAATGATGCTGGCTCTCCATTGAAATAAGCAAACTGAATTAAATGCTCATCCATAATGGGTTCCATACTTTTGAAACTTTCTTCTAAAGTCTCTTTTTTTATCGGAACAAAGTTTTCGAAATCCTGCCATCCATCATTGTAAATCTCCATCAAGTCGTTTATGTATTTTTCTGAATTCTTCTTGCTGAAATATTCAAAGGTATAGCCTGGTTTATTACGTACCCAATTTGCAATTTTGGTAAAACGTTCTGGAAATGGAATGGTTAAATTTATGTGGTTGGTTAATTGCTCATATTCTGTTTTAAAACCATATGCATCAAAAAACTTCTGGTAATAAGGGAAGTTATAATTCATCCCGAATGAAGGAGGCGTAAAGCCTTCAACGAGCAAACCCCAGAATGAATCGTTTTCACCAAAGTTAATTGGTCCGTCCATCGCTTTCATTCCATTTTCGAGTAGCCAATTCTTTGCGGTATCAAACAATAAAAATGCAGCTTCTTGATTATCTACTGATTCGAAAAAACCAATTCCGCCTGTAGGCTGTTCGTAGTTAAAAGCTTTCTTTTCGTTAATAAAGGCTGAAATCCTACCAATAAGATGTCCTGAACTATCTTTCAAAATCCATCGTGTGCATTTTCCATGATTAAAAAAGTTATTCTTATCAGGATTAAAAACATTTTTAACTTCAGTATCTAAGGGGCAAATCCAATTTTTGTCTTCTTTGTATAAGATTTTAGGAACTTTTAAAAAATCTTCTTCTAGCGACGAATTATTTACAGGTAATATTTGCATGAGGTAGTTTTAAAAATAAAAAGCATCCAACCAAGCGGCAGGATGCTTTTTCAAATATATAATTTTTAAATATTAATAATCGTCATCGTCATCATCAAAACTGTCGAAATTATCAATGTCATCTAATGGCATATCAAAATCATCTTCATCTTCATCTTGAGACTTTTTTTTCGTAGTTTGAATGTCGTCATCTTCAAGTTTATCATCTTCATCTACCTGTTTTTTGGTAGTTGGCTTAGTAGGGAGTTTCTTCGGCGCTTTCATAACTCAAAAATAAAAAATGCTTTTATAGTTTAAAAATACGAAAAAACTTTTTTTTATAACAAGCTGTTTTTTAATAAAATAAAAATTATTTATTCTAATGGCTCGCCAATGGCATTTTCATCCTTACTAATATCTTTTAATTGGGGTAGCTGAGATAGATTATTTAACCCAAAATAATCCATAAATAATCCACTGGTTTTGTACAAAATTGGTCTTCCTGGAGTTTCGGCCTTCCCATCGATACTAATTAGTTCCTTTTCCAATAGTCTTTGTACAGAATAATCAGAGTTTACACCACGAATTTGTTCAATTTCTAATTTGGTTATTGGTTGGCGATAAGCAATTATAGCCAGCGTTTCCATGGCTGCCTGACTCAATTTCTTTTTAGAACGATGTAACTGCAGCTGGTTAACAGTTTCATGGTAATGTTTTTTTGTTAGAAATTGATAGCCATTGTTTAAGCATACTAACTCCATCACCATATCTTTTTTGCTATACTTTTCTTCGATTGCTTTAATTTCCTGTTGAATTAATTTATCTGGAAATTCTTCATTAAAAACACTATTTAAAGCAAAAACTATTTCTTGTAAACTGATACTTTGTACAGATGAGAAAATAAGTGCTTCTATGTGGTAAGCAATATCATTTTGGGGCATAAACAAAAATAGAATTTTTGGGCAAAAAAAAGCGGTCTCGCTTTTTAAAAAACAAGACCGCTTTTAACACACAAATGAAACCTGAATTAAGATATAGTTTTAGGTTAGGTTATTAAATATCTATATCAATTCTATAAGAACGTCTTTGATAAACACTATCGTTTATTTCTAATACAAGTTTAAGGCTAAACCACATCTAATGGTATTCTTATTTAGTGAGTGGTATTAAAAATTGAGTAAACGGTAATTTTTTATTTCATTGGTATAGAAATAAATACAGATGTACCATTTGTAGTGTTTTGATAAACGTTTAATTGTATAGGTTTTGCTTCAATTTGCCCTAAAAGGTTTAACCTTTCCTTAGTTAATTGCATGCCTTTACTTATATGTTTATCTTTTTTTGCTTTTAATGAATTTTCTATACCAACCCCATCATCAATAATTTCGATATTTAGGCTGTTACTTGCTGTTTTAATGTTAATTTGGATTTCTCCACCACTTTCTTTCGGCATAATGCCATGCCATATTGCGTTTTCAACATACGGTTGAAGTAGCATTGAAGGAATAAGCGTTTCATCCTTATCAATGCTTTCATCTACATAAATTATATATTTTAGTTTATCACCAAACCTGTTTTTTTCCAGTTTTAAATATAAGTTGAGATACTCTAATTCTTCATCGATGGTGATGTAACTTTTTGTACAAATCTCTAGGTTTTTGCGAATTAATCTTGCAAAACCAGTTAAAATTTTATTGGCTGAAGTTGTATTTTGTGTATTAATAAAGTGTTGGATAGAATTCATCACATTAAACACAAAATGAGGATTCATCATTGCTTGTAAAGCTTGCTGCTCCAACATCAATATTCTGTTCTTTAACAAAAGTTGCTCTTGCTCCTTGTCTTTTTGTCTGCGGGTAATGTAAACGGCCAATCGGTAAAATACATAACCAACGAGTAAAATGACTAAGGATAAAAACCAGAAACTCTGCCAAAAATGAGCCTTTATAGTAAAAGCTATTTTAGCTGATGGCCCCCATGCATTATTCTGAGTTTTAGCGCTTACTTCAAAATGGTATTCTCCAGCTTGTAGCGCCGAAAAATCGAGCCTACGTGTGCGGGTTTCAACCCAAGTAGAATTTTCGTTTAACCTATACCGATAAGTAATATCACTTGTAGTAAAATCTACTGCACCAAATGTAAAAAGGATTGTGTTATTGCCACTTTCGAATGTGAAATTATCTTTGTCGATTGATAAACGTTCTTTATCTTTTATAATTGAGGTAATGTAAACTTTTGGCAGACTTTTAGGTAGGTTTTGGTTATTGTACTTAAAAAGAATTAAGCCTTTATTAGTTGCGAAATATGCCGTGCTATCATCAATATAAAGGTTGTTTACATCTTCAGTTAGTAAATCTTTACCGTAATCAAAATTGGTAACACTCGATTTTTCATAATTTGAAATTTTGTTTACACCTTTATTAGTTATCGCCCAAATCTCGTTGTTTTTGATGAATAGCTTGGTGCATATATCATTTGTTAAGCCATCTTTAATGGTTAATTGTTTAACAATCTTGTTATTTCTGTAAAAAAGGATTCCATAGCCATCAGTAGCTAAAACCAGAGTTCCATCTGCTAATTGCTGTATATCATTAATTCTTTTTGTTAAAAGTGGATTGTTTTTATAGTGATGAATTAAAACACCTTTGCTAAATTCGAACAAGCCATTGATGTTAGAAAACCACAAGCTTCCCGATTTGTCGTAGAAAACATGATAAGATCTGTTTTTGAAAAAATCTTCTTTCTCTTTATATTTTAACGAATTAAATTCGAGTTCATTTATTCTATCAGACAAAAATACAACGCCGGAAGATAATGCAATTGCCAGATGATTATCCTGATTGCACAAACTAAAATGTTTAATTACAAACATCGAATTGTTAGTTTCTTTTAGGTATTTTACATCATCCTTGGTTTTGTAAATATTGTTGAAAACGCCTAAGCCATAATCAGAAGCAAAATATACCGATTGATTTTTAGGATCGTAAGTTATCTGTTTAATGGTTTTATATTTTTTGTAATCATCCATTCCAACTTCATCAATTTCGAAGTTGTTTATGTTTAGGATATCAATAACTGCATCATCTGTTCCAAGCCATAATCTGTTTTTGGAATCTTTTGCTATACTTTTAATAACATTACTACTCAAGCCAGATTCTGCATCGATAATTGATAATCTGGAATTTACATTGGGTAACATGTAAATGCCTTGGTTTGTAGCAAACCACATGTTATTGCTATTATCTTTTATAGATTGATTGACAGAAATGCCCTGTAAATACATAACCGTCTTGCCACTTTTATTTAAAACCAAAGCGCCATTACTACTTGCTAACCAAACTTCATTTTCTGCAACATCATAATAGAAATAACCCGACATGTTTTTAAGTAAATTATCAGGGATTCTTATAATAGATTTTATTTTGCCATTTTGGTATTGATTTAAACCAGAATCATTTAAATAATAAAGCGAGCGGTTTGGGGCGTTAAAGGCCGTCATGTACGACAACGGATTAACATTATTATTGGTTATTGCAAATGAATTTCCACTAAATTTTTGTGTACTCTCATCACTGTAAGAATATATATCTCCAGCTTCATCCTCATGCAAGAATGCATTTGTAAATTGTTGTTTTTTATTAGGTGATACAAACTTTTTAATTGATTTTCCATCCCATAAAACAATAAGATTGGAATTTGTTCCTAACCATATTCTGCCTTTTTTATCTTCCAGAAAGGAAACAATTACAGTATTAAAATTTAGTTTATTTAGGAGGTTACTATTATTTCGATTATAAAATTTTCCGTCCTTTAAATAACTTAGTTGACCATTTAATGCAAGAAACCATAACTTCCCTTTACTATCTTCTTTAATCTGTAGAATTTGGGTGTCTGGTAATCCATCTTCAATGGTAAAGTTTTGGAAATTTGTTCCATCAAATCTGCTTAAACCAGCATCTGTTGCAATCCATATAAAGCCTTTTTTATCTTGATGGATATAATAACAATTGTTACTTGACAAACCATTTTTTGAAGTGTAATGGGGTAGGTAAGTGGTTTGGGCAGCTATTTTAACTGGTGTAGCAAAAATTGTAATTGCACAAAAAAACAGCAATACTGTTTGTAAAACATTTCTTCTAAAAAAAGCCGATATTTTGTTACTAATGCTCTCCATTAGATTTTGTGAAATGTTTAATTTTTTCAAAAAAATCACTTGCTCTGCGGCGAGATACATTTATGCTTTCCCCGTTTTTAAGGTGAACCTGCAATCCATTTTTAGAATTATATTCTTTTAAATGATTTAGGTTTATAATACTTGATTTATGGATTCGTACGAATTGGTCTGACGGAAGCAATTCTTCAAATTCTCTTAAAACCTTCGAAACTGTTATTTTATCATGATTATTTAAATGGAAAACTGAGTAATTACTGTCAGCTTCTATATAGATGATGTCATCAATATCAATCATTTTAAAGCCCTGGCCGTAGGGTAATGTTAGCTTTCTAATTTCAGAACGGTTTGATAAGCTTGAGGCAAGATTCGTAACACGCTCATCTTTGTTTTCGCTCGCTTGATGAAGTTTTGTGTATAAGCTTACCTTTTCTACAGCTGTTTTAAGCTCATCAATATCTATCGGCTTTAATAAATAATCTAAAGCATTTGCTTTTATCGCTTTTAGTGCATACTGATCGTAAGCGGTGGTAAATATTACTGCTGCATTATGCAACTGAGCATCAGGAATTAATTCAAAGCCATTTCCACCTGGCATCGCTATATCCAAAAAGATTAAATCAATAGAATGATGCGCCAAAATATCCTTTGCTTCGGCTACAGAACGAGCAATGCCGGTAATTTCTACTTCTGGACAATTTTGTTGCAAAAGAAAGAAAATAGATGAACGTGCAAACTCCTCATCATCAACAATAATGGCTTTTAGTATAGTCATATTTACAGGTTTGTGAATGTATTAAAATCACTTAATAAAAAAAAATGTAAAATCAAAAAACCGTGGTTGCAATTGTCACGTATGTATCATCAAACTGGAACATATTAAACCCCTAAACTCATAAAAATATGAAAAACAATGAACTAAAAACAAAAGACGAACTAGTAGACGATAGTTTGTTACAAAGTAGAGTAGGCCGTAGGTCTTTTCTACAATATGCTGGTGCGAGTGCAGCTGGTATAGCTTTAGTTGCAGCAGGTTGTAAAAAAGACCGCAATTTTGTTATTGATGGCGCAACACTAGATTTTAAAGATGATTTTGGTGTATTAAATTATGCTTATGCTTTAGAGCAATTAGAGGCAGCGTTTTACATTCAGGTTGCTAATTCAAATCCATCAGGATTTACCGCAACTCAAAAGGCATACTTCCAGGATGTTCAGTTTCATGAAATTGCACACAGAGAGTTTTTGAAAAAAGCATTAGGTACTGCTGCTATTGGTAATTTAGATGTTAACTTCTCATCAGTAGATTTTAATAGTGGCGCAAGTGTTTTAGCAACAGCGAAAACTTTCGAAGATTTAGGCGTTGCAGCATATAATGGTGCTGGTGTTAGATTAACAAATACTACGTATTTAGTTTTAGCAGGACAAATCGTTTCTGTAGAGGCTCGTCACGCTGCTTATGTAAGAGATCAAATTTCTTATGGCTCTTTTGCAGATTTAGGAACCCTTTCTGCTTTTGGTGCTGTTGATGCGAACGGTTTAGACGGAGCATTAACTCCAGATAAAGTTTTGGCATTGGCTGGTCCATTCATTAAAACTAAAATTAACGTTACTAACCTTTAATCTTTTAAAACTCAGAAATCATGAATATCTTAAATATATTAGACGAAATTGAAAAAGTTGATGGAGAGATCTATGAAAGATTAAACCCTCGCAGAGCTGCAATGAAAAGTTTTTTCAATGCCAGCAAAAAAATATCATTAGCTGCTTTACCATTAGCATTAGGTTCAATGTTTCAAAAAGCGTATGGACAATCTAACCCTGCTAATGTTGTAGAAGTATTAAACTTTGCCCTCGCTTTAGAGCATTTAGAATACAATTTTTATAACCGTGCTTTGTTATCTCCAGGTTTAATCCCTGCCGGTGCAGCAACCACAGCTATTACAACAATTCGTACCCACGAGCTTGCTCACGTTAACTTATTAAGAGGTGCAATTACAGCAGCAAATGCTACTCCAATTAACTTAGTTGAAGCAAATTTCGACTTTACAGCTGGTGGTGGTTTTGCTGATGTTTTTACAAACTATCAAACTTTCTTAAAGGTAGCTACAGCTTTTGAAGATACAGGTGTTAGAGCTTATAAAGGTCAGGCGCCGGTATTAAAAGGTATGCCAGTATTAACAACTGCTTTACAAATTCACGCAGTTGAGGCTCGTCACGCATCGCATTTACGTCAAATGACGGCTGCAGCTTTAGGTGTTGCTTTAAAACCTTGGATTAGCTTAGGTGCAGGTGGTGTTTCTAATGATACAGGAATTGCAGCAGTTGATGCAGTTTACGCAGGTGAAAACAATACTATTCAGGCAAACATAGAAGTTACTGGTATTGCAACTGGCGTTACAAGAGCAGCAGCAGCAGAATCTTTTGATGAGTTTTTAACTGGCGCAGCTGTTAAAAATATTGCAAACTTATTTATAAGAACAGGCTTCAAATTATCGTAAGCCAAAAAAATCTACATTATTGAATTAGGTAATGTTTAGTTTAAGGTAGGGAGGCAGAACTGGGTTCTGTTTCCCTTTATTTATTTGAAATAAGTTAGTTTTTAAACTTAAAGGATAATTTTTTTGAAAAGCAAACTTTTGATTTAAAATTTTCGGCAGCCCTTCTTGCCGCTTTATCTTTTTTGCGGAAAATGCAAAAAAGGATGCCGCTCCAATAAGGTTTATCTTACATTGGGTATTGCAAGAAAGTTGGGCTTTTATAGCAAAATGTGAAAAACTAAACACAATGATTTTATTTAAATTCAATCACTCATTTCTATTTCAATCTATTAATAGGTAATTACCTGTTCTTCTAAATGTTCAGGCAAATCGCGGTAATTGTATTTTTGTCCACGTAGCTGAGGTTCAAAACCTGCCACTTTTATAGATTGTTGAATGCCGTTTGCCGTAAAACGATGCGGTGCACCAGCAGCAGAAACTACATTTTCTTCAATCATAATCGAACCAAAATCATTTGCACCCGCATGTAAGCAAAGCTGGGCAGTAGTTTTGCCAACCGTTAACCAACTTGCCTGTATGTTTTTGATGTTAGGTAACATGATGCGACTCAAAGCAATCATGCGAATATATTCATCGGCAGTAACAGTATTGCTGATGCCTCTTAAACGCTTTAGCAAAGTGCCATCATCCTGAAAAGGCCATGGAATAAAGGCTAAAAATCCATTTGCATCAACAGGTTTTTCACTTTGAACCTGACGAATCCACACTAAATGTTCAAAGCGCTCTTCGATGGTTTCAACATGGCCAAACATCATGGTCGCCGATGTAGTAATGTCTAATTGATGGCAAGCACGCATAACATCAAGCCATTCTTGTCCGCCACATTTTCCTTTAGATATTAATCTTCTAACCCTGTCGTTTAAAATTTCTGCTCCGGCGCCTGGCAAAGAATCCATTCCGGCTTCTTTTAAAGTTTTTAAAACTTCAGTATGTGAAATGCCTTCTAATTTTGCTACGTGTGCAATCTCCGGCGGACCTAAAGCATGTAATTTTAAATCAGGATATAATTCTTTTAATTTTTTGAATAAATCAGCATAGAAAGCTAAACCTAAATCAGGGTGGTGCCCACCTTGCAGTAAAAGCTGGTCGCCGCCTAATCTAAAAGTTTCTTCAATTTTTACTTTATAGGTTTCGATATCTGTAATGTAACTTTCATCGTGGCCAGGGCGACGGAAGAAATTACAAAATTTACAGTTTGCGATACATACATTTGTGGTATTTACATTTCTATCAATTTGCCAGGTTACTTTGCCACTTGGTACCTGAATTTTTCTTAATTCATTCGCCACAAACATTAAAGATGCTGTATCGGCATGATGATATAAATGAACGCCTTCTTCAAGACTTAAAAAATCAAAGTGTAATGCCCTATGTAGTAAATCGGCTGTATTCATACTGCAAAGATAAAGAAATGGTTTGTTGGTTTATTGGTGTTTTAGTTTTTTAGATGTCAAATTGGCTCGTTATGGTTTTTTAAAAGCAATAATTCAGAAAACTATCTAGCCAATACAACAAAAGAATTTAGCAATTCAACAATTCAATTATCTTTGTTCCTTATGGTAGATTTTAATCGTTTTACACTAGCCAACGGATTAAAAGTTTTGGTACATGAAGATCCAACAACTCCGATGGCGGTTTTAAATATTTTATATGATGTGGGTGCTCGTGATGAGAACCCTGAACAAACAGGTTTTGCCCACTTATTCGAACATTTAATGTTTGGCGGTTCAGTAAATATTCCAAGTTATGATGAACCATTACAAAGAGTAGGTGGCGAAAATAACGCTTTCACAAGTAACGATATTACAAACTATTACATCACTTTACCTGCAGAAAATATAGAGACTGCTTTTTGGTTGGAGAGCGATAGAATGTTGAACTTAGCTTTTTCTGAAAAAAGTTTGGAAACACAAATAAATGTGGTTAGCGAAGAATTTAAACAACGTTATTTAAATCAGCCTTATGGCGATGTTTGGTTGAAATTACGTCCTTTGGCTTATAAAAAACATTCCTATCGTTGGGCTACTATCGGCAAAGAGTTGGCACATATCGAAAATGCAAAAATGGATGATGTTAAAGCGTTTTTTAATAAACATTATAATCCTACAAATGCAATTCTTGTTGTTGGCGGTAATGTAAAAACCGAAGATGTAAAAAAGTTAGCCGAAAAATGGTTTGAACCAATTCCATCTGGAGCTAAATACGAACGTAATTTAATTCAGGAAGATAAGCAGGAAGCGGCAAGGACAGAAACCATTAAAGCTGCTGTTCCGCTAAATGCAATTTATGTAGCCTTTAAAATGCCAGGTAGATTGGATAAAGATTATTACGCATTTGATTTGGTGTCTGATATCCTTTCGGGTGGTAAATCATCTCGTTTGCACAATAGCTTGTTAAAGGAGCAGCAATTGTTCAGCGACATTAATGCTTATATATCAAGCAGTTTAGATCCAGGTTTATTTATTGTTGAAGGAAAACTTGTTGAAGGTGTTTCAGTTGAAAGGGCAGAAGCTGCAATTTGGAAAGAACTGGAGAAAATTAAAAATGAATTGGTTACCGGAGATGAGCTAACGAAAGTTAAAAATAAGGTAGAGTCGGTTTTGGTGTTTTCTGAAATGAGTTTGCTAGATAAAGCGATGAATCTAGCCTATTACGAATTGCTTGGCGATGCCGATATTTTAAATCAGGAAGCTTCTAAATATTTAAAAGTTCAGGCAGAAGACATTCAGAGAATCTCAAACGAAACTTTTAACAAAGATTTATCATCAACATTATATTACTTAACAGAAGAACATGCTTAATCGTACTCAAGCGCCTGATTTTAAGCAGGTAAATAAAATTGAATTTATAAAACCGGTAAAGCAAGTTTTAAATAATAGTGTTCCTGTTTTTACCATTTTTTCTGGCGAGCAGGATTTAGTTCGTATCGAATTTATTTTCAATAATGTAAACTGGAATCCAGAAAAACCTTTGCAAGCCATTGCTGTAAATGCGTTACTTAATAATGGAACAAACAAACTTTCTGCGAAAGAAATTGCTGAGAAAATAGATTTTTACGGTGCTTTTTTTCAAACGGAATATAATCAAGACCAATCGACAGTAACGCTTTATACTTTAAACAAACACCTTAAATCGGTTTTACCAATAGTTAAAGATGTTATTTCTGAAAGTCAGTTTCCTCAAAAGGAATTGGATATTTATATTCAGAATCAAAAACAAAAACTACAAGTAAATCTTCAGAAGAATGATGTGTTGGCTAGAAAAGAGTTTTCTAATGCCTTATTTGGAGATACTGCTTACGGTGTAGATATAAAATTGAAACATTATGATGCTTTAAAGCGTGATGATTTGGTTGACTATTTTAAAAATGCATATGCACCAAATAACTGTACAATTATTGTTTCTGGCAAGTTTGATGAACAAGGTTTTGAGTTATTAAACACAGAATTTGGACAGAACTGGGATAATGGAAATGCAGTTAAAAATATTTTTAGTTTTCAATCGCCAGTAAAAAATATTGTTTATAAAGAGAAATCAGAATCTTTACAGTCGGCAATTAGAATTGGTCAGTTATCTATCAACAGAAAACATGAAGACTTTGCCGGGGTTCAAATTCTAAATACCGTTTTAGGTGGATATTTTGGCTCCCGTTTAATGGCTAATATTCGTGAGGATAAAGGTTACACTTATGGAATTGGTTCAGGCATCGTTTCGCTGCACAATTCTGGCTATTTCTTTATCGGTACCGAAGTTGGTGCTGATGTTTGTGCCGATGCTCTGAAAGAAATTTACAAAGAAATTGAGATTTTAAAAGCAGAAGAAGTTACTGAAGAGGAACTGAGCCTGGTTAAAAATTATATGCTCGGCTCTATGCTCGGGAGTTTAGAAAATGTTTTTTCTCATGCCGATAAGTTTAAAAATATTTACTTCTCTGGTTTAGATTACACTTACTATGAAAACTACATTGCCAAAGTAAAATCAATCACAGCTAAGGAATTGCAAGCATTGGCAAATAAATATTTAACTATAGAAAGCTTTACCGAAATCGTAGTAGGGAAGAAATAATTGTAAAAATAGAGCAGGATTAATTCTGCTCTATTTATTTATACTCACAAAGGTAAGCCGTCTGAATATCAGTTTTAACTTTAAATGAGGCATTAGCTTCAACTTCAAAGCTAGCTCCAGCTGCATAAATTTTCCAATCATGTTCATTCGGCAGCAAAGCTGATAATTCGCCGCTAACAATATTCATGATTTCTTTTTGTGAGGTTCCAAATTCGTATTCACCAGGATTTATAACACCAACGGTTACTTTGCCATCTTTTGTTTCAAAACCTAACGATTTTACATTACCATCGAAATATTGATTTTCAGTTATCATAATTTTATCATCGTTTTATATAAAACAATGATACCTAAGCTTTACTTAAAATAAGAATCTACAGCATAATATTTTAATTTGTCAGCCAAGCTTAATATTTATGCAATTTTATATTCTGGCTTTTATTTTGATTTGATTTTTGTATCTTTGCCCCGCATATAATAAATCCTAATTTATTTTCTATGCAACTCGATTCCACAAAATTTATTGCTACAGGTTTAACTTATGACGACGTACTTTTAGTACCTGCATATTCTGAAATTCTGCCTCGCGATGTAAATACAGCCACTTTCTTAACTAAAAAAATTAAGCTTAATGTTCCATTAATATCCGCTGCAATGGATACCGTAACAGAAGCTGAACTTGCTATTGCAATTGCGCAAAATGGCGGAATTGGTATGTTACATAAAAACATGACCATCGAAAGACAAGCTAATGAAGTACGTAAGGTTAAACGTTCGGAGAGTGGAATGATTCAAGACCCGGTAACTTTACTAGAAACTGCAGTTGTGGCCGATGCTTTCAAAATTATGAAAGAGCATAAAATTGGTGGTATTCCGGTTGTAAGCAGCGATAATAAGTTAGTTGGTATTATTACAAATCGTGATTTGCGCTTCCAAAAAAACATGGCAAGACCAATTGCGGAAGTAATGACCAAAGAAAATTTAATAACCGCTCCAGAAGGTACCAATCTTATTCAAGCTGAAGAAATTCTTCAAAATCATAAAATTGAAAAACTTCCTGTTGTTACTAAAGATGGCTTTTTAAGTGGTTTAATCACTTTCAAAGATATCTCAAAAGTTAAAAATTACCCGGTTGCTTGTAAAGATGAGCGTGGCCGTTTACGTGTAGGTGCAGCCGTTGGTGTAACTGCCGATACCATTCAACGTGTTGATGCTTTGGTTAATGCCGGAGTAGATGTAATTACTATTGATACCGCTCACGGACATTCGAAAGGGGTTGTAGATAAATTAAAAGAAGTTAAAGCTAAATATCCTGATTTACAGGTTATCGTTGGTAATATTGCAACTGGTGCAGCTGCTAAATTTTTAGCTGATGCAGGTGCTGATGCGGTTAAAGTTGGTATCGGTCCGGGTTCTATTTGTACAACCAGAATTATTGCTGGTGTTGGTGTTCCTCAATTATATGCAGTTTACGAATGTGCGAAGGCACTAAAAGGCACTGGTGTTCCGGTTATTGCCGATGGTGGCATTAAACACACCGGAGATATTGCAAAGGCAATTGCATCTGGTGCAAGCACAGTAATGGCAGGTTCATTATTTGCAGGAGTGGAAGAATCTCCAGGCGAAACCATTATCTACGAAGGACGTAAATTCAAATCTTACCGCGGAATGGGTTCTATCGAAGCGATGGAGCAAGGTTCAAAAGACCGTTACTTCCAGGATGTAGAAGATGATATTAAAAAACTAGTTCCTGAAGGAATTGTAGGTCGTGTGCCATTTAAAGGCACTTTAGCCGAAGTAATGTATCAATACATTGGTGGTTTACGTGCAAGTATGGGTTACTGCGGAGCAGCAAGCATTGAAGCATTACAAGAAGCACAATTTGTTCAAATAACTGCTGCTGGTATGCGTGAGAGTCATCCACACGATATTACGATTACCAAGGAAGCACCAAATTATACTAGGTAAGCTGAAAGGTAAAAGCTTAAAGTTTCTTATGCTATCGTCATTTCGAGCGCAGTGTAGAAAACTTTTTAATTGCTTTAAAAATTAAAATAAACGAGGCGTCAAAAATGATAGCCTCGTTTTTGTTTTTAAGCACAAAATTTTATTTTTTGGAAATGAGCGGTCTACAATATCGGCCAGTGCAGTCCTGCCATTCGCTGTAGCCCTCGTAGAAAAAACTTGGGGCTGCCGCTGCTGTCAGGTTTAGAGTTAAGGGATAGTTCAAGAACGCCTTGCAACTGTAAATAGTTGTACTTTCCAAGCCACCTAAACGGGATTGAAACGATATCCTTTTTGGCGCTGTTCACTTAATCTAAGAAGTTTCATAACAATCGCTCCATTAGACTTCGTAAGTTTCTTTTCAAGCCAAAAAGATGTAGTGTAAAGCCCGACTTACTTACAATATTTATTGAGGCATTGCTTTTCTAAATTTTTGGAAAAAACCATTTATTCCGTGTTAATCTGTGTTTCCGTGGCAATAAAATCATTCTAAAGTACCACAATAAGATTATTTCAAAATCTGAATCTGTGGCTAATACAAAAATATTTCGTGTAATCCGTGTTTCCGTGGCAAACGTAATTTTACAAAATAAAATTTGGCAAATGCTTTTTTTTAATATATTTGTCGACTAAATCTATAGATTTAATATAATAATTATGAAAACTCACTCAAATCAGCCAACTAATTGCTGTTGTTGCGCTTTAAACAAACTTGAAAAAGCATTTCGAACGCAGTAGTAATCCACAAAATCTAACCCAAACACATTAAACTAATCATGAAAAAAAGTTTATTAATAATCTTTTCAATAATACTTTACACGAGTTATTCTTTTGCTCAAAATCCAATAACTGGTAAAATAAAAGGACCAAATGGTTCAATAATCCCAAATGCAACAATTAAAGTAAGAGGCACAAATTTAACGGCAAAGGCAAATGAGCAAGGTATTTTTACTATTGATGCAAAACAAGAGCCGCCATTTTACATCCAGGTAAGTTCCGTTGGTTATAAACCTCAGGATTTTCAGATATTAAAACTTCAAGACACAATTGAACTCGTTTTAGTAGAAAATACTCAATTAGATGAAATTGTAGTAACATCAAGAAGAAGATCAGAAGTTTTGCAAGATGTGCCAATTCCAATTACTGTAATTGGTGGCCAAGCAGCTGAAAACGCCGGAGCATTTAATGTTAATCGTTTAAAAGAATTGGTTCCATCTGTGCAACTTTATGCATCTAATGCTCGTAACACAACTTTAAACATCCGTGGATTAGGTTCTACTTTCGGTTTAACAAATGATGGTATAGACCCAGGTGTTGGTTTTTACGTAGATGGAGTTTATCATGCTCGTCCGGCCGCGACCTCAACAGATTTCCTTGATATTGAAAGAATAGAAGTTATTCGCGGTCCGCAGGGAACATTATTTGGTAAAAATACAACGGCTGGTGCATTTAACATAACTACTACAAAACCAACGCAAACGCCATCTGCAAAGGCAGAAATTAGTGTTGGTAATTATAATTTTATACAAGCTAAAGCATCTGTTTCGGGTGGCTTAACAAAAAATCTTTCGGCTAAAATATCAATCTCTGGTACGCAACGCGATGGAACAATTTGGAACACAAGAGAAGAAAGATTGTATAGCGGACAAAATAACCTGGGTTTTAAAGGTCAACTATACTTTACGCCTTCAGATAAATTACAAGTTTTGTTAAGTGGTGATGTAAGTATTCAGCATCCGGCTGGTTATCCTTTGGTTATTGCTGGTGTAACTCAAACAGAGCGAAGTGCTTATCGTCAATATGCCAGAATTATTTCTGATTTAGGCTATCAACAGCCAAAAATTGATCCTTTTTCAAGAGAAATTAATACCAATACGCCTTGGAGACATAACCAATCAATTGGCGGATTATCAGTAAACGTTGATTATAAAATTGGCGGCGGAACCTTAACTTCAACTACTGCCTGGAGATTTTGGAACTGGGATCCAACAAATGATAGAGATTTCTCAGAAGTTTCAGCGCTTACAAAATCTCAGGGCAATTCTCGTCACGATCAATATTCGCAAGAAATTAGATATGCCGGAAACATTACAGATAAATTAAGTGGTGTAATTGGCGTTTTTGCATTAGGTCAAAATCTACAAGGCTTAGGTCAAACTGAAGAAACAGGAAAAGACCAATGGAGATTTGTTCAAACAGCAAATACTGGTGCTCAAGCGTTATATTCAACTCCAGGTTTATTAGATGGTTTTGGTATTAGAACAAATTCAACAATTAAATCGCTAAGTGCTGCGGTTTTCGGTCAGGTAGATTGGGAAGTTTTAGAGCATTTGCATGTTCTACCAGGTTTAAGGTTTACGTATGATAAAAAAGATGTAGACTATGACAGAAACACTTATGGCGGTTTGCAAACAACAGATGCCGCCTTATTAGCATTAAAGGCAGCAGTTTATAGCAACCAACAATTTAATACCAGCACGCAAAACAATAATCTATCTGGAAATATTACTGTTTCTTACAGACCAACAACCAGATTAAATATTTATGGAACTTTCTCCACCGCTTACAAACCTGTTGGGGTTAATGTTGGTGGATTACCAACTACATCAAATGGTCAGGCAGATTTAAGTTTAGCTGTTGTTAAACCAGAATATGTTGAACACTACGAATTAGGTGTTAAAACAAAACCTTTTAAAGGCGCAATACTTAATGTAACGGCTTTCAATACCGATATTAAAGATTATCAGACAAATGTTCAATCACCACAATTGGGTGTTAACAGAGGTTATTTAGCTAACGCTGAAAAAGTAAATGTTAAAGGTTTAGAAATTGACGGAACTTATCAATTAGAAAGATTTTTATCTCTAAATGCAGCTTTATCTTACCTTGATGGTAAATATGAAACATTTACAAATGCACCACTTCCGTTAGAAGAAACAGGGCATACTGAAGTTATAAACGGTGTAGCAACACAAGTTGCTTTCAAAGATGCTTCTGGTGGTAGATTACCAGGGATTTCTAAATGGAATGTTTCAGGTGGGGCAGAATTAAGTACTGCAGGTAATTTAACAACTCAAGCCGGAAGATATTTTGTTGCTGGTGATGTAAGTTACCGTTCAGATTATTCATCTAATGCAACGCCTTCAAGTGTGTTAAATGTTGCAGGTTATTCATTGTTTAATGCTCGTTTAGGATTCAGATCAGACAAATTTTCGTTTTTTGTTTGGAGTAGAAATATCGGAAACAAAAATTATTATGAACAGCTACAAGCGGCGGCTGGAAACTCTGGCTTATACGCAGGCGTTCTCGGCGACCCAAGAACGTATGGCGCAACCTTGCGCTTTAATTTTTAAGCAAATCTTTTCTCTCATATACTTGGTTAAAAGGCGTCGATTTATCGGCGCTTTTTGTTTTAACGAAAATAAACTACCGTAATTGAGCGCTAAACCATAAAAAGTATAACTGTAACAGCTTTGTGCAGAATTAAAATTTATTGAGCAATTTGAAAATCTTAACTTCGTTAAATTTTTGATAAATGAATAAATTAAAAGCCGTTTGTGTTTATTGTGGCTCAAATTTTAACGGCGATGAAAAATTAAGAAGCGCAATTAAAGAATTAGCTCAAAGTTTAGTAGAACAGCAAATCAGATTGGTTTACGGTGGTGGAAGTGTTGGGGTAATGGGTGTTTTAGCTAATGATGTTCTTGAGCTTGGTGGACAGGTAACTGGTGTAATTCCTCAATTTTTAATGGATAAAGAGGTTGGGCATAAGGGCGTTACGGAGATGATTCTTACTGAAAATATGCATCAACGTAAACAAAAAATGGCCGATTTGAGCGATGGTTTTATTATATTACCTGGAGGTTTTGGCACATTAGAAGAATTTTTTGAGGTATTAACATGGTTGCAGTTAGGTTTGCACAATAAACCAATTGGAGTTTTAAATGTTAATGGCTTTTACGACCCGCTATTTGCGCAAATGGAGGTAATGGTTCAACATAAGTTTCTTAAGCCTGCAAATCGAGATTTGGTATTTAATGAAGAAAGCGCAAAATCATTAATTGATAAAATGGATAACTTTTCTGCTACACCAGATGAGGTTTGGTTTAGGGAGCGAAATCTGATATAAAATACAATAAATAATAAATTGCTTTGAACTAAAAAGCATCACAAAATATATAAAAATGCAAATCATTTCATCACACGCAGAATTTGAACAACATTTAGGTAAAGCGTTAGGCGTATCTTCATGGCATAAAATTACTCAAGAACAAATAAATAAATTTGCCGATGCTACTTTGGATCATCAATGGATACACACCGATGAGGATAGAGCTAAAAATGAAGGACCATTTAAGGCAACTATTGCACACGGCTATTTAACACTTGCTTTAATTCCTTATCTATGGAAAGAAATTGTTGAAATTCGTAACTTGAAAATGGAAATTAATTACGGTATCGAAAGCTTACGCTTTGCACAACCTGTAATTGTTGATAGTAAAATTAGGTTAAAGGCAAAATTGGCATCAATTGTAAATCTTCGTGGCGTTACAAAAGTACACATGGGTATAGAAATGGAAATTGAAGACCAGAAGAAACCTGCCTTTACTGGCGAAGTTGTTTTCTTATATCATTTTATTACAGAATAAAAATATTTGAGTTACCACATCATTATTTTGTGTGGTAACTTCTAATCTTTATTAAATTTCTTTTTAATAAATCCACTAAGAGATTCTTCCTCTAATTCTTCTAAGCCACTTAGTTCCAGCTCTAAAGCTTTGGTACTTATCTGAATTTCAATTAGTGAGATTACCAGCGAAATCATAAAGAATATCAAACTCAAGGCAAAAAGAATTTCTGCAATTGTATTCCACCTTAAATAAATAAAAAACATACAAAATAAGCAACTGGCGAAGCTTAAAACACCAAAAGCTTGCATGTTTTTTATCAGCTTTAAGCGATAACGAAGATTTCCAATTTGCTTGTGTAATGCAATGTTTTTATCCTCCGATTCGTATTTTGATTTCAAACTTCTAACCAAACTTGCTAAAGCTAAAAATCGATTGGTGTAAGCCAGCATAATTAAACTTATCGCCGGAAATAGTAGTGCAGGGATATTTATTGTTAACTCCATTTAGCTTTATTTAACCAAAAATATTATTTTAAATGGATATTGAGATGTTTTTGCCGCAAAGAACGCTAGGTTTTCGCAAAAAAAGCAAAGTTGGATGCTTGAAATGATTACAGTTACCACAGAAAAAACAGAGGTCTTCACAGCGTAACACAAAGTGATGAAGATTATTTCTTTATTGCATGATTAGAATTTTTCACTTTTATTCTCTGTATTTTTCTTTTTGCCGTTAATGGTTAAAAATAATCTGCGCACATTAGGGTTAAAAACCGAGATAGACCGGAAACCAAATCAGTCGCAACGCATTTTGTAAAAATAAATTTAAATTGCCGCCATGAATATCGAATTTAACAAGAACGAAGATGTAAACAAGCAATTGGTTTACGAGTTAAAAGTTAAACTAAAAAAAATCTACCAAGGAGGTGGCGAAAAAAATGCTGCCAAGCAGAAGGAAAAAGGTAAACTGCTTGCCAGAGAGCGTGTAAATTATTTAATTGATAAAGATTCAGCATTTCTAGAGGTTGGTGCATTCACTGCCGATGGAATGTATACAGAACAAGGTGGTTGTCCTTCGGCTGGCGTGGTTTGCGGTATAGGCTATGTGAGTGGGAGGCAATGTATGATTGTTGCTAACGATGCCACTGTTAAGGCGGGTGCCTGGTTCCCAATGACTGCTAAGAAAAACCTCAGGGCACAAGAAATTGCAATGGAAAACCGATTACCAGTAATTTATTTGGTTGATAGTGCGGGTGTTTATCTGCCAATGCAAGACGAAATATTTCCTGATAAAGAGCATTTTGGGAGAATGTTTCGTAATAACGCAATTATGTCATCAGAAGGAATTGTTCAAATATCGGCTATAATGGGTGCATGTGTAGCCGGTGGCGCCTATTTGCCAATTATGAGCGATGAAGCAATGATTGTAGATAAGACTGGCTCAGTGTTTTTAGCAGGTTCTTATTTGGTAAAATCAGCCATAGGTGAAGAAGTAGATAATGAAACTTTGGGTGGTGCGACTACACATTGCGAAATTTCTGGCGTAACGGACTATAAGCATCCTAACGATGAAGCTTGTTTAGATAGTATTCGCAATATAATAAGCAAACTAGGTGCTCCGGAAAATGCAGGTTTCGATAGAATTAAGTCAGCCAAACCTAAACAAAAGGAGGAAGAGCTTTATGGTATAATTCCAGAAAACAGGGATATACAATACCAGATAATGGATATTATTAACCGCTTGGTTGATGATTCTGAATTTGAGGAATATAAAAAGGGTTACGGACAAAGCATTGTTTGTGGTTTAGGCAGAATTGATGGATGGGCAGTTGGTATTGTTGCTAACCAAAGAAAAGTAGTGAAATCTAAAAAAGGCGAATTGCAGTTTGGTGGTGTTATTTATTCTGATAGTGCCGATAAAGCCTCACGTTTTATTATGAACTGTAATCAAAAGAAAATTCCATTGGTTTTTTTACAAGATGTAACGGGTTTTATGGTTGGAAGCCGTTCAGAGCATGGCGGAATTATTAAAGATGGTGCCAAAATGGTAAATGCCGTTGCAAATTCTGTAGTGCCAAAATTTACTATTGTTATCGGTAATTCTTATGGTGCTGGTAATTACGCCATGTGCGGCAAAGCTTACGACCCACGATTAATTTACGCCTGGCCAACTGCAAAAATTGCAGTTATGGGTGGCGCACAAGCAGCAAAAACTTTATTGCAAATTCAGGAAGCATCTTTAAAAGCAAAAGGCGAAGTTATTACGCCAGAAAAAAAGGCAGAACTACTCAAAGAAATCACCGATAAATACGATAGTCAAACTACCCCATATTATGCTGCATCAAGACTTTGGGTAGATGGAATTATTGATCCAATGGAAACTAGAAAAGTCATCTCCATGGGTATCGAGGCTGCAAATCAATCGCCAATTAAGAAAAGATTTAACGTTGGTATAATTCAAACCTAATAGGTTGTTTAACAACTAAACCTAAAAAAAATGGCTACTCAGAAACTGACATTAAGAAAATTTTTGGTGAATACTTTATACGATTCATCAATCAGAACAAGGCGTGTTGATTAGAATGATAACATTTATCTAAAGTTCATTGTTAATAAGTAAACTATGTTGACAATGCCCACTTGTTAACAATTATTTAAAGCACTAAATTTGCTTTTCGATTATTGAATTTCAAACACGCAATATAATGTCACAAGAAAACGAGCACGTTCAGTGTTTAATTATTGGTTCTGGTCCGGCTGGTTATACAGCTGCAATTTACGCAGCCAGAGCAGATTTAAAACCAATTATGTACACCGGAATGCAAGCTGGTGGTCAGTTAACGCAAACAACTGATGTAGAAAATTTCCCGGGTTATCCGCAAGGAATCATGGGGCCTGAGATGATGGAAGATTTCCGTAAACAAGCAGAACGTTTTGGTACTGATATTCGTTTTGGTTACGTAAGCTCTGTCGATTTTTCTTCTACGCCGCATAAGGTAGTGGTTGATGAAATTAAAACCATTACTGCCGATACCGTAATTATTGCTACAGGCGCAACTGCAAAATGGTTGGGCTTACCAAGTGAGCAACAATACAATGGTTTTGGCGTTTCTGCTTGTGCAGTTTGTGATGGTTTCTTTTTTAAAGGACAAGATGTAGCAATTGTTGGGGCAGGAGATACCGCTGCCGAAGAAGCAACTTACTTAGCAAAACTTTGCAAAACCGTTCATTTACTGGTTCGTAGGGACGAGTTCAGAGCTTCGAAAGCAATGGTTAGCCGCGTTCTAGCTACGCCGAATATTATTGTGCATTACAATACCGAAACTGAGGAAATTTTAGGGAATGGTAAAAATGTAACTGCAGTAAAGGTTATAAATAATCAAACTAACATTACTTCAGAAATTCCTGTCGAAGGTTTCTTCGTCGCAATTGGTCACAAGCCGAATACAGATATATTCAAGGGACAATTAGATATGGATGAAACAGGTTATTTGAGCACCAAACCAGGCTCAACCTTAACAAATATCGAAGGTGTTTTTGCCTGTGGCGATGTTCAGGATATGTATTACAGACAAGCTGTAACGGCTGCGGGTTCTGGCTGTATGGCTGCTTTAGATGCTGAAAGGTATTTGGCTGCTAAAGAACATCCTATAGAAGCATAAATAACTATTGTTATAATAAAAAAGAGAGAAATCAGTATTGGTTTCTCTTTTTTTGTAAAGCAATTTTAGGTTTTCCATAGCTTATTACAGCCCGGCTTTCCGTTAAATCTTTTTGGCATCGTTCTGCAAAAATCAATGCAACTGCAACAAAAAGTATATCACTTCAATCCGGTTTAATTAGTTTAAAGCAGTAACACTTCTGAAACTTTCCCGGCAAAATTTTTAATGCTTGTTGAATGGTAAATCAAACGTTTGATGTTGATTGTAACGAAAATGTGCTAATTATAATATTCACATAATCTATATCTTGGGGTATATAACAAAACCAAATCTATATTATGAACAAAGTATTTTCGATTTTCATTGGCGTGTTAATCAGTACATCTGTTTTTGCCCAATCAGACCCAAATTTGGGCATTATTCCGGCTCCGGTATCAATCAAAAAAAGCAGTGGTAATTTTGTATTAGATAAAACCGCAGTTTTAATAAATCAAAGTATTGATGGTGCAAAATCAGCAGATTTACTAAACGCATTTATAGTAAGTAATGCGGGTTTTGCATTGAGAGAGGTTAAACTTTCACAGCAGAATCAAAAATCAATTATTTTAACATCCGTTGGTGCTGATAAATTACCTGTAGAAGGCTATAACATAATTGTAACACCTAATCAAATCAAACTGGTTGGTAAAGGTGCAGGATTGTTTTACGCAGTACAATCTTTTATGCAAATGCTGCCTGCAAAAGGTTCAGGTGCAATAAATATTCCTGCAGTAACAATTAACGATTATCCTCGTTTCAGTTACCGAGGTACAATGCTAGACGTATGCCGTCATTATTTCCCGATTTCGTTTATCAAAAAATATATCGACCAGCTAGCATACTATAAAATCAATACTTTTCATTGGCATTTAACTGATGACCAAGGATGGAGATTAGAGATAAAAAAATATCCAAAATTAACTACCGTTGGCTCTGTAAGAAATGGCTCTGTAATAGGTCATTATCCTGGCAACGGAAATTATTTAACAGAAGTTAAAGGATTTTATACTCAAGATGAAGCAAAAGAAATTGTTCGCTATGCCGCAGAAAAATTCATTACCGTAATACCCGAAATCGAATTGCCTGGACATGCATCAGCAGCAATTGCGGCTTACCCAGAATTAAGTTGTTTTCCAGATAGAAATACTTTTGTAAGTGATAAAACGCCATGGGCTGGAAGCAGAAAAGGTAAACAGGTACAGCAAACCTGGGGGGTATTTGACGATATTTTTGTTCCATCAGAAAACACATTTACTTTTTTAAACAATGTATTAGATGAAGTTATTGCAATATTTCCATCGAAATATATTCATATCGGTGGCGACGAAGCACCGAAAACCTATTGGAAAGAATCTCCTTTTTGCCAGCAATTAATGAAGCAAAAAGGGTTAAAAGATGAGCACGAATTACAAAGTTATTTCATCCAAACAATTGAGAAACATGTGAATGGAAAAGGTCGTTCTATAATCGGTTGGGATGAAATCTTAGAAGGCGGTTTAGCACCTAATGCAACGGTAATGAGTTGGAGAGGAGAGGATGGCGGTATCGCTGCTGCGCAACAAAACCACGATGTAATTATGACACCAGGCTCAATGGGTTTGTACATCGACCATAAACAATCAAACTCTCCAGATGAACCTGTTACAATTGGTGGTTATGCTCCTTATCAAAAAATATATGCTTACGATCCGATTCCGAAAGTATTAACTGCCGACCAAAGAAAACACATTAAAGGTGTGCAGGCAAATATGTGGAGTGAGTACATTAAAACACCTGAAAAGGCTGAAAATCATGCTTTCCCACGTATATTAGCATTGTCAGAAATTGCGTGGAGCCCGGTTGAACGTAAAGATTTAAAGAATTTTAGTGAAGAACGTTTGCCAAACCATTTGGCTAACTTGGATAAAAAAGGCTGGAATTTGTGGGTGCCTACACCAATCGGGCAAAGTGATAAACCGCTTACTGGAAGTGACTTTACAATTGATTTAAAGGTTCCGATAAAAGGTGGTAAAATTTATTATTCACTTGATGAATCAAGACCTTCGGAAAACGCATTTTTATATACAAAACCAATTTCAGTAAAAGTTCCACAAGGTGAAAAAAGAACTTTAAAAACGATTGTAATCGCTCCAAGCGGTAAGAGAAGCGTTACAACTGAAACCATTTTAGATAACGGCGCACCAGTTGCTAAAACTGAAGCGAAGAAATAAAAATATCTTGTTTAAAAAATCTAATTTTCTTAATTTGGTGAATAGAATAAACGTCCCAAAGAAATGAAAATAAGAACTTTAAGAAAACAGCATCTTTTGCTTTTAGTGGGGATGCTGTTTTGCTTATCATGCACTGAAACCGAAGAAGTAAAGGAAACTAAAATTGAAACTCCAGCTGTTAGAAAAAATCCATTTCCATTTTATACAGATATTGAAGTTAAACCTGGGCTAAACTTTGAAGTTTTTAGTTGGGGAAAAGGCAAAGATTCTATCGGAGGTTATCAAATACTGATGTCGGATTCTGTAAAAAACATTTATCGTTCAACATCAGTAGAACGCAGTGGAATTTTAAACGATGCATGGAATATGGATTTGGATAATGATGGTAATCCAGAAATTTATATTCAGCTTTTGAGAGAAAAAACAGTTTTAGATTTGAATGTATTTGAATATTCATCAGGTAATTTTAATAAAATTAATTTCCCTTCATTAACTTCAAATCAAAAAAAAGGATATAATGGCAACGATAAGTTTTTTATAAAAAATGGAGAATTGTATCGTTCGTTTCCGGCTAAAGATGTTGAAGATAGCACTAAGACAATTACCAAAACCTACCAATATAAATTAAGAGGAAATATTTTTTCTACAGATGAAGTTAAACCTGAATAATTTTGAGTAACAAAAAGTTTTCATTAAAAGATAGAATTAAGAGTTTTGGATACGCTTTTAATGGATTGAAGTTGTTTTTCTACACAGAACACAACGCAAGAATACACTTGTTAGCAGCAATTTTAGCTTTAGCTATTTCTTTTTGGCTGAAAATATCTTCATTAGAATGGGTTGCAATTATTGGTATAATTATTTTAGTTTTTATTGCTGAGATTTTTAATTCGTCAATAGAAAAGCTGGCAGATGTAGTGTCTCCAGAAATCAATCCTAAAATAAAAATTGTTAAAGATTTAGCAGCAGGAGCAGTATTGATTGCTGCTATATTCGCCGTGATTGTTGGTTTAATTATATTTTACCCAAAGTTATTTCCTTGAATCGGCTAAAGTAGCTGCTTTAGCCTCTGCAATTTTATCTTCGATTATTTTGTCCCAGCGTGCCTGCATCTTACGATTTATTCCATGTTCGGTTTCGTCATCGTAATTCCGTTGCATGGTATCATAATATTTGCTGATTTGGTTGGCTAAATCTGAAATTTGATTCTTAAAGTTTTTGACGGAGTAATTTCTGTTTTTCAATACTCTATCAGATTCTAACTGAAGGATATAATGAATATTTACATGGCCTTGTTCGTGATGTAGTAAGTTAGCTTTAGTTTCTTCGTTATTAATTTTATCCCATTTTACCCAAGAACGGTTTTTATCAATAGCAACCTCATTTTTTAAATTTATTACGACCCGATTGCGGTATATCGTTGATTCATAACTGTATTTCCAAGTCATTGAAGTAAGGGCAAAGTATGGTGAGTTTTCATCGGGTTTGCCTTTGAAATAAGTTTCGAAGTTTAATTGTACAGGTTCTGGAAAATCCTGCTTAAAAGAAATTAATGGTAAGGAAACGGCAATTATAATAAATAAGACAAGGTTTTTCATAGCAAAAAACTAATTGAAAAAACCGTGCCTAACTATTTTCTATTCTGAGATTTGTATACTAATTCGTTCAAATTTTTCTATTAGTAATGAAATTCGTTCTTTTTCACGTTTTATAACTGCTTTTCTTAAAATAGTAGAGCAGAATAGAATCCATAATGCAGTTAAAGCAATGGCAATAACTTTTTGAACCATGCTTAAATATGCTAGTACTTCAATAAAATAAAACAATATACCAAGCGATAAGGCTACCGTGTAAAACCAATAAAGTGTGTTGTAAAGTTTATAACGGTTTAATTGATAGGTTTTTAAATTGTTTAAGTATTGGTTAGGGTGTACGGTAAAATCTGTTTTAGAAATTAATCTGTAATCACGATAAAGAATTAATGTGTAAACTCCAATTGCTACAATTGTAATGCTTATACCTACATGTGTAGTCCACGATTCGAAGTGGAAAAATATCCAAAGCGCTGCGATTGCTATAAAAGATGCTAGCATACCTAAAATATTCAAAGCAGATTTTAGCTTCAATCCATTCACTTCTTTCTTTGCCTGTTGCAACATTTCATCTGCAGAAACTCTAAGTTCTACATCATGCTTTTGCCACAACTCCTGTATTTGATCAAACGCTTGCATATTGGTTGTATAATTCTGTTAATTTCTGTTTAATACGATGAATTTTTACTCTTAAATTGCCTTCACTAATTCCTGAAATATCTGCTATTTCGTGGTATGGTAGTTCATCTAATACCATGGTAATAATCAAGCGATCGTTTTCTTCGAGCTTAGAAATACAAGTATAAAGCAATGCAACTTGTTCATTTTTTTCAGAAAATTCTTCGATTTTATTTTCAATAATATTATCGGTTAACTCGTCTTTTGCCTGTCGTTTTTCAGAGCGTAAATAAGTTAAACAGGTGTTAACTGCTATTCTGTATATCCAGGTAGATATTAATGATTTGTTTCTGAATTTATCAAGATTTTGCCAAACTTTTAAAAATGTTTCCTGTAAGAGATCGTTAGCTGCATCGGTATCGCCTGTGTAACCATAACATAAATGGAATATTTTTTTGGAATTCGAATCGAAGATTTGCTTAAATAACTTGTCTTTTTGCTCCATTTAGTAGGATGTAATTGCTTTTTAGATGGTTGGTTGTATCTTTTGTTACAGCCTTAGTGTAAAAAATCTACGGATTTGATAACGTTGAAAAATCAAAGTTTGTTACACGGCGTAAATATCGTAGTTTTACCAAATTAACAAAGCCACAAACTTTATTATTTATGAAGAAAAACAGACTCACTATTTTTATTTTCATTGCGCTGATAGCGGGTATTGCCTTAGGATATATTTTGAATGTTAACTCCATAGATGTATACAATCAGAATATTCTTAATGCCGATGCTAAAGTTAAGAGCATTGAGGTTAGTATTGCAAAATCTACAGATACTACAACTGCTGCCTTTACACAACTAAAAGCCGATAAAAAGATAAATGCTAAAATCAAAAAGGAAAATGAAGAAATACGAGAAAAAAAACTGGAGTATTTTACGCTTCTTAGTGATATCTTTTTAAGATTAATAAAGATGATTGTAGCGCCATTAGTATTCACTACACTTGTAGTTGGCGTTGCTAAGGTTGGTGATATTAAGGCTGTAGGTCGAATAGGTGGGAAAACCTTAGGTTGGTTTGTTGCAATGTCACTTATGTCGCTCGTATTGGGCTTAATTTTAGTAAACATTTTTGAACCTGGGAGACATATGAAGTTAACCCTGCCAGATCAATTGGTTAATACAGGAATTCAAAAGACTGCAATGAGTGTTAAAGATTTTATCGCTCACGTTTTTCCAAAGAGTATTGCCGAATCAATGGCAACCAATGAAATCCTTCAGATTGTAGTGTTTTCACTATTTTTCGGAGTTGCAACTGCTGCAATTGGTGATTTAGGTCAGGTTGTAATTAAAGCCTTTGATGCTATTGCCCATGTTATTTTAAAAATGACTGGTTATGTAATGAATTTTGCACCACTGGCCGTTTTCGGTGCCATGACGGCGATTGTTGCAAAACAGGGTTTATCCGTATTAAATACTTATGCAATATTTATAGGCGAGTTTTATTTTGGCCTAGCCATTTTGTGGTGCGTTTTAATTTTCTTAGGTTTTCTAATCCTGAAAAAACGAGTATTTAAACTTGTAAACGATATGAAAGAACCTGCAATACTGGCGTTTAGTACAGCGAGCAGTGAGGCTGCTTATCCAAAAACGATGATGCTTTTAGAGCGTTTTGGTTGTAAAGATAAAATTGTGAGTTTTGTATTGCCGCTTGGTTATTCCTTTAACCTTGATGGCTCCATGATGTACATGACCTTTGCTTCCTTATTTATTGCGCAGGCTTATGGCATCCATTTAGGCTTTGAACAGCAAATTTCAATGCTGTTAATTTTAATGTTAACCAGTAAAGGTATTGCCGGTGTACCAAGAGCTTCATTAGTAGTTATTGCAGGTACAATTGCCAGTTTTAATATTCCCGAAGCCGGTTTGGCACTATTAATTGGTATAGATCCATTATTGGATATGGGCCGTTCGGCTACTAATGTTGTTGGTAATAGTATCGCCACTGCTGTAGTAAGTAAGTGGGAAGGCGAACTGAAAGACGCCTAAATTTAATCATACAAAATTTAATCATTCAAAATTCAAGCAAGTGTCAAGTAGAGGAAAAAAGATATTTTTAGCACTCACCATTATCGTACCAATGATAATTTATTGTTACATATATTATAAACCAATTATAAAAAATGCACCATTCAGAAAGAACGATTTTGTTTCTTTAGATTATAAATGGGGGATAAACGATACGTTAGAAAATGAGTACAATTCTGCCGATAGCTCATACCGATATCTAAATAGTCGTGATTCTGTTATCGTTAAAAAAGTTGGGTTAAAAAGCGATGATATTCTTTTCATCCATAGTAAAGCTAATGAGCTGGGTTTATGGAATTTTCCTGATACAATTGGTGTGCAGAGCGCTAAGTCAAAATTAGTTCCGCGTTACGATATGTTTTTTAAATACAAGGAGAAAGATAAACATGTTGTAATTTATGGCGATTTTGATGGTAATCCAAAACTTTTAGATGCTGCGATGCAAATGAGAAAAATTATAGAAGAAACCATAAACCAAGCCGAAAAGCGAAGCGGTAAATAGTTTCTTATTAATATTTTTGAAAGCCTGATTAAAGAACATTTAATGTTTTAATCAGGCTTTTTTGTTTTAAAGCTATTTCGTATATTTACGATTATTTCGTAATAAATGGAGAAGTTAACGATACAAGAAGAAGAAGCAATGCTTGCGGTTTGGCAATTGGGCAAAGGCTTTATAAAAGATTTTATGGATGTTTTACCAGAGCCAAAACCGCCATACACTACGCTGGCATCAACAATAAAAAATCTCGAACGCAAAGGATATTTAGCAAGTGAAAGATTTGCAAATGCAAACCAATATAAGGCAAAAGTTAAAGAAGCCGATTATAAAAAACGATTTATGAATGGTTTTGTAGATTCTTATTTTAAAAGCTCATACAAGGAACTTGTTGCTTTCTTCGCAAAAGATAAAAAGATTAGTGCTGAGGAATTAAAAGAGATAATTAATCTAATCGAAAACCCAGAAAAATAGTGTTATGCCTTATTTGTTTTTGGTTTTATTGAAAATAAATTTAGTGCTCGTTTTGTTTGCGCTGACCTATTATCTAGTGCTCCGTAAATTAACGTTTTACATCTTAAATCGTATTTTCTTGATTTTTGGGATTGTATTTTCAACTGCCTACCCATTAATAAACTTAACGGAAATTTTTAATAACCATAATGCTTTGCCCGCATTTGTTCCAGGTTTAAACCAGAATGTTAGCCAGCTTATTCAGGTAGAATCTATCTCGGCTTTATGGCAAATAATCACGATGGTGTTTTATTTGGGTGTATTGTTTATGGCCTCAAGGTTAATCATTCAATTTATTTCGCTTTATCGGGTGCACAAAAACTCAAGCGCAGGAATGTTAAATGATTTGAAGATTAGAATTTTGAGTGATAAAATCAGCCCATTTTCTTTTTGGCAAAATATTTATGTAAATCCAAACCTGCATAAACCACAAGATTTGAATAACATCATCGAACACGAAAAAATACACGTTGATGAACTACACACTTTAGATATTATATTGGCAGAAATTAGCCTGGTTTTTTATTGGTTCAATCCCGGTGTTTGGTTAATGAAAAAAGCAGTTAAAGAAAATATAGAATTTATAACAGATAATAAAATACTTAAAAAAGGTGTAAATAAAAAGGCTTATCAATATAGTTTACTGGATGTTGGAACTTTACAAAATCCGGTATCAATCATTAATAATTTTAACCTTTCTGATTTAAAAAAGCGGATAGTAATGATGAATGTTAAACCTTCATCAAGTGTTAATTTAACAAGGTATGTGTTTGTTTTGCCAATAATTCTTTGTGTGAGTTTGGCTTTTACAATTGATAAAAAGGATATTGAAAAACAAATTGTTTTGGTTAATAATCATTTAAGTCAAAGTCAAGAACCTCAAAAAACAATTGCTATTGAAAAAGTTGCTTCTGTAAAAGGGAAAAATAAATCAAAAATTGTTAAGAAGAAAAATATAATTTCAGATTCTATTCAGAAATTTTCCTTTGTATTTAAAACGAATTTTAAAACTGCCAATTCCTCAAATCAATCTATAACGGATGAATTAAATAAATTGGTTGGTAAAGTAATCCATGTCGTTCCAATGAAGAATGCAGAAGCCAAAACTGTTTTTTATCACACCGCTTTTAAGGATACGGTGAAAACAAATCCGTCTGCAATTAGCATGTTTTTTCAAGATTCAAATACTAACCAATCAGATAAACCTTTGAAAGGGACTATTAATAAGGTTGTATTGATAAAAGCAGTTACTAAATCATCCCATCGTAATAATGGAATTAGTTTTAGTTCCACTGGCTCAATTGGAGAAATTGATTACTTTATTGATGGTAAAAAGGCGACGAAAGATGATTTTAAAAATTTAGATATGAATAATGTGCAAGATATCAAGATGCAGAAAAGTTCATCTGGTGAAATTCATATTACAACCAAACCATAAAGCAAAAGCATCCGCAATTATCTGGATGCTTTTGTTCTAGAAATTAAAAGTTGCTTTTAGCATAGCTACTCTTCCAGGTATTAAGTAAGTACCTGTAGTTAATGAATTTGCATAAATATAAATTGCATCGAAGCGTTTAATGTTTGCAAGGTTTGTTATTCCGAATTCGAGGTCGGTTTTAAATTTTAAAATTTTGTACTTCACATTTGCATCTGCAAATAAATATTTCAAATTCGGTTGGTTTGATTGGTTCGTAAATAAATGCTCTGCTGATAAATTAAGGTACACATTTTGCAAAGTTGTAATTGCGAGTGTAGATTGTTGCCTCAGCTGCCTGAAATTGGTTTGAATTGCATTTGCAATTTCAGCTTTATTTTTAGTAACGGAATAGGTAGCACTATAAGACCAATTCATAAATTTTGTCAGTTTAGCCTCAAAACCGCCTTTGTAAGAAATATTATCAGTTTTAAAGGGCAGCAGATTACTGTTTTGTAACTGGCTGTATTTGCTTTCAGTATAACTTATTCCAAAATTAACAGTACTCTTCAAAGCAAAAATATATTTGCTTGCATTTGCATTAAAATTTAGATTTTTTATCTCATTTTCTAATGGCAAAACAACCCGCTGCTGAATATTATTACTCAAACTATAGGATGAAATTGTATTTAATTCAGTTTCATTGTAACCAACTGAAGCATTGAAGAAAAACATTTGCATTGCTTTTCTAAAGTTAAATCCGCCGTTAATTCCATGCATTTTTGATTCTGAAATTGGTGCATCATTCGCAAACAACGATCTATAGTTCTTTAAAACCATACCTCTGTAAATATCATCTATTCCGCCTAAATCATTCTTATAGTAATAATTGGCGGTAATATAATTTTCGATGCCTGTTTGATATTTTAAATTTAAAGAAGGATTGAAGAAAACTTTATTCAGTTTATTAGTTAAATCATTAACCGGGTCAATATAACGAATGCTATTATAGCTTGCTGGAAGGCTTATCCCAGCTTTAATTTTATCGTTTGTATATTCGTACGTTGCATCGATATAAAACCTGTTTTTATTCCAATTCAAATCATTTACAGCATTTTGAGAAACTAATTCCAAAGTTCCATTGTTCTGGGTGCGGTAAAGTTCTGAATTTAAATTTTGCTTTTGGATATTGAATCCCGCTTTATAAGTCTGGGCAAAGCCACCTTTTACAAATGCAAAAGAAACGTAATTATTTGTATACCAGGTTGGTAATTTAACGTATTGATTTAGTGCAAGGTAATTATTGCCATTGTTTAAAATATCGGCATTCAATCCGGGTGTAACATTTAATTGTTCTGGTTGGGCACTATGGTTAAGGTATGAGTAAAAATTTACAACATTCTCCGACTTCATTTTTTTCCGATAATTAAACTCGTTCGAAACCTCAATATTTTTCTGGTTTAGCTGTTGATTGGCGTTAATATTATTAATTAAAAACGCAGATGTTGTTTTGAATGGTGCATAATCTACAACCAAATTGTTATTAAAGTATTCTAACTCCCTATTGTTGTTCAAATTAAATTGCGCCCTTATTTTTTGTGGATTGATGTTGTTGTTTTGATATTCAGAAAAACTGATGGTTTGATTAGCCAGATAAGTTTGAGAAAATTTGCTGTATTCTTGCTTACGATCATCGTACAGATAAGATAAATTTGCCCTTAACTGTAAGTCCTGACTAAACTTATATAAGTTGTTTAGATTTACTACTGCTGCTTTATTAAATAAATATCTGCTTTGCGGTAATGATGGTACCCCAGCTGCGCCTGTAGATAAAAATCCACCAGGTTTACTGTTGTCTACACGTTTCAAGTAATCAGCTAAATTATGCGACGTTAAATCTATGCCCGGATCATTTCCTATGTTATTCCCCTTCAAATTGTTAATAAACTTAAGTTTTTTATTAAACAACATTGCCGTAAGGTTTTCATCAAAACGATTTGGCGTTCCGGCACCCACAGTAGCATCACCCATAACCTTTAGTTTAGCTTCATCTTTAATCACCAAATTTAAAGCAACATCATCGCTGGTATTATTCTTTCGCATCATTTTAATTGGCTGATCATTCTGAATTACCTGAACCTTATCAACTGCACCTTGTGGGATGCTCTTGGTGCCAATGTTGTATTTATCATCCAGCAAGTTATCGCCATCTATGTATAAATTTGATATCGATTTCCCATTGTAACTAACTTTTCCATTTTCAGCAACTTCAATACCTGGCATTTTCTTCAACACATCACCAATGGTTCGGTCCTGCTTATCTGCAAAATCTGCCGTTCTATAATTTAATGTATCGCCATTTGCTGTAAGCGATGGGCGATTTTTTACAACAACAGTTTCCAGGTTGGTTTCGCTAACCTGTAAAGTAAAATTATAGTCTTTATTAATATCTGCAATAAGCATAGATTGTTTTTTATAGCCAATGCTCGAAAGCTCAATTTTGTAACCTGTAATTTGATTGTTTTTTACAGATAGGTTAAATGCTCCACTTTTATTTGTTCTGGTAAAACTGATAATGTTGCCTTCCAAATCTTTTAGGTTAACATTTACAGATTCTATTCCAACTCCGGCTACATCTTTTGCTGTACCTTTTATTGTATTTTGCGCAAAAGCTGTTGTTAGTGAAATCAAAGCTAGAATTAATATATAGAAAGCCTTTCTCATTTTTTTTCAGCAATTTCTATCGGATTATTTATTTCACGCTTTACAGCCGGGTTTCCAGGAGTGGGAGTAGAGGTACTTCTTTTAAATGTTCCCTGAATTCCATTTGCAGCCATCTGTGCTTGCATAAATCCCTGAGGGTCTTTATCTCTTGCCGCTTTCAGTTTATCTAACTCTTTTCTTGATGTTTTAATAGCATCAACAGGAAGCTTTATTTCCGAACCTAAATATGAAGTGCTTGTTTCTATGCCTGTTATTTTTATTGTACCTGGCGTGCCATTCGGCATAGTAATTTTTTGGTCCCCGTCAGATGCGTTTTTTTCGTCAGCAACACTTACATTTTCTAATCCTGCAAATTCAAATTTAACTTCTTTTTTATCATCATAAGCTTCTACAATTAAGCCAGGTAAGCCGTTTAGTTTCCACGGGCCGCTTTGAAAAGGCATATCAGTAGCAAACCAAGCAATCCAATTTCTGCCTTTAAATTTTGCGACAGCCTTTTGGCAAGCAATACCAGAAAAACTCATCGTATCCTTACTTATTTTCCAATCAATTTTTTGTACAGTTTCTTCAATTAAGTAGTTGTTTACTAGCCTTTCTTTGCTAAAGATTTTTTGCTCATTGGCGAAAAAGAAATAATCAATCTGTGTAACTGGAGATTTCATTTCACTCTTGATTTCGATTTTCATATTGTTACTGCCAGCTTGATTTTTAATTTGTTCTTCAATTTGCTTTTTAGCATTTATGGCTTGGTTTAGTTTATCATAACTGGTGTAAACAGATGCATTTTTTCCAACCACCAAAAGCATATTTTCTTTATGTGGCTTGTCTTTTTGTGTAGTATCTTGAATGTGGGTAAAAGTATATCTTACCCTGGCAAGCGCTTTATCTGCGTTTTGACCGAAAGTTGATGCAACAATTAATGTTGCGATGGAGGTAATTAAAATGCGTTTCATAATTTTTTAATGTTTATTTGTTATTTACTTTTCGTAAAACTACGAAATATTCGTAATAATAAAAGGTTTTAACAATTTTTAACTTTCATAAAAAATGATTTGATTTGGAAATGAATGTTCGGTAATACTTAGGAGGAGCAAGTCGTGCTTTTCGTTGCAACAAAAGCAGAAAAAGCTTTTGGTTTCTACTGCAATCGGTTTCAAGAACAACAGTAATACTAAACCAATGCAATTTGCCAAGCGCTAACAATAATATAGTTGCTAACCTGTGTAAATTAAACCTGACAGCAGCGAGCACGAAGCCGAATTTTTTATGAGGCAAGTAAAGCGTATGGCAGGGCAGGAGCAACCCAAACATTACTATAATTTGCTTTTCGAATAATAATGACACCTCACATTGTAATTAACTTAAAATACTTAAATCTTAAAAATTTTGATTTGAGAGTATTTCGATAAAATTATTTTTGATATGTGTTTGTGTGTTAAATGAAATTGTTCTATATTTGCACCTCGTTAAATAAAAATTATAAAACAAATATTTAAACAATGTACGCAATAGTAAATATAGCAGGCCAGCAATTTAAGGTTGCTAAAGACCAGCACCTTTTTGTACACAGATTGCAAGGAGATGAAGGCGCTAGTATTGAATTTGATAATGTATTGTTGGTTGATAATGGTGGTGCAATCACTGTAGGAGCTCCTGCAGTTAAAGGTGCTAAAGTTTCGGCAACTATCGTATCTCATTTAAAAGGTGATAAAGTAATCGTTTTCCACAAAAAACGTAGAAAAGGTTACAAAAAGAAAAATGGTCACCGCCAGTTTTTCACCAAGATTCAGATTTCTGACATCACTCTATAATTAATTGTTAACCTAATAATTCGCTTTTAGCGAGTTACAAAATATAAGAAAATGGCACACAAAAAAGGAGCCGGTAGTTCGAAAAACGGACGTGAATCGCATAGTAAGCGTTTAGGTATTAAAATTTTCGGTGGTCAGTTAGCTATCGCAGGAAACATTTTAGTACGTCAACGTGGTACAAAACACCATCCAGATAAAAATGTTGGTTTAGGTAAAGATCATACTTTATTTGCTTTAGTTGATGGAACTGTAGTTTTCAGAAAAAAAGCTGATAACAAATCTTACGTTTCTATTCTTCCTATTACTGATGCTGAAATTGAAGCAGCATTAGCAGTAAAAGCGCCAGTTGCAAAAAAAGCAGCAGTAGCTAAAGAAGTTGTAGAGGAAGCACCAGTTGCAAAAAAAGCGCCAGCTAAAAAAGCTGCTAAAAAAGAAGATACTGCTGAAGAAGCTGCACCAGCAGAATAATTAGTAATCGCCTTATAAAAAAAACCATTCTGTTTTCAGAATGGTTTTTTTGGTTTAAAGGTTTTGCAAAAAAAAAATCGCTACAAAATGCAGCGATTTTTAAGCATCGTATGTTATTTTAGTGCTGTCTCTCCATTAAGCCGGTGGTTAAATTTAAAATTGCTTCTTTTGCACTATCATCAACACTGATTTGATTCATATAATTTAATGCCTTGTTTAGGTAACTTTCCATGGCTTGCTTTGCAATTTCTGGGATATTTAATGAGTTGTAGATGTTTGTAATTGCCTCGACTTTTTCTACATTATTAAACTTTTCTAAACTGATCCAGGCTTTTAAGTTTTCGAGTGTTTGACCATCAGCTAACTCCAGTGCTTTTAATAGTAAGAAAGTTTTCTTATTTGATATAATATCTCCACCAACTTGTTTTCCGAATTTATCCGGGTCGGCGTAAACATCTAAAATATCATCTTGCAATTGAAAAGCAATACCAATATTTTCCCCGAATTGGTAAATCAGTTCCGCATCAGCTTCTGAAGCGTTTGCAATTATTGCACCCAGTTTTAGCGCACCACCCAATAATACAGCAGTTTTTAGTCTTATCATGTTGATGTACTCCACTATAGTTACATCATCACGGGTTTCGAACTCCATATCTAAAGTCTGTCCTTCGCAAACGCCTTGGGCCGTAGTATTAAATGTATCTAAAACATCTTTTAAGTAAATTGGATTAACTTTTGCCAGATTTTTGTTAGCTTCAACCATCATCACATCGCCACTTAAAATTGCAATGTTAGTGCTCCATTTTTCGTGAACGGTAGCTTTACCTCTGCGTAGCGGTGCATTATCCATTATGTCATCATGTACAAGCGTAAAATTGTGAAAAACTTCAACCGCCATTGCAGCATGGATTGATTCTTTTGCATTTTCTCCGAATAATTCGGTCGCCATTAAAACCAATAGTGGTCTGATTCTTTTGCCACCTAAATTAATTATGTAAGTTATTGGATCGTAAAGTTGTTTAGGGCTTTCAGGAAATTTTAGGTTTTGTATTGCATTTTCTAAAATTTGCTGTAATTCTATTGTAGTATGCATTTTGCTATTTTAATTAAGCGATATTTAATCGCTTATTATTCTATAAATTTAATCCTGAATTAAAGTAAAATCTATCTGACGTTTAGATAAATCTACTTTTTTAACCCTTATCATAACTTCATCTCCCAACTGGTACTTCTTCTTTTTGCGCTGTCCGACAATACAATAATTTTTTTCATCTAAAACGTAAAAATCATCAGATATGTCACGAAGCCTAATCATGCCTTCACATTTGTTTTCTTCAATTTCTACATACATGCCCCACTCGGTAACGCCAGAAATAACACCTTTGTAAATAGTACCAATATTTTCTTCCAGATATTCGGCTTGTTTATACTTGATTGAGGCTCTTTCTGCTTCTGCAGCACGCTTCTCCATTGCTGATGAATGTGCGCTTGCCACCTCGTAAAATTCTACATCGGCTGATTTTCCTCCATCTAAATAGGTTTGCAATAAACGGTGCACCATTACATCCGGATATCTACGGATTGGCGATGTGAAATGTGTGTAATATTCAAAAGCCAGACCATAATGACTTGTTTTTTTAGTGGTATAAATTGCTTTTGCCATAGAGCGAATAGCTAAAGAAGTTAAAATATTCTGCTCTTTTTTACCTTCAACATCAGCCATTAAATGGTTTAATGATTTGGCAATTTCCTTATCAGATTTGGTGTTGATTTTATAACCAAAACGCGATGCAAAATTTGCAAAAGTATTCAAGGTTTCCATGTTTGGAGAATCGTGAACACGATATACAAAGGTAAGTCTCTTTTCCCCTTTTTGTTTTTTGGCAATGAATTCGGCTACTTTTCGGTTAGCCAAAAGCATGTAGTCTTCAATCAGTTTATGTGCATCTTTACGTTCCTTAACGTAAACTCCAATTGGCTTGCCATTTTCGTCGAGTTTAAATTTAACTTCGGTGCTCTCAAAACTTATTGCGCCATCTTTAAATTTTCTGTCTCTTAAAATATAGGCAAGTTCGTTTAATTTTAAAATTTCTTTTGCATAATCTCCCGCTTTGTTTTCGATTACTTCTTGGGCTTCCTCGTACGTAAACCGTCTATCAGAATGAATAACCGTTCTGCCATACCATTCAGATTGAATATTTGCTTGTTCATCTAACTCAAAAACAGCTGCAAAACAAAGTTTATCTTCATTAGGGCGAAGCGAACAAACGCCATTACTTAACCGCTCAGGCAACATTGGTATCACTCTATCAACCAGATAAACAGATGTAGCTCGGCTGTAAGCTTCTTTGTCTAACTCACTACCTTGCTCAACATAGTGTGAAACATCGGCAATGTGAACGCCGATTTCATAATTTCCATTAGGTAATTTTTGATAGGAGATGGCATCGTCAAAATCCTTTGCATCAGCCGGGTCAATTGTAAATGTTAATATGTTTCGGTAATCTTTTCGTTTAGCAATTTCTGCTGATGGTATTTCTTCGGGGATAGCATTTGCTTCTTTTTCAACCTGCGGAGGAAAAGATAATGGAAAACCATACTGCGCAAGAATCGCATTCATTTCAGTATTGTTTTCGCCTTGGTCGCCAAGTACGTGTTTAACCATCCCGATTGGATTTTTTGCACCTTCTGGCCAATCCGTTAAGCTTACTAATACCCGCTGACCATTTTTTGCGCCTAAAATATCGCTTAATGGAACAAAAATATCGTGAAGCATTTTTTTATCATCGGCAATAACAAAAGCAAACCTGTCAGAGATTTTAATTACTCCGGTAAAATCAGATTTAGCTCGTTTTATAATCTCAATAACCTCACCATCATTCTTGCGTCCATTTTTCTTGGCAAAAACATAAGCTTTAACCGTATCGCCATGAAGTGCATTTTTTAATTTACGTGGGGCAACAAAAACATCTTTCTCAAATTCATCTTCAGGTACAATATATGCAGAGCCATCGGCTGTCATATCAACAGTTCCAATAATAAAGCTTTGTAAATCTTTTAGTTTAAATTTTCCTTTCTCAGGTTCTAGATAAATGCCTGCGGCTTTACCTTCTTTTAAAATTTCGAGAATCGTTTCTCGAGACTCGTGATCGTTAAGGTTTAATTTGGCAGAAACCTGTTTATAGTTGAGTGGTTTATTGCTGTCTTTTTCAAAAACATCACTAACCAACTGATTCAGAACTAATTTTATATTTGCAGATTTTTTCTTTGCCATTTGTTAATTGTATTTTACCGAAGATACAGAAAAGATGCAAAAAAGGCTGTTTATTGATGTAAAATGTCAGATTGATGATGGTCAAATAATCATTAATTTAATATATTTTATCTTTTTTCTTAATGAAGTATAGCTTAGATGAATTGACCCATCTTTTGCCTGAATTATTGCAGGATAACTATATTCTCCCGTAGGATGATCTTCTAAAGTGTAAATATTTTTCCAGTTTTTACCATCACTCGATATGGCTAATTTTAAAACCGAACGACCTTCCCACCAATTCTTTCCAGCTTCTAATGGGTTATAAATAAGTAGTTGTCCGCCATCTTTCAAAGTTACGGCATCACTACCCGAATTAGGATTAGGCAATGTTGTTGGCTTTAATTTTGACCAATTTTTTCCGTTATCTGCCGACCAGCTTTCTACTATCACATTTTGCCTGCTCCGGCATAAAAGCTGTAATTTGCCATCGGGATAAGTTAGGATGGATGGCTGAATAACGCCGAAGGTATCACAATCGATGTTGATTTTTCGCCAATTTTTTCCATTTGCATCAGATTTTTCGATATGGATAAGCCATTTTTTTTCATCCAAACTTTCGGTGCTCGACGGATATAAAATATCGCCATTTGCAATTTGGATAGATTTATTTTTTATCGGTCCTAAAAACCCATCAGGAAGTTTTTGTGCTTTCGACCAGGTTTTTCCATCATCGGTAGATTTTTTAAATTCTGCCCACCATGATCTTGGGTTCGGTCCAACTTTATAGTGAAGATATAATACTCCATTCTTAGCTTTAAACAGAACCGGATTCCAACATGGAAGACGTAGCTTGTCGTTCTGTATGCCATTTGCAACTTCAACAGGTGCACTCCACTTACCATTTTTGTTAATTGCCATGTAGATGGAAACATCTTTACTGCCTTAGTGTTTTCCACCGAACCATGCACTCATTATTGCATTGTTTTTAAGCTCGACTAGCGTAGAAGCGTGGCAAGCTTCAAATGGCGCATTTTCAAATATATAAGCCGATGAAATGATTCTGATATCATTATTTTGAGCGTTTGAATGTTGCCAAAAGAGTAAGCAGATTATTATTGGTATTAGACTTTTAATTCCCTGGAATGGCATCTATTAATTTTTTAGTGTAAGCGGCCTTTGGTGCGAAGAAAATTTCCTCTGGAAAACCTTCTTCTTCAATTTTACCTTTATTCATCACCAAAATACGGTCTGAGATGTGTTTTACAACCGCTAAATCATGAGAAATAAAAATATAAGTTAAACCAAATTCGTTTTGTAAATCCTTTAGTAAATTTAAAACCTGTGCCTGTACCGAAACATCTAAGGCAGAAACAGATTCATCACAAATTATAAATTTTGGTTTTAGAGCCAAAGCACGGGCAATAACAACTCTTTGTCTTTGTCCACCACTAAATTCATGCGGATAACGATTGTAATGCTCTTCTTTTAAACCGACTTTAATTAGCAATTCTATAACTTTTTGTTTTCGCTCGCTATCGTTATTAAAAAGTTTGTGTACAATTAAAGGTTCCAAAATGGATTGACCAACGGTAAGTTTTGGATTTAGCGAAGCATAAGGATCTTGGAAAATGATTTGGATATCTTTTCTAAGTTTTCTCAATGATGATTTATCAATATTTGTAATTTCTTTTCCATCAAAAAAAATCTCGCCTGAGGTGGGTTGAATTAACCTTAAAATTGTTCTTCCAAGAGTTGTTTTACCACAGCCTGATTCTCCAACTAAACCCAAAGTTTCACCAGGAAAAACTTTAAAACTTATGGAGTCAACGGCTTTTACGTAATCCTTATTTTTAGAGAAAAAACCATTTTTAATTGGGTACCATGTACAAAGCTGGTTCACTTTTAATAATGCAGGTTTTGAATATAATACATTTCTTCTGATTATAATTTCTTCGTCAGAAATTTGATTGCCTTTGTTTAAATGTGCATTTGCATCTTCAATTTTACCAGTCAGGAAATCGGTAACAACCGGAAGCTTTTTTAATTTTAAAGCAGGTGAAGGGCGACAAGCTAACAATCCTTTAGTGTATGGATGTTGAGGATTGTTAAAAATTTCTTTTGCCAAACCCTGCTCAACAATTTCTCCTTTGTACATCACCGCAATTTCATCAGCAATTTCATTTATCACACCTAAATCGTGAGAAATAAATATCATTGCCATATTTCGTTCTTCTTTAAGCTTTAATAGAAGTTGTAGAATTGTTTTTTGAACGGTAACATCCAAAGCAGTGGTTGGTTCATCTGCAATTAATAATTTCGGATTACAACTTAAAGCCATTGCAATCATTACACGCTGTTTTTGTCCACCAGAAATTTGGTGTGGATAACTATCAAATATATTTTCAGGGCGTGGTAGTTGAACTTCATTAAATAGAGCTATAGTTCTTTCCCTTGCAGTTTTTTTATCAGTTTTTTGATGTAATATAATGGCTTCTGCAACTTGCTCCCCACAGGTAAAAACAGGATTTAAAGATGTCATAGGCTCCTGAAAAATCATAGAAATCTGGTTGCCTCTGATTTGACGAATTTCGTTTGCGCTCAAATTTAACAAGCTGATGTCTTCAAAATCTATGCTTCCTGTTATTTTTGCAGAATACTCATCATGCAAGCGCATAATTGAAAAGGAGGTTACAGATTTTCCAGAACCAGATTCTCCAACAATACCTAAAACTGTTCCTCTTTTAACATTAAAACTAATTGTTTTTACGGCATTAAACCACGTTTTTTCTTCTTGATTGTAGAAATCTATTTTTAAATTACTTACGTTTAGCATCAGGATACAATGGTAATGTTTTCTGACGAAATTATTCTATCACCCTTCAATTTTAACAAGACCTTTGCGGTGGTTATCACATCTTTCTGACAGTAGGTAACAATTCTTGGTAAATTTTGCTCTTCGTAATAAACCTGTCTGACCATGCTGCCGTCAATATCATCTTTGGGAGTTGGTACATCTAAAATTGCCGCCAATAGATTCAAAGAAGTGTAGTGTTTATAATCACCAAATTTCCACAATTCCATCGTATCGATATGGTTTACTTCCCATGGTTTCTTGCCAGATAATTCGAGTTGCTTTGGAATTTTCATTCCGTTGATTAAAAATCTTCTGCATAGATATGGAAAATCGAATTCCTTGCCGTTATGTGCACAAAACATCAATGATGCAGGCTGTTTCTCTAGAAGTGAATTGAAATCCTTCAAAATATCAGCTTCATTATTTCCATAAAATGATTTTATCCTTAAATGCTGAAACTTATCTTGTTGAAAAAATATGCCCAAACTTACACAAACAATTTTGCCAAACTCAGCCATAATGCCCGCCTTTTCATAAAAATCTTCCGGACTTTGTTCTGCCGACCGCTGGTAATGCGTTTTCTGCTCCCAAAGATCTTGCAGGTGCTGTGGAACATCGTTAAAATTTGCATACTGAGGAACGGTTTCTATATCGATAACCATTATTTGATTAAGATCTAGTGTTTTTAGCATGTAACAAGATAGTGAATTAATAATTATCAAAAAACAATTATCAATCCTCAAAACTGATAGATTATTTTTCTAAGTTTGGTATATGGCTAAAAGTAAATTAGAATTATCGCTAGAGGATGGCAAGCATAAAGTTTTAGAAAACTTAATTGGCGAATGGCGGGGAAGCACTAAAACCTGGTTTGAAAAAGATATACTTGCAGATGAATCTGCTACAACTGGTAAAATCTCATCCTTATTAGAAAATAGATTTATTTCTTACGATTATCAAAGCAGTTTAAACGGAAAGCCTTTAACTGGTAAAATGATTATTGGTTTCGATATTCCTTATCAGAAATTTACGTTCAGCTGGATTGATAGCTTCCACATGGGTACACAAATTATGCAGGCTACTGGTGAAGCGACTGAAAAAGGTTTTTCTATCTTAGGCTCTTGGGGTAATCCAGAATATGGCGACCAGTTATTTGGGTGGCGTACCGAACTCGAAATTGTTGGTGAAGATGAAATTGTAATTACGGCTTACAATATTATGCCGGGAGAGGATGAAGCCAAAGCAACTGAAACAATATTGAAAAGAATTTAGATTCTTAATCTGTCATATTGAGCTTGTCGAAATATATAATTTTGACAAGCCCAAATTATAACAATATTTTTAAAACAAGGTCGGTGCTGGCGTTGAGCCATTACCCATGATTGGTATTTTTAAATCCGTTCCTATTTCTTTATTTAATTTCTCGATAAAATAAGCTGATAATAGTGGAGAGGCCAACTCAATATTTTGGTGAACAAAGAAATAAAGATTTTCCAATCCTTTCGCTTTCCACTCGCCAATACGCTCAACCCATTCATCTAAACGAGAATAATCGCTTTCGTGGTTGGCGCCGACATAACGTACAAAAGCAGTTGGTGTAGTTAATCGCATGTGCAACATATCTCTTCTTCCGGCGGTATCTACAATGATATTCGTGATACCGTTATCTTCAAATAATTTCTCAAACTCAGAAGCAATTGCGGCATTCGAAAACCACTCACCATTTCTTACTTCAACACCCAAAGGAATCACTTTTGGAAATTCATTTATCACAGTTTTTAAGCGGTCAAAATCCTTTGGCTTAAAGTTATCATGCAATTGCAGAAAAGCCATACCCAACTTGTCTTCGAAATTACTAATCGCATCGCAATATTGCTCAACAGGTTCTTTAACGTTAATTAATCTTTTGAAATGACTAATGGTGTTGGTTAGCTTTGGAAAAAACTTAAAATCTGCAGGGGTTTTTTGTGTCCATGTAATTACCTGTTCGCTGCTTGGCATTCCGTAGAATGTTGCATTCAACTCAATCGAATTAAATTGCGTGGAGTAATAGGTCAACTCATCTTTTGTTCCTTTCGGATAAAAGCCTTTCAAATCTGCCTTATTCCATTTGGCACAACCCACATAAGCCTCGAATTTTTGTTTTGGCTTGTTTGCCGCTAAAATTGCTGCCGTTTCCGGCGCATCAGCAGGAAGTTTAAAATCTATAATTGATGGGTCGTCTACTTTACCGAATTGCATATAAATGGATTAATTGAATTGCTAAGTTAATAAAGAAAACTAAGTTTACCATCTTTGCGAGGCACGAAGCAATCTATTTCAACAGAGATTGCTTCGTGCCTCGCAATGACGCCAGTACAAAAAAAAGCGCCAAGTAAATACTTAGCGCTCTTTGAAAAAAAAACTTTCGATTAAATCTAATAACCCAGTATCTTCAAAACTTGTTTACTATTTTGTTCCTCACCAAAAACCTCAAAGTTGAAACTCTCATCACGGTTTCTGCGGATTAGAACATGTTTCGGACTAGGCAATAAACAATGATGAATACCGCCATAACCACTTAAAACTTCCTGATAAGCACCTGTATGGAAGAACCCTAAATATTGTACCTTACGGGTTTTAGGCATAAATACACTATTCATATGCGCTTCCTGGTTATAATAATCCTGACCATCGCAGGTTATACCACCAAGATTTACACGCTCGTATTCAGCATCCCAATTGTTAATTGGCAATAAAATATACTTTTGATTTAATGCCCAAACATCAGGTAAATTCGTAATAAAAGAACCATCCAACATTAACCAACGTTCGCGGTCGTTTTGTTGCTTTCTACCTAAAACCTTGTATAAAATACCCGAAGCTTCAGCAACCGTATATTTACCAAATTCGGTAATAATATCTGGCTCCATCACATCATGGATGGCGCAAATTTCTTTAATCCTTTTAACAATTTCATTCACCATGTATTCGTAATCGAAATCGAAAACCAACGAATCTTTAAATGGCATACCACCACCAATATCCAGGGTATCTAAATCAGGATTAATCTTTTTGAATTTGCAATAAAGCGTTACATATTTCTCCAACTCATTCCAATAATATGGCGAATCGGTAATACCAGAGTTGATAAAGAAGTGTAATAATTTAACACGGAAATTTGGGTTGTGAACGATTTTATTGTTATAAAATTCAATAATATCTTCCATACGAACACCCAAACGAGAGGTATAGAATTGCGAATCTGGCTGTTCCTCAGCTGCGATGCGGATACCTAAATTACATGGTGTATCAATATCAACTTCGTCATCAAAGAGATTAAATTCCTCTTTATTATCCAACACCGGAATGATGTTTTTATAGCCATCATGCAACATATCAATAATATATTGCTTATACTGATAGGTTTTAAAACCGTTGCAAATAATAGTTGTATCTTTTGTTAAATGCCCTTTTTTCTCCAAAGCATCAACCATTGGCATATCAAAAGCCGATGATGTTTCTAAGTGGATATTATTCTTCAAAGCCTCCTCCACGATATGGCGAAAATGGGAACTTTTAGTGCAATAACAATATTTATAATCGCCACGATAATTGTTCTTTAAAATGGCAGTTTGGAAAAGAATCTTCGCTTGTTGAATCTTTTTACTCACCATCGGTAAGTACGTGAAACGTAGGGGAGTACCATAAGTTTCAATCATTTCCATCAGGTTTAAATCCTGAAAATATAATTCATCGTCTATAACATCAAAGCCATCCTGCGGAAAGCCAACACTTAGATCGAGAAATTCTGAGTAACTCTGCATTTACTTTTAAATAATTTCTGCAAAAATGTAATTTTAATTCGAGAATTAATCGGTATTGATAATATTTTTACTGTATAAAAACGCTTTAATTCTATACAGATTATTTCCGGTTCTTTTTATAAAACACATCAGGGCCAATTGTGTTTAATTTATCCTCTATTTTATAGCGAATGGACACAAGTTTCCTGCAGATTTCGCTGACTTTCGCAGCATATGCTAGATGCAAATTCTGCGACAATCCTTTTTAATTCGCTGGAGATATTTTGGAAAGCAATTACAGTGCTTATCGGTTTCGAAAGTCCTGCCATTTGCTGCAATCTTTTTGCTTAACTTTTTTTATGCTGAGATATGAGTTCATTGTTTCATCGGTTGCAAATAAAAGTTTATTTAAGTCTGCAAGCAAGCAAAAAGTATTTTCGCTGCTGTCAGGTTTAGCTTAGCAAAGTTTTGCTACTGATTAGCTCCTGAGAACTTTAAGGGTTTAACCTTAAAATTGTACCGTATTGTTTTTCTTTGATTTCGGTTTCCGATAGGATATCAAATTTGAATGTGGTATGGTCGGTAGTTACCGTTAAATTTTTTCCACTGATTTTGTAATTACCACGATAATATATATCTCCTCCTGGAATAATATCTGCCACGCCATTAGGCTTAAGCGTTAATCCCCAACCGCCATCATAAGGAAATGTTGGATCGAATTTGAAATCTACTTGCGAAAACTTTTTTTCTTGATCGATTTTTAATTGTTCCTTTTTGCAAGAATTCATAAGCAGGATTATCACAATCAGAGAAATGTTAAAAATAGCTGTTTTTAAAATGATGGATTTTGATTTCATGTGTTGAGGGTTGGTTATCTTCCAAAACGATACTGACTATATAAATGCTACACGCTATTTTAAATTTATAATAATGCAAGGAAAATTCTTAATCGAAAATATTTTAAATTTTTTAAAGTAATTCTAGATTTCAATCGTCTTCAGCATAAACCTTAACAATTACATTAATAATTATCCTCAATATGATTTCGATATTTAAAACCAATATTCAATCAGGAATTGAATTAAAACAAATTGCGCAACATTTAAACAATTTGCTTTCTGGGGCAACCTGGAGTATAGATTTAGCCGACTCAGATAAAATTTTAAGAATAGATTCTAGTGTTGATAAAATAGGTGATGCGGTTTCGCTGTTAACTAAATTTGGTTATGATTGCGAAAATTTGCAGAATTTTTATGCACCACCGGTTTGGTAAATAATACTTATTTTGAACTATCGTCATGCTGAATTTATTTCAGCATCTAATTGTTAAAATACACCCTGAAATTAATTTAGTGTGACGACAGTGTGAAAAGTAAATTATCCCTTTCTTAAATATTTCGTTAAAATCACAATGGTTTGGCCTTCTACCTTTCCTTCAATCTGTTCGGTATTATCGTGTACCAAACGAATGTTTTTTACAACGGTGCCTAATTTGGCGCTTAAGGTAGAGCCTTTAACATCCAAAGTTTTTACCAAAACAACGGTGTCGCCTTCGTACAATCGTGTGCCATTGCTATCTTGATGAAATTCTACAGTACCATCACCTTCATGGTCGCCGGTTTTTTTAGCCCATTCCAAAACATCATCTTCAAGGTATAAAATATCTAAAGCATCAGCAGCCCAGCCTTCGTTTCTTAACCGGCTTAACATCCTCCAAGCTACAACCTGTACAGGTGTAAATTCCGACCACATGGTTTCAGGCAATATTCTCCAATGGTTTGCATCAAGTTGTTCAGTTTTCTCAATCTGGTCTAAGCAAGTTTTACAAACCAAAATGGTGTTATCTGCATTTGCATTATCTGTCGGCGGAACTTCATATACAGATAAGTTATTTTCTGAAGTGCATAATTCGCATTTAGTATCTGAACGTGCTTGTAACTCTTGGATTAATGACATTTGATGTAGATTTTCGGCGAAAGTAGTAAATTATTTCAAATACATTATTGCTTTGTGCCTCGCAATGACGAAAGGTTTATTTGATGAAACGTAAGAGAAGATTACTCAATATTTATCTTTTTTGCAAATGAATTTCAGCCAACATACACCTCGCACTGCCACCGCCATTTTGCTCAATAGTATAAAGTGGTGCGTAAATGATTTTACTGTATTTTTTTAAGGCAGCTATTTGAACTTCATCAAGTGATTTATAGGCTTGTTCTGACATCACCAACAAACTTTCTCCATTCTTGTTGGAAATCTGCAGCATATTGCCTGCAAAATGATTCATCTGGTCTAGCGTAATTTTGATAATTTCTTTGCCTGAAAGACTCAAGGCTTTCTGTAAAAAATCACGTTCATGTATATTAGGAACGGAGTCAAGGCATACTACTGCAAATTTATCTCCGATGCACATCATCACATTGGTATGATAAATTGGGAAACCACTTGCATCAACTGCATTGAATATAACCGATTTATAGCCTGCCAACTGACAGAAATTATTTAATGCCTCGGCTTCTGTACGGATGCTTAAACAAGCGTAAGCAATTTTATTTGTCCTGTCTAAAACCATACTTCCGGTACCTTCCAGAAACATATTTACATTTTCATAAAAACTTAAATCGTTAATATGACTCACTTCAAAATTTGTTTTGAGTTCGTCTATAATCTCGCTCCTACGTTCTTGTCTTCTGTTTTCTGAAAACATTGGGTACAAATAAACCGTGCCATCCTCATGGAAAGAAACCCAATTATTCGGGAAAATAGAATCTGGTGTTTCAGGTTTGATGGTATCATCTATCACCGTAACATCTACCTGGTTGTTTCTTAATAATGTAACAAATTCATCAAATTCCTTTAAGGCTTGGGCTTGTACATCACTTTCATCAGAAGCAACCTGAAATTTATTATTGCCCGCAGTTTGCTTGTTGAATTTAAAATCAACCGGGCGTATCATTAAAATGTGTGAAGTTGATTGCATGTTAGTAACAAGTATTTAGTATCAAGATAGGGTTGCAGTTATAAGTCCATTATCCATCAACCATTTTACATTTATAAATCGTCTCTTAAAATTGGTAAACTCATACAATGGAAACCGCCACGGGCACGAGATAATTCTGCCGATGGCATTAAAATCAAAGTATCGGTTATGGTTTCTACATCAGCTTTGCCACTTTCCAAATCCTGTATTAAATCTTTCACATCTACTACTTTAAAGCCAGCAGCTTCAAAAGCTTCAATGGTTTTGTCATTTCTATCATAACCCAATACTACACCTTCTTTAATCGCCAGAAGATTACAAGAATCCGTCCATTGCTCTCTCGAATCGTAAGGGAAAGTATTATTTCCGCTATAAATGATTTTAGTGGGTTCGCTGCTTTTTAAATCGTTTTGACTAATATCATTTAACAAAGCCTCCACATGTTCGAAAACTTTTGGCTCACCGGGGTTGGCTTTGGTAAACTGAATGGCGGTTGTTGCTTCAAGCTGTTCTGGTTCCTTTAAGAAGTTTATCGGCTCATGCGGATTGTATTTTGGAGAATGTGCAATCGAATTCAGAATTACCCAAGTATTGCGTTTCACTTGTGTAAAAACAGTATCTAAATGCATGTAATCGCGTTTGCTTGGTATTTTAACCACTGTAACTTTCTCAACCACATCATTATCGAACAACAATTTAATGGCTTCATTTGCACCATGTTCTGACGTTCGCTCACTGCAACCAATTAATACATGTTTTTCGCTTACCATCATTACATCACCGCCTTCTAAGGTTGTGCTAAAGGCTGGTTCATCCCCTGGGCGCAAGAAATGCATGGTAACATCAGGGATCTCAAGAACATTTTTATGGTAATCTGCAAATAGTGGATGGTTAAAAAAAATATAGCGCATTAAAAGCGTTTCCCGGACGCGGGCTTTTTTTGCAGGTTTGTTTAATAAAATATGGTTGTTGATAGTTGTACCGACATCTCTGGTGAAAATCAAATTTGGTATTGGCGCAAAAATCATGGTGTCGTTTGCCAAAGTTCCGGATATGAAAATCTCTGCCAATTCCTTTGGATCGGTATTGGTGAGCTCCATCTGTACCTTGTACGTGCAACCCTCAATAGCCGAAACAGCGGCTACTAATTTCTTGCGGATGGATTCATTTTCCAGCACTTCGCTCAATAAATTCTGAACTTCGATTACTGATTTGGAGTTGTGAAAATCCGGATGATTTGGTTTATAGAAGTTACGATTTCCTTCTTCCGAATCAATATGGTCAAGCTTTCCTTTAATCTTTTCAGAGTCGAGGAAATACATTAATAATTTGATGTAATAATCATATTCGCCCTTACGGATGGTATCTAAATGCACAATGTCTTCAAAAAGCCAATCCTGCGCCTTTGAGGGCACAACCTTGCCTAAGCCGCTATCAGGACTATGGATCAACAACTTACGCAAACGGCCGATTTCGGTTTTTACGTTAACTTTAAAATTTGGGTTTTGCTCGCTCATAAAATAAGTTAGTTATTGCAAATCTATTAGAATTTTTGAAAAGTCGGAGGTTGGAAATTTAGATGCAGTCGCTTTTCCTATGGGGATTGATACCATTTTTTCTAATTCTTTGCCGTTTTAGGATTCCCAATCAAGTTGGGAATGACGAATAGTCTGAAATATTCCGTTATTCTCGCGTATGCGGGAATCTTAAAGCTATATATTTTTACAGCTTTAAGATTCTCATACAATTTTGAGATACCCTTTTTAGATCGGATATCACTTAAGACTTCGGACTCCCGACTTCGGACTTTTTTCTTATTTTTACGCCATGAATTTTATTATTACCGCAACGCTTGATGCTATTAAAGAACTCTACAACGAAGAAGTAGCTGAAAGTGTTATCAATATACAAGAAACCCGTAAAGAGTTTGAGGGGCAGGTGACTATTGTTGTATTTCCGATTACCAAAATTTCTAAGAAATCTCCGGAGCAAACAGCAAATGAAATTGGCGAGTATTTGGTTGCAAATGTTGCCGATATAATCGCTTTTAATGTGGTAAAAGGTTTCTTAAACCTGAGCATCTCTGAAAGTTATTTTCTTAATCAGTTTAATACAGAAATATTAGTTGATGATTTCGGTGCTTTCAAACCGAATGGCAAAAAGGTAATGGTAGAATATTCTTCGCCAAATACCAATAAACCACTTCACTTGGGTCACGTTCGTAATAACTTATTGGGATATTCAGTTTCTGAACTATTAAAGGCTTATGGTTACGATGTTGTAAAGGTAAATTTGGTTAATGATAGGGGTATCCATATTTGTAAATCGATGTTGGCCTGGCAGAAATGGGGTAATGGCGAAACACCTGAAAGTGCTGGCTTAAAGGGCGACCACCTGGTTGGAAAATACTACGTAATTTTTGATAAAGAATACAAAAAAGAAATTGATGCGCTAAAGGCTGAAGGACAAACTGAAGAAGACGCCAAAAAGAATGCACCATTAATTAAAGAAGCACAACAAATGCTTTTGAAATGGGAGCAAGGCGATGAAGCAGTAGTTTCCCTTTGGAAAACAATGAACGAATGGGTTTATGCAGGTTTTAATGTTACCTATAAAAATCTGGGTGTAGATTTCGATAAGTTTTACTACGAAAGCAATACCTATTTATTAGGAAAAGATACGGTTGATGAGGGTCTGACGAAAGGTGTTTTCTTTAAAAAAGAAGATGGTTCGGTTTGGATTGATTTAACTGCCGATGGTTTAGATCAAAAGCTGGTTTTGCGTGCTGATGGAACTTCGGTTTACATTACCCAGGATTTAGGTACTGCTGCTATGAAATATGATGATTTCCAGATGGATGAATCTATCTATGTGGTGGGAAATGAGCAGGATTACCATTTCAAGGTATTATTTTTAATCTTGGAGAAACTTGGCAAGAGTTGGGCTAAAGGTTTATATCATTTATCTTACGGGATGGTTGATTTACCAAACGGTAAAATGAAAAGCCGTGAGGGAACAGTAGTTGATGCTGATGAATTAATTGCAGATATGATTGCAACTGCTCAGGAAAAGACCGAAGAACTTGGTAAAATCAACGATTTCTCTGAAGACTATAAAACGGAACTTTATAAAAATATTGGTTTAGGTGCCTTAAAATATTTCTTACTTAAAGTGGAGCCTAAAAAGCGTTTGCTTTTCGACCCGAATGAAAGTATTGATTTTCAAGGAAATACCGGGCCGTTTATTCAATATACCCATGCCAGGATAAAATCTTTATTAAGCAAGGCGGAATACAAGTTTGAAGTTAGTAGCCCGAAATCTGGTGGATTGCTGCCTGTAGAATTAGAAATGATTATGCAATTGGCTAAATACCCTGCCGAAATTGAAATTGCGGCTAAGGCGCATAGTCCGGCGAGTTTGGCAAACTACTTGTATGAACTGGCTAAACTTTTCAATAAATTCTACCATGAGATTCCTCCAATTGTGAAAACAGAAGATGGTGAGGCTAAGCAATTACGTTTAAATCTGAGCAAGAAAACAGCTGATATTATTTATAAAGGTATGTTGATTTTAGGCATTACTTCGCCAGAGAGAATGTAGTTAGAATTGATGATTTAAGAGTGAGAGATGGATAATGGGGTTTTTACGATTTGTTAAAAACCAATAACCAAATTTCAATTACCATTGATTATACGCAAATTGAGACTATGCTGTTAAATTCTCAAATCCTGTTCAATGATTAATGAACTGATTTTACTTTGTATTGCTGCTTTTTCAGCAGGCTTTACTGATGCTATTGTTGGTGGCGGAGGGTTATTACAAACACCTGCCACCTTGTTAATATTGCCTCATTATCCTGTTGCCACCTTGCTTGGCACTACTAAAATTCCATCAATCGCTGGTACTTCGCTGGCTGCTTATAAATATTCAAGGCATGTTAAATTTAATTATAAAATCTTGGCTGCTTGTGCTTTCACTGCGTTTTTTGCCGCTTTATCTGGTGCCTTTTTGGTCAGCAGGATTGATAATGCTGTAATCAAGCCTATTATTTTAGTCGTATTAGTTTTAGTTGCCATCTATACCTATTTCAATAAACAGTTTGGCATCCATCAGGAGAAAAATCATACAGTTAAGAAGCAGGTTCTTATCGCTGCGTTATTTGGCTTAGTGCTTGGTTTTTACGATGGTTTGATTGGTCCAGGGACAGGTTCTTTTTTAATACTGGTATTTATTGCGGTATTGGGCTTCGATTTTGTCGGGGCAAGTGCCCATGCTAAAATCGTAAATCTTGCCACAAATTTAGCAGCCATACTTTATTTTAGCTCAACCGGGCATATCCTCTTCCAATATGCCATTCCTATGGCTATTTTTAATACCACAGGCGCCTATTTCGGTACAAAACTCGCTTTGCTTAAAGGCAATAAATTTATCCGAATCTTTTTTCTACTGGTTGTTTTCGGTACGATATTAAGGTTTGCTTATGATGTAATCTTTCGTTGATCGTTTTTCGTCAACGGTTTATCATTACCTAAAATGATGAACAATCAACGAAAAATGACCAACGAAACTATTATCCCTTTTCAATCCCAGACTTCACCGCCACAGGTTTCTTCTTTCTAAAGGTTGGAAAACTCATCGGACTTCTTGCAGGTCTTTCATCGCCAAGTAAAGCGCCCCATTGTTTGAACATTTCAGTACGGTCGAAAATAACTTTTAAAACGGCCACGATAGGTAAGGCGAGGAACATTCCGGAGACGCCGGCTACACTGCCACCAATAAATACCCCTAAAATTGCAAAGAGCGCATTGATTTTTACTTTTGAACCAACAATACGTGGCATTAAAATATTATTATCCAGGAACTGTACAAAAGCTATAACACCTAAAACGGTAAGCACTGGCCATAATTCTTGCGAAGAAGTAAGCGTAAGCAATACACCAATTACATTTCCAATTAATGCACCAACATAAGGTATCAGATTTAAGATTGCGAAGATAACACCTATTAATAAAGCATGTTTAATACCGATAAGCATTAAAATTCCACCCAATAAAACGGTCATATAAGTAATCTGTATCAATAAACCTATTAGGTAACTTTTAATGATTGATTCTGTTTCGTAAATGGCATCTTTGACCTTTGGGTGGTGTTCTGTATTAAACCACATGAATATAAACCTTAACAGGATATCCTTGTAAAAAAGCATTAAATAAATATAAATTGGCAACAAACCAATAAATACAAAAACACCACTTAACGTAACTGCAGCACCACCCGCCAATGATGTTCCCATGTTCATTAGATCGTCGCTCTTATCTTGTATGAATGCCTTTTGCTGATTAGTATCATATTTTGAAATTCGACTAATCCAATTGCTAAGCGAATTAATATGCTGATTTACATTTTCCTTGATCTGCGGGAAATCTTTAACTAAAATGCCAATCTGGTTGGAAAAAAACCATATAATTAAGCCCACAAAAAGGGCTACCAAAAGAATAGGTAATATAATCGCCAAGCTTTCTGGTACCTTTTTCTTTTTGAGAAATCGATACACGGGTAAGAGCATAATACTGATGAAGAATGCCATTAATATAGGCATGATAATATCGCGACCGACCACCATCACCGCAACTAGTGCAATTAAGCCTAACAATTCAATTGAACGCTTAACAGTAAGTGGTAAATTATTTGTCATAGTTTTTAGGTTTTTCTGATAAACAGGATTTGTTTGTAAATGTTTTGAGATAGTGATAAATATTGGTGATGTTTCATTTCTGTCTACATGGCGCTGTAACTTTAGTTGACTTTTGACTCCGCTCAGAATAATAATGTTTTAGGACTATCAAGGTTATTCTTCGGTATCCTTAATAAAATGTCTATCCACGTTCTAAAGGATGAAACTCGCTTGCAACTTCTTTCTCGTGGCATAGAATATCATTGGAGCGTGGTGCTTAGATACAGGGATTACAGTAGGTTTATGGTACTAGCCAACACGCATTGTACACGGACTTGATATGGATTTGAGTCTGTATTATTGTAAGAAAAAAATATGGAAGTATATGCTGGATCAGCGTTATCCGGTGTAGTTCGTAAAGATAAGATAGTGTTCTGAATTTCGTCCGAAACAAAAAGTATTCTTATAAAAAATTACGCTGTACTCATACAAATCACCACAGATTAAATTATTTTTGCGTTTTGTATTAAGAAAACATGGACAATCAAGATACCATAATTGCCTTATCAACTCCTCCCGGTTCGGGTGCCATTGGTGTTATACGCTTATCTGGCCCTGATGCCATCAGCTTAACTAATTCTGTTTTTGCCGGAAAAGATTTGGAGAAGCAGCATACTCATACTTTACATTTTGGGTTAATTAAGGATGGGGAGAGCATAGTTGATGAAGTAGTTGCGGGTTTATACGTGGCACCAAGATCTTATACAAAAGAAAATGTTGTTGAAATTTCTTGCCATGGCTCAAACTACATCATCCAACAGATAATTAATTTATTGATTAGCAAAGGTGCAAGAGCAGCTAAACCGGGAGAGTTTACTTTAAGAGCATTTTTAAATGGTGCTTTTGATTTAAGTCAGGCAGAGGCTGTTGCAGATTTAATAGCATCTAATTCAAAAGCTTCTCATGATGTAGCCATGCAGCAAATGCGTGGTGGTTTTGCCAACGAATTAAAAGCTTTGCGTGAGCGATTGATTCACTTTGCTTCGATGATAGAACTTGAACTTGATTTTGCAGAAGAAGATGTAGAATTTGCTAACCGTGAACAGTTAAAAGATTTGGTTAATAAGATTAACCAGGTTTTACGACGCTTGATTTCATCATTCGAGATGGGTAACGTAATTAAAAATGGTGTACCCGTGGTGATAGCAGGCAAACCAAATGTTGGCAAATCGACGCTATTAAATGCTTTATTAAACGAGGAACGTGCCATCGTATCAGACATTGCCGGAACGACCAGAGATACTATTGAAGACGAACTAACTATTGGCGGTGTGGTTTTTAGGTTTATAGATACTGCAGGAATACGCGATACCGCCGATATTATTGAGGCCTTGGGTGTGGAACGTACACTTGAAAAAATGAAGCAAGCCAAGCTGATTATTTACATGGCTGATGCTAAGCAAAGTTTAAGTGAGTTGGAAGAACAAATCAGAGGTTTGGCTCAATTGGCTATACCTTACCTTGTTTTGCTTAATAAATCAGATTTAATCGATGAAACACAGCGTAAAGCGTTTGAAAGCTTAAACGTTGTGTTTATCTCTGCAAAAGAAAAGATAGGCATCGAAGCACTTAAAGATACCTTATTGGAGCAAGTTAATTTGCACCACATTAACACCAGTGAAACTTTGGTTACCAATATTCGTCACGTAGAAGCTTTAAAACAAACGGAACATGCCTTGAAACGTGTACTGGATAATGCAGATAATCCGGTAACCTCCGATTTTCTTGCCATGGATATTAAACAGGCTTTACATTATCTGGGTGAGATCACTGGAACGGTTACGACAGATGATTTACTAGAAAATATATTTACTAAGTTCTGTATCGGTAAATAGATAGGACAATTCAAGCATAGTAACGACAAGTTACCACAATTAAATCGCTAATTATAAAATAGTTAGCGATTTTTTTATTTTCTCATTTCTTGTAATTAACCATTGTTTTGCATAATTTTGGTACATAGTTGGTTACATTTTCGAATTAGCTGCTACAAATCTGCGTGGCGTGTTTAACTTGAGAAATTAGTAAACAAAACGATACAAAACGATATAATTTAATACGAAAAAACAAGGTTTTTAAATATTATGTCTAGCAATATTAAACTAAATAGGGTTTGTGTATACTGTCACAAAAATTTCGTTGCGAGAACTACAGTCACAAAGTTCTGTAGCCTAGACTGTAATCGACGGCATTATAAGGCGAAAAAAAGGGAATTTAATATTGAAAACAGCGATCTAGAGACTTTGAAAAAAGTAAATGATCACCGTGTAGTTAATCAGACCAAAAATCTCTTAAGTATTATTGAAGCGGCAAATCTGCTGGGATGTTCACGAGCGACAATATATAAAATGATAAAAATGAGAAGACTTAATGCTGTAAACTTTCTTGGAAAGCTCACTAGAGTCCGGCGGGAGGATATTTTAGCTAAATTTGACGCTAACTTTCAGGAACTTTCAATAGCAGAGCCATTAAAAACTACAAAGACTTCTACTAATATTACAGAGGACCAGAGCATTAAAAACTATTATAGCATTGATGAACTAGTGATTATCTTCAATAAAAGCAGGACAGCTCTTTATACTGCTTTTGCAAGGGCTGGTGTGCTGGCCAATGCCTGACCTAATGGGCTTTGAGGGGAGATATCCCCATATCCAACAGTGGTAATGGTGACGATTGCCCAGTATATCGACATGGGTATGCTGGTGAATCCACTACTGTCACCTTCAATAATATACATTAAGGTTCCAATAATGGTGACCAGAGTAATTACGCTGGAGAGGAACATGACAATCTTATAAAGGCTTGCCTTCAACGCTTTTTTTAGAATATCCCCCTCGTAAAGAAATTGGGTAAGCTTGAGTATCCGGAAAACCCGAAGCAGTCGAAATGCCCTTACCACAACCAGGTATTGGGTTCCCACAAAAAAAAGGCTGAGATAGGTCGGAAGAAAGGCAACAAGATCTACAAGACCATAAAAGCTAAAGATGTACCTCATTGGCTTATGACTGCTGTATACCCGGAGGGCATACTCCAGGGTGAAAACGATTGTAAACAGCCATTCGAGGATGTGGATAAGCAAAGAATGACGGTCCCTGACCGAGGCCACGCTTTCCAAAAAAACCGATAGGATGCTCAAAACGATAAGTATCAAAAGGCATACATCAAACAACTTGCCCATCTGGGTGTCTGATCTAAATATGATGATATAAATCTTTTTTCTCAGGATATCGTTCGCCCTTTTCATTCTTCTGATTTTTTTGATCGATGTAAATTACCATTATATACCCGGAATTAAAATTCGCGAAAAATTTAAAAATGTATATTTGGATTTTTTAGTGGACAATATGGAAAAAACAACGATTGAAAAAATAATGGCACCGGTGAGCCGATTTATCCATCTGGAATATACCAGCGGAATCGTACTCATGATCAGCGTGTCAATCGCTATCGTATGGGCAAATTCTCCTTTTCACGATTTTTATGAGCACCTGTGGCACATCAATTTTTCAATTGGTTTTGATGAATTCATGCTGAGCCATCCTTTGCATATCTGGATCAACGATGGGCTAATGGCGATATTCTTCTTTGTGATTGGCCTCGAGCTCAAGCGTGAGTTTATGGAGGGCGAGCTTTCCTCACTCAATAAGGCATCTCTTCCTATGACAGCCGCACTTGGGGGAATGGTAGTACCTGCAGCCATTTATTTTTTTATTAATAAGGAAACGGATGCTGCCCATGGGTGGGGGATTCCCATGGCCACGGACATCGCGTTTGCGCTTGCGCTGCTTTCGATGGCAAGTAAACATATTCCGGTTTCGGTCAAGGTTTTTCTTTCAGCTCTTGCGGTAGCTGATGATTTGGGCGCAGTATTGGTAATCGCTTTTTTCTATACCGAACAAATCAATTTTATTTCGCTTGCCATCGGGTGTGGCTTACTTCTGCTGTTGATGATAGGGAATTTTATGGGTATCAGGAGCAGTTTGTTTTACCTCATGCTGGGTATTGGGGTTTGGATAGGCTTTCTACTTTCGGGCGTACATGCCACGATTGCAGGGGTACTTGTCGCTTTTACCATTCCGGCAGTGACTAGAATCAATGAAGAGATTTATTCTTCCAACCTTCGAAAGCTGTCTTACGATTTCGAAGCTGATATACCGGAACGGGGAAGCCTGATTACGCCCAAACAGAATAAGACGATACAAAAAGTGAAGTCACTAAGCATGGCTGCAGAAACTCCTTTACAAACCATAGAACATGCTTTGCACCCTTGGGTGGCGTTCGGTATCATGCCGTTGTTTGCCTTGGCCAATGCCGGCATTGTTATCACTTCGGACTTTTTCACATCAGTGGCCAATCCGGTATCCATTGGGGTTGCCGCCGGACTTATCATTGGAAAATTTACAGGTATACTGCTATTTTGCTGGATAATGGTCAGGTTTGGGTTATCCAAATTACCCCAAGGGGCCAACTGGAAGCACATTTCCGGAGTGGCACTACTTGCTGGAATAGGATTCACAATGTCACTTTTCATCAGCGGGCTTGCTTTCAAAAACCCGGTTTTCATTGAGCAGGCTAAATATGGAATTCTGGTTGCATCAGTGCTCGCGGGTATTTTTGGGTCAATCATTTTGAACCGTATAGGCAAAACTACCGTTGTTGGAACCCAAGAATAGGTTTTGAGAGGTTTCCAATTCGGTTTGAACGCCACAACGAAGATGAATTCTTCAGATGAGTAGTAATACGTCGATAAGGTAGGTCCGTTATGGATAATTTAAAATTAGGGAATGAAGTATTTTCCCGCTCAGCCAATGGTTTTTTGCTGTTCAATAATCTATATAAACCTTCACTAATCCCTTGTTTGGATAAGCTATATTAAAAGAAAAGCTGATTTACTCCCTTCGTTAATAATAAATTATTTTCTACTTTATTATTTCAGGAATTTCCAGACAATAACCAAGTTTTATAGTCTGAAGTTTTTTAAGCTGATACCTTTGGTGTACAAAATAGTAAAACATCCCGCCAGTAAAATAACAAACTGCATCAACGGGATCTGCAGTGAATCGACCGGAAAAACCAGGCAGTATAAGCTCAAATAATATTGATGCATATAAAGCAATTAACAATGTATACCATAATGGGTAGGATTGGTAATGTTTTACAGAAAGCAACATGGAGGAAAATATGTTGGTAAGGTGAAGTGTGAAGGGAATGAATACCAGGTCGGTCAAGTAATCATTGAACAATGGTATAATTATCCTAAAATATCTGCAGATGTGGACAGATAACCAGCTTAAGATGTAAAATATGTAAAAGCCATTAAAGAGTCTCATCAAAGTGCCAGAAACGCAACTCCTAGAAAAATGATGCTCACCACTATCCCCCCGATAATCATTCCTGTATTTCTCAGAAACTTGGTTTCCCCATCCTCAATTTCTTTTCTGCCATAAAGTTTATTTTTGGTTTTCTGATAAAAGTTTTCATTTTTCTTTGCTTCTTTTTCCTGCGTGGGTGCTTTTCTTTCTTCCATATTCATTATATCTACAACTGGTTAGATTAAATGTTTGTTTATCAGCACGGAATTAACTTGGTTGTGTGATTATATCCGGCTAATATAACCTCAACAGAGATAGAATTGTATTTGCATGGTTCCAGTAACAGTTTTTCTTATTTTACTTCTGTTATGCATGTTTGATAGGTTTATGAAAATTATAATTTACCTGCTTTTGGCTAAAAACAATTGAATCATGAACCAGTAAAAAATTAAATTGAACTTAATTATTAAATGCCTCTCTTTTTGAGGATGATAAAACAATTCCCGACTAGATCGCATTATTATAGAAATTAAAAAAAATGAACGAGCAGAAAGTGATCTCCAAAGACCTCCAGAAATTCATAGAGCGTTTCCAGCCCAATAAATTTAAAATTATCTCCTCCGGGATCGAAGTGAGGGGAATGATGAATATCCATCAAGCCATCGAGTTGGCCAGGAAGGTTATTGAAAAATTTAAGCTCGACCTGGTGATCAGGCACGATGCCGATATGGTTGGCTACGGAGGATTCGAAGTCAAAAGCCTTTAGCTCTATCAAACGCTATGTGGGGTGAAATTCCTTTATTATGAGTATGGTGCCCGCGAAAAAGGATAAATGTAAAGCGCATAGGTTTGCGGCTTTATTAACGGAAATTATTCCTTAATACCTGTTTATGGATTTGGTTCAGCGATGAAAAATCTAACTTCTTTCATTCCTAACCGGGAATAGGGCGTCAAAGCAAAAAAACATCCGTCTTTTGGACGGATGTTCTTAACAATGTATGAAAGTTATTATTCTTATCCTATCTTAACGTTGATTGCGTTCAGGCCTTTTCCGCCCTCTTCTACATCATAGTGGGTAAACCTAAATAGATGACCCCGTTCCAACAGAAATAAATTTGATGTAAATTATTGCTATTCTTTCTACTAGCATTTTGGCGAAAAGGGGTCAGTGAGATTGGTTTTTCCAGCTATGAGCTCGCAAAGAAAATTAAAGCGTATGGATTTTTCTCCTATGCTATCAATGAAGCGCTGCACTTATCTGAAAAAGAAAAAATAAAGATCATTTCTGTTTTTCAAAGCATCGAAGAAGAATTAAAAGGAAGGATCGATAATTTCAGCTAGGACCTAGTTATTTCCCAGATAGAACTGCTGCTGAATTATGCGAATCGGTTCTAAAATAGGCAATTCATCACCCGTAAAGTAGTAAGCAGCGATCTTCTTCAAAAGGTAGAAGATATTTTACAGCTTTACTTCCGGCCAGCAAATCCTCAAAAGCAGGGGCTGCCGACTGTACAATTTCTCTCCTCGCAATTAAACGTCAGTTCCGGTTATTTAAGTGATATGTTGCGGTCACTGACAGGACAAAATGCACAACAGCACATACACAACCATCTGATCGAAACAGCAAAGGAACAGTTATCGACAACACAGGCTTCGATAAGCGAAATCGGCTATGAGTTAGGTTTTGAGCATCCCCAGTCTTTTAGTAAACTTTTTAAGCTTAAAACCAGTCTCTCGTCCTTGGATTTCAAGCGTTCTTTCAATTGACATAGGTAAAATATCAGTAAATTAGTTCAGTCATTTCGTTGCGATGATGGGGCCAAATAAACTGAACTAGTAAATATGGGAGATTTAGCCCGGAATGATTTAACTCATTTCGGAATATAGAGTCGGTGTATTTGGAATAAACTAACCATCTCAACAGATTAATAAAGATTAATCATTTCTTATTTTAGACTGGTCAATCCGGCAAGGCATCACTTTATCAAATGAACCCGAAATCTCCGCCTCATTAACACCTATATTCAATCATTGGAACATTCCTCTTTTTGTGATTCTGATTGTTGCGTCCGAAAGAGTTTTTCAATCATATACAAAGGAAATGTTGAATTTGAACCAAATTTTTTGGTTTTATTTCAAACGACATCGACTGAATAAATGCGTACCTATAAATCTTGGCGCTTATTTAATATCTTTATGGTTTAAATTTAAAATGTTCGAGTTGAATTATATGAAACGAGCGATTTTATATATTATTCTGTTTTTTGGGGCCACATTGGCTAATGCTCAAACAAGTGAGCTGGACGAACTTCCCATGCCTGTATTGCGGCAAAAACTTGCTACCGCCAAGGAGGATACGACTAAAGTGAAATTACAGCTAGCCTCCGGACATTTGATGCTATTGATGCCTACCAAGGGACAACGAGATGTTGATTCGGCAATCAACTTTGCTAATCAAGCCCAAACACTCAGCCGTCGGCTCAATTACCATTATGGAATTATTAATGCAATGCTATTGGAGGTGGAAACCTTGTATGATCGTGGGAAGTATAAGGAAGGAGTAAAACTCGCTGAGCGTGCCCTTTCCTTTTCCCGTCAGAATCAGAATAGCGATGGAGAGGCGAGGTCATACCATTTGCTATCAAAGCAGTATAACACGAATTCACCAGCCGAGCTACGTACCCGAATATGGGTTAATGATAAAGCCATTGCCATATTCAGGAAAAATAAGAATATCCATTCCCTTGCAGATATGTTAACGGTTAATGCCGACATGCTCTTCCAGGCTGACCGGACTACAGAAGCCCTGAGATTTCTTTTTGAAGCATTAAATTTGGGAAAAGGAGTGAGCTTAAGAACTGTAGAAGGGATTTACTGGAATATCGGTAGAAATTCCTTTAGATTAGGAGACTATGATAATGCCCTAAAATACAGCTTGAGAGCCCTAGAAACCGCCAGAAAGGTTAATGACACCACTGCCCAGGTATGTGTAATCAATTTAACCATTGCATCCAGTTACATTAAGAAACAGGATTATTACCGTTCGTTACCTTATTCTAAAGAAGTAATCAGAATTGCCAAAAAGTATAATCATGAGGGCTTCGTACGTGAAGGGGGCTACCAACTTGCATCGGCCTATACACACACCAAGCAAATTTCCAAAGCTTTAGCTGTACTGGATGAAATTAATGGCCGTCCAGGTGGTTTTTTAAAAAATATAGCGCTAAAGATAGAGTATATCAATACACTGACTTATGCTAAACAGTTTCAGCGCGCCACAGTATATGTAAATGAACTGGAGCGTTTATTGCCAAAAATCTTCCCTGAGAACATTCAGCACATTATGAACGTTCATAATGTGCTCGCCTATTTCTACACCGAGACAGGGAAAGTTAATAAGGCTTATCAACATACAGAGTTACATGCTCAATTAGCACACAAATTAAATTATGCCAGAGGTGTTCAGACTGCCGAATATAGGTATTATCAGCTGGTCTCAATAAAAGGAGATAAAAAGTCTGCCCTGGCGCATTTTCAAAAAGAAAAAGCGATTAAGGATTCCATTGATAATGTTTCAAAAGCATATCAGATATCTCTTCTTAGCATAGAAAATGAGGCAATGGAGAGAAACCGGCATATCGAACTGCTTACAAAGGATGCACTGATCAAAGATATCAAAATGAAGCGAGTGGAGCTTATGCAACGTGTGGCGGTTGGAGGCATAATTGTGCTGTTTGTTGTAACAGCCCTAATTTTTAGCAGGTACCGGCTGAAGCAGAAAAACAATGCCATGTTATTAACACAAAAGTTGGAAATTGATAAGCAGAATGATGCCCTTAAGCATCTGGTATCCTACAAAAACCAGCTTTTAGGTGAAAAAGATCTACTTTTGAAGGAAGTAAATCATAGGGTTAAAAATAATTTGCAGATTGTAATGAATCTGCTGGCCTCCAAATCTGTCTATTTGTCCAGTGAAAGCGCCCAGCAGGCAATTTTAGATAGCCAGAGCAGGGTTCGCTCGATTGCCCTTATCCATGATCAATTGTATAAAACAGATAATATTACTCAGATCAGTATCTTTTTATACATCAATGAACTAGTCGATTCCTTCTACGACTTTTTAGGTAATGATATCAATAACATTGAGATACTGTGCGAGGTTGACGATTTTATGCTTGATGTTTCACAGGCCATACCCATAGGTATAATTTTAAACGAAATGGTGACCAATGCTTTAAAATATGCATTCCCTAATCACCAACAAGGCACGATAACGATTTGTGTTAAAAAAGTAAATCAGTTTGTAGAGGTAGAAATCAGTGATGACGGTGTAGGAATGCCCATGAATTTTGACATGTCGAACGTGAATACGCTTGGGATCAATCTTTTAGAAGGATTAACGGCGCAGCTCGGCGGATCACTTCAGCTTAAAAATAAAAACGGGTTGACCATATCCCTTAGATTTCCATTAAAATCGGCATCCCAGCTTGAATATGGTGGTTTAGCTAACGAGTTGGCGGGTACACAATAAAAGCTGGAAATGCAATACTAATGGATTTCCGAACAATGGTGTTGGCGGCTTTTTTTATTAGGGAAGTTAATGCGGCTAACCAAAACCGCTAAGTCGAATTTACAGGCCGTTGAGGTTATTATTAATACAGATTTCAAAATTCATTAGTATTTCAAAGCCAGATATACTTTTGAGATAAGTGGGATATAACAACATTTTGATTCAAGTTTACAACCCTCCGGCCCGGCCATTTCTATCAATTGGGGTCTATAAAATTTTTCAAAGATCATTTACTGAATTTCTTAGCGTGTTGACTTTACGAATCCTGGGATGGAAGATAATCCTGCCGCCGGATGTTCAATTTCAATAATTTCGATTCCAGTGTTGTAGGTTTAATTTTGAGTAATTCTGCAGCACCATTCTGCCCCCTTATTCTGCCTTTCGCTATCTTGAGTACCGCTATCAAATGGGACCGTTCTGTTTCCATCTGCATCTGCTTAACATCATCCAATGTTTCAATTGAACTTTTAGGAGGATTGCTGATTGAGTTGTCCGTCAGTGGCTGCTTTAAAGTTAATTTATTTTTTCCCTCATTCAATATAACAGAACGCTCAATTATATTTTCCAGTTCCCGAACATTACCAGGCCATTGGTACCCCAACAATTGTTGCATCATTGACTCATCAACTTCAGGAATGGGCCTATTGAACTCTCTACAGAATTTATTAACAAAGAAACTCACCAAAGCCGGAATATCACTTTTTCGCTCCCTCAAAGGAGCAATTGTAATTGGAAATATGTTCAGCCTATAATATAAGTCCAGTCTAAATTTTCCCTCAGCAACTTCTTTTTCCAGATTTCGGTTCGTAGCTGCCACTATTCGTACATCCACTTTAAAAGGTATATTACCGCCAACAGCACTTATTTCTTTTTCCTGTAGTACCCTGAGTAATTTAACCTGCATATCCAGCGGCAGCTCTCCAATCTCGTCTAAAAATATGGTTCCCCCGCTGGCAAGTTCAAACTTTCCTTTTCTTTTTTCGGTTGCACCTGTAAATGCACCCATTTCATGTCCAAAAAGTTCCGATTCTATAAGAGATGAAGGTATTGCCCCGCAGTTCACTTGAATAAAGGGCTGGTCTCTTCGTGGTGATAGTTGATGAACGGCCCTTGCAATTTTTTCTTTACCCGTCCCACTTTCGCCCAGTATCAAAACTGATGTGTTGTAAGGCGCAACCTGGATGGTTAGATCCAGGGCGGCAAGTAATAAGGAGTCGCGGCCAATTATACCATTGAATTCAGGACGCTCAGGATATTCTGATCCAGTATTGGCGTATTCCTTCAAAGTTTCGCTGGCAAAAGGTATTTCGGGATGGAACATTTTCTCGGTAACGTTAGTCAGGCATTTGGTGAAGAGTTTCAATACACCTGCGTGTTTCTCGGTATATAATTCCCTTTGCCGACTGTAGAAATTGTAGGAGAATTCTGTTCCGGTAACGATCTTTAACCTGAAGTTCAGGCTAGATTCCATTTTGAAATAATCCATCCAAATCTTTTTATTAGCTACCGTCGAATTTCGGATGAACTCCAGGTTGTCTGCATTAGGCTGAAAGCTATCTGGCTTTTTTACTGTGCTGCCTGTTTTTTTTCCCAGAGGCGCTTTCGGGCTCGCAGAGTCCATTAAATCAGCTTCAGTAATAAATTCGTATTCGCTGAAACCCGTTCTCAGATAGCCACAATTTACATAGCCACTGTCTGAGTCAGCTCGGGTAACAATTAAATCGAAAGGAATAAACGTTCTTATCGCCTGACTAACTTCCAATAATTTTTGCTTTGCCTCAGATTTGCCATTACTAATATCCAATAGTTGTTTTTGTAAAGATACTTCTTGTAAAAGCCTGGCCTCGACACTGTTTTTCTGCCGGTACCAGGCAATATCCAGTGTGACAATTAGGTCTTTTTCCCGAAATGGTTTAACCAAAAAACCATATGGGTCTGTTTTTTTTGCTTCTTCTAATATCGTCTGGTTGGAATTAGCCGAAAGATAAACGAAAGCGATATGCTGTGCAGTTAAAGTTTTTGCTAAATCAATTCCAGAACGTTCACCATTAAGCATGATGTCAAGTACGACAATATCAGGCTTCTGCTTCTCCATATGTTCCAGCGCATCCTCAACAGATATTGCAATGCCGACTATGCTATAACCTGCTTTTGCTAATATTAAACGAAGATTATTCGCAACGACATATTCATCCTCAACGATAAGCACTTTCTTTGCCATATAAATATAAATTTAACTAAATAGTTTTTTTTGGGTGTAAAAATCTGATTTTTATTTGGACGCCATTGTTATTTTTAATCTCAAATGTACCTTTCAACTGTCTGGCAAGTCCTTGCATTAAATCTAAACCTAGGGAATTCAAGGGGGATTTGTCTATGCCTTCGGGTAATCCGCTTCCGTTGTCGGCGATGAAGAGCAATAGATGGTCAGTTCCGTCTTGTCCTAATGAAATATCGACAATTCCTGCTTTGCTGTTCAGGAATGCGTATTTTATGGAATTTACTATACTCTCCGTTAAGATAAGACCCAAAGGAATTGCCTGCGTGACATCCAAATTCAAGCTTTCGATATTCTGATTAAAAATAATCCTGTGCTTATCATCAAAACTGTCACGAAGGTAATGAATAAGTTCATCAATATATTCTGGCATAAATATCGTTGATACGTTATCATCCTGATACAACTTCTGGTGAATCATTGACATAGCCTGCATCCTGCGTAAACTGTCATTTACAGCTAAAATCGCCGCATCATTATCAAGATATGTGGTTTGCGAACTTAGTAAGCTTGTTACCATCTGGAGATTATTCTTGACCCGGTGATGCACTTCTTTGATTAACCACTCTTTCTCTTTCAACAACTTCTCATGTTCGGTATTCAGCCTTTCCAGATAGCTATTTTTCTGATCCAATTCGCGCTGATTTTCTTCAAGTTTCTGGTTGGTTCTTTGTTTAAGTTGATATCGGCTAAAGATAAGTGCAGTAATTATGGCCAGTAAAACTGCGCCGCTAATGATGCCTTTCTGGATTAATTTCGTACGTTTCAATGCAGCGTCCTTAAGCTGTCCCGCTTTGGTAAGTGTATCAATATCATTATTCTTTTTCTCCGTATCGTTTTCAATCTGCAAAAGCGATACCTGATAGGCTTTAGTCACATTATCTATCGAATCCTTGATTCCCTGGGCTAGTAGGTGATGTTTAATAGCGGATTGGTAGTTGCCTTGTAACGAATCAAGCTTAAAATACATGTTTTCAACTGACCTGACGCCTATAGGGAAATTGAAAGACCTGACAACAGCTTCGTAGGCCTCTGCATATTCGTAGGCTCGCTTTATCTGCCGGGTGTCAATATAATAGGAGGCAAGAAAATTATATGCTGTAATTCTATTATTAAAATTATCCGGAGGTAACTTTTTTAGCAGCCGCGTCACTTCATCCGCATATAATGCCGCCTGCTTATATTTTTTTGCATGGTTAAGGCTTCCCAGAAAGTAGGTCATAATGTGAAGTGAATCGGCATCATTTTTTGCAAGCGGCCAAATATTCCGCAATAACTTCAGCGACTCTTGCAGTTTATTCACCCTAGAATAGTTGAAAGCAGCAGAAACAGATATGGTAAATATATAGTCAGAATCATTATAATGCCGGGCAATTTCCAGGGCTTTCATAGCATAGGGAATCGCCTGCTTATAATCTTTCATATAAGTATAGACGCTTGAAGTAGTAAAATTTATACTGGCAACTGTCAAGGTTGTATCCTTAACCATCTTTGCATGTTTAAGGGCAAGAAGAGAGTACTTCAATGCGCTGGGAAGATCGCCAAGTTCATTTAATGTCCGGCCGATAAGCCAGTATATTCCCTGAATAGACTTATTTCCGATTGTCTTATTAACGTTGATTGCCTCAAAAAGTATTTTTATTGCTTCCATGTGCTGTCTGTTTAATAGCAACATTTCTGCATCACCCTGCAGGGAAGAGGCAAGACGGTACAAGTTCCGGGTTTTTCTGAAAATCGAACTCGCTTTTCGATAGTAGTTCATTCTTATAATCAGTTCCTCTGGTTTGGATATTGAATAGTGCTGGCCGATTACGATATAAGATTCTGCAATCCCGGTTAAATCCTGTACTTTAGTGGAATACGCTAGCGCCTCTCGCGCCAGGCTCAAACCGGCATCCGGTTCATTTCGTTTGTTCAATGCAAGTGCGTTGAGCAAAATTGAGTTAATGAACCCTCTTCTATAACCGATTCTGCTACTGGTTGCGCCGGCATCCGCGCAAAGCCTTATGGCTGAATCTATCTCAGCACTTCCACTACCTGGTTTCAGCAATAGCACCCTGCCCAAGGCAATTTTTAAATTTATTGCCGTCGTGTCTGTGTTTTGCCTTGCCAGCTTCAGTTTTAACTGTGATATGGAAAGTTCTTCCAGTCGGCTGTTTTGCGCAGCTACAGTAATGCTTGAGAAAATAAACAGCATCAGCAGATTAAAAATTTTCATAAACATAGTTCGGCGCTTTGGTTTTTCAAATTAAGGAATAGCCAGAGGAAACCTGGCAAAACACCAGTAATAGCATTTATCAGAATTATAATAAATAGCGTGTAGTCTGTCTGGATCTATAAATAAAATGATAGCATTTATGAAAATCATTATTTCATATTATTCCGCTATAGTCTGAACTTCATTTACTCGAAAATAACCTTTATAGAATGATAAAGTTAACCATCAATATCAGATTACATGTCCTCTATATTCTCGCTATTCTTTCAACCTCACCCATAGTGAAAGGCCAGAATCTGGAGCTGGATTCAGTTACGATAATCCCTCTTAAAAAATATGATAGTGTGGGCAGGCTGCACCGAAAAGTTTTTGGCGAGAACTATCGGAAAGATTATGCCCGTCCTGTCAGTGTGCCTGTAATCCGGCTGTCCCAAATATCCGGTGGACTTACCGCTATTCAAGCCGGTGGGGGAAATCAGTCCAGGACGCTAAGGTTGAAGGACACCGCAGGTAAGGAATGGACCCTGAGATCGGTACAGAAGTTTCCTGCAGTCTTACTTCCAGTTCAACTCAGGGAAACATTTCTATTGGGAATTTTAGAAGATAACATGTCCGCTCAGCATCCTTTCGGAGCCCTTGTTGTACCCGTCTTGGCGCAAGCCGCGGGCATACCCCATAGTAATCCCGTGATCGGCATTGTCGCCCAAGAAGCTGGGTTAGGCATTTACGAAAAGGATTTTGCCAATACATTATGTCTTCTGGAAGAGCGGGAACCCATAGGTAAATCAGATAATACAGCGAAAATGCTAAAGCAGGTAGCCAAAAGCTATCGCAACCGGGTAGACTGGGAAACCTATTTAAAGGCCAAGGCGTTGGATGTGTTAATCGGTGACTGGGATAGGCACGAGGATCAATGGCGATGGGCCATACACATAGATGCGGGTGGCACAATGTACTCGCCGGTACCACGTGACCGGGATCAGGTATTTTACCGTTCGGATGGTATTGTGCAACGGCTCGCCCAGTCCAGCTGGTTATTGCCAATGATGCAGGGTTATGAACGAGATATTAAAGATATTAACTGGTTTTTATGGGAAGGCAGAAATCTAAACTCGCAGATATTTTCAGGAGTCAGTCAGGCGGATTGGAAAAATACCGTTAGGGAATTTTGTTCAACCATGACAGACTCATTACTTGCAAAGGCATTACTCAGGCTTCCCGATTCGAGCGACCCGGAAAGCATCTCGCAGATACTATCGCAGATGAAGAAGCGGCGAGAATCTCTGCCTGGTTTAATGGATCAATATTATCTATTCTTAAACAGGATCGTGGATGTGCCGCTCAGTGATAAGGACGAATTGGTCTCTCTGGTAGAGAAAAGTAATGGAAATATACAGCTAAAGGTGTCTGGCCATGGCATGGGGGGACTTCAATCAGTGCCAATCCTACAACGAGAATTTAAGCCGGAAATTACTAAGGAATTGCGCATCTTTCTACGGGAAGGAAAGGACAGTGTTTTTCTGATGTCTGATCATTCAAAGATTAAGGTCCGTTTGGTTGGTGGATCCGATACAAAAACCTTGAATGTTCGATGGAATGGTAAGTCTTTAGTCTATTATGGAAATCCTCAGGATCGCATAATTGGTACCCGCAATGATCTGACCGCCAGATTATCAAAGGATACGGCTAATTTTACCTATCTCGCTACTGATCTTTATTCTCGAAAACTGACCCTGGCCAACTTTGGTTTTAACATAGACGATGGTACAATGATCGGTATCATTCACAGATTTACAGTCCCTGGTTTTAGGAAACAGCCCTTCTCAAGCACCCATTCACTTTCAGCATTATATGCATGGAATACTTCAGCTTTTAGCCTGCAATATTTGGGTGAGTGGCTGCACGCTATTAAAAACAATGATCTACTTATCGATTTGAAACTAAATGCCCCGAATAATACACGTAATTATTTTGGCTCCGGGAATGAAAGTATGTTTAACCGGAATGAGGCACCCATCAGCTTCTATCGTGCGCGATTCGACTTATATACCTTAAAGGTTTCGATGAGGAAGCGTTGGGCTAATCATCACTTTTTATTCGGGCCGATGTTTCAATATTTTTATTATTCAGATTCAAAAAACAATGAAAAATTCATAAATGGTTATTTAACGCAGAATAATTCCGATTTACTTTTCAATCCACGTAAATTTCAGATCGGCGCCTCATTCCAACTGCATATCGATAACAGGGACAGGGCAGTTCTGACCCGGTCGGGAACACTCTTTAAGTCAACGCTCGAATTATTGACCGGACTCGGACAATCCACCAGGCGAGCCGGAATACTGAATTTAGATTTTACATTTTTTACCAAACTGGATAATAACGGTACCGTTGTCTTTAGCAATCGCATAGGCGCGGGGCTTAGTGCAGGACGACCATTATTTTTTCAGTTGCCGTATCTTGGGGGGAATGAGAATTTAACCGGCTATAGAAACTTCCGTTTTGCAGGTGATTACAGCGCATTCAACAATGCAGCGATCAGGATAAAAATGGGAGAGTTTTTGAGCTACATTCTCCCGGGAGAATTTGGGTTCCATGCACAATATGATCTTGGCAGGGTTTGGGTAAGAGGGGAACATAGCGACCGCATGCACCATGGAGTTGGAGCTGGACTTTATTTCGCCCCGGCATCTTCTGCGCTAATTAATTTGACGGCTGGATATTCAAATGAAGGCTTTTATCCGACATTGTCCTTGAAAACCCGTTTGTAATTTTCGCTCAAATTAACGAGATAGTGTACTGATGATGTTCAGCTTAATGCTATTTTTTATACAGTGTCGCTATAGCACAACTCGAAGATATGACCAGGAAAAATATACCTAAATCATTTGTTCAACATCTAAACCAGTGGCGTCACTCTGCTTCTCCATAATAATATTCTGAAACCTGGTATGATACCCATTCATCACCTCGATAGTATTTGCTATCATTTTTCTGATTGATGAATTCACTTTCAGGCACAATTAATTTAATAGGTTTACACTAATAGGAAAAAATCCATCCACAACAGAAAGAATAATCAAAATCATATGAAAAAAATTGGAATAAACGGTCTGGGCCGTATAGGCAGGGCATCATTGAAATTAATAATGGAAGCTGAGCATTTAGAACTTGTTGCTGTAAATGATCTTATGAGCATAGAAAATGCAGTCTATCTACTTAAGTATGATAGCATTTACGGTCGCTACGACCACGAAATCACTCACAGTGAAAATAGGATTTACATTGGGGATAAATCTTTTCATTACAGCTCCCTGCGTGAAATTTCAGATTTACCCTGGAGCGAATTCCAAGTGGAGGTCGTAATCGAAAGTACAGGACTCTTCACAAACAGGGCCGATGCTGAAAAGCACCTGATTTCGGGAGCAAAATTTGTCGTCATATCAGGCCCGACAAAGGATACCCCGACAATTGTCCATGGTGTAAATACCGGGGAAGGAAAAGTTAATATATTCTCCTGTGCAAGTTGCACCACAAATAATATAAGTCCGATCATCGAAATCCTGGGACGCAGAATCGGGATAAAAAAAGCAATCTTGAATACAACTCATGCATACACTGCGTCTCAAACCCTAATGGACGCTCCCTCAAAGAAAGAACCAAGAATGGGAAGGACCGCGGGAATTAACCTTGCGCCTGCCGCTACCGGCGCAGCAATAGCAACTACCATAGCACTCCCGCAATATGCTGGTAAATTTGACGGTGTTGCGGTAAGGGTGCCGGTTTCTGTAGGATCGATTTCTGATGTAACATTCATCTCGGAACGAGTGACAAGCGTGGAGGAAATAAATGCGATTTTGATCGAGGAGTCCAACTCCTCAAGGTATCAAGAAGTCGTTGGTACCACAGATGAACCACTGGTCTCAACGGATATTATAAAAAGCCCTTTCGCCTCAATTGTCGATTTGGCCATGACTAGAGTCGTTGACGGGGATCTGGTAAAGGTTATGTCCTGGTATGACAATGAGTGGGGATTCACTAATCAAATGATCAGGCAGATTGGTACGCTGTAAAGAAGATAAAGCTTAAATTTAATCTATGAATTACGCACAGTTGGCATTTACGGATGCCGTGAAAGATCTTCAGGACAGGCTTGGTAGCCGACTGAGTTATGATCGCATGGAAAAAAGAAACTTCGTAGACGGGCTAACTGATTCGGAAATTGACTTTATCGGCGAGATAGATAGCTTTTATATTGCCTCTTTTGGCGAAAATCAATACCCTTACATACAGCATAGAGGAGGCCCCAAAGGTTTTATCAAAGTCATCGATGAGGCTACCATTGGTATAGTTGATTTTACAGGTAACCGGCAATATATAACTGCAGCCAACATTTCCAAAAATCCAAATGTATCACTTATACTTCTTTCCTACCCGCTAAAAGCGCGGTTGAAGATATACGCAAAAGCTGAAGTGGTGGAAATCGATAAAAATCCTGGTCTTTATGACCTGTTAAAACCCGATGCCTATAAATATAAGCCGGAATGGATGTTGATCTTTAAAATATCTGCTTACGACTGGAATTGTCCACAACATATCGTACCAAAATATACAATTGAGGAGATTGAGGAACTATTGAAACCGCAAAAAGAATATATCGGTAGATTGGAAGAGGAAATAAAAAGATTAAAAGAAAAAGGTAGTATAGAACAATAAGTTTAACAGGCTTTCAAGGGAAGTGATACAGCGGCAAAGAAATTTGCCGCTGTTTTTTGTATTGATTAAATGGAGCATAAGCACTCAAGCATTGAGAGCTTGGTATATGGCGCTTTAATGTTGCTGTATTATTTTTTTCAAAAATCTTTGTATTAAAGCTGCAACCTCCTCGCCGTTTTCCTCTAAAAGGAAATGGCCACCGTTGAAAAGATGTACCTCGGCTTGGGGCAGGTCTTTCTTATAAGCAGTTGCTCCAGCGCCGGGGAATATTTTATCATTCTTTCCCCAGACTAATAGCGCTGGCGGCTGATGTTTACGCAAATAATCCTGCCATTCGGGATATTTGGTGAAATTATTCTCGTAATCCCTGAAAAGCGCTTTCTGGATTTCCTTAATACCCGGCCTTTCAAAAAAGAAATGATCCATATTATAACTATCCGGACTGATGCGATTGGGTTGGGATGCACCATATAGGTACTGCTCTTTTATTCCATCAAATGACATCATGAAATTCGTAGCTGCCTGAAGGCCTGCAACGTCTTTTGCCGCACTCAATGCACCAATTTTTTGAACGTCCGGCCCGATACCCTCCAGATACATATTTGCGTTTTGAATAATTAATCCCTTAACTAATTCTGGCCTGCGCTTAGCGATTCGAAATCCTATCGGTCCACCATAATCCTGAAGGTAAAAGGTGAGAGAGGTTAGCTTAAGATTATCAATGAATTTCTCCATGATCTCAGACAGGTGGTCAAAGGTGTAACTGAAGGTTTCGGGCGATGGACTGCTGCTCATTCCAAAACCAGGATAATCAGGTGCGATCAAATGGTATTCCGAGCCTAGTTTCGTAATTAGATTCCTGTACATATGGGAGGATGATGGAAATCCGTGCAAGAGCAATATCACCGGTTTCCCAGGGTCACCAGCCTCTCGATAAAGTATTTCAGTGTCCTCTACCTTAGCTCTTCGGTATTCCGTAAAAGTGGATTTTGAGGATGGATTTTTCATGGCTTGTACGTTCATCTGCTTTTTAATGCCCTTGAGCGTTTGTCCATGCGTGGCAGTCAGGCCGGAAGCTGCGACCAAAACGGTAATAATCAGAATGCTGAATCTTTTCATTTTTTCATTTTTATAGTTTTTTTCTTAAGGCCCACCTTGTGGCTGATATAGTTTATGCTTATGGAAGGTTAGAACGCGTATGTTAATCAACTAACTTTGCTAAAGACGTCTTTCTGATTCATGGATGGAAAGGTCATTTATGCTTGCATATCTCTTAGTCATCAGCCCGTTCTCATCGAACTCCCAGTTTTCATTGCCATAGGCCCTAAACCACTGGGACTGTACATTTTGATATTCGTATTCAAATCTAACAGCGATCCGGTTTGCAGTAAATGACCACAGTTCCTTTTTAAGACGATAGTCTAGCTCTTTTGACCATTTTTTACTTAAAAATTTTACGATTTCTTCTCTTCCATTTATGAAGGTATCCCGGTTGCGCCATTCACTATTTACCGAATAGGCTAGGGAAACGCTTACAGGATCCTTTGAGTTCCAGGCATCTTCAGCAATTTGAACTTTTTGTAGTGCCGTTTCCAGATTGAAAGGGGGCAAGGGTAGTTTTGTTTCCATTATATTAACATATTTCAAATGTTTTAATTGAATAGTTTGGTAGGTATTCCAGGTTCGAGCACTTTCAGGCGCTTACCTATACCCAGAATATCGAAAGCTTCATGTAAATTATCATTGTTTTCGGTGTAATGTGACCAGCCATCGGAATGGATAGGTACGATCATGGCGCTCTTAAAGGCAAAAGCAGTATCCAGCGCATCATTGGTGCTCATTGTCAGATTGAATGGCCCTCTGGGACGTGCTGCTCCGGCAAAAATAAAAACATAGGCAGGATTAATCCGCGCTGCCAGCTTTTCGATCTCATTATAGTAAACTGTATCACCGGTTATGTAAATACTCTGCGAGGTTTCTTGCAGGATGCTAAGGTGAAAACCAATGACTTCGCCCGTAATTGGTTCAATACCCGCTGGTCCATGTCTGGCAGGTGTGGCTTCAATAATTAATTTTCCTCCGGTAGGAAGCTCAAATTCCCGGAAATCCCCGGGCTTTAGCCCGATGCTATTCGCTCCCAGTCGTTCTGCGCCGGATTTGGTTGTCAACACCAAACCTGCCTTGCTCAAGTAGGACCGACCGGCATTATCGAGATTGTCAAAATGATGATCATGGCTTAGCAAAACGATATCCACAAATCCTTCCGGATTTATCGCTGGTCCCTTGAGTTTCTTTTCAGTCATACGCTCATTGAGCCGGATGAAGCTTCCGGCCTCGTCCAGGGTAGGATCTGTCATTAACCTTAATGCTCCTATCTCAAAAATCACTGTCGGCCCACCGATGTAGGTTACTGACAAAGGCTGATTGTTCATATTATAATTTATTTAATGATGACCGGATATTTTATAGCGACTTACTCGCTCCCAAAAATTGATTTTGATGATTTAGTTTGAGATTGTAACATTCATCTAATCAGAGGTGTTAGACAATAATTCAAATTCTGATTGTATTGACTTGTTTTGTTTCTCTGTTAAGCCCTTCTCGCTCAATAATTTGCTTCTGTGCGCACTTGAGATTTGCAGGCGAACCAAAATACGCTCACCAGGAGGTAAAAAGCTTATCCGGCCGAAAAAGAATATACTGAAATATGCGAGTGCCACTCCGGCAAAACAAGCTATTTTTTTCATTTTAACATTCATGGCTTAAATTTTTGTAATGGTTTAAGTTGTATTTCTTGCATCCATTTTTCTACCAACCCGACGCTATCAGGATCTGTACCTTTATTTCAAGAATATACCCCCCTGCTTATATAAATCAATTGCTGTTGGATCGTAGCCTCGCCTACAATTTTTTATCCGCTACAAAACGATCCGCATCCACATCTTTTAAAAATCCAACAAGTGAATTGAAGTAATTGCTCTGATCATCATACATAGACATATGACTGCCTTCCGGACAGAGGTACAGCCTGCTGTTGGGAATAAGCTGCGCTTCTCTTTTCATACTTTCCGGGTCCATCTCATCATACACTCCTCCAAGTACCAATGTTGGTACTTTTATTCTGGGCATTTTATCCCAAAAATCCCAGTTCAGCAAGTTGCCGGTTACATGAAACTCATCTATTCCCTGCATTTGCAGATATACGCTCTGGTTTGGCTTTTTAAACGCCCTCATTAATGGTTCCGGCCATTGCTCCAATGGCATCCTGCAAATTACTTTCGTATAAAGTTTTTCATTTAATAGCGAAGTGTATCGTGGTGATGAATAAGCTTTTGCCCTATCTAGGGAGTCGAACAATTGTTTTTCCATGCTCGTGAATAGCTTCGACTTCAGCACTGCACTATAGTTGATAAAGTCATCTATGCTTCCTGTCATGTTTGACAGAACTGCTCCCTTAACATGTTTCTGGTATTTGTTCAGATATTCCATAGCCAGCAAACTTCCCCAGGAGTGGCCTAAAATGTAAAAATTCTCCAGCCCCAGACCTTTTCTGACCTGCTCGACTTCTTCAACAAAACGTGCGGTGTTCCACAGCGTGGTATCTGTAGGAACATCGGAATTTCCACTGCCCAGCTGATCATAGTAATAGAATTCAATATTTTCTTTCGGGAGAAAGTCTTCGAAACATTCAAAATAATCATGTGAAAATCCTGGCCCCCCATGTAGCAGCAAAACTTTGATCTTACCTTCTCCAACCTTTTTAGTCCACACCTTATATTTCCCGTCAATGGAGATAAGTTTACTGCCACCTGTTTTTATTTTCCCAACATTTTGGTGATGAGATTCCCTTCTGTTTTCGGTAGGACCGCAGGCAACCATTAATGACAGGGATGCAATAATTAACATTGTTTTAGAATAGGATTGTTGTAGTGTTTTCATCTTTTTGGGTGTTGGGAATTATATTAAATTGTGCAATGTATTTTAAAGTCGATAGGGGTATGCGGTTATTCCTCAAGGGGGTATTTTATATTTAGTTTCTAATGTTCTCAATTCTCAATTATCGCAATGGAGCAGGAAATCTTACAAAACAAATTTAACCCACGACCGATTATCATTTATATAATGCAAATCATATGACTTATCAGCATTTTGATAATGAAATATTGGCAGTCACTTTTTATCCCGCATAAGTATTTTTTTTTATTCCATGCGATTTTCTGCTCACATAGATCGCGCTTTTGATTCTGCTCCCACTGAATTTTTGCCCGACAAATATGGAAATAGCCACCGCAAACTTCCAGAGGATAAATCCGTTGCGCATCAGGCGAAACCAATAAATTTTTTTGTTTGGATGGAAGCGTTGACCGTAATATGGTTGGATAATAATGTTACTTCAACAGGTTTTTTCCGGGTTAATCTACGCCCTTTCCAATAGAATTGCTGAAGAATAATTCTTTAATAAGCTGATGAGACCAAAGAGGCTAGGGGAATCCTGATTTTTATTTTAGCTTTTTACTCTTCTGGATTCGCCTGTAATCAAAAAACTGATATATCATATCATTAAAATGAGAACAATTATATGGCTATCCGCAGTAATTTTAAGTGACAATCAATGATTCAATCTTCTTATCCCTGATGAATATTATTCGGATAAGTGTTTCTTATTGATCGAAAGTCAGTTATATAAATTTTCACTTAAAATTATCGATTATGTCCAAAATTCTGCACATCATTTCAAGCCCGCGAGGAGAAGCTTCAAACAGCATAAAACTCGCAGAAGCAATTATTGAAAGGCTTCAGCTAAACCATCCATCTGCTGCCCTTCACACCAAGGACCTGACTAAAGCGCCCTTTCCCCACTTAGAGGAAGTTCATCTCAATGCCTTTTTGACGCCTGTAGAACAGCATAGTGAGGAGCACCGGGAAGCCATAAGACATTCCAACTTAGCAATTGAAGAGTTGATGAATTCAGATTTTATAGTTATAGGCGCACCGATGTACAACTTCGGAATCTCCTCAACGCTTAAAGCCTGGTTTGACCACATAGCGCGTGCAGGAATTACTTTCAAATATACCCAACAAGGACCTGTAGGGCTGCTTACCGGAAAGAAGGTTTTTCTTGCGATAACCACCGGAGGGATATATAGCTCCGGGGAGGGAGTTGGAAATGACTTTTTGACTCCATATTTAAAGTTTATGCTGGCTTTTATCGGTATGACTGATATTACAGTATGCAGGGCAGAAGGATTCGCCATAGCAGAAATGCGTGACAATGCTTTAGAAAAAGCGATAGGGAAAATCCAAATTTGATCCATAGTGCAAATCCTGTGGCAGAAAATTACCGTTAAGGAATTAAAAATTACACAGCTAGTCTGGCAGACTATGAACGGCATTATGTGTTTATGCCGTTTATCAGCTGTTGCGCTGGTTTGGGTGTTTATTCCTGAAGAAACACTGGCACAGGATTTCAGGCTGCTCCGGTTTGAAGAGGATTATCGCCTTTCCCCGGATTCAGCCGGAAGTTTTTATAATGGTCTGAAACATATGCAGATTAACTCACCTCTTACGCTGGAACTATCTATCGGTGGTGAAATACGCTCGGAGTGGGCGGTCAAGGTAAATGAAAACTGGATGGCTAACCAAGGATTCAATCACTCTTTTCTTAACCGTTATTCCCTGCACGCAGGCCTGCGTTCGGGTAAAAAAGCAAGGGTTTTTCTCCAGTTGAACAGTAGCCTTGAAAACGGCAGCCGTTTCGCAGTTTCAACTTCAGATGAGGATAAACTCAACGTTCAGAACCTTTTCCTGGATTACGATTTTTCTTCAACTCCGGCATTGCAGCTTTTGCTCAGGATTGGTCGGCAGGAACTGGATTACGGTTCGGGAAGGTTAATTTCCGTTAAAGATGGCAATAACAGTCGGCAGTATTTTACAGGCTTTAAATTCTCCTACGCTAAACCTCGGTTGAAAATTGATGCATTTATTTTAGCCGCAGATAAAATCCATCCCGGCTTCTTCGATAACCAGACCAGACCAAAGGCAAATCTCTGGGGGACATATTCTGATATTAGATTTGACAACACGGGTAACTTTGATATCTACTATCTGGGGGTGATGCGCGAACAGTCTCAATTTGAATCGGGAATAGAAAAGGAACTTCGGCACACGTTAGCCATTCGTTACTGGAAGGATAGTAATACTTTTAAATATAATCTGGAGATGGCCTACCAGTTTGGAAGTTTTGGTCCTAACGCCATTAGTGCATGGACTATGGCAATTGAACTCGGCTATAGATTCAAAGGGCTAAAATTTACACCCACATTAGCGCTGCGGAATGATTACATCTCGGGAGATGAGAACGTAAAGGATAAAAATTTGAACAGTTTCAATCCTTTATACCCAAGGGGCGGCTACTTCGGATTTAATCCGTTAATAGGGCCATCCAACCTCATAGATATTCATCCATATCTAACACTTAATCTGAGCAACAAACTTTTATTCCAGATTGACCTTGTCTGCAATTGGAGGTATTCTCTCCAGGACGGGATTTTTCATCCAAGTGGTAGCTTCAACCTCGGGGGAGCTGATTCCCGGGAGCGTTATATTGGCACAACTTATTTGCTGAGTGCCGATTACCGCCTGAACAGATATCTGAGCATCAGTCTGGGCTACCAGTATTTTAAGGTCGGTTATTTTATAAAAGATATTATACCCAATACCGCAAACTCTAAATTTTTCAACGCACAGTTTTCACTCAAATTCTAACGCATATTAATTTACAGCAGAAATTGGAGATGGTCAGTTCTGAGCATCTAAGAACTGAATTATGAAAACACCTTGTTTTTTGAAAGCATCAGGTGGGCTAAAAAGGCAAAGGGCAAAACTCCGCTAAAAGTTTTGCCCTTTGTCTCAGAGAGGGTTGGTTGTATTTTATTGACTTTGATTTCCACCATAATAGTTAACCGGACTCCAATCAGGCAGAGCCCTTGGCATTTGGGGTGCAAGTTTACGATATTCCTGAGCACCGTATACAATTCTGCCATCCATAATGGTCAGCAATGAATGGATATCTTTGATTTCCTCCTCCTGGACACCAAGGTAATCCTTATTTAAAATAACAAGGTCTGCCAGGTAATTTTGTTTAAGTTTCCCGCGTTCATTTTCCTGATGTATTAATGATGCGCTCCCTAAAGTATATATTTTCAGTGCCGATATTCTGTCCAGCAGATTTTCAGCGGAAGCAAACTTCAAACCTCCTAATGACTTTCCTGAAACAAATTGATAGACACCAATCCATGGATTAAAGCTCGATACCCTTGTGCCATCTGTCCCTCCTCCAACATTTATGCCTTTAGCCAGCATCCTGCGGACAGGAGGGGTATGTTGCGCGGCATTTTTTCCATATCTGGAAATGAATCCCTCCGCCTGGAACGCCATTCGATCCTGAATAGCTAAACCGCCGCCCAATGCTTTTATCCGGTCCAGATTTGCATCACTCACCGTTTCCGCATGGTCGAAAAACCAGGTCAGCCCGTTAAAGGGCGTTTCACGGTTTATTTCTTCCATGACGTTTAGAAACCTGCTGATACTCTCATCATAAGTTGCATGCAGTCGGAAAGGCCATCGATTTTTTACCAGCTCACCCAACACCGCTTTTAGTTGTGTTTCCATTGTCAGGGGAAGTTCTGGTCGTGGCTTGAGAAAATTCTCGAAATCTCCACCCGAAGATACTAGGTTTTCTCCAGCTCCCCGGACCTGATATTCAGTGGTATGGTTTCCTGGCAGATCACTATGATGTTCGGTGATGTCGACCATACCGATCCATTTTAAATAATCCTCCAGTTCTTTCCCTGGTTTCTGTGCAAATAAATAGTAGGGTAGCCGTATATTCAGCTCCCGCTTCTTGGATAACAGGTCGGTGATCTGATAGTCGTCCGGGAAATTCTGAAATCCGCCCCCCGCATCCATTACACTTGTCACACCCAGTGAATTTAAATCGTATATAAACCGCTTTGTTGAATTGAGTTTTTCTTCAATTGATAGTTCAGGAAGCTTTGATAGCATAGAATACAATATGAATGCATTTGGCTCGGCGATGAGAAGTCCGGTAGGTTCTCCATCCGGGTTTTTCTGTATTAGCCCTCCCGTAGGATTGGGCGTATCTCCTGTAATACCAAGCGCACGAAGACCGGCTTTATTTAAAAAGGCCTGTCCATATAGATGCAGGATAAAGGCTGGCGTATCACCTGTTGCAGCATTTATTTCATCCAGGGATGGCAGACGTTTTTCTTTGAACTGAAACTCACTCCACCCGCCGACAACTCTTACCCATTGTCCTTTCGGGGTGCGCAGCGCCTGTTCTTTAAGTATTGACAGTGCACCTGAAAGTGTAGTCAATCCATCCCATCTCAATTCCGCATTATAAAATCGCCCACCGCGGATGACATGGAGGTGCGAATCATAAATTCCCGGAATAACGGTCTTTCCCCCGGCATCTATAACCTGCACATTTTTGCCAATGTATTTTCTTATTTTCTGGTTACTGCCCAGTTCAATAATTTTATTCCCGGATATAGCGATTGCTTCGGCAGTCGGTTCATGGTCATCCAGCGTAATAATTTTACCGTTCAGGATGACCTTGTCAGCTTTTTGCTGCGAAAATATATTTCCTGAAAAGGCGATAATCAAAAATATAATTGTCTTAATCAGTTTCATGGCTCTCAAATCAAAAGGGACAACCATTTAATGTTGTCCCTGTGAAGCTTATAATTAATGTGTGATTACCTCCCTGGCATATTGAATACCGATTCCATATGCTCCTCCATACTGTTTTATCAGGTCTGTCGTCGCTTTATAAGTTTCTGACCTCGCCCAGTCTCGCTGTAGCTCCAATAGATACTGAAGCGATGTAATCGGTTGAACACCTGCTTTAACCATTCTTGTAATGGCCTGCTCATGTGCTTCAGTAGAAACATCACCACTGGCATCAGTAATTACGTAAACCGTGTAGCCTTCATTGATGGCTGACAATGCAGGACCAACTATACATACACTGGTCCAGAGACCACCTAAAACTAATATTTTCTTGCCCTTGCCGGTAATTGCTTTATGCGCATTTATATCTTCCCAGCAATTCATTGTTGTTCTGTCTAAAATAGTGGTCGAGGCAACCGGGTAAAATGAACTGACTTCAGGAAATACAGGTCCGCTGAATGATTTTGCTGCCACCGTTGTAACCACCGTTGGTATATTGAAAATTTTGGATGCTCCTGCACTCAACGCCGCGTTGTTTCTCAACACTTCGATGGGCTGATTCTTGACAGCGAAAGCCATCTGGCTCTGGTAGTCTATCAAAACCAGAGTGTGGTTAGTAGGGTTAAGTAATTGCGGGCTTGGCTTTTGCGCAAATCCGCAAACAGAAGCGATAAGACCAGCTGATAAAAGAATTAATTTTTTCATCTTGATTTGATTTTATACATAATTGTTGAATTTTAGCGCAGATATACATGAAGATATCACTACGGATTTTCGCAATAAATGCGAAAGAACATTCTAAGGGATATTAATCGAAGCGCCAATTGGGGTTCTGTTGACTAATATCCCTCGTCTTTTTGATTACCTTTTTATTTTACGATCTAAAAAATCTTCAATTGCGGCGGCTATTTCATCACCCTTGCTTTCCAGTGCAAAATGCCCGGCATCAAACAAGTGGTATTCAAGGTTTTTCACATCCTTCTTGTATGCTTCGGCTCCGCTTACCGGAAAAATATAGTCGTTTTTCCCGTAAACAATAAGCATCTCAGGGTTATAATCCCTGAAGTATTGTTGCCATTTTGGATAATTTGGTGGATTGGTCCCGTAGTCATAAAATAAGTTAAGCTGGATCTGGTTATTTTCCGGTCTTTCCAAATGGCGCAGATCTATCTCCCAATTATCAGGGCTGATCAGTGAGGTGTCATGCACACCGTGGGTATATTGCCATTTCAATCCATCCGGCTGATGGAAGGTTTGAAGTGTGCCTTCTGCCTCTTTATCGTTTCTGTCTTTCCAATATGCCTTGAAGGGATCCCAGAAAGTTTCAAGGCCTTCCTCGTATGCGCAACCGTTCTGAACAATTAATGTGTCAATTTTTTCAGGCTGAGCCGAAGCGATTCTCCAGCCCACGGGCGCCCCGTAATCCATCAGGTAAAGGCTATACTTTGATATTTCAAGTTTTTCAAGCAAAGTGCCTATAATTTTCGCAAAGTTATCGAAGGTGTACTCAAAGTTTGCCACAGGAGGCTGCTCGCTTCTGCCATAACCAGGATAGTCTGGAGCAATTAAATGATATTTTCCAGATAAGCTGTCAATCAGGTTACGGAACATGTGAGAGGATGTCGGGTAACCGTGCAAGAATACCAGTGTTGGAGCTGTTTTCAGTCCAGCTTCCCTGTAAAAAATATTGACACCATCGATGTCAATGTAGTGATAAGAAGTTTGATTTTTCATAATTTTCCGATTAAGTTTAACGTGAATATTAAGTGTAAACCGCAGCATTGAATTCCAGTTAGCGGCACTTCAAAACTACATGTCAAGGCAAAAATTTGTATATAAGCCTATTTATACCAGGTATTATTAAAATTATAAATTCCTGAAATCGTGTTTTATAAATGGAATGACCACCGGTTTGACGTGGGTTGAGCTCGCCTGGATTTCAGCCCTGGCAGACTTTACTGATCTTCCTTCGCGTATAGGTTCGATTTGGTTCCAAACTCCGAAATTTTCAGAGTGAAAACTCCCTTAAACTCCGAAAAGATTGGAGTTTATATGATATTTCAATAAAAATCAATTTTTATGATAATTTTATATAGCTGATAATCAGTTTTTTGTGATGATGTTGGGATATATCTTTCATTTTTTAATTTATGGCACATAATTGACTATAGTACGGTCATGAAGCCAACAAATGAACAAACCGCAACCTTTGAGAACCACAAAGGTCAGCTCATTTTTTACCGGAACTGGAAAAGTCAGGGCCAGCCCCGGGGAATATTAACAATTGTTCACGGGCTTAATTCTCATAGCGGGTATTATAATGATTTCGCGTATCAGCTTAATGAAAATGGATTCGAGGTTTTTGCATTGGATCTTGTCGGTCGTGGCTATTCAGAAGGTGAAAGGTATTACATACCCGATTTTTACGAAGTAATAACTGATATAGACACCCTGGTAAGTATTGCTGCCTCAAAGTATCCACAACTTCCGGTTTTTTTGCTCGGACATAGTGCGGGAGGCGTCTTCTCTGCCGCATATGCAGTTGAGCATCAGCATAAACTTCAGGGTTTGATTATCGAAAGTTTTGCATTCCAGATTCCAGCCCCGGCACCTGCTTTGGCAACGATCAAATTTCTAGCCCGTATCATTCCTCACGTTAGGTTGGTCAGATTAAATAATGAAGATTTCTCCCGTAATGCTGCCCATGTATTTCGTCTGAATAATGATCCACTTTTAGAAAACGAAAAGCAGCCTGCAAAAACTATGCAGCAGCTATTGTTGGCTTCAGAATACCTCAAAAAGCACATGAGTTTAATCACACTTCCATTACTGATCCTACATGGCACCGCCGACAAAGCAACTTTGCCTTCGGGAAGCGAGTACTTCGAAAAACATGTATCCTCTGCGGACAGGCAACTCAAATTATACGAAGGTCATTATCATGATCTCCTAAATGACAAGTATAATGGGCTTATCCTCCGGGATATTCTCCATTGGTTAACACAGGCAATATGATACAGGGTGTAAACCCCCGGGGAAACGCGCTGAGTGTATAGTCCCGAAGAGTTTAGCATAAAAATTATTACAACTTAAACCACCAAACAATGATTAATCTAGAATGGTTCAGAACCTTTAAAGTCATTTATGAAGCCGGTACGCTATCGGCAGCAGCCAAAGACTTATTTATCTCCCAGCCAGGGGTAAGCCTTCACCTAAGCTCACTCGAATCTTTTGCCGGCCACCGACTTTTTGATCGGGATACCCGGAAAATGGTTGCTACAGAAAGAGGAACGATGTTGTACAATTTTATAATTGACCACATGAATAAGCTTGAGGAAGCGGAACATATTTTTCGCAGAAAGTCAAAGGCTGAAAAACCGACCATAAGCGTGGGTATGTCAATGGAAATATTTCAGCATGTACTGGAGGCCAATATCACCGAACTTCCCTTCAACCTAATTACCAGGTTTGGGGACTGTCCACAAATGCTTCAGGATTTGAACAACGGTACCCTGGATCTGATTCTTACCAATCAAAAGGGCACCCAGCACAACCTGGATTATAAACCGTTCAAGCAGGAAAAGATAATACTCATTTGTGGCAGCCAGACGGACACACTTGAGTTTGAAAAGCTGCTTTCACAGGATAACCGCAAGGGACTTAAAATGTGGCTCGATAGCCAGGTCTGGTATACAACCGCATCGGATATGGAATATCTTAAAAGTTTCTGGTCAGCAAGTTTCGACGCCTTACCAAGTTTCAGACCTAAATATGTAGTGCCTTCTTTCGCTTCGATTTTAAGATGTATGTCCAATAATAAGGGTTTCGCCGTGGTACCTGATTTCCTGTGCGGTGAAGAACTTGCCCAACAAGTTATAAAATTGGCATGGGAGGGAAGCCCGCCTGTAGAGAATACCCTTTATTTCGCTAAGCGCAAAAACACCGCATATCCGGATGAAATTAAATGCCTTGAAGAAATTTTAAATAAAAATTGGCCAGCTGAGAAAGAAGTTTTCACATTTGTCAATTAGTTTAATTGATTAAAATGAAATATCCATATTTCATTTTAAGTTTTAAGAATAAGATTCTAAATGCATTTATTTAGTTGACCCTCATCGCTCAATCTTTTGACCTAGCAATAATGATCCCTGGTTGGCCTGAGGCCACGGATCTTCATTGGTAGACACGACCCAAAAAAAATCATCTCGGAGCGCGTCAGGAGGTCATCCACTTTTTTTATTTTGTCGGTAAATTAACACTCCAGGCTGACAGATATCGTTTTCAATCTGCATGGATTTTAATGAGGAGAGAAAATAAACCGCCATTAGTCAGGGAGTCAGAGAACCGCTTACATTATAATTACGGTGTATCAACAAACCCTTATGATGATCCGGTAGGATGGCAATCCTAGAATCCCTTCCCTTCAAAGCGCATGATTACTTGCCCTCGTAATTTGAAAATAGCAATTTGGCATTTGTTGGAAGATAATCAGCGACAGCGGTCTGCGTAGGTTATCTTTGGTGAATGTCTGTATCGGAGTTGAATGATTTCTGTTTAGCGATTACTTCCTAAAATTAGAAAGTGCTGAATAACAGTTTTCTTTTGAACCAGTTGAATCATTCGCCGCTTAATAGAACTGAACGGTCTGTTTCGCTACTTTTCTTCCAGACGCGCCGGGAGATATAGGCAAGTGCAATTACAGTTAAAATTAAAAACAATAGTCCGCTCGAGATATCAAAGGCGAGCAGGGCAAACATGATAACCGGTCCAGACCCATAGCCACCAAACAGAAAACCTGCGCCAAGAGCCGCAGGCGTCAAAAGGGATTCCCCAGCCTGAGGAATTTTTATCAGCCCTACAAACAAGGGCTGGCTACAGCCAAATCCCATTGAAATAATGGCTAGCAGGCATTCCGCCATTCCTAAGGGCAAATTTACCCAAAGTAACATAAGACCTGAAATGGTCACGCCCATAGCAGCATACAATATAGTTGTCGTTTTCTTATCCAGCTCAAAGTAATGCATCGTGAATGATAAGGCGAAACCAGGGACACCAAAAATGAATAACTCCGTTGCAATCTCAAATTCACTCAGGCCATATTGAAGTGTGAAATAATGACTAATCCAGACAAAGACCCCGGAATGAAATATCCCAGTCAAAAAAGTAAAGCAATAAATATATCCCGCTGTGCGATCCTCGGCTTTTACGTTGTTAGATTTATTTTGAGGTAAATAAACTGACCTAAAATTTCTTGATTTACTTAACAAGCATATCACAAACAGCGTAGCGCATAGCATACTCAGATACTGGTAGAGTACACGCCAGCCAAATATTCCATTTAACCACCCTCCAAAACTTGGTGAAAACGTCATGCCAATGGCGATCGCGAAAATGACCGGGACAATTCGCTCGAGGGACTTTGACTTTTGGGTGTGGCAGACATAGTTTAAAATAACCATGGGTAGTAGAGCGCCCGTGCCAAAACCTATCATTGTCCGGATAAGCAGGAAAGTTCCAGCTGAATGGACATGGCTCAGCAAGTAATTGCCCAGCGCCATAGCCCCGAATCCCATTAATAAATACACACGTATCCGGAGATTTAGCTTTATATAGGCTACGCTTACGGCTGCGATGGAAAACGCTATGGCAAATCCAGGAATGCCAAAGTCAGTTGATGTAGAATTTAATTCCTTTGACAAAGTGAGACCCAGAGGTGCTATTAAGTATGCCTGAAACATAATAATCATGCAAGCTATTAAAGGAATGTATTCCTGGATGATATGCCTTAACCTTATTGAAATGTGTTTCATTTGATGAATCATCGGTTAAAATTCTATACTTACTTTTAAATTATAAATCGTGTTATAACTTGTTGATTACCCAAGGATAATGAATAGTGAATTTCTGGGCTTATATTCAAGATTTCGGCTACGGTGTCCTTTTCCATAAGTATCCTCCATCAGCAGGATCTGCCCGGGGTTGAATCGCCGTTTCTCTCCCAGGGAACTTTCTATCTCTACACCCTGGTCCAAGAGTACTACAAATTGCCGCTGCGGGGCATTGTGGAAATCATCATAATCCGCGCTGACAGCTCTAAAGATAAGTTCCCGGACGGAGAAGCGTTCCGAAAGAAAACCTATGGGTCCGGAATCCAAAAGTGGATATTCAACATCCTGAAAATGGCTCTCTCCATCCGCGTCCGCAAAAATGCGCGTGACTTTAAACGTTTTTTTCATCTGACTGTATTATTTTTTAGCTCTCCCTAAAGAAAATATCCAGTCATTGGCAATATCAATTTCTGAGGAAAGAATGCTATGAGTCTTATCCGGAAAGATTTCCATTCTGAGCCTAGCCTGCTGTATTTCAAGCTGGGTTGCCGTATCTTTGACTCTACTGAGTGGAACATGTGGATCTGAATCTCCTGTTGTAATCAACACCCTGGTCCCTGAAAAATCACCCTGATATTTACTGGTTATCAACTTTTCCCCAATCAGACCACCTGTAAAAGCCACGGCACCGCCGTATTTTCTCGCATTTCTGCATATGTATTCCAGCATCAGGCAAGCGCCCTGAGAAAATCCCAGGAAATAAATGCGCTCATGGCTTATCCCATAACTTAGTATTTTACCGATTAGTTCATCTATTATTTTTAGCGAGGAATCCAGTGCTGGTTGATTAGATTCATCCGGTGCCATAAAGCTGTTCGGATACCAGCTGTTGTGTGGCGCCTGAGGAGCGAAGACCCCCATTCCTTCGATATCAAGCGCACTGGATAGCTCCATTATATCTGCAGCAGTGCTCCCTCGTCCGTGAATCATGATGAGTATGCCCTTAGCTGAATCGATAGACGAACCATATGAGATATATTGTTTTACTTTCATACTCATTTTAGGATAGTTGAGGAAGTGTGATTTCAAGAGTTTCCCGGAGCTGCTCATACTGTTCAGGTAACATCAGCTTCTCGCCAAGATGCTCCAATGATTCATCAACCATGAAGCCGGGATTTTCAGTGGCCAGTTCGAACAAGATACCGCCCGGTTCGCGGAAATATAACGAATAGAAATAGTTTCTGTCGATCTTCTCGGTAATTCGCAGGCCGAGCCCAACAATTATGTCCCGAAAATGCATCAAAACGTCTTCATTTTCTACCCTGAAAGCCACATGGTGCACCGAGCCCATAGAAACATGTCCGGGAAGTTCAGCCTTTGAAACCAAAACGTCAACGATTGCTGCAGTTCCAACTGAATTGGTTCTAAAACGGTAAAGATTATCTTTTTGTTCTAATAGATGGTATCCGAATATTTTAGTTAGAATATCTGCAGTTGGTTCCAATTCGTTGATTGACAGTGTTATATTGTGAAAACCTTTTAAGGCGTAAGCATCGGGAATATCTTCAGTAGTCCAAGGCAAGCGATTATCTTCACCGGTAGATGCAATTAGTTCCAGACGAAGTCCGTCAGGATCAAAAACAGTTAAATAGGATTCGTTGAACTTTTCGGAAACCTCGATGTATCTAACGGCATTTTGTTTAAAACGTTCTTTCCAGAAATCAAAAGCTGACCTGTTCACGGAATATCCGATAGCAGTGGCCTGACGAGTTCCGGGTCTTCCATTCGGGATTCCCTCATTGGGGAAAAATGTTAAAATGCTGCCCGGTGTTCCCGCCTGGTCTCCATAATACAGGTGATAGGTTTCCGGATCATCGAAATTTACTGTTTTTTTAATGAGACGAAGACCTAATATCCGGGTGTAGAAGTCATAGTTTCTTTTGGCATTACCCGCGATAGCGGTAATATGATGAATGCCTTTAATTGTTTTTTCCATATGTTTTATCGTTAAATAATTCAATCTAGTTCGACATCACTGTTTTTGCCGTTTGTTTTTGTTCAGCAAGTTCATCCAGGATCTGCACGGCGATTCCAAACAAAGCTCTTGGGCTTCCGTGAAAAAACTTCCCATTTATCAAAAAAGAAGGGGTTCTGCTTACACCGTCCAAATGGCCCGATCGTAGATCCAGATGTATTTTATTATGCACTTTGTTGCTAATGCTGTCCTGAACAAACTGGCGTTGATCAAGACCTAAGGATTTTGCCAGGTCCAAAAATAGGTCATCCCCAGCCAAAGCCTGATCATTAAATACCGCATCGTGCATTTCCCAATACCTGCCTTGCTTTCCCGCAGCTTCTACCGCACATGCGGCATCAAAGGCATATCTGTTTTTTTGGGTACATGGATAATTGCGGAAGGTAAAAGCGCACCAGCGATCATATTTTTTTGGTAGTAGCCTGATAAGTCTGCTCCCGGAACGAGATAATCTACACTGAAAATCCCCATATCCGATAATATGCAAAACCGGATTATCCGACCCTAAAGTATGTTCATTGAATAACTTGGATTTATTTATCGCCATTTCTTATAATATCATTTAACCTGTATATACCTGATTGTTGATCTAAAGCATCCATGCTCATCAATTTTCATTTTGTTTACTGAAGAAGAATCGATAACTGCTTGACTAATTAAATATTCAATTACTGGAAAAGGTGGTAATCGATATTTTTCATAAATTTCAGGTGAAAATCAGGAAATGGAAAATAATTGAGGTTATACCTGTTATCATTATTTTGATAGCCTGATGGGGTAATTTCTGTCACTGAAATTTCATTGAATTGCCCGGATCCTTATTTAGGAAGGTAACCCGAAATGAAATTAACTAACACTGGCGTGTAAATTAATTTTATGCTCAATATGTATGCAGTTCCCTGTTTCTCAATAAGTTGTCTGAACATGCTTTTCAACCAGTTTCAACAGGGTATCAAGGTCAAATGGTTTGTCAATAGTGTCGTCAAAAATGGTATGTTTATTTTTTGTGAAAACCTTTTGATTACAACTCATAGCGGCAATAGCGAGGTGTGGATATAAAGACTTTATTCTGCAACACCACCTGATGGCCGCATCCAACGGAAAAGATAGGTCAATGATAATCAGTGAAGGGCTCAATTGTTGAATCAAACCATAAAGGTCAAGCTCATGTCCCGAATATCCGACAGCTTCGTAGTCTTTTATCTTTAATGCATGACAAAGGATTTCCAGCAGGCCAAGGTTCTGGTCAATAATTATTATCGTTTTCATTCTTACAAATGATAAGTTAATTCTGGAAAGTATGAAGCAAATCCAAATATAATTGCCATTCTCGCAAGCCAGTGATGGCAGATGTTAAAGGAAAAATCTATTCATTTTTGCTATTTCATTGCCACTATTTTTATCTCAACATATTGCCCAGGTAAAGCCAGTTCTTTTACGCCCAGGATTGTACTGGCAATTCTTTTAGGATCCGGATAGAACTTAGCGCCAATAGCCTTTCTGGCCTGGAAACCAGCCTGCATATCAGTTACATAAATAACTTCCTCAATTACATCATCTTCAATATAATCGAAGCCCTTCAAAAGCCTGAGGATATTTGCATAGGCGAATTCCATTTGCTTATCCATACCCTGTGCTAAAACACCCTCCTGGTCATGGCCCAGCTGACCTGAAATGTAAACCATGTTTCCGTTTTTTATGGCTTGAACGTAACCGTAGTCGTCTTCCCATTGCATATGAAAAGTGTTAAATTTTTTGTTTTCGTTAATCATATCTTATCTATTTTATTGTCAATTGATTTTCTTTTAAGCCAATTTTAATTAACCTCATTTCACTGATGTGTTTAGAATCTGTATGGTGCTCTGCTTTAGATATAATTTATAACTAATTTTCTCCCAGATATTTATGGACAAAAGAGATAGCCATTGAGCCTTCGCCAACTGCAGATGCAATCCGGCTCATTGCGCCCGAGCGGACGTCTCCTGCGGCAAACACGCCGGGAATGCTGGTTTCCAGTAAGTAAGGCTCTCTTTTGAGTTTCCAGAATTCTATAAAACTGCTGTCCAGACGTAAGTTTTGGCCTGTTCTGATAAAGCCGTTGACATCCCTGCTCACAGCATTTCCAAGCCAGTCCGTGAAAGGTTTTGCGCCTATAAAAATGTACAATGCAGCTGCTTTGTGTTTGTTCAGGCTTTTATTCTTTATATTCTCAATCAATAAATCCTCAAGATGGTTTTCGCCCAGGGCTTCTTTAATCTTACAGGTAAACATCACCTCAATGTTTGGCAGGCTTTCAATCTGTTTTATCAAGTATGCGGACATCGTAGCTGACAGACTCTCTCTTCTGAGAATAATATGCACCTTTTTGGCGAATTTAGAAAGGTAGACTGCAGACTGACCCGCTGAATTACCTCCTCCGACGATGAATACATCTTGTCCTTTGCATGAGGCAGCTTCACTTACAGCCGCACCATAATATATTCCGGCACCCGTAAAGTCATTAATCCCTTTGGTTTCGAGTTTTCTATAGTCGACGCCTGTTGTTATAATAATCGCCCGGCATCTTATTAAACGCTCATCGTTGAGGGTTATGGTTTTATAGCCGTCCATCTCACTGATGGATAGTACCTCTTTAGGAGCAAGTATCTCCGCGCCAAGTCTTATAGCCTGACTGATTGCTCTTCTGGAAAGGTCAGCGCCCGTCAGACCGGAAGGAAAGCCGAGATAATTTTCTATCCTTGAACTCGTTCCTGCCTGTCCGCCCGGGGCTTTGCGCTCTATTAGCAGAGTTTTCAGACCTTCAGAAGCCCCATACACCGCTGCAGCAAGACCGGCAGGACCTGCGCCAATAATTACGACGTCATACATGTCTGCTTTCAGGCGTACATCTGCTCCGATTCCGTAAGCCAGTGAGGACACCTCGGGCTGGATAAAAACCTTTCCTTCCTCCGAAATCACTACAGGTAGCTCTTCCAGGCTTAAGCGGTTAAGTTCAAGCAGGGTGCTCGCCTGCGGATCTTTCTCAATATCCAGCCACCGGTAAGGAATCAAATTGCCCGCCAAAAAATCCTTCAGTTTATGCGAATGAGGTGAATACTGAAATCCTATTAATTGTATGCCCTGAAATTCCGGGCTATAGTTCGCCTGCCAGTCTGAAAGTAGTTCATCAAGAACCGGATATAAGCGTTCCGCAGCCGGATACCAAGGCTTCATAAGGTAGTAATCCAGCTGTATTTGATTAATCGCATCTATCGCAGCCTGGGTGTCGCTGTATGCTGTAAGCAATACGCGTTTAGCCTCAGGAAAAATTGCTATTGCTTCTTTCAAAAACGCTACGCCGGCCATTTCCGGCATGCGCTGGTCGCTGACAATCATAGCAATAGCTTTCGACTGATTTTTTAATTCAAGAATCCTTTCCAAACCCTGGTAGGCAGAGCTCGTGCCGATGATTTTATACCCTTTTCCATACCGGGATTTCAAATCACGCGTAATCGCGTTGAGTACCTGATGATCATCATCTACCAAAAAAATTACAGGTTTTTCCATTTCATTTTAATTTGTGAATCCTACCTTTCTTATTGAACTCCCTTGGGTAGGCACACTGTAAAAACAGTATTTCCGGGAATTGAACTCACTTTAACTGACCCCCCGTGCTTTATTACAATTCTTCTAACGGTTTCCAATCCCATGCCCGTGCCTTTGCCAATAGCTTTAGTCGTAAAAAATGGATCGAAGATGTTATTGAGGATTTCTGCAGGAATACCAGGCCCGTCATCGCTTAGGGTGATCTTAAGGTGATCACCCTCAATTCCTGTCACAATCGTCAGTGATCCATGGTTATGCTCAAGCATGCTGTCCAGCGCATTATCAATAAGATTGGTCCAGACCTGGTTAAGGTCTCCCGGATAGGCATTAATGAGCGGAACCGTTTTGCCGAAGCGCTCGGTAATATGGACATTGCCCGCCCGTATTTTGTGTCCCAGCATACGGATGGTATTTCTCAAACCTTCATGAATATCCGAAGAAACTTTGTCCTGACCCCGATCCAAATGGGTATAGACTTTAACTGACCCAATCAATTCCGCAATTCTTAAAGCAGCTATCTGTATATCGAAAACGATTTTTTCGATTATCAAAGTGTATGATAGATGATCAAGGAATGCTTTCAGTCCTATTTCGGGAAGCTGCTGTTTGAAAAAGTCAAGCAACTGATTTTCAATATTAAAATCCGCAAAGACCTCAATCATTTCTTCAGTATAGCTGATTGAATTTCCATCCATCCAGTCTGTGATTTTTTCCTCTGTTTTATACCGTTCTTTAAAGGGTAGCCTGCCATCCTTATAACTCGAAGATATTTCAGCAATTCGGTCGGCTATTACATTTCGGGTGACCTCTTCCAAACATTCCGCATAAAAACTGTTCTTTAACACATCTGCACTCAGATGAGATCTCAGTGAGGTGGCATTACTGACTAATGCGGAAACCGGGTTGTTTAATTCATGAGCTAATCCGGCTGCTAATTTTCCAAGCGCCGCCATCTTATCATTTTGCTGGTGGAGGGTGGTGTAGTTTTTAACCCTGTTATTCATGATATGCACCAGGGATTGGGTTAGTTCAAAATGCAAACTGATCATTTCTCTTACCCTCGGGGTCTCGAAAGATAAAACCTCGACCGGATTGATCGCAACCGCATTTAAAGGTGCGATATCGCTTCTTGAATAGGGAAGGTACCCGAAGATGTCACCTTTCTCTAACAATAAAAGATCCTGCTTTTCAACTCCGCGATAGATAAACATTTGAATATTCCCTTTCAGTAAAAAATGTGGTCCATCGATTTTTTTCCCCTGTACACCTACAAAATCACCGCTTTTGAACTTCCTGATCTTGCTGTTTTTGATCAGCCAATCCAACTGTTCACAGGGAACAGTTGATAGGCTTTCAAAATTCATCAGCCTTTGAAGGATCGTTACCATGAGCGGTTAATCTATATTAATAAGTATAAGCTCAATTAAGCATTGAGATATTTTTTTAATTCTGCCGATGCGTGTCTCAACAGAGACTTTGCCTGCGGCAGCTTGGCTAATGCATTAAGCAGAGCGAAGTCATGTATCATTCCATTATACCGCACGGTGGTTACCTTAACACCGGCTTGATCCAGCCTTCGACCGAATTTTTCTCCCTGATCTCTCAGGATATCAGCCTCGGCTACCTGAATTAAAGTCGGAGGCAACTTTTTAAGTTGGTCACTGTCTGCAAGAACAGGAGATATATAGATGCTATTGAGCGCCTGCTCATCTGAAGTATAATTATCAAACATCCACTTCATTTTCGCTGCTGTCAAAAACCGTTCATCGCCGAATTTCTCATAGGACTTCCAGTTTGTGGTATGGCTTGTCAGCGGGCATATTAATATCTGCAATCTGATCTCAAGCCCATTTTGCTCATGAGCACGGAATGTACTGGCTACTGCCAAGTTCGCTCCGGAACTGTTGCCAACCAAGGCGATGCGCGTACCGTCAAGGTTATGTTTATGGCCATTTTTTGATAACCAGTCCAGGGTAGCTGATATTTCATTGAGTGCCTGTGGATATTTCGCTTCCGGGGACAGGCTGTAATTCACAAAAATACCTGCTGTCCCTGACTGAACCACCAAATCTCTAACCATACGCTTATGGCTCGGATAGTCGCCCAGAACCCAGCCACCACCGTGGATAAAAACAAAAAAAGGTAATGAATCCGTATTGTTTTCAGGCCTAAGGATAATTAGTTTTATGGTGTTCCCTTCTAATTCAAGATCCAGTTCAGATTCCTCGATTCCGGAGCAGTCAACCTGAATCGAAGCCTGAAGGTCGCTAAAAGCCTGTCTTGCGTCCGTAACGGATAAATTTTCGTCCTTGACTAACGGCCGCGCATTATACCCTTCAAGGAATTTTTTGGTTTTTTTTGACAGCGCTTTATCTTTTTTTAACGGGGATTTTTTTTCAATTTCTTGCATGACGGATAATTTTCAGTTTCGATACGATGTTATAATCGAAAGCCTGGGAAAACTGACTGAATAATATGGATAAAAAGTTAAGTATGCCCAGCAAAGATGCTGTTTCACAGGGCATGCTCAATTTAGGGTTAATCTGGTGTTTCACCTGGTTAACCACCTATATTTCAACTTACTTAACTGCGTTTGCCGCCTCAATGATCACTTTGGCAACTTGTTCAGGCTGAGAGATGAATACCGCATGACTTCCTTTTACCTCTGTAATTTTAGTGTTCGAGCGTTTGTACATTGCTTTTTGAATCGATGGAACAAGTGTTTTATCTTCCGTGGAAACTACCGCATAACTTGGTTTGGTTTTCCAGGCTGCGCTTGTCAGCGGAGTTACAAAACCCTTTACATTGAAAGCGCCTTGTGAGGCCGCCATAAATTCAGCCTGAGCTTTGGGAATATCCGCACCAAAACCAGCATGGAACTTTGCAAGGTCATAGTAAACCATTCCCTTGTCATCAGGGTTAAGTATCCCGCTCTCTGGCGCCGGTGGGGCTGTCATCACCCATTGCAAGACCGTTTCTCCTTTGTCTGGCTGAAAGGCAGCTACATATACCAAGGCTGCGACATTCGGATGATCGCCTGCCTGACTGATGACCGCACCTCCATAGGAGTGTCCTACCAGAATTGTTGGTCCATCCTGCCTGTCCAGTGCAAGTTTAGTAGTAGCAGCATCATCCTCGAGGGAAGTCATTGGATTCTGTACAACTGTTACTTTATATCCCTTCTTTGTCAGGATGGAATAGACAGCACTCCATCCCGAGCCATCTGCAAAGGCGCCATGCACCAGAACAATATTTTTGACTTTCGGAGCCTGCGCAGTTACTTTCTCCGGGGTTATGATGACCGCTAGTAATAACATAGCCAAAGTTCCTACTCTGGCCGGTTTTTGAATTGATAATTTTGTTTTCATATTTAATGGTTTTATAATTTGCTTTGGTGAATTGTTATTTTCAAACGGACTACTTGCCGATATATTCATTACAAAGTTGGCGGTTTTTCAAGCGTGGCAAAATCATTTAAATTTTAGCAGTTATTAAAAATATGATGTAAGCAGTGGGCATACCGTCATGGTCTTTTAATTACAGATTTAGATTGTTGCAAACTAAAACCTAAAGTCAATGGCTTAGCGGTATTTCCCATAAATTAGCTTAGCTTTTTCTAGGAAAATTCAAAAATGGAATTGCAATAGTATACTAGAGATTTTTTCTCGTCAGATATTTTTTTTGAGATGCATTAATTTAGATTCCTTTTGGATGCAAATTATGCGGCTCTTTTTTTGT